>NZ_VIGB01000003.1:1803000-2404000 GCF_006636205.1 Kitasatospora acidiphila | reverse complement strand
GGAGTTTCACCAGGTCAACCGGCCGATGGCTTCGGCCGGGTCGCGGACTTTCACCGCCGGCTCGGAATTACACCGACCCCGGAGCGCGCGAACACTCTTGGGCGATCATGGCACAGCCACCCGGCCTCACGGATGTGTTCCGCAGCACACGGCCCACTGCTCCCCTTGTGACAGGATCTCGCTGCCCGCCGCACAAGGCGGCTCGGGGAGGAGAAGGTTGATGACAAGTCAGATCGGCCAGGGAGCCGGGGCGGGAGCCGTCCGAGCCATGCTCAGGGCGATACTGCCGCCGGTCGTTCCCGGTGTACTGCTGCTCGCCGGCTGGATCGCGGCGGTCGACAGCGGCAGCGTGTCGCCCTTCTTCCTCCCCCATCCAGCTGACCTCGCACGGGAGTTCGTCTCCGCGCTGCGGGATGGCGGGTTGCTCGACGCCACCGGCACCACGCTCTACGAGAGCTTCTGCGGCACCGCCTTGGGCCTGGTCGTCGCGGTGCCGCTCGGCTACCTGCTCGCCCGCAGTCGCCTTGCGGCCCGCGCCCTGCAGCCCTACCTGGCCGCGACCCAGGCGGTGCCGGCGGTGGCGCTCGCGCCGCTGCTCGCCCTCTGGCTCGGATACGGCGTCGAACCGGTGATCGTGCTGTGCGCACTGATGGTGTTCTTCCCCATCCTGGTCAACACGACGCTCGGCGTCCGCACCGTGGACCGGGAGGTGATGGCCGCCGCCCTGGTCGACGGGGTCGGCAGGTGGGGGATGATGCGCTACATCGAGTTCCCGCTCGCACTGCCGAGCGTGCTCGCCGGGATCCGGACCGGCCTGACCCTGTCGGTCACCGGCGCGGTGGTCGGCGAGTTCGTGATGGGCGGTGATGGTCTCGGCGAGCTGCTCGCCGTCCAGCGCAACGGCTCGGACACCGTCGGGATGTTCTCCACCCTGCTGATGCTGTCCCTGCTGGCGGTCGGCCTGTTCGCGGCGATGCGGCTGATCGAGACGCGACTCGAGCGCTGACCCGGCGGCGCGAACGAGCACGTCGACCGCGGAGCGGGACCGGGTGAGCCGCTGCCTTCCCCGGCTCACCCCGGGCAAGTCGGTTACGGACGGCGCGGGGTGAGCCGGGCGAGGAGGTCGTCGGCGCATTCCTCGGCGAGCCTCTCGGCGTGTTCGGGGAGTTGCGCGCCGGCACGCAGGTGGCGTCGGACCAGCGAGAGCGGCAGCTCGATCAGGGCAAGCACCACTCGTTCGACGGCCTGGGGGTCCTTGGCCGGCTCCCCGGCGCTCAGCAGTGCGGCGAGTGCAGCGAGCGCGCTGTGCACGCGCTGGTTGCCGCGATCCGCGCGCAGCCGGTGCTCCTGCGACCAGTCCGCGCGCCCGAAGTCATCAGGGCCGTAGAGGAGTAGAGCCGCCTCGTCCGGGTGGGAGCGGCTCCACTCAACCACCTGGCGGGCCGCTTCCCGTGCCGTCTGCCGCGCGTCGGCGATCGTGGCGAGCAGCACGGGATCGAGGTCCTCGCCGAGAACCCTGCCGAAGGCCGCGAGGTAACCCCGCTGGAACCGGTCGACGGTCCGCAGCCACAACTCGGCGAGCAGAGCGCTCCGCCCCGGGAAGCGGTAGTACACCGAGCCGCTCGGGGCTCCGGCCGCTTCCGCGACCGCGGACATGGTCACCGCGGCCGGGCCTGACCCGCAGGCCAGCCGGACCGCAGCGTCGAGGAGCTGATCGGAGTCGAAGCGGGGTGGTCTCGCCATGAGTTGGAGGGTACTCTCCAAAATAATTAGAGAGCACTCTCTAGAACTGCCGGAAGGTGAGCCGATGGCTGTCTACAACGTGCACGAACGCCTGCTGCCCGCGAAGGGGACGGAGGTGGGGGCGCTGATCGACACCCTGGCCGACACCGGCGACCTGCTATGGCCGAACCACAAGTGGCCCTCGATGCGGTTCGACGGTCCGCTCGCAGTCGGCGCGGTCGGCGGTCACGGCCCGGTCCGCTACACCGTCGACGCGTACGTCCCCGCGACGTGGGTGCGCTTCGGCTTCACCGGACCGCGCGGCTTCCACGGCTTCCACGAGTTCACCGCCCTGGCCGTCGACGAGCAGCACACCCTGCTGCGCCACACGCTCGCCATGACCGCCCGCGGCTCGGCACGACTCAGCTGGCCGCTCGCCTGGCGGCCGCTCCACGACGCGCTCCTGGAGGACAGCCTGGACCGCGCGGAGACGGCCTGCACTGGCACGGTGGCACACCCGGCTCGGTGGAGCCCGTACGTGCGATTGCTGCGCGCGATCGTTCGCTGATCGCCGGCCCGGGCGGCTCCACCGACCCGCTGCCCGGAATCCGAGCTCCGCGGGGGCCGAGAGCCTGCTCGCCCCCAACCCCCTCGGATGCGCAGGAGTGGATCTTGTAAAGCAGCTTGAACACTACGGGCCAAGCGGCGGTAGGTCTCAGTGAGTTGGTCTCCGGGGAGTCGCGCACGAATGTGCGCGGACTTCCGGTCGCCGCGCAGGGCCGGGTCGACCGGGACGTGGTCCGGGGGCGCGTTCATCTGGGTCGGCATGCTGATCCCCGTTGGGTCGGCGGTTCAGGTGGGCCTCGTTGTCCTTGACGAGTCGGTCCAGGCGCCGCAGATCGGCCAGCAGGTCGCGGGCTATGTCGCGACGGCAGCCGTCGATTGCGGTGACGGCATGGATGCGCTTCATCGCGGCGGCGGCTTGTCGGCGGACAGGCACGTGGCCACGCCTCCGGGCAGCAGGTGCTGGAGGCCGAGCAACTGCAGTTGCACCACCGGCCGCTGTTCGGTACGGCCGCCTCCGACTCCACCGTGCGCCGCACCCTGGCCGCGCTGGACGAGGCGGCCCAGGCAAAGATCGCCAAGGCCCGCCGCCAGGTGCGCCGCCGCGTGTGGTCGCTGCTGCATCTGCGACCGGCGGGCTTCCCCTGGCTGGTGGTGGCGGGCAAGCGACTGTCCGGCTGGATCGTCATCGACCTCGACGCCACGGTCATCACCTGCGCGTCGAAGAAGGCCGGGGCGGCGGTCACCTTCAAAAAGACCTTCGGGTTCCATCCGCTGGCCGCGTGGTGCGCGAACACCACCGAGTCCCTGGCCATGCTGCTGCGGCCGGGGAACGCCGGAGCGAACACGGTCAGCGACCACATCCGCGTGCTCACCGACGCCCTCGCGCAGATCCCCGGCTCCTCGGCCGCGAAGATCCTGGTCAGGGTGGACGGGGCCGGGGCGACCCACGGACTGCTGGAACACCTCGAAGCCTTCACCTCGCGGCGAACGGTGCGTTACACGGTCGGCTGGAAGATCACCGAAGACGACGAGCGGGCCATCGCGAGGCTGTCCGAGGCCGCCTGGGAGGTCTCCCTGCATCAGGACGGCAGTCTCCAAGAAGGCTACTTCGTCGCGGAGTTGACCGGTCTGAACACTCGCCAGGGCTGGCCGCAGGGCATGCGGCTGATCGTGCGCCGGGTCCGTCCGACCCGGCGGCACCTGAAGAAACTCATCCGCTTCGAGCAGAAGACCGGCTGGCGCTACTGCGTCACCGCGACCAACAGCAGACGAGTTCGGAGTCGCTGAGCAGCGGCGGGCGGCCCAGCCATCGCGTTCCTCTGATCTTGTCGTCGATCTTCACGTAGAGTGCGGTCAAGAGGGTGTCCAGGTCGGTCGTCACAAACTGATCGTGGACACCCTCCCCCCTTTGGCGGGGCGGAACTTCGGATCTAATCGTCTAGGAGTCTCAGTATGAGTGTGTCCTTCCGGTGCCTGCTGAGCACCGTCGAGTCCGACTCGCACATCTGGAACCTCGTCTACCTGCAGAAGGTGTTGGAGGAGAACGGTGCCGCAGTGCGGAACCTGGGTTCCTGCACCCCGGTCGACCTGGTGCTGACCGCCGTCGCCGAGAGCCGGCCGGACCTGCTCGTGGTGTCGAGCGTCAACGGTCACGGGCTGCACGGCGCCCGGGTGCTGCTGACCGCCCTGCGGGAGGCCGGGCTGGAGCTGCCCTGCGTGGTCGGCGGCAAGCTCACCACCGCCGAGTCGGACAACGACCGGGTCCGGCGCGAGCTGCTGGCGCACGGCTACACCGACGTGTTCACCGGTGACGACGCCGTCGAACGCTTCCGGAGCTTCCTGGCCTTCGGAAAGGCCGAGGGATTCGCCGCCTGGCGGGCGGACGCCGCGGTGATCGCACCGTGGGACGACTCGGAACTCGCGCCGCTGGAGGTGCGCTGATGCACATCGTGATCGTCAACCGGTGGCCGCGCTTTTCGGACGGGGTGCGCTGGGACAACGAGCTCACCCGCTACGAGGAGTTAATCGACCACGACCGCCACCAGGTCAGCTACGTGGTGGACGATCTCGGCGTCCGGGGCGTGCTCGCCGAGCCGTCGAAGATCGCCGCAATGGTGCGGATCGACGACGTGAACAACGCCGACTCGCTGCGCGCCGCCGTTCAGGAGGTGACCGAACGGGTCGGCCCGGTCGACCAGTTGGTCGCCCTACCGGAGTTCACCCTGGAGATCGCCGCCCGGGTGCGCGAGGACCTCGGCCTGCCCGGTCCGACCCGGGATGAGGTCGCGGTCTACCGGGACAAGGTGCGGATGAAGGAGCTGCTCGCCGAGGCGGGGTGCCCCGGTTCGCCCACTGCCAGAGCGTCGAGCAGAGCCTCGCGTTCGCCCGCTCCTGCGGGTATCCGGTGATCGTCAAGCCGGTGGACGGCGCGGCGAGCATCGGTGTCCACCGGCTCGAGGACGAGGCGTCGCTGGTGGCCCTGCTGCCGGAGTTGGAGCTGGCACGGTACGAGATCGAAGAGTTCGTCACCGGCGACGTCCACCACGTGGACGGGTTCGCGGGGCAGTACTCCGAGGTCCGCTTCCAGGCGGTCTCCCGCTATGTGAACGACTGCCTGGCCTTCGCCGCCGGCGCGCCGCTCGGCTCGGTGCCGGTCCAGCGCTGCGAACTGCGCGAACGCATCGAGGACTTCTCCCGCAGGTGCGTCGCCGCGCTCGGGATCCGCACTACCCCGTTCCACCTGGAGCTGTTCGTGACCCCCGAGGGCGAGCTGGTCTTCCTGGAGATCGGCGGCCGGGTCGGCGGCAGCGAGGTCCCGCACCTGCTCAACAAGCTGTTCGGATTCAACCTCTTCGAGGTCTGGCTGCGGGCCGCAGCCGGCGAGGAGGTGGCGCTCCCGGCGTCGTCCGGCGACCCGTCGGGGGCTGGCTGGTCATCCCCAAGCCCGCGGGGCCGGTCCGGGTGGAGCGGGCGACCTCGATGCGCGGCCGGGTGCCGAGCATCTGGCGCGAACTGCTGCCCCGGCCGGGCGAGGTGCTGGAGCCGGGCGGAGCGTACGACGCCCTGCACAGCGGCCGGTTCATCCTGCTGCATGACAGCCCGGCCCAGGTGGAGGCCGATATCCGCCACATCATCGAGAACTTTGAATTCGAGGCATCTTCGCTATGAGCAACCAGTCGTGCTGCGGCACGCACGAGAGTGACAGCGCGCTCTACGAGCAGCTCGCCGGCGAGGTCGAGCCGGACGGCGTCAAGGCGGTGGGTGCCAAGCCGGTCAGCTACCGGGTGCACGACCACTGGGATCTGATCACCGAGTTCCTCGGCTTCCGTTTCGACGACCTGGCCTTCAGCTTCACCGAGTCCGACTGCGCCAACCCGACGCTGATGGCCCATCTGCGCGGCCTGCGCGCCCAGTTCGTCGAGGGCCGCAGCTACGAGGCCGGCATCGCCGAGTACCTCCAGCTGGCCGAGGCGATGATGCGCAGGAAGGAGATGCCGGAGAACCTGATCCGGCTCGCCCTGAGCCGCTACGACTCGCCGGAGAAGATCGCCGCCCGCCGCGAGCTGTCCGACGCCTACGCCAGGGACGTCTTCGGCCTGACCGAGGAGGCCCTGGTGGCCATGGTCTTCTCGCCCTTCACCGACCAGGGCGCCCGGCTCGCGGCGTTCGTTGAGAGCTGCCACCCCAAGGCCGCCGACCGGCTGGACGAGCTGCACGCGGCCCTGTGCGGCGAACCCGGCCACGAGCCGGCCGTCCGCTGGCTGGAGGACGTCTCGGCGCTGTCCATCGCCCGGTTGCGTGCGCTCTACCGCAGCTCGCTGGTCTACTTCGCGTCGAACCAGTCCATGATCGCTCGGGTCCGGGCCGGCGACCCGCACAAGGTGCAGGTGAGTACGGTCGACCCGGAGAGCGGCCGCCGCCGCCTCGAGCTGATCTCCGGCCGCTGAGATGGGCGGATACCTGGACTCCTGGGTGGCGCACAACCGCCGCCAGGGGCGGCTGGTGGTCCAGCCCCGGATGGGTTTCGGAAAGGTCGGCACAATGCACGCCGGCTTGCGGGAGGTCGCCGCCCTCGGGACCCCGGTGGTCGGCACGGTCACGCTGGACAGTTACACCCGGGTCGGGGACTACACGACGCCGCTGGAACGGCTGGCGGCCGGCGAGGAGTTGAACGGGTATCCGCTCGTCTCCCACCCGGCCGCCGTGACCCGGGAGCTGCTCGAGGGACTGTACGGCCCGCAGTTCCCGGTGCAGGTGCGGCACGGCACCGCGCTGCCACGGCGGGTCTTCGAGCGGCTGGTCGAGGTGGGCCTGGACGCGACCGAAGGCGGTCCGGTGTCGTATTGCCTCCCGTACAGCCGGGTGCCGCTCGCCGAGGCCGTCCGGGAATGGGCCGAGAGCTGCCGATTCCTGGCGGGGGAGACCGAGTCCGGGCACATCGAGAGCTTCGGCGGCTGCCTGCTGGGCCAACTCTGCCCGCCCTCGATGCTGGTGACGCTGTCCGTGCTGGAGGGCTGCTTCTTCCGGCAGAACGGCCTGCGCCACATGTCGCTCAGCTACGCCCAGGGCATACTGGCGGCCCAGGACCGCGGCGCGCTGCGAGCCCTGCGTACCCTCGCCACCGAGTATCTGACCGGTGTGACGTGGCACGTGGTGCTCTACACCTACATGGGTCTGTTCCCACGGACCGAGCGCGGTGCCACCGCGCTGATCGAGGAGAGCGCCCGGCTTGCCCGGGACACCGGGTGCGAGCGCATGATCGTGAAGACGGTCTCCGAGGCGTGGCAGATCCCGACCATCAAGGAGAACACGGCCGCGCTCAGGTTGGCCGCTGCGGCGGCGCAGGGCCGGCCCTGCCCGCCCGGTGAGCCGGAGGCCGCGTTCTACGCGGAGGTGCTCGACGAGGCCCGGCACCTGGTGGCGGCCGTGCTGAACCTGGACGCCGATGTCGGCACCGCCCTGACCAAGGCGTTCGAACTGGGCGTGCTCGACATCCCGTTCTGCCTGCACCCCGACAACGCGGGTGCCGCGACCTGCGTGATCGACGAGCGCGGCGCGCTGGCCTGGGACCGCCGTGGCCGGCTGCCGCTGCCGGGGCGGTCCCGCGCGGGCGCCGCCGACCGGCTCGACTCCGAGCGCCTGCACCGCATGCTCAACCACGTCGTCAACCGCCATGACCGCTAGTACTCCAGTGAGAGTTCTCCATGTGCCCTGGTCAGCGGCCTGGGGACGGTGAGTGTAGCGAGGCTGCCGGGTGGGTGGGGCGGTTTTGACGTGGATGTCCCACCCACGGGTGGCCGCGCCACATGTAGTGACAGCGGCGGGCGTGTGCTTGGTGGCGGCGTCTCCAGCGCGACCAGGTCGCTGCGTGGCTGCGGTCCGGAGCACGGTTGCGGGGTCCAGTTGCCAGCAGACGGCGAATCTCGGCCGGTGTGAGGTCCACGCTGAACTGGCCGGACAGCAGCGTCACCCGCTCGCGCATGCCGAGCAGGCCGAAGCCGCTCCCGCCGGCCGCCGCCGAGGGCCTCGGACGGCCGTGCCCTCCGAGGCCGTCGTCCCCGTCGTCCGCCACCTCGATCGTCACCCCTTCCGGCTCGTAGCCGACCGCGACCCGGCAGGTCCGCGCACCGGAATGCCGCACCACGTTCGTCACCGACCACAGCCTGTGGGTCAGCCAGGTCACGGGTTCCGATGTCGAGAAACGCTGGAACAGCTCCTCCATGCGGAGATCGCATTGACTGGCGTCGGCTCTGCGCGTCGCCCCCGGGACGTACGCGGGGTAGCCGCCAGACCGATGGCCTGGGGGAGAAATGACATCCGCCCGGCTGATGCGATGGATCATGGTCCGGTCCTAGGTTCATGGCCATGACGAATGAACCGATGATCGATCTCCGAGACGCGACGAAGAAATACGATGACGGCCCGCCCGCGCTGGCCGGGGTGAGCCTGTCCGTGGCGGCTGGTGAGTGCGTGGCGATCCTCGGCCATTCCGGTAGTGGCAAGTCGACGCTGCTGAACCTGGTCGCCGGTTTGGACAAGCCTTCCAGCGGCACCGTGACCGTCAACGGAACCCGGGTCGACCAGCTCGGCGAGGCCGGTTCGGCGAAGTACCGGCGGGCTTCCATCGGCATGATCTTCCAGTTCTTCAACCTGCTCGACGACCTGACGGTGCTGGACAACGTGATGGTTCCGGCGCAGTTGGCCGGGATGGGCAAGGGCGAGGTGAAGCGGCGGGCGATGGAGTTGCTCGCCTCGCTGGGTATCGACCGGCACGCCAAGGCCTACCCGCAGCGGCTGTCCGGCGGTCAGCGGCAGCGGGTGGCGGTGGCCAGGGCCCTGATGAACCGGCCGGCGCTGCTGCTGGCCGACGAGCCGACCGGCGCGCTGGACTCGAACTCGGCCCAGGACGTGCGCCAGTTGCTGCTGGATCTGAACGCCGAGGGTCAGACCATCCTGCTGGTGACCCACGACACCCAGCTGGCGGCGAACACCGCGCGACGCACGATCGAGCTGGTGGACGGTGCCGTGGCCCGGGACGTGGTCAACCCGGTCAGCGGCGCCACCTCCCACAGCTCGGCGGGAGCGGTCCGATGACGCGGCTCCCAGCGCTGCCGTCCCAGCGCCTGTACGAGGTCTCCTTCCGGGCCGTGGCCCGTCCGCTGCCGGCGGTGAGCCGATGAGCGCCCTGGGCAAGGTCGTGCGCTCCGGCGTCGGCCGGCGTCGTGTGCAGTCCCTCGTCATGGCCCTGACGACGTTCGCGGCCGTCACCTCATCTGTCCTCTCGCTCGGTCTGCTGGCCGCCGTGCAGGCCCCGTTCGAGCAGGCCTTCAAGGCCCGCAACGGCGCGCACCTGTCAGTCCAGTTCGACGGCTCGAAGGCCACTGCCGCGCAGGCCGCCGCCACCGGGCACCTCGCCGGCGTCACCGAGGCGTCCGGGCCGTACCCGGTCACCGCCGCCCTGAACACGACCTACGGCACGGACTGCACCGCGAACATCGCCCCGGGCATGCCGATGGCCGGTCGCGCCAACGAGCCGGTCATCGCCACCACCCGGCCCGACCTGGCCGCCACCTCCGGCTTGGACCATCTGGCCCTGGTCCAGGGCGGGTGGCCGACCACCGCGAACGAGATCGTCCTGTCCTCATGGGTCCATGCCTGCGCAGGCGGTTCCGTGGTGTTCGACTCGCTGCCGGGCAAGCCCTCGTTCAAGGTCGTCGGCCTGGCGAACTCGCTGACCGGCACCGCGACCGGCTTCCTCACCGCCGATGGCTTCGCGCGGCTGGCCGCCGCCGGCGTCAAGACCGACGAGCAGATGCTCTACCGGTTCGCCAAGTCCGGGACCGAGGCCGACCTCGCCACGGACAAGCAGGCGATCGCCGCCGCCGCGCCGGCCGGCTCGGTCGAGAGCGGACAGTCCTATCTGGCCGCGGAGAAGCAGGCCGTCGGCAGCGCGAAGTCGTTCGTGCCGTTCCTGGTCGTCTTCGGCGTCCTCGGCCTGTTCCTGTCGGTGCTGATCATCGCGATCGTGGTCAGCGGCGCGGTGGTCTCGGGCATCCGGCGCATCGGGATCCTGAAGTCGCTCGGCTTCACCCCCTGGCAGGTGGCCCGCGCCTACGCCGCACAAGCCCTGATCCCGGCGGCGATCGGTGTGGTGGGCGGCACGCTGTTCGGCAACGTGCTGGCCGTTCCGGTCCTGGGCAAAGCCGCCCAGCAGCTCGGTGCCGCCGAGACCGGCCTGCCGGTGTGGGTCAGCCTCGTCGTGCCGATCGGCACCTTGGTCATCGTCGGTGTCACCGCGCTCATCCCGGCACTTCGGGCCGGGCGACTGCCGGCGGTGCAGACCCTGGTCGTCGGCCGTGCCCCGAAGGCCAAGCGCGGCCAAGGCGCGCAGCGCCTGGCAAGCAGGCTGCCGCTGCCCCGGCCGATGTCGTTGGGACTGGCCCAGCCGTTCGCCAAGCCGGCCCGGGCCGTGCTGGTCGGCGCCGCGGTGCTGTTCGGCGCGGTCAGCGTCACCTTCGCGATGGGGCTGGAGACCGCGTTCACCAAGTACTCGGACACGGGCAGCAATGGCCTCAACGCCGCGTCGATGCTCGTGGTGCCCGCCGGCACGCCCGTCGGCCTCCACTCCCCCGGCGGCGGCCCTGCCAATCCCCACCTGGACTCCACCGGGGTGGCCGCCGCGATCGCTTCGGTCCCGGGCACGAAGGCCGCGTTCGGCTGGGGCGTCAGCGGCGCGACCATGATCGGCGCGCCGACGGGGGACAATACGATGGTGGACACCACCACCGGCGACCTGTCCTGGACCAATCTGGCTATGCTGCACGGCCGTTGGTACCAGAACCCCGGCGAAGCCGTGATCAACGACCACCTGGCCTCGTCGGCCGGGGTGCACGTCGGCGACACCGTCACCGTGACGCAGGACGACAAGCGACTGCCGCTGCGGATCGTCGGCATCGACTTCGATGGCAGCAGCAGCGGGGTCGTGATGACCGACAATGCCACGTTCACCGCCGCCGGTCTGACGCCGTACATCACCCAGTTCAACGTCAAGCTGGCCGACAACGTCAGCGGCTCCACCTGGTCCGCCTCGGCCACCGCCGCGCTGACCCCGCTGCACGCCGCGGCCACCCCGAACATCACGTACCCGAACCCCACGGTGCTCATCATGAGCGCCCTGGTGGCCACCCTCACGCTGATGATGATCGCGGTCGCCGCGCTCGGCGTGCTGAACACCGTGGTGCAGGACACCCGGGAACGGATCCACGACCTGGGGATCTTCAAGGCCCTCGGGATGACGCCCAAGCAGACCATCGCGATGGTGCTGACCTCGGTGAGCCTCACCGGCCTGATCGCCGGGCTGATCGGGGTCCCGATCGGGATGGCGGTGGAGAACGTGACGCTGACCCAGATGGTGAGCGCACTCGGCAGGAACCTGCCGCCGAGCGTGACCCACGTCTACACCGCCGGGATACTGCTCCCGCTGCTGGCCGGCGGGATCGCGATCGCGCTGCTCGGCGCCCTGCTGCCGGCCGGCTGGGCGGCGCGCTCCCGGACCGCCACCGCACTGCGGACCGAGTAGCACCGGTCACTCGTAGCACTCAGTGACTTCTGTGATCCGGATGCCCCGAACTGCTGGCCATCAGCGTGGACGCGGCTCAGGACGCGGTGACCGACAGCCTCGCGCGGCGTTTCGCGGAGTTCGCCTTCGTGACGGCCGCACGCGCGCCCGAGTGGGCTACGGCGACTCCGGGCGAGCTGGATGACTTCATTCGGCAGCTGACCGCCCAGATCGGCAGTTCGCTCGACGGAGCTGATCTGGCTGTATGGGTAGACGGGGAGCCTGTTCGCAGCGCGACGTATATCTGCTGATTCTCGACAAGGCCCTGTTGATCTGGCGAGGTGGTTCACGCCTCGCCCTGGCGGCCCGCCTGAACGGCTGCGGACCCGTCGGGTAGCGAATCGGGCCCTTCCCTCGCCCATGTGGCGGGGGAAGGGCCCGTTCTGCTGTTCAGGCGGCTTTGAGCTGCAGCGCGCCGAAGGTGCTGTGGTCCTCGACGGTGTGTAGGACGTTGTAGTGGTTGATGATCTCGCCGCAGCTGCCCGGGTGGAGCTTGGCGCCGTAGAAGATCGTGGGATGTGGTTGGCGGTGGTGAAGTCGTCCTCGTCCCAGGTGACGATCAGCTCGCTGTTGTGGGTCTTGGCCCACTCGGCATACCCGCCGAGGGTGTTCTTGACCCAGGTGTCGCCCTCGGTGATGTTGCCGTCGTGCATGGACTGGGACGGGTCGCCGTGCACGAAGGTTACGGTGGGCAGGCCGGCGTAGCCGGTGGCCTCGGCACCTTCGAGGACGGCTGGGTCTGGATGATCCCCATCAAGGCCGACCTGTACAGCGTCGGGCTGGTGGTGGACCGTTCCAAGTCCACCGAGGTGCGGGAGCGGGGCGCCGACGAGTTCTACCGCCACGCTCGCGAAGTGCGGCCAGGCCATGGACATCCTCGGTGGCGCGGAGCAGGTCGACGAGGTCCGTATCGTGCACGACTGGTCGTACGACACCGAGGTGTTCTCCGCCGACCGCTTCTTCCTCGGCGGTGACGCCGCATGCTTCACTGGCCTGCGGGACCCCGCCGTACTGCGGCGTTCAAGTGGTGCGAAGGCGCAGTTGAACGGCCGCGGCGGTGATCGTCGAGGATTGATTCATCGTCAGGGTCTGCACCATAGTGAGTGGGCCGAATGTGCGGGAACGCGGTGCGAGCGGAACGCGGAATTGCCCATACGGCTTGATGCGGTATTCACGGCGGGTTCCCACTGGGCCGGTCCGCACGGTGCCGGCCGCCCGGTCACAGCTTTGTCTCAGAGGAGCTGGGATCATTTCGGCATGCCCTGGCGGCTGCCGGGTCCTGCCTCTTCGGTCGGCGATTCGAATAGGTGGGGTGTGCAGGAATGGTGGCATTCGAAGGTGAGCTCCGGGAGCTGATGGCCGGTCAGCTGGGCATCTGGCACGCCCAGCTACTCGCACCCGAGAATCCGTCCTTCAATATCGGCGAATACCTGGAGATCCACGGCGATCTGAACGTGGACCTTCTCGTGACGGCGCTGCGACGCACCCTGGACGAAGCCGACAACTACCGGGCGCGCTTCCGCATGGTGGACGGCGAACCCCGGCAGTACGTCTCCGGCCCGTACGACTACCCGATCCACGTCGTCGACCTGAGCGCCGAGCCCGACCCGCGCGCGGCCGCTCTGGAGCTGGTCGACGCTCGGATGCGCCAGCCGATGGGCCTGACGACCGGGCCGCTGTTCGCCTTCACCGTCTACCGGCTCGCGCCGGACCGGCACCTCTTCTTCCACTTCGTCCACCACCTGGTCGTGGACGGCCACGGGGCCGGGCAGCTCATCAGCCGCATGGCCCAGCAGTACGACGCGCTGCTCGCCGGCACCGACGCCGCCGACGGCGCGCTCGTACCGCTGTCGGTGCTGCAGGACGCCGACCGCGCCTACCGGGACTCGGCCGACCGCGACCGGGACCGGGAGCACTGGCTTGCCGTCCTCGCCGGCCTGCCGGAGCGGGCCGCCACCCACCGCACCGGGGCCAATCGGCTGGCACCTCCGCCGGTCCACCACGTCGACGACATCGGTCGCGACCAGGCCGCCGGATTGAAGGCGGCCGCCCGGCGGCTGCGGACGAGCCTGGGCGGGCTGCTGATCACCGCCGCAGCCGTCTACCAGCACCGGATGACCGGCGAGCGCGACGTCGTGCTGGGCCTGCCGGTCCGCGGCCGGGTTGGCAGCCGCGAGCTCGGCATCCCCGGTATGACCGCCAACTCGCTGCCGGTCCGCTTCCGGATCGACCGCCCGACGACCGTCGCCGACCTGGTGCGCCAGACCTCCCAGGGGGTGCACGGCGCACTGCGCCACCAGCGGTACCGGTTCGAGGACCTCCGTCGGGACCTGCGGCTCATAGACGAGGTCCCGCTGTTCGACATGGTCGTCAACGTCATGGCCTTCGACTATCCGGTGACCTTCGGCGACTGTGTGAGCGTCGTGCGCAACATCGCCACCGGCCCGGTGGACGACGTGCAGCTCAACATCTCCGACCGCGCGGCCGACGCCAGCTTCGACATCAGCGTCCTCGCGAACCCCGACCGCCATGACGCGGCGGAGCTGCGGGAGATCGCCCGGCGGTACCGCACCGTCGTCGACTGGCTGGCCGCGGCCGATCCGACGGACCCGGTCAGCGGGGTGGACCTGCTCGGCCAGGACGAGCGTCACCGGGTGCTGGTGGAGTGGAACGACACCGCGAGCGGTGGTGCGGCGGCCGCGACCGTGCCGGATCTCTTCGAGGCGTGGGTGGCCCGCACCCCGGACGCGGCCGCCGTCGCTGCGGCCGACGAAACGGTCTCATATGCGCAACTCGACCAGCGGGCCAACCAGTTGGCCCGCTACCTGCAGGACCGCGGGGTCGGCCCGGAGTCAGTGGTCGCGGTGTGCATGGAGCGCTCCGTGGACCTGGTGGTGGCGCTGCTGGGCGTGCTCAAGGCGGGAGCGGCCTACCTGCCGATCGACCCGGCCTACCCGGCTGACCGGATCTCCCTCATGCTGACCGACAGCCGCGCCGTGGCGCTGCTGGGCGAGGAGGCGGTCCTGGAGGACCTGCCGGTCAGGCGGATGCTGACGGTCGCCCTGGACACCCCGCAGGTGCGCGCGGCCCTCGAGGCGGCCCCGGTCACCGCGCCCCGGCGCGGCTGCCGGCCCGGCGGACTGGCCTACGTGATCTACACCTCCGGATCCACCGGGACGCCGAAGGCCGTCATGCTCACCCACGCCGGCGCCGCCAACCTGGCGGCCGCGCAGCAGCAGCGGTGCGCCGTCGACGAACACAGCCGGGTGCTGCAGTTCGCCTCGATCGGATTCGACGCGGCCAGCTGGGAACTGCTGATGGCGCTCTGCTCCGGCGCCGCGCTGGTGGTGGCCCCCAGGGCGCAGCTGCTGCCGGGCGCCGGGCTGGCCGAGGTGGTGGCCCGACACCAGGTGACCCACGCGACGCTTCCGCCGGCCGTGCTGGCCGTGCTGGAACCGCGGGACCTGCCCTCGGTCTCCACCCTGGTGTCGGCGGGCGAGGCGCTCGGCGGCGAACTGGTGACGCGCTGGGCACCGGGCCGACGGTTCGTCAACGCCTATGGGCCGACCGAGATCACGGTGTGCGCCACCATGACCGGACCGCTCGCGCCCGGCGATCAGCCGTCCATCGGCCGGCCCAACACCAACACCCGGATCTACGTGCTGGACGAGGACCTGGCGCCGGTGCCGCCAGGGGTGACCGGCGACCTTTATGTCGCCGGCGCCGGAGTCGCACGCGGCTACCTGGGCCGCCCGGGCCTGAGCGCCCAGCGCTTCGTCGCCGACCCGTTCGCCGCCGACGGCAGCCGGATGTACCAGACCGGCGACCGGGCGAGCTGGACCGAGGACGGCCGACTCACCTTCGCCGGACGGGCGGACGACCAGGTCAAGATCCGCGGCTTCCGGATCGAGCCGGGCGAGGTCCGGGCCGCCGTCGCCGCCTGCCCGCAGGTCGCGCAGGCGGTGGTGACGGTTCGCGAGGACACCCCCGGCGACAAGCGCCTGGTTGCATACGCGGTACCGGCCGAGGGCGCGGATGCCGCCGAACTCGTCGGCATGGTCCGAGAGTTCAGCGCGGAGCGGTTGCCGCAGCACATGGTCCCCGCCGCAGTGGTGGTGCTGGAGGAACTGCCGCTGACCGTGAACGGCAAGATCGACCACAGGGCCCTGCCGGCGCCCGAGTACACGGCTGCAATCAGCCGAGGTCCGGCCAACGCCCAGGAGGAGCTCCTCTGCGCCGCGTTCGCCGAGGTGCTCGGCCTGGAGGCGGTCGGGGTCGACGACAACTTCTTCGATCTGGGCGGCCACTCCCTCCTGGCGACCCGCCTGGTCAGCCGGGTCCGGGCCGCGCTCGGCGTGGAGACCGAGACCGCCGACATCTTCGAGGCCCCCACGGTGGCAGGCCTCGCCGCCCGCTTGGCCGGTGCCGGTCAGGCGCGGGTGGCGCTGACCGTCGGGGAGCGCCCGGAGCGGGTGCCGCTGTCCTTCGCGCAGCGCCGGCTGTGGTTCATCAGCCAGTTGGAAGGCCCCAGTTCGACGTACAACGCGCCGCTGGTCCTGAAGCTGACCGGAGACCTGGACCGGGCGGCTCTGGACGCGGCGCTACGGGATGTGCTGGAGCGGCACGAGGCGCTGCGCACCGTGTTCCCCGCCCAGGACGGGGAGCCCTACCAGCGGATCCTCGGCCTCGATGAGGTGGCGTGGGAACTGTTGGAGAGCGAGGTCGCACCGGCCGAACTCGAGGACACCCTCGCCCGGACCGCTGGGTACGCCTTCGACCTGCAGACGGAGATACCGGTCCGGGCATGGCTCTTCACGACCGGGCCGAGTGAGTGCGTGATGGTGTTGATGGTCCATCACATCGCCGCCGACGGTTGGTCGATGGAGCCGTTGGCGCGGGATCTGTCGTCGGCGTATGCATCGCGGTTGGCGGGGGGTGTGCCGGGTTGGGTGCCGTTGCCGGTGCAGTATGCGGATTATGCGTTGTGGCAGCGGGAGTTGCTGGGGGACGAGGGTGATCCCCAGAGCCTGATGTCACGTCAGGTCAGTTACTGGCGCGGCGTGTTGGAGGGCACGCCGGAGGAGTTGGCGTTGCCGTTCGACCGTGTGCGTCCGGCGGTGGCGTCGCATCGGGGGCACACGGTGTCGTTCGAGGTGCCGACGGTGTTGCACGCGGGGTTGGTGGGGTTGGCGCAGGGCGAGGGCGTGACCTCGTTCATGGTGTTGCAGGCGGCGTTGGCGGTGCTGCTGTCGCGGCTGGGTGCGGGGACCGACATCCCGATCGGGTCGGCGGTGGCGGGGCGTACCGATGAGGCGTTGGATGATCTGGTCGGGGACTTCGTGAACACGTTGGTGCTCCGGACGGACCTGGCGGGGGATCCGACGTTCGCGCAGGTGCTGGAGCGGGTGCGGGAGGCCGCTCTGGGGGCGTACGCCAACCAGGACGTGCCGTTCGAGCGGCTGGTGGAGGAGCTGGCTCCGGTGCGCTCGCTGGCCCGGCAGCCGCTGTTCCAGGTGGTGCTCACCAAGCTCAACACCATCGCGGCCGCACAGGACATCGACGGGCCGACCCTGGACCTGCCGGGTCTGCGCGTCGAGCCGCTGGCGATCACCCGACCGGTGGCGAAGTTCGATCTGGACGTGATGGTGAGTGAGGTGTTCGGCGCTGATGGTTCTCCGGGGGGTGTGCGGGGCACGGTGACGGTGGCGGCGGATCTCTTCGACGCGGAGGCGGCGGGGGCGATCGCTGCGCGGTTCGTGCGGGTGCTGGAGCAGTTCGCTGCGGATCTGCGGACGCGGCTGAGTGCGGTGGATGTGCTGGACGCGGATGAGCGTACGCGGGTGGTGTCGGGGTTCAACGACACGGCGGCCGCGGTTGAGGCCGCGTCAGTGGTGGAGTTGTTCGAGGCGCGGGTGGCGGCTGATCCGGACGCGGTGGCGATCGTGTCCGGGGGTGTGTCGGTGTCGTACGGGGAGTTGGAGGTGCGGGCGAACCGGTTGGCGCACTATCTGGTGGGCCAGGGTGTGGGTGCGGAGTCGGTGGTGGGGCTGTGCCTGCCGCGCGGTGTGGAGATGATCGTCGGGATTCTGGCGGTGTGGAAGGCGGGTGCGGGGTATCTGCCGCTGGATCCGGGGCAGGCGGTGGAGCGGACCGGGTTCACGGTGAAGGATTCGCGGGCGCAGTTGGTGCTGACCACGGATGAGGTGTTGGAGGACCTGCCGTCGGTGGGTGTTCGCCTGGTGGCGGTGGACGGTGCGTTGACGGCGATGCAACTGGCGGCCGCGCCCGTGACGGCTCCGGGTGTGGCGGTGGCTCCTGGTGCGTTGGCGTATGTGATCTACACGTCGGGGTCGACGGGTCGGCCGAAGGGTGTGGCGGTCACGCACAGCGGGTTGGTCAACTACGTGTCGTCGGTGCCTGGGCGGGTGGGGTTCGGCGCGGGTCGGTACGCGCTGCTGCAGGCGCAGGCGACGGACCTGGGGAACACGGTGGTGTTCGCCGCGCTGGCGAGTGGTGGTGAGCTGCACATCCTGGAGGAGGCGGCGGTCACCGATCCGCAGGCCGTGGCCGAGTATCTGAGTGCCAACGAGATCGACTTCTTGAAGATCGTGCCGTCGCACCTTGCGGCGTTGGGTGCGGCGGGTGGTCTGGAGCGGGTGCTGCCCGGGCGGTCCCTCGTCCTCGGTGGTGAGGCTGCTTCACCGGCGCTGGTGGAGGGTCTGCTGGCTGCTGCCGGTGAGCGTGGCGTGTTCAACCACTATGGTCCGACCGAGACGACGATCGGTGTGGCGACGACCCGTCTGACGTCGGGTGGGGCCGTGCCGGTGGGTTCGCCGATCGCCAACACCCGTTTCTACGTCCTGGACGAGTATCTGAAGCCGGTGGCGCCGGGTGTGACGGGCGAGTTGTACGTGGCGGGTGCGGGGTTGGCGCGCGGCTATGTGCGCCGCCCGGGCCTGTCGGCGGAGCGGTTCGTGGCGTGTCCGTTCGAGGACGGTACGGGGGTCCCCCCGGCCGAAGGCGGGAGGATGTACCGCACGGGTGACCGGGCGAAGTGGACGACGGACGGCCGGGTGGTGTTCGCCGGCCGTGCGGACGACCAGGTGAAGGTGCGCGGGTTCCGGATCGAGCCGGGCGAGGTGCAGGCGGTACTGGCCGCCCACCCGCTGGTGGACCAGGGCGTCGTGGTCGCACGCGAGGACGAGCCGGGCGAGGTCCGCCTGGTGGCCTACGTGGTGGCCGATGACCCGCAGGACACCGAACTTGCCGCGGCTGTCAGGCAGTTCATCGCCGCGCGCCTTCCCGAGCACATGGTCCCGTCCGCGGTGGTGGTGGTGGAGGAGCTGCCGCTGACGGCGAATGGCAAGCTGGACCGCAAGGCGCTGCCCGCCCCCGACTTCGCCGCCGGCGCCACCACCGACGGCCGCGCACCCGTCACCGTCCAGGAGGAGATCCTCTGCGCCGCGTTCGCGGAGATCCTCGGCCTGCCCCAGGTCGGCGTCGAGGACGACTTCTTCGCGCTCGGCGGGCACTCCCTGCTGGCCGTCTCGCTGGTGGAGAAGCTGCGGGCGCGTGGTGTGTCGGTGTCGGTGAAGGCGCTGTTCCAGACGCCCACCCCGGCCGGCCTGGCCGTCGCGTCGGGCCCGGAGGCCGTCGTCGTGCCGGCGAACCTGATCCCGGAGGGCGCCACCGAGATCACCCCCGACATGCTGCCCCTCGTCGAGCTGAACCAGTCGTCGATCGACCGGATCCTGGAGCATGTCGAGGGCGGGGCGGCCAACCTGGCCGACATCTACCCGCTCGCCCCGCTCCAGGAGGGCATCCTCTTCCACCACCTGATGGCCGACCAGGACAACGGTGGCAGCCAGGTCGACGTTTACGCGGTTCCGGCCGTGCTCGGTTTCGACTCGCGTGGGCGGCTGGACGCCTTCCTGAGCGCCCTGCAGAACGTGATCGACCGGCACGACATCTACCGGACCGCCATCCTGTGGGAAGGCCTTCGGGAGGCGGTCCAGGTGGTGGCCCGCCAGGTGACCCTGCCAGTCCAGGAAGTGGTCCTGGATCGCGAAGGCGCTGACCCGGTGGAGCAGTTGCTGGCGCTGGGCGCGGGCTGGATGGATCTGCGCCAGGCACCGCTGATGCGGGTGCACGTCGCTGCCGAGCCCGGCAGCGATCGCTGGCTGGCGCTGCTGCATAGCCACCACGTGGTGCAGGACCACACCACGATGGGCGTACTCCTGGACGAGGTGCACGCGTTCATGTCGGGGCAGGGCGACGACCTGCCCGAGCCGCTGCCATTCCGTGGCTTTGTCGCGCAGGCACGGTACGGCATCTCGCGTGAGGAGCACCTGCGGTACTTCACCGGTCTGCTGGGCGATGTCGAGGACACCACTGCCCCGTTCGGGCTGGTCGATGTGCTTGGAGGGTCCACCGGCCCGGTCCGGGCCCAGCAACTGGTCGACGGTGAACTGGCCGACCGGGTACGCGGCGTGGCGCGGGCGCTCGGAGTAAGCGCGGCCACCGTCTTCCACCTGGCGTACGCACGGATGCTGGCCGCCGTGTCGGGCCGTGTCGACGTGGTGTTCGGCACGGTGCTGTTCGGCCGGATGAACGCCGGCGCCGGCGCCGACCGGGTGCCGGGTCTCTTCGTCAACACGCTGCCGGTGCGCGCGCGGGTCGGTTCGGAGAGCGTCACCGAGGCACTGACCGGGATGCAGCGCCAGCTGGCGGAGCTGCTGGTGCACGAGCACGCCCCGCTGTCGCTGGCCCAGCAAGCCAGCGCGGTGCCGGGGTCGGCTCCGCTGTTCACCGCGCTCTTCAACTACCGGCACGGCCAGGCCTCCGCGCAGGATCTCGACCTCCGATTCGAGGGCATCCGGGTGGTCTCGGCCGAGGGTCGCACCAACTACCCGTTGGACGTGGCCGTGGACGACGACGGAGTCGGCTTCCGGATCACCGTCGATGTCCAGGCCCCGGTCGACCCCGACCGGGTGTGCGGGATGCTGCGGACCGCGCTGGGTGAGCTGGCGGCTGCGTTGGAGCAGGCGCCGCAGGCGCGGTTGGGGTCGCTGGGCGTGCTGGGTGCCGATGAGCTGCGGCAGCTGGTGGTGGAGTGGAATCGGACCGATGCCGAGGTGGCGTCGTCGACGTTGCCGGGGTTGTTCGCGGCGCAGGTGGAGCGGACGCCGGATGCGGTGGCGGTGGTGTTCGAGGGTGTTGAGGTGTCGTATGGGGAGTTGGATGCGCGGGCGAACCGGTTGGCGCGGTTGCTGGTCGGGCGGGGTGTGGGTGCGGAGTCGGTGGTGGGGGTGTGTTTGGAGCGCGGGGTCGAGGTGGTGGTGGCGATCTTGGCGGTGGTGAAGGCTGGGGGTGCGTATCTGCCGGTCGATCCGGCGTATCCGGATGACCGGATCGGGTACACGTTGGGTGATTCGGGTGCGCGTCTGGTGCTGACCTGCGCTGAGTTGGCGGGTCGGCTGGGTGGGTTCGGTGTTCAGGCGGTGGCGTTGGACGAGCCGTCGGTGGTGGGGGAGTTGGCGGCGCTTGATGGTGGGGCGGTGGAGTGCGTGGTGTCGCCGGGGCATCCGGCGTATGTGATCTACACCTCCGGGTCGACGGGTCGGCCCAAGGGTGTGGTGGTGACGCATGGCAGTGTGACGGGGTTGTTCGCGCAGACGGGGCCGCTGTTCGGCGGGTTCGGGGCGGACGATGTGTGGTCGTGCTTCCACTCGTTCGCGTTCGACTTCTCGGTGTGGGAGTTGTGGGGTGCGCTGCTGCACGGTGGTCGGGTGGTGGTGGTCCCGCATGGGGTGTCGCGCTCGCCGCAGGAGTTCCTGGCGCTGATCGAGCGTGAGGGGGTGACGGTGTTGAGTCAGACGCCGTCGGCGTTCTACCAGTTGGCGGCCGTGGAGGAGCAGCGGCCCGGGGCGGTGGCGTCGTTGCGTGCGGTGGTGTTCGGTGGTGAGGCGCTGGATCCGGCCCGTCTGGACGGGTGGTGGGGGCGTCATGGTGATGGTGGTCCGCGGTTGGTGAACATGTACGGCATCACCGAGACCACGGTGCATGTCACGTTCCGCGAGCTGGTGTCGGGTGAGGTCGGGTCGGGGAGTGTGATCGGGCGCGGCATCCCGGGTCTGGGTGTGTATGTGCTGGACGATTTCCTGCGGCCGGTTCCGGTGGGTGTGGCGGGTGAGATGTATGTCGCGGGTGGGCAGTTGGCGCGGGGGTATCTGGGTCGGCCCGGGTTGTCGGCGGAGCGGTTCGTGGCCTCGCCGTTCGGGGTGCCGGGTGGGCGGTTGTATCGCACGGGTGACCGCGCGAAGTGGTCGCGTGACGGGGAGTTGGTGTTCGCCGGGCGTGCGGATGACCAGGTGAAGATCCGCGGTTTCCGGATCGAGCCGGGTGAGGTGCAGTCGGTGGTGGCCGGGCACCCGCAGGTCGCGCAGGCGGCCGTGGTGGTGCGCGAGGACACCCCGGGTGACAAGCGGTTGGTGGCTTATGTGGTGCCGGCCGATCGGGACCAGGAAGGCAATGAACTGCTGGAGCTGTTGCGGGAGTTCGTGGCGCGCCAGTTGCCGCCGCAGCTGATGCCGTCCGCAGTGGTGGTGCTGGAAGCGCTGCCGCTGACGGTGAACGGCAAGTTGGACCGCAAGGCCCTGCCCGCCCCGGAGTACAAGGGGAGCGCGGAGGTTGGCCGCAAGCCCGCGAACGCGCAGGAGGAGCTGCTCTGCCAGGCCTTCGCCGAGATCCTCGGGGTGCCGGCGGTCGGGGTGGACGACGACTTCTTCCGGCTCGGCGGACATTCCGTGCTCGCCACCCAACTCGTGAGCCGCGTCCGTGAGGTACTCGGGTCGACCCTGTCGATGCGGGTGTTGTACGAGGTGTCGACTCCGGCTGGAATCGCCGCCTCGCTGGCACAGCAGACCAGTGGCAAGAAGAATGCCAGGCTCGCATTGCGGCCGGTGCGCAAGCAGGAGGAAACCCGATGATCCCGTTGTCGTTCGCTCAGCGCCGGCTGTGGTTCCTGTGGCGTGTCTAGGGTGCCAGCGCCACGCACGACACCCCGATGGCGGTGCGGATCACCGGGCGCCTGGACCCTACCGCGTTGAAAAGGCGATGCGCCCCTGAGCAGGCGCAAAATCCGGATCGGGCCCAGGTGCCGGGAACAATTGACGTGATATCGAAGGGAGCTGGGCCACATGGCGCTGACGCGCAAGTTCCTTCCCAATGGAAAGTCCATTGCCGGAATCAGTCGGAGTGAGACTGACTACCTCTACAAGGAGATCTTCGAAGACCGAGCGTACGTCCTCGATGGCGCGGCTCCGCTGCCGGCCGAACCGGTCATCTTCGACGTGGGTGCGAACATCGGGATCTTTTCCCTGTTCGCTGTCCAGCAGTGGCCCGGCGCCAGGGTCTTCGCCTTCGAGCCCGTCCCGCAGGTCTTCGAGGCGCTTCAGCAGAACCTGGGAGCGTCGGCCGGCGTCACCCTGCACAACATGGCGCTCGGGAACGAGGCGGAGACCCGCGAGATCGTCTACTACCCGAACTACACGATGATGTCCGGGTTCGGTGCGGATGCGCAGGCGGATCGTGCCGTCGTCGAGCAGTACGTGCGCAACACCACCGAGGAATTGGCGAACGGGGAGCTGAAGGCCGCCGTCTTGGAGAACCTGGACAGCACCCTGGACGGGAGGTTCGAACAGCAGTTGATCTCGGTCGAGGTGCGGCGTGTCACCGACATGATGGCCCGTCACGGCCTCGACCGGATCGACCTGCTGAAGATCGACGTCGAGGGGTTCGAACTCCAGGTCCTCCAGGGCATCGAGGAGGGAGCCTGGCCGTCGATCGGCAGCGCGGTCGTCGAAGTCTCCGACCGCGACGGCGAACTCGCCGTCATCGACGGTCTGTTCAAGAGCCACGGGATGCGGACCGAGGTGCGGCAGGTCAGCGAGTACCGCGAGACCGACCTCTACATCCTGTTCGCAGAGCGCCACTGAACGGCGGTGGCGTCGCCACACAGGTGGGATGAACCAGCCTACCTGACCTGAGCGCGAGCCCTCAAAGCGACTGCTGTGGTTCGGATGAAGGCGAGTTGAGTGCGGCGCGGCGCCTGCGGTGCACAAAATGGTCGGGGGCTCGGCATCTCATGCTCCTGAGAGCCCGTCGGCGGAATGATGTTCACGTCGGTGGGCCGAGACCCGGCCAGGTGGCCGTTCATGCCGGACGGTCGAGTCCTGAGCTTCGCCAGACCACCTCCGAGTCGGGTGGTCACCCATGGATCCGATGCCAACGGGCTGTCAAAGCCCGTGTTGCTCACGAGTGATGGCTTGACATCGGCTTGTGCGACGCTGTCCCGCTCGCCGGCGACCCGGGTGTTCAACCGGCGGCATGCGCCACTTGGACACCCGGGCGCACTCGTCCGGGACCGCACGTCGGCGCCGACCCTGCCGCGCCGCACACCCTTGCATCCCAGCGCCCCTGCGCTACCTGGGCGTTTCAGGGTCAGCGTGCAACCTCTGCCACTTACCGAGCGACGAGGGTTGGGGCATAGTGGTCGGCGGCCCCGCCATGATCCCCAATGCCGACGCAGCCGATGCCGATGATGCGCGCTTCGGGCCCTCTGTACTCAAACCGCCAGAAAGGGCGCTACGTTGACGAACCCGTTCGACGATCCGGATGCGAATTACCTGGTTCTTGTCAACGACGAGGGTCAGCATTCGCTGTGGCCGATCTTCGTCGAGGTGCCCGCTGGTTGGCAGACCGTTTTCGGTGAGGCTCCTCGCCAGGATTGCCTGGACCACATCGAGAACTCCTGGACGGACATGCGCCCGAAGAGCCTGATCGCGGCGATGGAGAAGAAGTAGTCCGGCCTGGACGGCGACGCGAGGCGGCCGTACCTCGGCTGAGGTAGGAGGCGGAACGGTGCGCCGCACCCCCCCCGAGCAACAGTGACTGACGGAGCAGCAGCCAAGGGGAACAGCATGGCTTTCGATCTCGGCGGCTACCAGAGACTGGGAGCCGCCTCCGCCGCGCGTGTCGCGCTTCACCCGGCGGGAGACCTCACGTGACCGCCACCCACACGGGCGCCGGGATCGAGGCCGCCCTCGACGAAGCCCTGGGCATGCTCGACGAGACGGCTCGCCGGTCCGTGGAACTCGATGAGGACGAGCAGTTTCCCGCGGACTTCTGTGCCCGCCTCGACGGGTTCGGCCTGCCGGCCCACTACGTGCCGACCGAGTGGGGCGGCGCGCTGTCCGACCACGAGGAACTGATCCGGCTCTGGCGCACCGTCGCTCGCCGTGACATCAGTGCACTGACGGCCCACGCCAAGACGTACCTGGGCGTGGCCCCGGTGTGGATCGCCGGAACCCCGGAGCAGGCCCGGGCCACCGCCGACGCGGTGATGTCCGGGTCCCCGGTGGCTTGGGCGCTGTCCGAACCGGAGCACGGCGCCGACCTGTTGAGCGGTTCCGTCACCGCCACGGCGGAGCCCGACGGCTACCGCGTCGACGGCGTGAAGTGGCCGATCAACAATGCCACCCGCTCGAGCCACCTCACTCTGCTCGCGCGCACCGGCCAGGCTGGCTCCGGGCGCGGCCAGAGCCTCTTCTTCGTCGACAAGTCGGCGCTACAGGCCGGTACTTGGCGGACACTGCCGAAGGTGCTGACGCACGGCATCCGCGGGATCGACATCTCCGGCATCGAGTTCGACGGTGCGCTGCTGCCGGCCGACGCACTGGTCGGCCCGGAGGGGAGCGGCCTGGAGACGGTGCTGCTCGCGCTCCAGCTCACCCGGACGATGTGCACCGCGATCTCCCTCGGCGCCGGTGAGCACGCGCTGCGACTCGTCGCCCGGTTCACCGCGGCGCGCGTCATCCAGAAGCGCACGCTGGCCGAACGTCCCTTCCCCGCCTCGGTCCTGGCCCGCAGCGCCGCGCTGCTGACGGCCGCGGAAGCGGCCTCGCTGGTCGCCGGCCGTTCGATCCACAGCCTCACCGGGGAGATGAGCGTGACCTCGGCGGTCGCCAAGGCACTCGCGCCCACCCTGGTCGACGCCACGCTCGGGGAGCTCGCCGAACTGCTCGGCGCACGTTCCTTCCTCACCGACGTCTACGAGTACGGCGCGTTCCAGAAGGTGTGGCGCGACCACCAGATCGTGGCGGTGTTCGACGGCAGTACCCCGGTGAACCGCGCCGCCCTGGTGCAGCAGTTCCCCAAGCTGGTCCGTGGCTTCGCCACCGGCACCGTCGATGCGGGCGGACTGGCCGAAGCCGTCTCGGTCGGCAGCCCGGTCCGACCTGTCGACCGCGGCGCACTGACCGTGCTGTCCCGGCAGGGATGCTCCGTCGTGCAGGCACTGCCCGCACTCGTCGAGTCGATCAGCAGCCGGCCCGCCCCCACCGGGCTCGCCGACCACGCCGTCGCACTGGGCGCCATGGCCGAATACCTGCACGGCCGGATGGCCGAGGTGGCGCCCGCTGCCCGTCCCGCCATGGCCGCCTACGAGCTGGCCGCCGCCTATGAGCTCTGCTATGCGGGTGCGGCCTGCCTGCACGTGTGGGCCACGGGTGAATCCGAGCACGCTGCGGAACCGCTGTGGCAGGACGGCCTCTGGGTGCGGGCGGCGCTGCGCGCCCTGCTGGCCAGGCTCGCCGCGGTACTGCGGATGCCGATGCCGGCTGCCGCGCCCGGCGACGACCGGCTCGACGGCGCGCTGGCCCGTCTCATCGTCGACGCCGCGACCACCGGTGCCCCCATCACCCCGTTCGGGGCGCCGGCGCCGCGAACGCTTCAGCAGGGGGAAGGACTCACGTGAGCGCTGAGAAACTGGACGCACTGTTCGGCGACCCACGGGATGCGGACAACCCGGTCGGCTACGCCGCCATCCTCGCCGCCGATGAGCGGCACGAGATGCTCGCCGAGGGCGAACGCCTGCTGGACGCCTACGGCATGAACGCCGAGTTCGTGCCCGCCGCTCACGGTGGCCGGCTGGTGCGGGCCGACCGGCTCGCCGAAGTGCAGCGGGCGGTATGGCGACGCGACCCGTGCCTCGGCCTCGGCTACGGCTTCACCTCCCTTCTCGGATCGGTCAACATCTGGTCCGCCGGCACGCACGAGCAGCGCACGAAGGCAGCCGAGATCCTGTTGGGGGGCGGCCGGATCGCGGTCGCCTTCCATGAACTCGACCACGGCAACGACTTCGCGCACGCCGAGTGCGCTGCCGCTGCGAGTGACGACGGTTGGCTGCTGACCGGGCGCAAGGAGGTCATCGGCAATCTGCGCCGTGCCGAAGCCATGGTGCTCTTCGCACGGACCAGCGAGGTCGCGGGCAGCCGCAGCCACAGCCAGTTCTTCGTCACCCGGGCCGAATTGCCGGCCGACCGCGTGCTGGATTTGCCGCGGTTCCCCAGCTCCGGCATGAACGGAGTGCAACTCGGCGGACTGCGGTTCTCCGACTGCCCGATCCCCGGCAACGCGATGCTCGGCCGGCCCGGCCAGGGCATCGAGAACGCCCTGCGGGCCTACCAGCTCAGCCGAGTGGTGCTCCCGGCCATCCTCCTCGGGCCGCTGGACACCGCGCTGCGTCTGGCGCTGGAATGCGTGCACGAGCGGCGCCTCTACGGTGGCTTCGCCGCCGACCTGCCCTATGTGCGCGCCGTCCTCGCACGAGTCTTCGCCGACCTGCTGGCCATCGACGCCTTCTGCGGCGTCGGACTCCGGGCGCTGCACCTGGCCCCGGAGACCACGCTGCTCTACGCGCCGGCCGTGAAGTACCTGACCTCACGGATCCTGCTGGACGCCTTCGAGGATCTGCGAGCGGTCCTGGGGGCCCAGGGCTACCTCCGCGAGGGCTCCTACGCGATGTTCCAGAAGCTCGTCAGGGACGCCGCCCCGGCCACCTTCGCCCACATCTCGCGCTCCGCCTGCCTGGTGCTGATCCTGCCGCAACTGCCCCGGCTGGCCCGGAAGTCCTGGCTGGCCGATCCGGCCGCCGCCCAGCAGCTGTTCGACCTCGGCGCGGATCTGCCGCCGCTGGACTTCGACCAGCTCGCTGTCGGCATGCTGTCCGGTGACGGGCTGATCGGCGTGCTGGCCGAGACCGCCGAGCGCGAGTCGGCCGGGAGCCCGATCGGTCGGTTCGCGGTGCGCTTCAGGGACGAGGTGCTCGCGCTGCGCGGCCAGTGCGCCGTCCTGGCGCCCTCGGACCTCACGATCGGTGCCTCTCCGGAGGCCTACGCGGTGGCCGACCGTTACACGGTGCTGCTCGCCGCCGCCGCCGCGCTCGCGGTCTGGCGCAGCGATGACCGTCAGCAGGAGGCGGCGCTCCTCGGGATCCTCGACCGGCTCTCCGGACGCCTCGGTGGCGCCCCGGTGCTCACTCCGGACGAGCGCGCGAGTGCCGAGCAGGCGCTGTTCGACATCGCTGTCGAGCGCTTCCAGGACCGGCGGCTCCTCGACCTGTCCGCGCGTCATGTTTCGGGATGAGAAGGGGACTTCGATGACTGGTCGGGAAGTGGGTGTGCGGGTGTCGGGCGAGGACATCGAGCGGTGGTTGATGGAGCGGGTGGCCTACTACCTGGAGACGCCGGTGGGGGAGATCGATCCGGAGGTCTCGCTCGCCGAGTACGGGTTGGAGTCGGTGTACGCCTTCGCGTTGTGCGGGGACATCGAGGACAAGCTGGGTGTGACCGTGGAGCCCACCCTGGTCTGGGATGTCGACACAGTTGCGGCTCTGACCGTTCACCTGGCCGGCTTAGCGGCCGAACTGCCGTCGGTCTAAAGGGCCTTAAGGGTCTGCAGGGTTTCTAGTGCGGGTTTGTTCTGCCAGCGGCGGGGTCCGACGGGGTCCTGGGCCGGTTTGGTTGATTCGCGCGGTCCCGGTGCCGTGGTTCAGCGTCCTGCCTTTGTTCTTCCAGAGTGCGTCGATCGATTGAGGGATACGAGAATGGGTGCGTCCGAACAGGGTTCGTGGGACCTGATGTCCGGCCAGCTCGGGGTCTGGTACGCGCAGCAGCTCGCGCCTGACAATCCGGCGTACAACATCGGTGAATACACGGAGATCCACGGCGAACTCGACGTGGATCTCTTCGTGCGTGCGCTGCGCCGCACGGTGCAGGAGGCGGAGGCCTTCCGCCTGCGCCTGTGTGTGGAGGGCGGGACGCCGCGGCAGTTCCTGGCTGAGGCCGGGGACGTTCCGGTCCACGTGGCGGATCTGCGGGGGGAGGCTGATCCGCGCGCGGTGGCGGAGGAGTGGATCCGGGCTGATCTGGACACGCCGGTGGAGCTGGTGGGTGGGGCGCTGTCGGGGCATGCGTTCTTCACGCTCGGGCCGGATCGCTTCCTGTGGTACCAGCGTGCTCACCACCTCGTTCTCGACGGCAACGGCCTGTCGCAGTTCGCTGAGCGGCTGTCCCAGGTGTACGGGGTGCTTCGGGAGGGTGGGGATCCGGCCGAGGGTGCTTTGCGGTCGGTGTCGGAGCTGATCGAGACCCACCAGGTCTACCGGGATTCGCAGGAGCGTGACCGGGACCGGCAGTTCTGGCTGGAGACGTTCTCGGACCATGCGGAGGAGACGGCGTCCGACGGGCCGCAGGGGCGGCGCCTGCCCGGTCGACCGGTGATCCACCAGCAGGATCTCGGGGGCGACGCGACCGCTCGGCTGCGGGCTGCCGCGAAGCGGCTTCGGGTCAGCTTCGCCGGCTTGGTGATCGCCGCGTCGGCCGTCTACCAGCACCGGTCCACCGGGGCGCGGGACGTCGTGCTCGGAGTGTCGGCCAGTGGCCGCACGAGCATGCGTGAGGTGGGCATCCCCGGCATGACCGCGAACATCATGCCGATCAGGTTCAGGGTTCGTCCGGGCATGTCCGTCGAGGAGCTCGCGCGGCAGACGCAGCGAGCGGTGCAGAGCGGTCTGCGCCACCAGCGCTACCAGTACCCGGACCTGCTCAGGGACCTGAAGCGGGTCGGCGGCACCCCGCTGTACGACATGATCGTCGACGTCATGGTGGCCGACCGCCGGATCGGGTTCGGCGACTGCGCGATCACCCGGACCGCCCTCTCCAGCGGGCCCGCCGAAGGCCTG
Source organism: Kitasatospora acidiphila (assembly GCF_006636205.1). Classification (NCBI taxonomy): domain Bacteria; kingdom Bacillati; phylum Actinomycetota; class Actinomycetes; order Kitasatosporales; family Streptomycetaceae; genus Kitasatospora; species Kitasatospora acidiphila. The sequence goes on along the minus strand of NZ_VIGB01000003.1, from coordinate 2,374,511 downwards.
AAGATCGACGTGTTCAGTGACACGGCCGGGGGCGGTGTGCAGACCCTCATCGAGATGAACCGCGAGCACTACGACGCCGAAGCGGCGTCGTCGGCGAGTCGCCGGTACCTGGCCGTGCTGGACTGGCTCAGCAGCGCTCCGGCCACCGCCTCCGTCAGCACCGTCGACCTGCTCGACCCGGCTGAGCGGCGGCTGGTGCTGGAGACCTGGAACGACACCGTGGCGCCCGGCGCGGCCCTGCCGGTACCGCAGCGGTTCGCGGCCCAGGTGGCCGCGACGCCGCAGGCGGTTGCCGTGGTAGCCGACGGCTCGGCGGTGTGCTACGCCGAACTGGACGCGCGAGCCAATCGGTTGGCGCACCACCTGGTCGCCCAGGGAGTCGGCGCGGAGTCGCTGGTGGGTCTGTGCCTGCCACGCGGCCTGCAGGCGATCGAGGCGATCCTGGCGGTATGGAAGGCGGGGGCGGCGTACCTGCCGCTGGACCCGGCGTACCCGGCGGAGCGGCTCGGCCATCTGCTGGCCGACAGCGGGGCCGGGCACGTGCTGGGCGAAGCGGCGCTGATCGGGGAGCTGGCAGCCGAGGGCGTGCGCTCGATCGCCCTGGATGACCCGACGGTGCTGGCCGAGCTGATCGCACGACCCGCCGTTGCGCCGGAACTCGACTTGATGGCCGACCAGTTGGCCTATGTGATCTACACCTCCGGCTCGACCGGCAAGCCCAAGGGCGTGGCTGTGACGCACCGCGGGCTCGCGAACTACGTGGCCTCGGTGCCGGGACACGTCGGCTTCGGGACGCCGGGCGGCCGATATGCGCTGCTGCAGCCCACGGTGACGGACCTCGGCAACACCGTGGTGTTCGCGAGCCTGACGACCGGCGGTGAACTGCACGTCCTCCAGGAGGGCGCGGTGACCGATCCGTCGGCCGTGGCCCAGTACCTGTCGGAGAACCGTATCGACTTCGTGAAGGTGGTGCCCTCGCACCTGGCGGCGCTGGGCGCGGCAGCCGGCCTGGCCGCCCTGATGCCGGCCGGGGCGCTGGTGCTCGGCGGCGAGGCGGCGTCGCCGGCGCTGGTCGCCGGACTGCTCGAAGTGGCCGGTGACCGTGGTGTGTTCAACCACTACGGGCCCACTGAGGCGACCATCGGTGTGGTGGCCGGCCGACTCGACCGGAAGCCGGTTGCCGCGGGCGTGGTGCCGCTCGGGGTGCCCGTGGCCAACACCCGCGCCTATGTGCTGGACGGGTCGCTGAGCCCGGTTCCGGTCGGTGCGGTGGGCGAGTTGTACGTGGCCGGTCCGCAGGTCGCACGCGGCTACGTGGGGCGCTCAGGCCTGACCGCGGAGCGGTTCGTGGCCTGCCCGTTCGGCCCGGCCGGCGAGCGGATGTACGCGACGGGCGACCTGGTGCGGTGGACCACCGACGGCGAACTGGTGCACCTGGGCCGTGCGGATGAGCAGGTGAAGGTGCGCGGCTTCCGGGTGGAGCCGGGTGAGGTGCAAGCGGTGCTGGCCGCGCACGAGTCGGTGGCACAGGCCGCCGTCGTCGTCCGTGAGGACATGCCGGGCGACAAGCGCCTGGTCGCCTACGTCGTTCCCGCCGCCGCGCCGGAGACGGCTGACGCCGTGCGACTGAGTGAGCTCGTGCTCGCGTTCCTGGCCGAGCGGCTGCCGGGGTACCTGGTGCCCTCCGCGGTGGTGGTGCTGGACGTGCTGCCGTTGACGGCCAACGGCAAGCTGAACCGCGCCGGCCTGCCTGCTCCGGACTACCTGTCCGCCACCGCCAAGGCCGCCGGCCGCGGTCCGGCGACGGTGCAGGAGGAGATCCTCTGCGGCGTGTTCGCGCAGGTGCTGGGGGTGGAGAAGGTCGGCGTCGACGACGACTTCTTCACGCTGGGCGGCCACTCGCTGCTGGCGATCCGGCTGATCAGCCGGATCCGGACGGTCCTGAGCGTCGAGTTGCCGATCCAGGTGTTCTTCGAGGTGCCGTCGCCGGCCGGGGTCGCGGCCTGGCTGGCGGAATCGGCGGTTGCCGAAGGGCGTGCGGCGCTGGTGCCGGTGGTGCGTCCGGAGCGGGTGCCGTTGTCGTTCGCGCAGCGGCGGTTGTGGTTCCTGTGGCAGTTGGAGGGTCTGAGCGCGACCTACAACGCCTCGGTGGCGCTGCGGCTGAGCGGAGAGTTGGACCAGGAGGCACTGGCGGCCGCGTTCAAGGACGTGATCGGGCGGCACGAGGTGCTGCGCACGGTGCTGCCGGCGGTGGACGGTGAGCCGTACCAGCGCATCCTGCCGGCCGAGGAGTGCGGGTTCGAGCTTGCGGTGGTCGAGGCGGCGCCGCAGGAGCTGGACGGCGCGGTGGCCGAGGCCTCGGGTTACACGTTCGACCTGTCGGCGGAGATTCCGGTGCGGGCGACGGTGTTCGCGGTGGCGCCGGAGGAGCATGTGCTGGTGGTGCTGGTGCATCACATCGCGGGTGATGGCTGGTCGACGGGGCCGATGCTGCGGGACGTCTCGGTGGCGTACGCGGCACGGCTGGGCGGTGCGGCGCCGGTGTGGGAGCCGTTGCCGGTGCAGTACGCGGACTACGCGCTGTGGCAGCGGGAGTTGCTCGGTGACGAGCAGGACCCGGACAGCGTGCTCTCCGGTCAGTTGGCGTACTGGCGCGAGGCGCTGGCGGGGGCTCCGGAGGAGTTGGAGCTGCCGACCGATCGCCGGCGCCCGGCGGTCGCCTCGTACCGGGGGCACGAGGTGCTGCTGGATGCCCCGGCCGAGCTGCACGCGCGGGTGCTGGAGGTGGCCCGGGAGCGGGGGGTGACCCTGTTCATGGTGCTGCAGGCGGCTGTTGCGGTGACGCTGAGTCGGCTGGGTGCGGGGGTCGACATCCCGATCGGTTCCGCGATCGCCGGGCGTACCGACGAGGCGCTGGACGATCTGGTCGGGTTCTTCGTCAACACGCTCGTGTTGCGCACCGACCTGTCCGGTGACCCGACCTTCGACGAGGTGCTGGAGCGGGTCCGGGAGGCCAGCCTCGGGGCGTTCGCGCACCAGGACGTGCCGTTCGAGAAGCTGGTGGAGGAGCTTTCGCCGGCCCGGTCGATGGCACGCCAGCCGTTGTTCCAGGTGATGCTGACCGTCCAGAACACCGGGTCGGCACGGCTGGAGCTGCCCGGTTTGCGCGCCGGACAGGTGCCGACCGGTGTGGTGCTCGGCAAGTTCGACCTGGACCTGAACCTGAGCGAGGCGTTCGACGCTGACGGTGCGCCGGCGGGCTTGCGGGGTGAGCTCCTGGCGGCGGCGGACTTGTTCGACGCGGCGATGGCGGAGCGTCTCGGGGCGCGGTTCGTGCGGGTGTTGACCGCGTTGGTCGAGTCTCCCGAGGCGCGGGTCGCGACCGTGGACGTGCTCGATCCGGCGGAGCGCCGGTTGGTGGTGGAGGAGTGGAACGACACTGCTCGGCCGCTGGTGGACGCCACGTTGCCGGGGTTGTTCGCGGCGCAGGTGGCGCGGACACCGGATGCGGTGGCGGTGGTGTTCGAGGGTGTCGAGGTGTCGTATGGGGAGTTGGATGCGCGGGCGAACCGGTTGGCGCGGTTGCTGGTGGGGCGGGGTGTGGGTGCGGAGTCGGTGGTCGCGGTGCTGATGGAGCGCGGTGTGGAGTTGGTGGTGTCGCTGTTGGCGGTGCTGAAGGCTGGTGGTGCGTATCTGCCGGTGGATCCGGAGTATCCGGCCGGTCGTATCGCGGCGGTTCTGGCGGATGCCGCGCCGGTGTGCGTGCTCAGCACCACGGCCCTGGAGGCGTCGGTGCCCGACGATGTGGCCCGGGTCCTGGTCGACCACCCGCTGGTCGTCTCGGAGTTGGCGGGTCTGCCGCCCGGCGCGCCGGAGGTTGGGGTGTTGCCGGCGCATCCGGCGTATGTGATCTTCACGTCGGGGTCGACGGGTCGGCCTAAGGGTGTTGCGGTGCCGCATGCGGGGATCGTGAACCGGCTTGCCTGGATGCAGGAGGAGTACGGGCTGTCAGTCGCCGATCGGGTGTTGCAGAAGACGCCGTTCGGGTTCGACGTCAGCGTGTGGGAGTTCTTCTGGCCGTTGGTGCAGGGTGCGGCGCTGGTGCTGGCGCGTCCGGGTGGTCACCGGGAGCCTGCCTACCTGGCGGAGTTGATCCAGCGTCAGAACATCACGGTGACGCATTTCGTGCCGTCGATGCTGGAGGCGTTCCTGCGGGAGCCGGGTGCCGGGGAGTGCACGGGTCTGCGGGCGGTGTTCTGCAGTGGTGAGGCGCTGGCGGCGCCGTTGCGGGACCGGTTCCTCGAACTACTGGACGGTGTGCCGCTGTTCAACCTGTACGGGCCGACGGAGGCGTCGGTGGACGTGACCGCGGCGCGCTGCGCCGTGGGTGATGGTGCGGTGGTGCCGATCGGTGGGCCGGTGGCCAACACCCGGGTGTATGTGCTGGACGGTTCGCTGTCCCCGGTGCCGGTGGGTGTCGCCGGGGAGCTGTACCTGGCGGGTGTGCAGCTGGCGCGCGGGTATGTGGGTCGTGCCGGTTTGACGGCGGAGCGGTTCGTGGCCTGCCCGTTCGCCGAGGGTGGGAGGATGTACCGCACGGGTGACCGGGCGCGGTGGAGCGCGGACGGGCAGTTGGTGTTCGCCGGTCGTGCGGACGAGCAGGTGAAGATCCGCGGGTTCCGGGTGGAGCCGGGTGAGGTGCAGGCGGTGGTGGCCGGGCACCCGCAGGTCGCGCAGGCTGCGGTGATCGTCAGCGAGGACGTCCCTGGCGACAAGCGCCTGGTCGCCTACATCGTCGGGGACGGCGACAGTACCGGACTGGCCACCACTGTCCGCGAGTTCGTGGCTGCACAGTTGCCGTCCTACATGGTTCCGTCGGCTGTGGTGGTGCTGGAGGAGCTGCCGCTGACCGTCAACGGCAAGCTGGACCGCAAGGCCCTGCCCGCCCCGAGCACTCCACCACCGTGAGCCGCGGTCCGGCGACGGTGCAGGAGGAGATCCTCTGCGGCGTGTTCGCGCAGGTGCTGGGTGTGGAGACGGTCGGCGTCCACGACGACTTCTTCGTTCTGGGCGGCTACTCGCTGTCGGCGATCCGGCTGATCAGCCGGATCCGGACGGTCCTGAACGTCGAGTTGCCGCTCCAGGTGTTCTTCGAGGTGCCGTCACCGGCCGGGGTCGCGGCCTGGCTGGCGGAGTCCGCGGTTACCGAAGCGCGTCCGGCGGTGGTGCCGGCGGAGCGTCCGGAGCGGGTGCCGCTGTCGTTCGCGCAGCGCCGTCTGTGGTTCCTCGGTGAGTTGGAGGGCGCGAGCGCGACCTACAACACTCCGATGGCCCTGCGCTTGTCCGGGGAGGTGAACCGGGAGGCCCTCGCGGAGGCTCTGCGGGACGTGGTCGGCCGGCACGAGGTGCTGCGGACGGTGTTCCCGGCAGTCGATGGTGAGCCGTATCAGCGGGTTCTCGGTGTGGCGGAGTGCGGGTTCGAGCTCTCGGTGGTCGAAGTGGCGCCGGAGGGGCTCGAGGGTGCGTTGCTTGAGGCGAGTCGGTATGCGTTCGACCTGTCGTCCGAGATTCCGTTGCGGGCAACGCTGTTCGCGGTGAGTTCGGTTGAGCATGTGCTGATGGTGCTGACGCACCACATCGCCATGGACGGCTGGTCGAGTGCTCCGCTGGGGCGGGATCTGTCGGCGGCGTATGCGGCGCGATTGGGTGGCGTGGCTCCGGTGTGGGAGCCGCTGCCGGTGCAGTATGCGGATTTCGCTCTGTGGCAGCGGGAGTTGCTGGGCGACGAGGGGGATTCGTCGAGCGTGTTGTCGCGTCAGGTGGCGTACTGGCGTGGTGCGTTGGCGGGGCTCCGGAGGAGTTGCCGCTGCCGTTCGATCGGCCGCGTCCGGCGGTGGCTTCGCACCGTGGCCACACCGTGGAGCTGGATGTTCCGGCTGAACTGCACAGGCGTTTGGCGGAGTTGGCGCGTGAGCGTGGGGTGACCATGTTCATGGTGCTACAGGCGGCTGTTGCGGTGACGCTCAGCCGGCTGGGTGCGGGGGTCGACATCCCGATCGGGTCGGCGGTCGCCGGGCGTACGGATGAGGCGTTGAACGATCTGGTCGGGTGTTTCGTCAACACGGTGGTCGTGCGGACGGATCTGTCGGGGGACCCCACGTTCGAGGAGGTCCTCGGGCGGGTGCGCGAGGCGGGACTGAGCGCGTTGGAGAACCAGGATGTGCCGTTCGAGAAGCTGGTGGAGGAGTTGGCGCCGGCGCGTTCGCTGGCCCGGCACCCGCTGTTCCAGGTCGTTCTGACCCTTCAGGACGCCGGCTTGGTAACGGATGGCGGTGCGCTGGACCTGTCTGGTCTGGGGGCTGAACTGTTGTTGCTGGGTCGGGCGATGGCGAAGTTCGACCTTGATGTGATCGTGGGTGAGGTGTTCGGTGCGCAGGGCGCGCCGGCGGGGATCCGGGGCATGTTGACGGCTTCGGCGGATCTGTTCGATGAGGGTGTCGCGGGTCGGGTCGCGGGCTCCCTGGTGCGGGTGCTGACGGCGATGGCGGATGACCCGGGGGTGCGGGTCGACGCGGTGGATGTGCTGGGTGCGGATGAGCGTCGCCGGGTGCTGTCGGAGTGGAACGACACCGCTGCGGCCGGATCCGGGTTGATGGTTCCGCAGGTGTTCGAGGCGCAGGTGGCGCGGACGCCGGAGGCGGTGGCGGTTGTCGCCGATGGCGTGTCGGTGTCGTATGCGGAGTTGGATGCGCGGGCGAACCGCCTTGCCCACTATCTGATCAGCCAGGGTGTTGGTCCGGAGTCGGTGGTGGGGTTGGCGTTGCCGCGTGGTGTGGAGATGATCGCGGGGATCTTGGCGGTGTGGAAGGCGGGGGCCGGGTATCTGCCGGTGGACGTCTCGCAGCCGGCGGAGCGGGTCGCGTTCACGGTGAAGGACTCCCGCGCGCAACTCGTGCTGACCACCGATGAGGTGTTGGAGGATCTGCCGTCGGTGGGTGTGCGCCTGGTGGCGGTGGACGGCACGTTGACGGCGATGCAGTTGGCGGCGGCGTCGACCTCCTCGCCTGGGGTGGTGGTGGATCCGCGGTTGCTGGCGTATGTGATCTACACGTCGGGTTCGACGGGTCGGCCGAAGGGCGTGGCCGTCACGCACGGGGGTCTGGCGAACTATGTCGCCTCGGTGCCGGCCAGGGTCGGTTTCGAGGGTGAGGGTGGTCGGTACGCGCTGTTGCAGGCGCAGGCCACCGATCTGGGGAACACGGTGCTGTTCGCGAGCCTGGTGTCGGGTGGTGAGCTGCATGTTCTCGACGAGGAGGCGGTCACGGATCCGCGTCTGGTCGCGGACTACCTGGCCGAGCAGCGGATCGACTTCGTGAAGGTGGTGCCTTCGCATCTGGCGGCGTTGGGTGCGGGTGGGTTGGAGCGGGTGCTGCCGGGACGCTCGGTGGTGCTGGGTGGTGAGGCGGCTTCGCCGTCGTGGGTGGCGGAGTTGCTGGCAGCGGCCGGTGGCCGCTCGGTGTTCAACCACTACGGCCCGACGGAGACCACGATCGGTGTCGCGACGACCCGCCTGGTGCCGGGTGAGGTGGTGCCGGTGGGTTCGCCGGTGGCCAACACCCGTTTCTACGTGCTGGATGAGCACCTGAATCCGGTGGCGCCGGGTGTGGCGGGCGAGTTGTATGTGGCGGGGGCCCAGGTGGCGCGCGGCTATGTGCGCCGGCCTGGGTTGACCGCGGAGCGGTTCGTGGCGTGTCCGTTCGAGCGGGGCGGGCGGATGTACCGCACGGGTGACCGGGCGCGTTGGACGGCCGATGGCGAGGTCGTGTTCCTGGGTCGTGCGGATGAGCAGGTGAAGATCCGTGGTTTCCGGATCGAGCCGGGTGAGGTGGCCGGCGTTCTGACGGCTCATCCGTTGGTCGCCCAGGCGGCCGTGATCGCGCGCGAGGACGCCCCGGGCGACAAGCGCCTGGTGGCGTATGTGGTCGCGGACGACCCGGAGGACGTGGATGACACCCTGGCCGGGGCGGTGCGCGCGTTCGCGGCGGCCCGGTTGCCGGAGCACATGGTGCCCTCCGCCGTGGTGGTCCTCGATGCCCTGCCGTTGACGGGCAACGGGAAGTTGGACCGCAAGGCGCTGCCCGCGCCGGACTTCGCGTCGGTGGGTGGGGTATCGAGCCGGGGCCCGGTGTCGGTGCAGGAGGAGATCCTGTGTCGGGCGTTCGCCGAAGTTCTCGGGTTGGAGAGCGTCGGCGTCGACGACGACTTCTTCACCCTGGGTGGCCATTCGCTGCTGGCGGTGTCGTTGGTGGAGTTGCTGCGGTCGCGCGGGGTGTCGGTGTCGGTGAAGGCGTTGTTCCAGACGTCGACGCCGGCGGGGTTGGCGGTCGAGGCGGGTTCGGAGCAGGTGGTGGTGCCGGCGAACCTCATCCCCGAGGACGCCACGGCTCTTACTCCCGGGATGCTGCCGCTGGTGGAACTGACCGAGGCCGAGCTCGACTTGGTCGTGGCGAAGGTGCCCGGTGGCGCTGCGAACGTCGCGGACGTCTACCCGCTGGCCCCGCTCCAGGAGGGCATCTTCTTCCACCACTTGATGCAGGCCGGGCGTGAGAGTGACCAGGATGTGTATGCCGGGCCGACGGTGCTCGGGTTCGACTCCCGTGAGCGGCTGGACTCGTTCCTGAAGGCGCTGCAATGGGTGATCGACCGGCACGACGTGTACCGCACGGCGATCGTGTGGGAGGGCCTGCGCGAGCCGGTCCAGGTCGTGGCCCGACACGCCCAACTGCCGGTCCAGGAAGTCGCGCTGGACCCGCAGGGTGCGGATGCGGCGGAGCAGCTGCTGGCCGTCGCGGGCGCCTGGATGGAGCTCGACCGTGCCCCGCTGATGGACGTGCACATCGCCGCCGAACCGGATGGCGACGGCTGGCTGGCCCTGCTGCGCATCCACCACCTGGTGCGGGATGACACAACGACGGACGCGCTGCTGTGGGAGGTGCGTGCCTTCTTGACAGGGCGGGGCGAGTCGCTGCCCGAGGCGCTGCCGTTCCGCAACTTCGTCGCCCAGGCCCGCCTCGGCGTGCCGCGTGAGGAGCACGAGCGGTACTTCGCCGAGCTGCTGGGCGATGTCACCGAGACCACCGCCCCGTTCGGCCTGCTGGACGTGCACGGAGACGGCACGACCGCAGTATCGGCGCGTTCCTCGGTGGAGGCTGAGCTCACACTTCGAGTGCGGGCAATCGCGCGCCGGATGGCCGTGAGTCCGGCGACGGTCTTCCATCTGGCGTTCGCGCGGATGCTGGCCGCGCTGAGCGGCCGCGAGGACGTGGTGTTCGGCACGGTGCTGTTCGGCCGGCTGAACGCCGGCCCGGGTGCCGACCGGCTCCAGGGCCCGTGCCTCAACACGCTCCCGGTGCGGGTGCGGGTCGGCGCCTCCGCAGTGGGCGAGGCGCTCTCCGGGATGCGGCAGCAGTTGGCAGAGCTGTTGGTGCACGAGCACGCGCCGCTGGTGCTCGCGCAGCAGGCGAGCGGTGTGGCGGGCGGCAGCCCGCTGTTCACCGCCCTCTTCAACTACCGCAACGGCCGCGGCGGTGCGACGGAGCTCGGCGCGGGTCTGGGCACCGGGTTGGAGGAAGTGCGGGTCCTTGCAGACGAAGGGCTCACCAACTACCCCCTGGTCGCGAATGTCGATGATGACGGGAACGGGTTCAGCCTGACCATCGACGCGGTGGCGCCGGCCGATGCGGAGCAGGTGGGCACGATGCTGCACACCTGCCTCCTCCAGCTCGTGACCGCGTTGGAGGAGGATCCGCAGTCGCGGTTGTCGGCGGTGGATGTGCTGGGAGCGGATGAGCGTCGCCTTGTGGTGGAGGAGTGGAACGACACTGCTCGGCCGCTGGTGGATGCGACGTTGCCTGGGTTGTTCGCGGCGCAGGTGGCGCGGACGCCGGATGCGGTGGCGGTGGTGTTCGAGGGGGTGGAGCTGTCGTACGCGGAGTTGGATGCGCGGGCGAACCGGTTGGCGCGGTTGCTGGTCGGGCTGGGGGTTGGTCCGGAGTCGGTGGTCGCGGTGCTGATGGAGCGCTCCGTGGAGCTGGTGGTGTCGCTGCTGGCGGTGCTGAAGGCCGGTGGCGCGTATCTGCCGGTGGATCCGGAGTATCCGGCCGGGCGGATCGCGGCGGTTCTGGCGGATGCCGCGCCGGTGTGCGTGCTCAGCACCACCGCCCTGGCCGGGGTGGTGCCGGACGCGGTGGCGCAGGTTGCGGTCGATGACGGGGCGGTGGCCACGGAGTTGGCGGGTCTGCCGACCGACGCGCCGGAGGCTGGGGTGCTGCCTGCGCATCCGGCGTATGTGATCTTCACGTCGGGGTCGACGGGTCGGCCCAAGGGTGTGGCGGTGCCGCATGCGGGGATCGTGAACCGTCTGGTGTGGATGCAGGAGCTGTCCGGTATCAGTGCCGGGGATCGGGTGCTGCAGAAGACGCCGTTCGGGTTCGACGTGTCGGTGTGGGAGTTCTTTTGGCCGTTGGTGCAGGGTGCGGCGCTGGTGCTGGCGCGTCCGGGTGGTCACCGGGAGCCCGCCTACCTGGCGGAGTTGATCCAGCGTCAGAACATCACGGTGACGCACTTCGTGCCGTCGATGCTGGAGGCGTTCCTGAGTGAGCCGGCGGCCGCTGACTGCACGGGTCTGCGGGCGGTGTTCTGCAGTGGTGAGGCGCTGGCGGCGCCGTTGCGGGACCGGTTCCTCGAACTACTGGACGGTGTGCCGCTGTTCAACCTGTACGGGCCCACCGAGGCGTCCGTCGACGTCACGGCCGCGCGCTGTGCCGTCAGCGATGGTGCGGTGGTGCCGATCGGTGGGCCGGTGGCCAACACCCGGGTGTACGTGCTGGACGACCGGCTGTCCCCGGTGCCGGTGGGTGTCGAGGGTGAGCTGTACCTGGCCGGTGTGCAGTTGGCGCGCGGGTATGTGGGGCGTGCCGGTCTGACGGCGGAGCGGTTCGTGGCCTCGCCGTTCGGGGCTGTGGGCGAGCGCATGTACCGGACCGGTGACCGGGTCCGCTGGAACGCCGATGGTCAGCTGGTCTACCTGGGCCGTGCCGATGACCAGGTGAAGATCCGCGGCTTCCGGATCGAGCCCGCTGAGGTGCAGGCCGTCCTGGCCGCACACTCCGCTGTGGCCCAGGTCGCGGTCGTCGCTCGCGAGGACGTCCCGGGCGATACGCGCCTGGTGGCGTACGTGGTCCCGGTGGCCTCGGACGCTTCGCCGGACGAACTCGGTTCTGGGCTGAGGGAGTTCACAGCCGGAATGCTGCCGGCGTACATGGTTCCGTCGGCGGTTGTGCTGCTGGACGCGCTGCCGGTGACGGTGAACGGCAAGCTGGACCGCAAGGCCCTGCCCGCACCGGACCTCGCGGCGAGCGCGGGCACGGGCCGGGCACCGGAGACTGAGCAGGAGAAGCGCCTCTGCGAGGCGTTCGCCGAGGTCCTCGGCGTGCCAGCGGTCGGGGTCGACGACGGGTTCTTCGCGATGGGTGGCCACTCGTTGCTGGCGATGCGACTGGTGGGCCGGGTGCGGACGGTGCTCAGTGTGGATGTGCCGCTGCCGGTGCTGTTCGAGGCGCCGACGCCTGCGGAAATCGCGGCCTGGATCGCGAACCAAGCCAGCAATCAGACGAAGAAGGCCAGGCCCGTGCTGCGGCCGATGCGTAACCAGGGGGAGAACCGATGATTCCGTTGTCGTTTGCGCAGCGTCGGCTGTGGTTCTTGGGGCAGTTGGAGGGTCCGGGCGCGACCTACAACATTCCGATGGTCCTTCGGTTGACCGGGAGGTTGGACCGGGAAGCCCTCGCCGAGGCGCTGCGGGATGTGATCGGCCGGCACGAAGTGCTGCGCACATGCTTCCCGGCGGAGAGCGGTGAGCCCTACCAGCGCATCCTCAAGGCCGACGAGGTCGACTTCGACCTGACGGTCCGGGAGGTGGCGCCGGAGGAACTGGATGCCGCCCTGGCGGGCGCGACCGGCCACGTCTTCGATCTGGCAACCGAGATCCCGCTGCGCGCATGGCTGTTCGTGCTGGGCGGCGATGACTTCGTACTGGTTCTGACGATCCATCACATCGCCAGTGACGGCTGGTCGGTGGGCCCGCTGGCGCGGGATGTCTCCGTTGCGTACGCCGCCCGGCTGGAAGGCGAGGAGCCCCGGTGGGAGCCGCTGCCGGTGCAGTATGCGGACTACACGCTGTGGCAGCGTGAGCTGCTCGATGGAGCTGATGCCGAGGACGGCGTGCTCGCCGAGCAGGTCGCCTACTGGCGCGCGAAACTGGCCGGGGCACCGGATGAGTTGCAGCTGCCCACCGACCGGCCGCGACCGGCCGTGGCCGGCCACCAGGGGCACCGGGTCGTGCTGGACTTCCCGGCCGAGGTGCACGCGCGAGTGCTGGACGTGGCGCAGGAGAACGGCGCCACTGTGTTCATGGTCCTCCAGGCCGCGCTGGCGGTGCTCCTCAACCGGATCGGCGCGGGCACCGACATCCCGATCGGCGCGGCCGTCGCCGGCCGCACCGACGAGGCCTTCGACGACCTGATCGGCGCCTTCATCAACACCCTGGTGATCCGCGCCGACCTGTCCGGCGACCCGACGATGGCGCAGCTGCTGCAGCAGGTCCGCGAGGCCGGCCTGGACGCGTTGGACCACCAGGACGTCCCGTTCGACCTGCTGGTCGAGGAGTTGGCGCCGGCGCGTTCGCTCTCCCGGCACCCGCTGTTCCAGGTCATGCTGACCGTGCAGAACACGGCCGCTGCCACGCTGCGGCTGCCTGATCTTCAGGTGTCGGGGTTGCCGGGGAACTCGACGGCGGCGAAGTTCGACCTGGACCTGAGCCTGAGCGAGGTGTTCGATGCCGACGGCGGGCCCGCCGGTATCAGCGGTCGCCTGGTGGCGGCCGCGGATCTCTTCGAGGCGGAGACGGCGGAGCGGATCGCAGGCTGGCTGCTGCGGGTCGTGGAGACGGTTGTCACCGAGCCGCAGACGCGGTTGTCGGCGGTTCGGGTGCTGGACGAGGCCGAGCGGGCGCAGCTGGTGTCCGGGTGGAACGCCACAGACCGTGTGCTGCCGGAGCTGACGGTTGGCGAGCTGTTCGCGGAGCAGGTGATGCGGACGCCGGACGCGGTGGCGGTGGTGTCCGGTGATGTCCGGCTCAGCTATGCGGAGTTGGACGCGCGGGCGAGCCGGTTGGCGCGGGTGCTGGCCGACTGCGGTGTCGGGCCGGAGTCCGTGGTCGCGGTCGTGCTGGAGCGCGGCGTCGAGTTGCTGGTGTCGCTGCTGGCAGTGGCGAAGGCGGGTGGCGCGTATCTGCCGGTCGATGTGGAGTACCCGGCCGAGCGTGTGACGTTCATGTTCCAGGACGCGGCGCCGGTCTGTGTGCTGACCTCGCAGGCATGTGCGCCGGTGGTGCCGCAGGGCGTCGGGGTGCCGGTGCTGGTCCTGGACGGCGAGGAGTCGGAGGTTCGGCTCGCGGCGATGGACGGTGCGCCGGTGCCGGCGGCGGGTGTGCTGCCGGACGGTGCGTTCTACGTGATGTACACCTCCGGGTCGACGGGTGTGCCCAAGGGCGTGGTGACCACGCACCGCGATGTGGTGGAGTTGGCTTCGGCCGGGCACTGGGGGCTGACGGGTTCGTCGCGGGTGCTGTTCCACGCGCCGCACGCGTTCGACGCGTCGTCGTACGAGATCTGGGCCGCCCTGCTGGCGGGTGCGGCAGTGGTGGTGGCGCCGCCGGTGGCGGTGGATGCCGCGGTGCTGCGGTCGCTGCTCGTCGACTACGCGGTGACGCACGTGCATGTGACGGCGGGTCTGTTCCGGGTGCTGGCCGAGCGGGATGCGGAGTGCTTCGCCGGGGTCCGCGAGGTGCTGACCGGTGGCGACGTGGTGCCGATGGGTGCGGTGCGTCGGCTGCTGGAGGCGTGCCCGGGTGTGGTGGTGCGGCACCTGTACGGGCCGACCGAGGTGACGCTGTGCGCCACCCAGCACGAGGTGGGCTCGCCGGACGCGCTCGGTGCGGTGCTGCCGATCGGTGGGCCGTTGGACAACACCCGGGTGTACGTGCTGGATGACCGGCTGGAGCCGGTTCCGGTGGGTGTGGCGGGTGAGTTGTATGTCGCGGGTGCGGGTCTGGCGCGTGGCTACCTGGGCCGCCCGGCCCTGACCGGTGAGCGCTTCGTGGCGGACCCGTTCGGGTCGGCCGGTGGTCGGCTGTACCGGACCGGGGACCAGGTGCGCTGGAACGCCGACGGGCAGCTGCTGTTCGTGGGGCGCGCCGACGAGCAGGTGAAGATCCGTGGCTTCCGGGTCGAGCCGGCCGAGGTGGAGTCCGTGGTCGCCACCCATCCTGCGGTGGCGCAGGCCGCGGTGATCGCCCGCGAGGACATCCCCGGCGACAAGCGGCTCGTTGCTTACGTCGTGCCCGTGCCGGATGCCGAGGTGTCCGAACTGGTCGGCGGCATCCAGGCGTTCGTGGCCGAGCGGCTGCCGCAGTACATGGTCCCGTCGGCCGTGCTCGTCCTCGGTGAACTGCCGCTGACCGCCAACGCGAAGCTGGACCGCAAGGCCCTGCCCGCGCCCGAGTACGCCGCCGGTGCGGGCCGGGCGCCTGCCACCGTGCAGGAGGAGATCCTCTGCCAGGCGTTCGCCGACGTCCTCGGGCTGCCCGCGGTCGGCGTCGACGACGACTTCTTCGCTCTGGGCGGCCACTCGCTGCTCGCCGTCTCCCTGGTCGAGCACCTGAGGGTGCAGGGTGTGCCGGTGTCCGTGCGGGCGCTGTTCCAGACCCCGACGCCGGCCGGCCTGGCCGTGGCCGCCGCCGCGGAGCGCGCGGAGGTACCGGCGAACGCGATCCCCGAGGACGCTACCGGGATCACCCCCGAGATGCTGCCGCTGGTCGAGCTGGGCGAGGCCGAGATCGCGCAGTTGGTGACGCAGGTGGAGGGCGGCGCGGCGAACATCGCGGACGTCTACCCGCTCGCGCCCCTCCAGGAGGGCATCTACTTCCACCACCTGATGGCCGGTCAGGAGAGCGATGACATCTACGTGTCCCCGTTCGTCCTCGGCTTCGACTCGCAGGAGCGCGTGGACGCCTTCCTGAGCGCGATGCAGCAGGTGGTGGACCGGCACGACATCTACCGCACGGCGATCGTGCGTCAGGGCCTGCGCGAGCCGGTTCAGGTGGTCTGGCGTCGCGCGGTGCTGCCGGTCGAAAGGGTCACCCTCGACCCGCAGGGCGCAGGCGCGGTGGAGCAGCTGCTGGCCGTCAGCGCGTCGCCCATGGAGCTGGACCGTGCGCCGCTGATGCGGGTCTACCTGGCCGAGGCGCCGGTCGACGGGAAGCTGCTGGCGCTGCTCTGCGTGCACCACCTGGTGCAGGACCACACCACCCAGGACGTGCTGCTCGGCGAGCTGGGTGCCTTCATGTCCGGTCAGCAGGACCGGCTGCCCGAACCGTTGCCGTTCCGCGACTTCGTGGCGCAGGCCCGCCTCGGGGCGTCGGCGGGCGGGCACGAGCGCTACTTCGCCGAGTTGCTCGGCGACGTCACCGAGGCGACCGCGCCGTACGGCCTGATCGACACGCACGGCGGCGAGGCGCCGGCGGCTACGGCCCAGCTCGCGCTGGATGACGAACTCGCGCTCCGCCTGCGGGCCTTGGCGAGTGCGCGCGGTGTGAGTGCGGCGACGCTCTTCCACCTGGCGTGGGCGCGGGTGCTGGCGTCGCTGTCGGGCCGTGACGATGTGGTGTTCGGCACGGTGCTGTTCGGCCGGATGAACGCCGGTGCCGGTTCGGACCGGGTGCCGGGTCTGTTCATCAACACCCTTCCGGTGCGCGTCCGGGTCGCCGGGCAGAGCGTGAGCGAGGCGCTGGACGGCATCCGGCGCCAGCTCGCCGAACTGCTGGTGCACGAGCACGCGTCGCTGGCCCTCGCCCAGCAGGCCAGCGGGGTGCCCGGCGGGAGCCCGCTATTCACGGCACTGTTCAACTACCGGCACACCCAGGCTTCCGGCCGGGCGACGAGCGGTGGTCTGGCGGGCGTCACCGTGCTGGCGACGCGGGACCGGACGAACTACCCGGTCGCCGCTGCGGTCAACGACAACGGCACCGGGTTCACGGTGGTCGTCGACGCGGTGGCCCCGGCCGACGCCGAGCAGCTCTGCGGGCTGCTCCGGACCGCGGTGGCCAACCTGGCCACCGCGCTCGAGGGGTCCTCCGAACCGCGTCTCGCCGACGTGGAGGTGCTGGACGCCGATGCGCGGGCGTGGCTGCTCTCGCAGGTCAACACGGCTGCCGCGCCGCGCTACGTGCTGGCCGGGCCGGCCGAGGCCGCGGTGGACGTCACAGCCGCTCGCTACCCGGGTGATGACACCGCACTGGCGCAGGTCGGCGACACGCGCGTGTACGTCCTCGACGAGCTGCTGCGCCCGGTGCCGGTCGGCGTGGCCGGTGAGCTGTACGTGGCCGGGACCGGCCGGGCGGAGCAGCGGGTGGCGAGCCCGTTCGTGGACGGTGAGCCGCTCCACCGCACCGGGGACCGGGTGCGCTGGACTGCGGACGGCCGGCTGCTCCATCTCGGCCGTGTCGACGAGCAGTTGCTCGTCGACGGGGTCCGGGTCGAGCCGGGTGAGGTGCAGGCCGTGCTGACCGGGCACCCTGGCGTGGCTCAGGTGGCGGTGGTCGCCCAGGCCGGCAGCTTGGTCGCCTACGTGGTCGCCGCCGATCAGGCCGATGTCGAACTCGAAGGCGCTGTCCGCGAGTTCGCCGCCGAGCGGCTGCCCCGCCAACTGGTGCCGCCGACCGTGCTGGTGTTGGACGCGCTGCCACTGACGGAGCTCGGCGCCCTGGACCGGGCAGCACTGCCCCTGCCGGAGACCGTGTCGGGGCCGGACGAGAACGAGAGCCGCGGCCCGGCCACCCTGCAGGAGGAGATCCTCTGCCAGGGATTCGCCCATGTCCTCGAGGTCAAGAGGGTCGGGGTCGACGACAACTTCTTCGCGCTGGGCGGACACTCGCTGCTGGCCGTCAAGTTGATGGAGTACCTGCGCGCGCGCAACGTGTCGATCTCCATCCGCACCCTGCTGCGCAATCCGACGCCGGCCGGTCTTGCCGATGTTGCCGGGCCGGTCCAGGTGGTGGTGCCGCCGAACCTGATCCCCGCCGGTGCCACCGAGATCACCCCCGAGATGTTGCCGCTGGTCGAGCTGACCGGGGCCGAGATCGCCCGGATCGCCGCCAAGGTGCCCGGCGGCGCGGCCAACATCGCGGACGTGTACCCGCTCGCGCCGCTGCAGGAAGGGCTCTTCTTCCACCACCTGATGACTAGTCAGGACGGCGAGGGTACGGACGTGTACTCGCAGCCGAGCGTGCTCCGCTTCGACTCGCGGGCCCGGCTGGACCTTTTCCTGACCGCTCTGCAGGCCGTGATCGACCGCCACGACATCTACCGCACCGCGATCATGTGGGAGGGGCTCCGTGAGCCCGTTCAGGTGGTCTCGCGCCGGGTGGAGCTGCCGGTGCGCGAGGTGGCACTGAACCCGCAGGGCGGGGACGTCGTGCAGCAGTTGCTGGCCGTCGGCGGGTCCTGGATGGACCTGACCCAGGCTCCGCTGATCCGGGCGTTCATCGGTGCCGAGCCCGAGAGCGGGCGCTGGGTGGCGCTGCTGCGGATCCACCACCTGGTGGGCGACCGCACCACGCAGGAGATCCTGCTCCGGGAGCTGGACGCGATCCAGGCCGGGCAGGGCGACTCGCTGCCGGAGCCGCTGCCGTTCCGCGACTTCGTGGCGCAGGCCCGCCTGGGCGTGCCGCGCGAGGAGCACGAGCGCTACTTCGACGGCCTGCTGGGGGACGTCACCGAGACGACGGCGCCGTTCGGATTGCTGGATGTGCACGGCGACGGCACCGAGCAGGCCGTGACCCAGCTGGCGATCGACCCCGAACTGGCGGCGCAGGTGCGGACCACGGCCCGTCGGCTGGGGGTGAGTGCGGCCACCATCTTCCACGTGGCCTGGGCGCGGGTGCTGGCCGCGGTATCCGACCGTGAGGACGTGGTGTTCGGCACGGTGCTCTTCGGTCGGATGAATGCCGGTGCGGGCGCCGACCGGGTGGCCGGCCTCTTCGTGAACACGCTGCCGATGCGGGTGCGGACCGGTGAGCCCACGGTGACCGAGGCACTTGCCGCGATGCGGGACCAACTGGCCGAGGTCCTGGTGCACGAGCACGCGCCGCTGGCGCTGGCCCAGAAGGCCAGTGGGGTGCCCGCCGGCAGCCCGCTGTTCAGCTCGATCTTCAACTACCGGCACAGCGGCTCCGCCGACGCGGCGAAGAAGCGGGCCAAGGGCTTTGAGGGCGTCGAGTCGGTGTATGGCTGGGAGCGCTCGAACTACCCGCTGGACGTGGCTGTCACTGACCAGGGGACCGGCTTCAACTTGACCGTGCACGCGGTCGACCCGGCCGACCCGGTCCGGGTCGGTGCGCTGTTGCAGACGGCGGTGGGGAACCTGGTGGCGGCGTTGGAGGTGGCACCGGAGAAGCGGTTGTCGGCGGTGGATGTGCTGGGTGAGGCTGAGCGTGGCTTGGTGGTGGAGGAGTGGAACCGGACGGGGGTGGAGTTCGGGGCGGGGCTTGTTCCGGAGTTGTTCGCGGCGCGGGCGGCTGTGGTGCCGGGTGCGGTGGCGGTGGTGGCGGATGGTGTGGAGGTGTCGTTCGCTGAGTTGGAGGTGCGGGCGAATCGGTTGGCGCATTATCTGCGGTTGCAGGGTGTGGGTGCGGAGTCGTTGGTGGGGTTGTGTCTGCCGCGTGGTGTGGAGATGGTTGCCGCGATTTTGGGTGTGTGGAAGGCGGGGCGGCGTATGTGCCCCTGGATCCTGAGTATCCGGCGGAGCGGTTGGCGTTCATGTTGCGTGACAGTGGTGCGTCGGTGCTGGTGGGTGTGGAGGAGGTGCTGGACGAGCTGCCGGTGGGGCGGGGGTTCGTACGATCGCGGTGGATGAGCCGTTGGTGGTGGGGGCTTTGGCGGCGCAGCCGGCCACTGCTCCTGAACTGGACTTGCTGGCAGGCCAGTTGGCGTATGTGATCTACACCTCGGGGTCGACGGGTCGCCCGAAGGGTGTGGCGGTCACGCATGGCGGGTTGGCGAACTATGTGCGGTGGGCTGTCGATGCGTATGGGATGGACGGGGGTGGTGGTGCGCCGTTGCATTCGTCGTTGTCGTTCGACTTGACGGTGACGAGTGTGGTGGTGCCGTTGGTGTCGGGTTCGGCGGTGGTGGTGAGTGCGGCTGGTGGTGCGGAGGGTCTGGCTGAACTGCTGGGTGGCCGGGGTGGGTTCGGGTTGGTGAAGGCGGTGCCGGGTCATCTGCCGTTGTTGGCGGAGTTGGTGTCGGACGAGCAGGCTGCGGGTTCGACGCGTCGTTTGGTGGTGGGTGGTGAGGCGCTGCACGGTGCTGATGTGCGGGCGTGGTTGGCGCGGGTTCCGGGTTCGGTGGTGGTGAACGAGTACGGGCCCACGGAGACGGTGGTGGGTTGCTGTGTCTTCGAGCTGACCGCTGGGGACGAGATCGGTGACACGGTGTCGATCGGTCGTCCGATCGCGAATACGCGTCTGTTCGTGCTGGATGGGCATCTGCAGCCGGTGCCGGTGGGTGTGGCGGGTGAGTTGTACATCGCGGGTGCGCAGTTGGCTCGGGGGTATTTGGGTCGGGCGGGGTTGACGTCGGAGCGGTTTGTGGCGTCGCCGTTCGAGGTGGGTGGCGGGCGGATGTATCGCTCGGGTGATGTGGTGCGGTGGACGGCGGATGGGCGGTTGGAGTATCTGGGGCGTGCGGATGAGCAGGTGAAGGTCCGTGGTTTCCGGATCGAGTTGGGTGAGATCGAGGCTGTGGTGGCCGGGCATCCGCAGGTGGCGCAGGCGGCGGTGATGGCGCGTGAGGACGTGCCGGGTGACAAGCGCCTGGTCGCCTACGTGGTTCCCGACGACGAGGAGGCGGTGGGGATCGCCGAGGCGGTGCGCGGTTACCTCGGCGAGCGTCTGCCGGAGCACATGGTGCCCTCCGCGGTCGTGGTCTTGGACGCGCTGCCGGTGACGGTGAACGGCAAGGTGGACCGCAAGGCCCTGCCCGCACCGGACTACACGGGCCTGGCCGGCACCGGCCGGGCACCGGCCACGGTGCAGGAGGAGATCCTGTGCCAGGCGTTCGCGCAGGTCCTCGGACTCGACCGGGTCGGTGTCGACGACGACTTCTTCGCGCTGGGCGGGCACTCGCTGCTCGCGGTCTCCCTGGTGGAGAACCTTCGGACGCGGGGCGTGTCGGTTTCGGTGAAGGCGCTCTTCGAGACCCCGACGCCGGCCAGGCTGGCCGATGCGGCGGGCGCGGAGCGCGTGGTGGTGCCGGCGAACCTCATCCCCGAGGACGCCACGCAGATCACCCCGGAGATGCTGCCCCTGGTGGAGCTGACCCAGGCCGAGATCGACCGCGTCGTCGCACAGGTCGAGGGCGGTGCGGCGAACGTCGCGGACGTCTACCCGCTCGCCCCGCTGCAGGAAGGGATCTTCTTCCACTCCCTGATGGCCGGCCGCGACGGCGGCCGTGCCGACGTGTACGCCCAGCCGACTGTGCTGCGGTTCGCCTCACGGGAGCGCCTGGATGCGTTCGTTGGCGCGTTGCAGCGGATCGTGAACCGGCACGACATCTACCGCACGGCCATTGCCTGGGAGGGTTTGGCGGAGCCAGTGCAGGTGGTCGCCCGGCGGGTCGACCTGCCGGTTGAGCAGGTTGAGTTGGACCCGCAGGGTATGGACCCGGTCGAGCAGATGCGCACCCTGGACGTCTCGCGGATGGCCCTGGACCGTGCACCGCTGATGAGCCTGCACATAGCGGTCGAGCCCGGCGGCGACCAGTGGCTGGCGCTGCTGCGGATCCACCACCTGGCGCAGGACCACACCACGCTGGACGTGCTGGTCTCGGAGCTCCGCGCGTTCCTGTCCGGTCGCAGTGCCTCGCTGCCCGAGCCGCTGCCGTTCCGCGACTTCGTGGCGCAGGCCCGCCTGGGCGTGCCGCGTGAGGAGCACGAGCGCTACTTCGCCGAACTGCTCGGTGACATCGAGGAGACGACGGCGCCCTACGGCATCCTGGATGTGCACAACGACGGCACCACCACGGCCCATGCGCGCTTCCACGTGGAGGGCGAACTCGCGGCTCGTGTCCGTGATCTGGCACGCTCGAACGGTGTCAGCGCGGCCACGGTGTTCCACCTGGCGTGGGCGCGGGTGCTGGCATCGCTGTCGGGCCGTGACGATGTGGTGTTCGGCACGGTGCTGTTCGGCCGGATGAACTCCGGTGCCGGTTCGGACCGGGTGCCGGGGCTGTTCCTCAACACCCTGCCGATGCGCGTGCGGGTGGGTGTGGAGGGCGTGGCCGAGGCGCTGTCCGGAGTGCGGCGGCAGTTGGCTGAACTGCTGGTGCACGAGCACGCGCCGCTGTCGCTGGCGCAGCAGGCGAGCGGGGTGACGGGCGGCAGCCCGCTGTTCACCTCGATCTTCAACTACCGGCACAACGAGGTCGCGGCTCCGGAGCCGGGCACGGCCCTCGAGGGCATCACGATGCTCACCTCGCAGGACCGGACCAACTACCCACTGAGCGTCTCGGTCGACGACCTCGGCACCGGCTTCTCGTTCAGCGTGCTCGCGGTGGCTCCGGCCGATGCCGAGCAGATCTGCGCCCTGATGAACGCCGCCGTCGAAAACCTCGCCGCCTCGCTCGTGGACGCGCCCGAGTCGCGGCTCGCCGACGTGGCGGTGCTGGACGCCGCCGGGCGTCGCCTTGTGGTGGAGGAGTGGAACGACACTGCTCGGCCGCTGGTGGATGCGACGTTGCCGGGGTTGTTCGCGGCGCAGGTGGCGCGGACGCCGGATGCGGTGGCGGTGGTGTTCGAGGGGGTGGAGCTGTCGTACGCGGAGTTGGATGCGCGGGCGAACCGGTTGGCGCGGTTGCTGGTCGGGCTGGGGGTTGGTCCGGAGTCGGTGGTCGCGGTGCTGATGGAGCGCTCCGTGGAGCTGGTGGTGTCGCTGTTGGCGGTGTTGAAGGCTGGTGGTGCGTATCTGCCGGTGGATCCGGAGTATCCGGCCGGTCGTATCGCGGCGGTTCTGGCGGATGCCGGGCCGGTGTGCGTGCTCAGCACCACTGCGTTGGAGGCGTCGGTGCCCGACGATGTGGCCCGGGTCCTGGTCGACCACCCGCTGGTCGTCTCGGAGTTGGCGGGTCTGCCGGTGCAGGCGCCCGTGGTGGAGGTGTTGCCGGCGCATCCGGCGTATGTGATCTTCACGTCGGGGTCGACGGGTCGGCCCAAGGGTGTTGCGGTGCCGCATGCGGGGATCGTGAACCGTCTGGCGTGGATGCAGGAGTTGTCCGGTCTGTCGGCCGGGGATCGGGTGCTGCAGAAGACGCCGTTCGGGTTCGACGTCAGCGTGTGGGAGTTCTTCTGGCCGTTGGTGCAGGGTGCGGCGCTGGTGCTGGCACGCCCCGGTGGTCACCGTGAGCCTGCCTATCTGGCTGAGTTGATCCAGCGTCAGAACATCACGGTGACGCACTTTGTGCCGTCGATGCTGGAGGCGTTCCTGCGGGAGTCGGCGGCTGTCGACTGCACGGGTTTGCGGGCGGTGTTCTGCAGTGGTGAGGCGCTGGCGGCGCCGTTGCGGGACCGGTTCCTCGAACTACTGGACGGTGTGCCGCTGTTCAACCTGTACGGGCCCACCGAGGCGTCCGTCGACGTCACGGCCGCGCGCTGCGCCGTGGGTGATGGTGCGGTGGTGCCGATCGGTGGGCCGGTGGCCAACACCCGGGTGTATGTGCTGGACGGTTCGCTGTCCCCGGTGCCGGTGGGTGTCGAGGGTGAGCTGTACCTGGCCGGTGTGCAGTTGGCGCGCGGGTATGTGGGGCGTGCCGGTCTGACAGCGGAGCGGTTCGTGGCCTGCCCGTTCGGCAGCGGCGAGCAGATGTACCGCACGGGTGACCGGGTCCGCTGGAACGCTGATGGTCAGCTGGTGTATCTGGGCCGTGCCGATGACCAGGTGAAGATCCGCGGTTTCCGGATCGAGCCCGGCGAGGTGCAGACCGTCCTGGCCGCCCACTCTGCCGTGGCCCAGGTCGCGGTCGTCGCTCGCGAGGACGTCCCGGGCGACATGCGCCTGGTGGCGTACGCCGTTCCGGCCGACTCGGACACGCCGTCGGACGAACTCATCTCACTGTTGCTGGAGCTCGCGGGTGAGAGGCTGCCGGCGTACATGGTGCCGTCGGCGGTGGTGGTGCTGGACGCGCTGCCGGTGACGGTGAACGGCAAGCTGGACCGCAAGGCCCTGCCCGCCCCGGACATCACGGTCGGCACCGGCCGCAGCCCGGTCACGATGCAGGAGGAGATCCTCTGCGGGGCGTTCGCCCATGTCCTGGGCCTGGAGAGCGTCGGCGTGGACGACGACTTCTTCGCCCTGGGCGGTCACTCGCTGCTCACCATGTGGCTGATGAGCCGGGTTCGTGCCCTGCTCGATGTGGAGTTGCTGCCGCAGGTGCTCTTTGAGGCGCCGACGCCGGCCCGCCTGGCGGCCCGGCTGGCGGAAGCGGCACCGGGCCGGTTGGCGCCGGCCGCCCGCGTGCGACCCGAGCGGATCCCGCTCTCCTTCGCCCAGCAGCGACTCTGGTTCCTGGGGCAGTTGGAGGGTCCGAGTGCGACCTACAACATCCCGATGGCGCTGCGGCTGACCGGGGAGCTGGACCAGGAGGCCCTGGCTGCGGCGTTGCGGGACGTGGTCGACCGCCACGAGGTGCTGCGGACCGTGTTCGCGGCGGCGGACGGCGAGCCCTACCAGCGCGTGCTGCCGGTCGAGGAGGCCGGATTCGAGCTGGCAGTGGTCGAGGTGGCGCCGCAGGAGCTGGCCTCTGCCGTGTCCGAGGCGCTTGGGCACGCCTTCGATCTGGCGGCAGAGCTACCGTTGCGGGCGACGCTGTTGGCGCTGAGCCCGGAGGATCACGTACTGGCCGTGGTGATGCACCACATCGCCGCCGACGGCTGGTCCACCGGTCCGCTGGCGCGGGACCTGTCGGCCGCCTACACGGCTCGGCTGGCCGGTCAGGTACCGGACTGGGCGGCGCTGCCGCTGCAGTACGCGGACTACGCGTTGTGGCAGCGGGAGTTGCTCGGGGACGAGAGCGACCCGGACAGTGTCCTCTCCGGCCAGTTGGCCTACTGGCGGGCGGCGCTGGCCGACACGCCGGAGGAGCTGGAGCTCCCGACCGACCGGCTGCGGGCGTTGGTCGCCTCCCACCGCGGCGAGAGTGTGGAGCTGACCGTCTCCGCCGAGACCCACCAGCGACTGACCGCGCTGGCCCGGGAACAGGGCGCGACCCTGTTCATGGTGCTCCAGGCGGCATTGGCGGTCACCCTCAACCGACTGGGCGCCGGCACCGACATCCCGATCGGCTCGCCGGTCGCCGGGCGCACCGACGAGGCGCTCAACGACCTGATCGGGTTCTTCGTCAACACCCTGGTGGTGCGCACCGACCTGTCCGGCGACCCGACATTCACCGAGGTGCTGGAGCGGGTCCGCGGGGCCGCTCTCGGTGCCTTCGGCCACCAGGACGTGCCGTTCGACCGGCTGGTGGAGGAACTCGCGCCGGTGCGCTCGCTGGCTCGGCATCCGCTGCACCAGGTCATGCTCACCGTCCAGAACGTCGGCTCGGCCGGGCTGGAGCTGCCCGGCCTGCGGCCCGGCCCGCTCCCGGGCCCCCCCGGGTGCTGCCCGCGAAGTTCGACCTGGATGTGAGCCTTGGTGAGGTCTTCGACGAGCAGGGCCGGCCGGCTGGTCTGCGCGGTTCGCTGCTCGCCGCTGCGGACCTGTTCGACGCGGAGACCGTGCGGCGGATGGGTGACTGGCTGGTCCGGGTGTTGGACGAGGTCGCTGCGGCGCCTGGTACGCGTCTTGCTTCGGTGGATGTGCTGGGTGAGGTTGAGCGTGCTCTGGTCCTGACCGGCTGGAATGGTCCGTCGGTGGAGGTTGGTTCGCTGGTGCCGGACTTGGTGGCGCGGCGGGCTGCGGAGTTGCCTGACGCTGTGGCGGTGGTGTGTGAGGGTGTCGAGCTGTCGTATGCGGAGTTGGATGCGCGGGCGAACCGGCTGGCGCATTTCCTGGTGGGTCGGGGTGTGGGTGCCGAGTCGGTGGTGGGTCTGTGCCTGCCGCGCGGTGTGGAGATGGTTGCCGCGATCCTGGGTGTGTGGAGGGCGGGGGCGGCGTATGTGCCGCTGGACCCGGAGTATCCCGCGGAGCGGTTGGCGTTCATGGTGTCGGACAGTGGTGCCTGTCTGGTGGTGGGTGAGGGCGGGGTGGATGTGGCCGGGCCGGAGGTGGCGGCTCAGCCGTCCACGGCGCCCGATGTGGATCTGACTGGGGCTCAGTTGGCGTATGTGATCTATACGTCGGGGTCGACGGGTCGGCCGAAGGGTGTGGCGGTCACTCATGGTGCGGTGGCTGGTATGGCTGTGGCGTTGGGTCCGCACCTGGGTGTGCAGGTGGGGACGCGGGTGCTGCAGTTCGCGTCGTTCAGCTTCGACGCCTCGGTGTTGGATGTCGTGTTGACGTTGTCGGCGGGTGGGACGCTGGTGGTGGCGTCGGCGGGGGAGCGGGCTGATGCGGGTCTGCTGGTGAAGATGCTGCGCGGGGTGGGGTTGGGGTGGCGAGTGTGGTGCCGTCGCTGCTGGCGGTGCTGGATCCTGCTGAGCTGCCGGGGTTGTCGACGGTGTTGGTGGGTGCGGAGCCGATTTCGGTGGAGCAGGCGCGCGCTTGGGGTGCGGGGCGGCGGTTGGTGAACACGTATGGTCCGACCGAGTCGACGGTGATGGTGACGGCCGGGCGGGTGGACGGTTCGGGTTCGGTGGTGCCGATGGGCGCGCCGGTGGCGAACACGCGGCTGTTTGTGCTGGATGGGCATCTGCGGCCGGTGCCGGTGGGTGTGGCGGGTGAGTTGTACATCGCGGGTGGGCAGTTGGCGCGTGGCTATGTGGGTCGTGCGGGGCTGTCGGCGGAGCGGTTCGTGGCGTCGCCGTTCGGTGATGGTGGGCGGATGTACCGCACGGGTGACCGGGCGCGGTGGAGCGTGGACGGGCAGTTGGTGTTCGCGGGGCGTGCGGATGAGCAGGTGAAGATCCGTGGTTTCCGGATCGAGCCGGGCGAGGTCCAGGCGGTGGTGGCCGAGCACCCGAGCGTGGCGCAGGCCGTGGTCGTGACCCGTCAGGAGCGGGCGGGTGAGGACCCGCGCCTGGTTGCCTACGTCGTCGGGGATGGCGACAGCACCGAACTGTCCACCGCTGTGCGGGAGTTCGTGGCTGGGCGGTTGCCGTCCTACATGGTTCCGTCGACGGTGGTGGTGCTGGAGGAGTTGCCGTTGACGGTGAACGGCAAGCTGGACCGCAAGGCCTTGCCGGCACCGGAGTACGCGGCGGGCACTGGTCGGGCGCCGGCGACGGTGCAGGAGGAGCTCCTGTGCCAGGCGTTCGCCGAGGTCCTCGGACTCGACCGAGTCGGTGTCGACGACGACTTCTTCGTGCTGGGCGGACACTCGCTGCTCGCGGTCTCCCTGGTGGAGAATCTCCGGGCGCGAGGCGTGTCGGTCTCGGTGAGGGCGCTCTTCGAGACGCCGACGCCGGCCGGTCTGGCCGATTCTGCCGGGCCGGTCCAGGTGGTGGTGCCGGCGAACCTGATTCCCGAGGGTGCCGTCGAGATCACGCCGGAGATGCTGCCGCTGGTGGAGCTCACCGCGGCGCAGATCGAGCGGATCGTGGCGAAGGTCGAGGGCGGCGCGGCCAATGTGGCGGACGTCTATCCGCTGGCCCCGCTCCAGGAGGGGCTCTTCTTCCACCACCTGCTCGCCGACCGCGACGGCGGCGAGGCCGATGTGTACGCGGTGCCGTTCGTGCTCGGGTTCGACTCCCGGGAGCGGGTGGAGGCGTTCCTGGACGCGTTGCGGCAGGTGATCGCCCGGCATGACGTCTACCGCACGGGGATCGTGTGGGAGGGCCTGGCCGAGCCGGTGCAGGTGGTGTCGCGTCGGGTGGAGCTGCCGGTCCAGGAGGTCGTGCTGGACCCGCAGGGCCCCGAGCCGGTCGAGCAGTTGACCGCGCTGGGCGAGGCCTGGATGGATCTCGCCAGCGCGCCGCTGATCCGCGTGCACATCGCGGCGGAGCCCGGCAGTGGCCGCTGGCTGGCCCTGCTGCGGATCCACCACCTGGTGCAGGACCACACGACCATGGACGTGCTGCTCGGGGAGCTGCGGGCGGTCATGTCCGGCCGTGCCGACACGCTGCCGGAGCCGCTGCCGTTCCGCGACTTCGTCGCCCAGGCCCGCCTCGGTGTGCCGCGCGAGGAGCACGAGCGCTACTTCACCGAGCTGCTCGGCGACGTCACCGAGACGACCGCGCCCTTCGGTGCGCTGGACGTGCACGGTGACGGCACCGGCTTGGTGCGCGTGCAGCTGCCGGTGGACAGTGAATTGGCGAGTCGCATCCGGGACGTGGCACGGGACCGGGGAGTGACCGCCGCCACGGTGTTCCACCTGGCGTGGGCGCGGGTGCTGGCGTCGCTGTCGGGCCGTGACGATGTGGTGTTCGGCACGGTGCTGTTCGGCCGGATGAACGCCGGTGCCGGTTCGGACCGGGTGCCGGGTCTGTTCATCAACACCCTTCCGGTGCGCGTCCGGGTCGCCGGGCAGAGCACGACCGAGGCGCTGGACGGCATGCGGCGCCAGCTCGCCGAGCTGCTGGTGCACGAGCACGCGCCGCTGTCGCTGGCGCAGCAGGCGAGTGGAGTGGCAGGTGGCAGCCCGCTGTTCACCTCGATCTTCAACTACCGCCACAGCCAGGCATCGGCTCAGGGGACCGGTCCCAGTCTTGAGGGCGTCAGGCTGATGGGCGCGAGCGACCACAACAACTACCCCGTGAGCGTGTCCATCGACGATCGCACCACCGGGTTCGCAGTGAGCGTCGAGGCGGTGGCACCGGCCGACGCACAGCAGATCTGCGAGCTGCTGCACGCCACCCTGGCCAACCTCGTCGCCGTTCTGGACGAGGCGCCGGAGTTGCGCTTGTCGGCGGTGGATGTGATGGGTGAGGCGGAGCGTCGCCTGGTGGTGGAGGAGTGGAATCGGACGGGGGTGGAGTTCGGTTCTGGGTTGGTGCCGGGGTTGTTCGCGGCGCAGGTGGCGCGGACACCGGATGCGGTGGCGGTGGTGGCCGATGACGTGGCAGTGTCGTTCGCTGAACTGGACGCTCGGGCCAACCGGTTGGCGCATTACCTGCGGGCGCAGGGTGTGGGTGCCGAGTCGGTGGTGGGGTTGTGTCTGCCGCGTGGTGTGGAGATGGTTGCCGCGATGCTGGGGGTGTGGAAGGCGGGGCGGCGTATGTGCCGTTGGACCCGGAGTATCCGGCTGAGCGGTTGGCGTTCATGGTGTCGGACAGTGGCGCGCGGGTGGTGCTGGGGACGGGTGGACTTGACCTGGCTGCTCTGGAGTTGACTGCTCATCCCTCCACGGCTCCTGAACTCGATGTGCTGCCTGGGCAGTTGGCGTATGTGATCTATACGTCGGGGTCGACGGGCCGGCCGAAGGGTGTGGCGGTCACGCATGGCGGGTTGGCGAACTATGTGCGGTGGGCGGTTGGGGCGTATGGGATGGAGGGGGGTGGTGGTGCGCCGCTGCATTCGTCGTTGTCGTTCGACTTGACGGTGACGAGTGTGGTGGTGCCGCTGGCGTCGGGTTCGCCGGTGGTGGCGAGTGCGGCTGGTGGTGCGGAGGGCCTGGCCGAACTGCTTGCTGGCCGGGGCGGGTTCGGGTTGGTGAAGGCGGTGCCGGGTCATCTGCCGTTGCTGGCGGAGCTGGTGTCGGACGAGCAGGCTGTGGGTTCGACGCGTCGTCTGGTGGTGGGTGGTGAGGCGCTGCACGGCGCCGACGTCCGGGCCTGGCTGGCGCGGGTTCCCGACTCGGTGGTGGTGAACGAGTACGGGCCCACGGAGACGGTGGTGGGTTGCTGTGTCTTCGAGCTGACCGCGGGCCAGGACATCGCCGACACGGTGTCGATCGGTCGTCCGATCGCCAACACCCGCCTGTTCGTGCTGGATGGCAGTTTGCAGCCGGTTCCGGTGGGTGTGGCGGGTGAGTTGTACATCGCGGGTGCGCAGTTGGCTCGGGGGTATCTGGGTCGTGCGGGGTTGACGTCGGAGCGGTTCGTCGCCTGCCCGTTCGGTGCGGGTGAGCGCATGTACCGCTCGGGGGACCGGGCACGCTGGACTGCGGATGGCCGGCTGGAGTATCTGGGGCGTGCGGATGAGCAGGTGAAGGTCCGTGGGTTCCGGATCGAGTTGGGTGAGGTGCAGGCTGTGGTGGCCGGGCATCCGCAGGTGGCGCAGGCTGCGGTGATGGTGCGCGAGGACGTGCCGGGGGACAGGCGCCTGGTGGCGTACGTGGTTGCCGATGAGGACGAGGCGGTGGGGATCGCCGAGGCGGTGCGCGGTTACCTCGGTGAGCGGCTGCCGGAGCACATGGTGCCCTCCGTGGTGGTGGTGCTGGACGAGCTGCCGCTGACGGTGAACGGCAAGGTGGACCGCAAGGCCCTGCCCGCACCGGACTACACGGGTCTGGTCGGTGCGGGTCGGGGTCCGGTGACGGTGCAGGAGGAGTTGCTGTGCCAGGCGTTCGCGCAGGTCCTGGGCCTGGACCGGGTCGGTATGGAGGACGACTTCTTCGCTCTCGGTGGCCACTCCCTGCTGGCGATGCGGTTGGTGAGCCGGGTGCGTGCGATGCTGGGGGTGGAGCTGCCGCTGCGGGTGCTGTTCGAGCGGCCGACGCCTGCCGCGGTCGCGGCGTGGCTGGTTGAGGCCGGCGAGGGCCGCACTGCGTTGGTGCCGGTGGTGCGTCCGGAGCGGGTGCCGCTGTCGTTCGCGCAGCGTCGGCTGTGGTTCCTGGGGCAGTTGGAGGGTCCGAGTGCGACCTACAACATTCCGATGGCGCTGCGCCTGAACGGAGCGTTGGACCGGGAGGCCCTCGCAGAAGCGCTGCTGGACGTGGTGGGTCGGCACGAGGTGCTGCGCACGGTGTTCCCGGTGGTGGACGGCGAGCCGTTCCAGCGGGTGCTGGCGGCCGACGAGGCCGGGTTCGAGGTGCCGGTTGTTGCGGTCGAGCCGGACGGGCTGGATGCGGCGGTGGCCGAGGCCTCGGGCCACCTGTTCGATCTGGCCACGCAGATTCCGCTGCGGGCGACGGTATTCGTGGTGGCGCCGGAGGAGCACGTGCTGGTGGTGCTGGTGCACCACATCGCCAGTGACGGCTGGTCGACCGGTGCGCTGGCGCGGGACATCTCTACGGCGTACGCCGCTCGACTGGAGGGCCGGGAGCCCGACTGGGCTGCACTGCCGGTGCAGTACGCGGACTACGCGTTGTGGCAGCGGGAGTTGCTCGGTGACGAGCAGGACCCGGACAGTGTGCTGTCCGGGCAGGTGGCGTACTGGCGGGAGGCGTTGGCGGGGGCGCCGGAGGAGTTGGAGCTGCCGACCGATCGCCGGCGCCCGGCGGTCGCCTCGCACCGTGGGCACGAGGTGCTGCTGGAGGCTCCGGCCGAGCTGCACGCGCGGGTGCTGGAGGTGGCCCGGGAGCGGGGGGTGACCCTGTTCATGGTGCTGCAGGCGGCATTGGCGGTGACGTTGAACCGCCTGGGTGCGGGAACGGACATCCCGATCGGGATGGTGATCGCCGGGCGCACCGACGAGGCGCTGGACGACCTGGTCGGGTTCTTCATCAACACGCTCGTGTTGCGGACCGACCTTTCCGGTGACCCGACCTTCGACGAGGTGCTGGAGCGGGTCCGGGAGGCCAGCCTGGGGGCGTTCGCGCACCAGGACGTGCCGTTCGAGAAGCTGGTGGAGGAGCTTTCCCCGGCCCGTTCGATGGCACGGCACCCGCTGTTCCAGGTGATGCTGACCGTCCAGAACGCGGGGTCGGCAGGGCTGGAGCTGCCCGGTCTGCGCGTCGGACGGGTGTCCGCCGGTCCGGTGTTCGGCAAGTTCGACCTGGACCTGAGCCTGGGTGAGGCCTTCGACGCCGAGGGTGGGCCGGCCGGCTTGGGGGGTGTGCTCCTGGCAGCGGCGGACTTGTTCGACGCGGCGACGGCGGAGCGTCTCGGGGCGCGGTTCGTGCGGGTGTTGACCGCGTTGGTGGAGTCTCCCGCGGCGCGGGTCGCAACCGTGGACGTGCTCGATCCGGCGGAGCGCCGTCAGGTCGTCGAGGAGTGGAACGCCACGGCGCAGGCAGTCTCGCCCGCCACCGTGCCGCAGCTGTTCGCGGCCCAGGTGGCCCGGGCCCCTGAGGCGATCGCCGTCGAGTTCGGGGACGTGCGGCTGTCGTACGCGGAGTTGAACGCCCGGGCGAACCGCCTGGCACACCGGCTGATCGGCCAGGGGGTGGGCCCGGAGTCGCTGGTGGCGGTGCTGGCCGACCGCTCGGTGGAGCTGGTGGTGGCGTTCCTGGCGGTGTGGAAGGCGGGCGGCGCGTACCTGCCGATCGATCCTTCACACCCGGCTGAGCGGGTCGCGTTCATGCTGGCGGACACCCGGCCGGCGTGTGTGCTGACCACCGAGGCGCTGGAGCGCTCGCTGGCTGCGTCGGGGCTTCCGGTCCTGGTCTTGGACGGGAACGCGGTGGGCGCGGCCGAGGCCGATGTCCCGGCTCCGGCCGACGCCGACCCCACCAGGCTGTTGCCGGAGAACGCGGCGTACGTCATTTACACCTCCGGCTCGACCGGACGCCCCAAGGGCGTGGTCGTCTCGCACGCGGGTGTCGCGAGCCTCATCCGCACACAGGTCGAGCGTTTCGCCTTCGACAGCGACAGCCGGGTCCTGCAGTTCGCTTCGGTGGGCTTCGACGGCATCGTCTTCGAGGTGCTGATGGCGCTCTGCAACGGCGGCCGACTGGTGCTGGGAACCTCTCAGCAGCTGCTGCCGGGGCCGGACTTGGCGGCCCTGGTGGACCGTCACCAGGTCACGCACCTGATCGCGCCGCCGGCGGCCCTCGGGGCGATGGACCCGCGCAGCCTGCCGTCGCTGTCGACGGTGGCCGCGGTGGGCGAGGCGCTGAGTGCGGACGTGGTGGCGCAGTGGGCCGACGGGCGGCGCTTCCTGAACGGGTACGGGCCGACCGAGACGACAGTGGCCGCCGCGATCTCGGCGCCCCTGCGGCCGCAGGAGGAGCCGACCATCGGCACGCCGATCGTCAACACCCGGGTGTACCTGCTGGACGCCTCGCTGGCCTCGGTGCCGGTGGGCGTGGCGGGCGACCTGTACGTGGCCGGCCCCGGGCTGGCGCGCGGGTACGCGCAGCGCCCGGGTCTGACCGCGGAGCGGTTCGTGGCATCGCCGTTCTCGAACGGTGAGCGCATGTACCGCACGGGCGACCGGGCACGGTGGACTGCGAACGGGCAGCTGGTGTTCGCGGGGCGTGTGGACGAGCAGGTGAAGATCCGCGGGTTCCGCGTCGAGCTGGGAGAGGTCCAGGCCGTGGTCGCGGAGCATCCGGGCGTGGCGCAGGCCGCGGTCGTCGCCCGTGAGGACACTCCGGGTGACACGCGACTGGTCGCCTACCTGGTGGCCGCCGAACCGGCGGTGGTGGCGGAGACGGGTGAGGTCGGCGGTGCCGAGCTCGCGGAAGCGGTGCGCAGGCATGTCGCCGAGCGCCTTCCGCAGTTCATGGTGCCGTCGGCGGTGGTGGTACTGGACGCGTTGCCGGTGACGGTGAACGGCAAGTTGGACCGCAAGGCGCTTCCCGCGCCGGACTACGCGGTGGTCGCGGGTTCGGGCCGTGGGCCGGCGAACGCGGAGGAAGAGTTGGCGTGTGAGGCCTTCGCGAACGTCCTCGGGTTGTCCGTGGTCGGCGCGGAGGACGATTTCTTCGCACTGGGCGGCCACTCGCTGTTGGTGACGAAGTTGGCGAACCGCGTGCGCGCGGTGTCGGGCATCGAGGTGCCGATCCGGGTGCTGTTCGAGGCACCGACGCCGGCCGGGCTCGCCAAGTGGCTCTCGGATCAGGCTGGACAGAAGAAGAAGGCAAGGCCCGCACTGCGGCCGATGCGTAACCAGGGGGAGTACTGATGATTCCGTTGTCGTTTGCGCAGCGTCGGCTGTGGTTCATTGACAAGCTGGATGGTCCGAACGCGGCCTACAACATGCCGGTGGCCCTGCGCCTGACCGGTCAGCTGGACCGGCAGGCAGTCGCGGAGGCGTTGCGGGATGTCATCAGGCGCCACGAGGTGCTGCGCACGGTGTTCGCGGTGGTCGACTCGCAGCCGTACCAGCGGATCCTGAAGACGGAGGAGACCGGCTTCGAGCTGGCGACCGCCGAGTTGGACCCGGCGGACCTGGCCGCGGCGATGGCGGCTGCGGCGGCTGAGACGTTCGATCTCGCGACGCAGATCCCGATCCGGGCCTCGCTCTTCGGAACGGGCCCGGACGAGCACGTCCTGCTGATGGTGATCCACCACATCGCGGGAGACGGCTGGTCCTTCGGCCCGCTGATGCGGGACATCTCGATGGCCTACGCCGCGCGGGCCGCGGGCCGGGTGCCTGCGTTCGAGCCGCTGCCGGTGCAGTACGCGGACTACGCGCTGTGGCAGCGGGAAGTGCTCGGGGACGAGGACGACCCGGACAGCGTGCTGTCCGGTCAGGTGGCGTACTGGCGTGAGGCGTTGGCCGGGGTCCCGGAGGAGCTGGACCTGCCGACCGACCGGCCGCGTCCGGCGGTGGCCTCGAAGCGGGCCGAGAGCGTGGAGCTACGGGTTCCCGCCGAGACGCACCGGCGGCTGGCTACGCTGGCCCGGGACCGGGGGGCGACCCTGTTCATGGTGCTGCAGGCGGCGTTGGCGGTCACCCTGAACCGGATCGGTGCGGGCACGGACATCCCGATCGGCTCTGTGATCGCCGGGCGCACCGACGAGGCGCTCAATGACCTGGTCGGGTTCTTCGTCAACACCCTGGTGGTGCGGACCGACCTGTCCGGTGACCCGACCTTTGGCGAGCTCGTCGACCGGGTCCGGGAGACCAGTCTGAGCGCGTTCGAGCACCAGGACGTGCCGTTCGAGAAGCTGGTGGAGGATCTTTCCCCAGCCCGTTCGATGGCACGTCACCCGCTGTTCCAGGTCATGCTCACCCTGCAGAACAACGCCCCGGTGGTAGCGGGCGGCGGAGCCGGCCAGGACCCGACCCGGGTGCGCATCGGTCAGCTGCCCGGAGAGGTGGGCGAGCTGGCGGCGAAGTTCGACCTGGAAGTGATCGCGGGTGAGGAGTTCGATGCGCAGGGTGTGCCGACGGGGTTGCGCGGCACGCTGATCGGGGCGGCTGACCTGTTCGACGCGGACACGGCCGAGCGGATCGCGGGCTGGTTGGTTCAGGTCCTGGAGACGGTGACGGCGCAGCCGGGGACGCGGGTGAGTGCCGTGGATGTGCTGGGTGCGGATGAGCGTCGGGTGGTGGTGGAGGAGTGGAATGACACTGCTCGGCCGCTGGTGGATGTGACGTTGCCGGGGTTGTTCGCGGAGCAGGTGGTGCGGACGCCGGATGCGGTGGCGGTGGTGTTCGAGGGTGTCGAGGTGTCGTACGCGGAGTTGGATGCGCGGGCGAACCGGTTGGCGCGGTTGCTGGTCGGGCTGGGGGTTGGTCCGGAGTCGGTGGTCGCGGTGCTGATGGAGCGCTCCGTGGAGCTGGTGGTGTCGCTGTTGGCGGTGCTGAAGGCTGGTGGTGCGTATCTGCCGGTGGATCCCGAGTACCCGGCGGAGCGGGTCGCGGCGATTCTGGCGGATGCCGGGTCGGTGTGTGTGCTCAGCAC
The DNA here is from genome assembly GCF_006636205.1 of Kitasatospora acidiphila. Lineage (NCBI taxonomy): Bacteria > Bacillati > Actinomycetota > Actinomycetes > Kitasatosporales > Streptomycetaceae > Kitasatospora > Kitasatospora acidiphila. Next base: position 2,339,571 of record NZ_VIGB01000003.1, on the reverse strand, counting down.
CACCGCCCTGACCGGGGTCGTGCCGGATGGCGTGGCCCGGGTTGCGGTGGACGATCCTGCGGTGGCCGCGGAGTTGGCCGGTCTGCCGGCAGGCGTGCCGGAGGTTGGGGTGTTGTCTGCGCATCCGGCGTATGTGATCTTCACGTCGGGGTCGACGGGTCGGCCGAAGGGTGTGGTGGTGCCGCATGCGGGGATCGTGAACCGTCTGGCGTGGATGCAGGAGTTGTCCGGTCTGTCGGCCGGGGATCGGGTGCTGCAGAAGACGCCGTTCGGGTTCGACGTCAGCGTGTGGGAGTTCTTCTGGCCGTTGGTGCAGGGTGCGGCGCTGGTGCTGGCCCGTCCGGGTGGTCACCGGGACCCGGGGTATCTGGCCGGGCTGATCCGGGAGCAGCGGGTGACGGTGACGCATTTCGTGCCGTCGATGCTGGAGGCGTTCCTGCGGGAGTCGGCGGCTGCTGACTGCACGGGGCTGCGGGCGGTGTTCTGCAGTGGTGAGGCGCTGCCGGCGCCGTTGCGGGACCGGTTCCTCGAACTGCTTGCGGGTGTGCCGCTGTTCAACCTGTACGGGCCCACCGAGGCGTCCGTCGACGTCACGGCCGCGTGCTGCGCCGTGGGTGATGGTGCGGTGGTGCCGATCGGTGGGCCGGTGGCCAACACCCGGGTGTATGTGCTGGACGAGCGGTTGTCCCCGGTGCCGGTGGGTGTCGAGGGTGAGCTGTACCTGGCCGGTGTGCAGCTGGCGCGCGGGTATGTGGGGCGTGCCGGTCTGACGGCGGAGCGGTTCGTGGCCTCGCCGTTCGGCGATGGCGGTCGGTTGTATCGCACGGGTGACCGGGTCCGCTGGAACGCCGATGGTCAGCTGGTGTATCTGGGCCGTGCCGATGACCAGGTGAAGATCCGCGGTTTCCGGATCGAGCCGGGCGAGGTGCAGGCCGTCCTGGCCGCCCACTCTGCCGTGGCCCAGGTCGCGGTCGTCGCTCGCGAGGACGTCCCGGGCGATACGCGCCTGGTGGCGTATGTGGTTCCGGCCGGCTCGGACACGCCGTCGGACGAACTCGTGTCGCTGTTGCTGGAGCTCGCGGGTGAGCGGTTGCCGGCGTACATGGTGCCGTCGGCGGTGGTGGTGCTGGACGCGCTGCCGGTGACGGTGAACGGCAAGCTGGACCGCAAGGCCCTGCCGGCGCCCGAGTACGTGACGGGTGGGGGTCGGGCGCCGGTCACTGTGCGGGAAGAGATCCTGTGCGAGGCGTTCGCGGAGGTTCTCGGCCTGCCGGCGGTCGGGGTCGATGACGACTTCTTCGCGCTGGGCGGCCATTCGCTGCTGGCGTTGGCCCTGGTGGAGCGTCTGCGGGCGCGCGGTGTGTCCGTAGCGGTGCGTGCGCTCTTCGAGACGCCGACGGTGGCCGGGCTGGCAGCCGCACAGGGCTCCGAAGGGGTCGTGGTGCCGGCGAACGCCATTCCCGTCGACGCGCGGGAGATCACGCCGGAGATGCTGCCCCTGGTGGATCTGGACGCCGCCGAGGTCGGGCGGATCGTGGCCACGGTCGAGGGCGGTGCCGCCAATGTCGCGGATGTGTATCCGCTTGCGCCGCTGCAGGAAGGCATGCTGTTCCACCACATGCTCGCGAACGGCGGAACGGACACCTATGTGTTTCCGCTGGTGCTCGGGTTCGACTCGAGGGAGCGGGTGGATGCCTTCGCCGGTGCGCTGCAGCAGGTGGTGGACCGGCACGACGTCTACCGCACGGCGTTCGTGTGGGAGGGACTGCGCGAGCCGGTGCAGGTGGTCTGGCGGCAGGCGGTGGTGCCGGTCGTGGAGGTGCTGCTGGACGCGCAGAGCGCCGATCCTGTCGGCGAGTTGATGGCGGTCGGCGGTTCGTCGATGGACCTCGGCCGGGCACCGCTCATCGACCTGCACGTGGCTGCCGCGCCCGACGGTCGGTGGCTGGTGCTCCTGCGGGTGCACCACACGGTGCAGGACCACACGACCATGGACGTGCTGCTGGAGGAGCTCTCCGCGTTCCTGTCCGGTCGGGGCGACGCGTTGCCGCAGCCGCTGCCGTTCCGCAACTTCGTCGCCCAGGCCCGCCTGGGTATGCCGCGCGAGGAGCACGAGCGGTACTTCGCCGAGCTGCTCGGCGACGTCACCGAGACGACGGCGCCGTTCGGTGTGCTGGACGTGTACGGCGACGGCAGCACCACCCACCAGGCACGCCTCCAAATGGACAGTGAACTGTCAAGCAAAGTCCGTGAGTTGGCGCGGAGCCGGGGTGTCAGTGCGGCTACCCTCTTCCATCTGGCGTGGGCGCGAGTGTTGGGTGTGGTCAGCGGCCGGGACGATGTGGTGTTCGGTACGGTGCTGTTCGGTCGGATGAACTCCGGGGCGGGTGCCGATCGGGTGCCGGGTTTGTTCCTCAACACGCTGCCGGTGCGCATGCGGTTGGACGGGCAGAGCGTGGCTGAGGCGCTGTCCGGGATGCGGCACCAGTTGGCGGGGCTGCTGGTGCACGAGCATGCGCCGTTGTCGCTGGCGCAGCAGGCCAGCGGGCTGACGGGTGGCAGCCCGCTGTTCACCTCGATCTTCAACTACCGGCACAGTCAGGCCGCCGCGCGGGACACCGGTTCCAGCTACGAGGGCGTCGGCGTGCACTCCGCGCGGGATCTGACCAACTACCCCCTGAGCGTTGCCGTCGACGATGATCAGACGGGGTTCGGCCTGACTGTCGATGCGGTGGCTTCGATCGACCCGCGGCAGGTGGGGTTGCTGCTGCACACCTGCCTGGGCAATCTGGTCGCGGCCCTGGAGGATGCCCCGGAGCAGACGCGGCTGGGAGAGATCGGCGTCCTGGGTGAGGCGGAGCGTGCTCTGGTTCTGACCGACTGGAACGGGTCGGTGGCGGGGGTTGGTTCGCTGGTGCCGGGGTTGGTGGCGCGGCGGGCGGTGGAGTTGCCGGGTGGGGTGGCGGTGGTGTGTGAGGGTGTGGAGCTGTCGTATGGCGAGTTGGAGGTGCGGGCGAACCGGTTGGCGCATTACCTGATCGGTCGGGGTGTGGGTGCGGAGTCGGTGGTGGGGTTGTGCCTGCCGCGGGGTGTGGAGATGGTGGCGGCGATCTTGGGTGTGTGGAAGGCGGGGGCGGCGTATGTGCCGTTGGATCCTGAGTATCCGGCGGAGCGGTTGGCGTTCATGGTGGCGGACAGTGGTGCCTGTCTGGTGGTGGGTGAGGGTGGGGTGGATGTGGCCGGGCCGGAGGTGGCGGCGCAGCGGTCCACGGCTCCCGAGGTTGAGGTGACGGCTGGTCAGTTGGCGTATGTGATCTATACGTCGGGGTCGACGGGTGTGCCGAAGGGTGTGGCGGTCTCCCATGGTGCGGTGGCGGGGATGGCGGTGGCGTTGGGTCCGCACCTGGGTGTGCAGGTGGGGATGCGGGTGCTGCAGTTCGCGTCGTTCAGCTTCGACGCCTCGGTGTTGGATGTGGTGTTGACGTTGTCGGCGGGTGGGACGTTGGTGGTGGCGTCGGCCTCGGAGCGGGCTGATGCGGGTTTGCTGGTGAAGATGCTGGGTGAGGTGGGGGTTGAGGCGGCGAGTGTGGTGCCGTCGCTGCTGGCTGTGTTGGATCCTGCTGAACTGCCGGGTCTGTCGACGGTATTGGTGGGTGCGGAGCCGATCTCGGTGGAGCAGGCGCGGGTGTGGGGTGCGGATCGGCGGTTGGTGAACACGTATGGTCCGACCGAGTCGACGGTGATGGTGACGGCCGGGCGGGTGGACGGTTCGGGTTCGGTGGTGCCGATGGGCGCGCCGGTGGCGAACACGCGGCTGTTCGTGCTGGATGGCAGTTTGCGGCCGGTGCCGGTGGGTGTGGCGGGTGAGTTGTACATCGCGGGTGGGCAGTTGGCGCGTGGGTATGTGGGTCGTTCCGGTCTGACCGCGGAGCGGTTCGTGGCGTCGCCGTTCGGTGATGGTGGGCGGATGTACCGCACGGGTGACCGGGCGCGGTGGAGCGTGGACGGGCAGTTGGTGTTCGCGGGGCGTGCGGATGAGCAGGTGAAGATCCGTGGTTTCCGGATCGAGCCGGGTGAGGTGCAGGCGGTGGTGGCCGGGCACCCGCGGGTGGCGCAGGCCGTGGTCGTGGCCCGTCAGGACCAGGCGGGTGAGGACCCGCGCCTGGTGGCCTACGTGGTGGGCGCCGACGTTGCTGGCAATGAACTTCCCGGTGCGGTCCGTGAGTTCGTGGCTGAGCGGTTGCCGTCCTACATGGTGCCGTCGGTGGTGGTGGTGTTGGAGGAGCTGCCGTTGACGGTGAACGGCAAGCTGGACCGCAAGGCCCTGCCCGCACCGGAGTATGTGGCGGGTGCGGGTCGGGGTCCGGCGACGGTGCAGGAGGAGTTGCTGTGCCAGGCGTTCGCCGAGGTCCTCGGCCTGCCGGCGGTCGGTGTCGAGGACGACTTCTTCACCCTCGGCGGACACTCGCTGCTGGCGATGCGGTTGGTGAGCCGGGTGCGTGCGGTGCTGGGTGTGGAGCTGCCGCTGCGGGCGCTGTTCGAGCGGCCGACTCCTGCCGCGGTCGCGGCGTGGCTGGGTGAGGCCGGCGCGGGTCGTGCGGCGTTGGTGCCGGTGGTGCGTCCGGAGCGGGTGCCGCTGTCGTTCGCGCAGCGTCGGCTGTGGTTCCTGGGGCAGTTGGAGGGTCCGAGTGCGACCTACAACATTCCGATGACGCTGCGGTTGACCGGGGATGTGGATCGGGGCGCCCTGGCTGAGGCGTTGCGGGATGTGGTCGGGCGGCACGAGGTGCTGCGCACGGTGTTCCCAGTGGTGGACGGCGAGCCGTACCAGCGGGTGCTGGCGGCCGAGGAGGCCGGGTTCGAGGTGCCGGTCGTGGCGGTCGGGGCAGCGGAGCTGGATGCCGCGGTGGCCGGGGCTGCTGCGTATGCCTTCGACCTCTCGTCCGAGATCCCGTTGCGAGCGACGCTGTTCGCGGTGGATCGGGATGACCATGCGTTGGTGGTGGTGGTTCATCACATCGCTGGGGACGGAGGGTCAATGGCGCCGTTGGCGCGGGATGTGTCGGTGGCGTATGCGGCGCGGGTTGCCGGTCGCGTGCCTGCGTTCGAGCCGTTGCCGGTGCAGTACGCGGACTACGCGTTGTGGCAGCGGGAGGTGCTCGGGAGTGAGGACGATCCGGGCAGTGCGTTGGCGGGCAGGTGGCGTACTGGCGTGGGGCGCTGGCCGGGGCGCCGGAGGAGTTGGAGCTGCCGGTGGACCGCCGGCGTCCGGCGGCGGCTTCGCACCGCGGCGAGGGTGTGGAGCTGGCCGTCTCTGCCGAGACGCACCAGCGACTCATGGCGCTGGTCCGGGAGCGGGGGGCGACCCTGTTCATGGTGCTGCAGGCGGCGTTGGCGGTCACCCTGAACCGGATCGGTGCGGGCACGGACATCCCGATCGGTTCCGCGATCGCCGGGCGCACCGACGAGGCGCTCAATGACCTGGTCGGGTTCTTCGTCAACACCCTGGTGGTGCGTACCGACCTGTCCGGTGACCCGACCTTCGACGAGCTCGTCGACCGGGTCCGGGAGACCAGCCTGGGGGCGTTCGAGCACCAGGACGTTCCGTTCGAGAAGCTGGTGGAGGAGTTGGCGCCGACCCGGTCGCTGGCCCGGCACCCGCTCTTCCAGGTCATGTTGACCGTTCAGAACACGGCTTCGGCGGCGTTGGAGTTGCCCGGGTTGCGGCCTGGGGCACTTGCCGTGGGCGCACTGCCGGCGAAGTTCGACCTGGAAGTGAGTTTTGGTGAGGTCCTTGACGCGCAGGGTGTGCCGGCGGGGTTGCGCGGCACGCTGATTGCGGCGGCTGACCTGTTCGATGCGGAGACGGTGCGGCGGATCGCGGGCTGGTTGGTCCAGGTCCTGGAGACGGTGGCGGCGCAGCCGGGGACACGGTTGAGTGCCGTGGATGTGCTGGGTGCGGTTGAGCGTGGGTTGGTGGTGGAGGAGTGGAACGACACTGCTCGGCCGTTGGTGGATGCGACGTTGCCGGGGTTGTTCGCGGAGCAGGTGGTGCGGACGCCGGATGCGGTGGCGTTGGTGTTCGAGGGTGTGGAGGTGTCGTACGCGGAGTTGGATGGGCGGGCGAACCGGTTGGCGCGGTTGCTGGTCGGTGAGGGGTTGGTCCGGAGTCGGTGGTCGCGGTGCTGATGGAGCGCGGCGTGGAGCTGGTGGTGTCGCTGCTGGCCGTGCTGAAGGCCGGTGGCGCGTATCTGCCGGTGGACCCGGAGTACCCCGCCGGTCGCATCGAGGCCGTCCTCGCCGACGCCGCGCCGGTGTGCGTGCTCAGCACCACCGCGCTGGAGGCGTCGGTGCCTGACGATGTGGCCCGGGTCCTGGTCGACCACCCGCTGGTCGTCTCGGAGTTGGCCGGTCTGTCGGTACAGGCTCCCGTGGTGGAGGTGTTGCCTGCGCATCCGGCGTATGTGATCTTCACGTCGGGGTCCACCGGGCGCCCGAAGGGTGTTGCGGTGCCGCATGCGGGGATCGTGAACCGGCTTGCCTGGATGCAGGAGGAGTACGGGCTGTCAGTCGCCGATCGGGTGTTGCAGAAGACGCCGTTCGGGTTCGACGTCAGCGTGTGGGAGTTCTTCTGGCCGTTGGTGCAGGGTGCGGCGCTGGTGGTGGCGCGTCCGGGTGGTCACCGGGATACGTCCTACCTGGCCGAGTTGATCCAGCGTCAGAACATCACGGTGACGCACTTCGTGCCGTCGATGCTGGAGGCGTTCCTGAGTGAGCCGGCGGCCGCTGACTGCACGGGTCTGCGGGCGGTGTTCTGCAGTGGTGAGGCGCTGGCGGCGCCGTTGCGGGACCGGTTCCTCGAACTGCTGGACGGTGTGCCGCTGTTCAACCTGTACGGGCCCACCGAGGCGTCCGTCGACGTCACGGCCGCGCGCTGCACGGCGGGTGACGGTGCGGTGGTGCCGATCGGTGGGCCGGTGGCCAACACCCGGGTGTATGTGCTGGACGGTTCGCTGTCCCCGGTGCCGGTGGGTGTCGAGGGTGAGTTGTATCTGGCAGGTGTGCAGTTGGCGCGCGGGTATGTGGGGCGTGCCGGTTTGACGGCGGAGCGGTTCGTCGCCTCGCCGTTCGAGGCGGATGGCGGGAGGATGTACCGCACGGGTGACCGGGTTCGCTGGAACGCCGATGGTCAGCTGGTGTACCTGGGCCGCGCGGACGACCAGGTGAAGATCCGCGGGTTCCGGATCGAGCCGGGTGAGGTCCAGTCGGTGGTGGCCGGGCACGCGCAGGTCGCGCAGGCGGCCGTCGTGGTGCGCGAGGGCGCCCCGGGTGACAAGCGTCTGGTCGCGTACGTCGTCGCGGACGGCGACACTGCCGAACTCGCCTCGTCTGTCCGCGAGTTCGTGGCTGGATGGCTACCGGCGTACATGGTGCCGTCGGCGGTGGTGGTGCTGGACGCGCTGCCGGTGACGGTGAACGGCAAGCTGGACCGCAAGGCGTTGCCGGCGCCCGAGTATGCGGCGGGTGCGGGTGCGGGTCGGGCGCCGGCGACGGTGCAGGAGGAGGTCCTGTGCCAGGCGTTCGCACAGGTGCTGGGTCTGGAGAGCGTCGGTGTCGAGGACGACTTCTTCGCGCTGGGCGGCCACTCGCTGCTGGCGGTGTCGCTGGTGGAGTACCTGCGGGTCCGGGGTGTGTCTGTGGCGGTGCGGGCGCTCTTTGAGACGCCGACGCCGGCCGGTCTGGCCGAAGGGCCGGGCAAGCCCAGGTGGTGGTACCCGCGAACCTCATCCCCGAGGGCGCCGTCGAGATCACGCCCGAGATGCTGCCGATGGTGGAACTGACCAAGGCCGAGATCGAGCGGATCGTGGCGCGGGTCGAGGGCGGCGCGGCCAATGTGGCGGACGTCTACCCGCTGGCCCCGCTCCAGGAGGGCCTCCTCTTCCACCACCTGATGGCTGATCAGGACGCCGAGACGGATGTCTATGTACAGCCGTCGGTTTTGGGATTCGACTCGCGGGAGCGGGTGGACGCGTTCCTTCAGGCTCTGCAGTGGGCGATCGACCGGCATGACATCTACCGCACGGCGTTCGTGTGGGAGGGGCTGCGCGAGCCGGTGCAGGTGGTGTCGCGTCGGGTGGAGCTGCCGGTCCAGGAGGTCGAGCTGGACCCGCAGGGTCCGGACCCGGTGGAGCAGTTGAAGGCGATCGGCGGGTCGTGGATGGATCTGACCCGGGCGCCCCTGATGACGGTCCACATCGCGGCGGAGCCCGGCGGCGATCGCTGGCTGGCACTGCTGCGAACCCACCACATGGTGCAGGACCACACCTCGCTGGACGTGCTACTGGGGGAGCTGCGGGCGTTCATGTCCGGCCGTGCCGACACGCTGCCGGCGCCCCTGCCGTTCCGGGACTTCGTCGCCCAGGTCCGCCTCGGTGTGCCGCGCGAGGAGCACGTGCGGTACTTCGCCGAGCTGCTGGGCGACGTCACCGAGACGACGGCGCCCTTCGGTGTGCTGGATGTTCATGGTGACGGCACCGCCGCGATGCGCTGCCAGATTTTCCTCGATGATGACGTGGCCGGCCGGGTGCGTGAGTTGGCGCGGCGCCAGGGCGTCAGTGCGGCCACCGTCTTCCACCTGGCGTGGGCGCGGGTACTGGCTGCGGTGAGCGGTCGTGACGATGTGGTGTTCGGTACGGTGCTGTTCGGCCGGATGAACGCGGGTGCCGGTTCGGACCGGGTGCCGGGTCTGTTCCTCAACACGCTGCCGGTGCGGGTGCGGTTGGACTCGCAGAGTGCGGGTGAGGCGCTGGACGGTATGCGGCGCCAGCTGGCCGAGCTGCTGGTGCACGAGCACGCGCCGCTGTCGCTGGCACAGCAGGCGAGCGGCATCCAGGGCGGCAGCCCGCTGTTCACCTCGCTCTTCAACTACCGGCACAGCGGGACCGCCGCACGCGGCAGTGGTCCCAGCCTTGAGGGCGTCGGGCTGCTGACCGTGAGCGACCACACCAACTACCCGGTGACCGTGTCCGTCGACGACATGGGGGTGGCTTCTTCCTGACCGCCGAAGCGGTGGCACCGGCCGATCCGGAGCGGATCTGCGCGCTGTTGCAGACCGCCGTCACGAACCTGACTGCCGTTTTGGAGGAGGCTCCGCAGTCGCGGTTCGCGGCGGTGGACGTGCTGGGTGCGGCGGAGCGCCGCCTGGTGGTGGAGGAGTGGAACGACACGGTTGCGCCGGTGGTCGGTGCGACGGTTGGTGAGTTGTTTGCGGCGCAGGTGGTGCGGACGCCGGGTGCGGTGGCGGTGGTGTTCGAGGGTGTCGAGGTGTCGTATGCGGAGTTGGATGCGCGGGTGAACCGGTTGGCGCGTTTGCTGGTGGGTGAGGGGGTTGGTCCGGAGTCGGTGGTGGCGGTGTGTCTGCCGCGTGGTGTGGATGCGGTGGTGGCGTTGTTGGGTGTGTTGAAGGCGGGGGGTGCGTATCTGCCGGTGGATCCGGGGTATCCGGTGGAGCGGATCGGGTTCATGGTGGCGGATGCGTTGCCGGTGGTGGCGTTGGTGTCGGGGGCTACGGTCTCGGTGGTGCCGGGTTCGGTGCGGTCGGTGGTGCTGGATGCTCCGGAGACGGTGGCCTCGTTGGCGGGTCTGTCGGCTGATGTGCTGTCGGATGCGGAGCGGTTGGCGCCGTTGGGTTTGGCGCATCCGGCGTATGTGATCTACACGTCGGGGTCGACGGGTCGGCCGAAGGGTGTGGTGGTCGAGCATCGTTCGGTGGCGGCGTTGTTGTCGTGGGCGTCGGGTGTGTTCGGGGGTGGTGACTTCGAGCGGGTGTTGGTGTCGACGTCGTTCAACTTCGATGTGTCGGTGTTCGAGTTGTTCGGGCCGTTGGTGTCGGGTGGTTCGGTGGAGGTGGTGCCGGATCTGCTGGCGCTGGCCGATGGTGGGCGTACCGAGTGGGGTGTGTCGCTGGTCAGTGGTGTGCCGTCGGCGTTCGCGCAGGTCTTGGCGGGTGAGGGGTTGTCGGTGGCGCCGAGGACGGTGGTGCTGGCGGGTGAGGCGTTGACGGCGGATGCGGTGTCGGCGATTCGTGGTGCGCTGCCGGGGGTGCGGGTGGCGAACATCTATGGTCCGACCGAGGCGACGGTGTACTCGACGGCGTGGTTCGCCGAGGGTGAGGTGGCGGGTGCGGTGCCGATCGGGCGGCCGATCGCCAATGCGCGCGCTTATGTGCTCGACGGGTCGTTGCAGCCGGTGGTCGCGGGTGTGGCGGGTGAGTTGTATCTGGCGGGTGCGGGGTTGGCGCGTGGGTATCTGGGTCGTGCGGGTTTGACGGCGGAGCGTTTCGTGGCGTCGCCGTTCGGTGCGGCGGGGGAGCGGTTGTATCGCACGGGTGACTTGGTGCGGTGGAGTCGGGATGGTGAGATCGAGTATCTGGGGCGTGCGGATGAGCAGGTGAAGGTCCGTGGATTCCGGATCGAGTTGGGTGAGGTGCAGGCGGCGGTTGCCGCGCATCCGCAGGTCGTTCAGGCTGTGGTGGTGGCGCGTGAGGACGTGCCGGGTGACAAGCGTCTGGTGGCCTATGTTGTGACGGCCGTGGATGTCTCTGGTGAACTTGGCGTGCTGGTGCGGGAGTTCGTGGGTGAGCGGTTGCCGTCCTACATGGTTCCGTCGGCGGTGGTGGTGCTGGATGCGCTGCCGCTGTCGGTGAATGGCAAGCTCGACCGCCGTGCGCTGCCGGCGCCGGACTTCGCGGCTGCCGCCGGTGCGGGTCGGGAGCCGGCCACCGAGCAGGAGCGGATGCTGTGCGAGGCGTTCGCACAGGTGCTCGGGCTGCCCGCGGTCGGGGTGGAGGATGACTTCTTCTCGCTGGGTGGTCATTCGCTGCTGGCGATGCGGTTGGTGAGCCGGGTGCGTGCGGTGCTGGGTGTGGAGTTGCCGTTGCGGGTGCTGTTCGAGGCGGCCACTCCGGCTGGGCTGGCGGCCTGGCTGGGGCAGGCCACCGCAGGTCGGGCCGGAGTGACTCCGGTGGTGCGTCCGGAGCGGGTGCCGTTGTCGTTCGCGCAGCGCCGGCTGTGGTTCCTGGGTCAGTTGGAGGGTCCGAGCGCGACCTACAACATTCCGATGGCGCTGCGGCTGTCCGGGGAGTTGGACCGCGGGGCCATTGCTGAGGCGTTGCGGGATATGGTGGGTCGGCACGAGGTGCTGCGCACGGTGCTGCCGGTGGCGGATGGTGAGCCGTTCCAGCGGGTGCTGTCGCTGGAGGAGTGCGGCTTCGAGGTGCCGGTGGTGGCGGTCGAGGCAGCGGGGTTGGATGCCGCGGTGGCTGAGGCTGCTGCGTATGCTTTCGACCTCTCGTCTGAGATCCCGTTGCGGGCAACGCTGTTCGCGGTGAGTCAGGATGACCATGCTTTGGTGGTGGTGGTTCATCACATCGCCGGGGATGGTTGGTCGATGGCGCCGTTGGCGCGGGATGTGTCGGTGGCGTATGCGGCGCGGGTTGCCGGTCGCATGCCTACGTTCGAGCCGTTGCCGGTGCAGTACGCGGACTACGCGTTGTGGCAGCGGGAGGTGCTCGGTAGCGAGGACGATCCGGACAGTGTGCTGTCCGGGCAGGTGGCGTACTGGCGTGAGGCGTTGGCCGGGGTCCCGGAGGAGCTCGTCCTGCCCACTGACCTGGCGCGGCCGGCGACACCCACCCACCGCGGTCACACAGTGGAGTTGGAGGTCTCCGCAGGGCTGCACGAAGGCCTGCTGACGGTGGCGCGGGAGCGGGGGGCGACCCTGTTCATGGTGCTGCAGGCGGCGTTGGCGGTCACCCTGAACCGGATCGGCGCGGGCACGGACATCCCGATCGGTGCGGCGATCGCCGGCCGCACCGATGAGGCGCTGAACGAGCTGGTCGGGTTCTTCGTCAACACCCTGGTGGTGCGTACCGACCTGTCCGGTGACCCGACCTTCGACGAGGTGGTCGATCGGGTCCGGGGGACCAGTCTGGAGGCGTTCGAGCACCAGGATGTGCCGTTCGAGAGGCTGGTGGAGGAGTTGGCGCCGACCCGGTCGCTGGCCCGGCACCCGCTGTTCCAGGTGTCGTTCACCCTGCAGAACACCGCCGCGGCCTCCGGCACTGGCCGGTCCGGGCTGGAGCTGCCGGGGCTGCGGGTCGGCCGGCAGGCCGCCGGAACGGGGTTGGCGAAGTTCGATCTGGACATGGAGCTCGGGGAGGTCTTCGACGAGCTGGGCCAGCCGGCGGGGTTGCGCGGGACGCTGATTGCGGCGGCTGACCTGTTCGACGCGGACACGGTCGAGCGGATGGCGAAGTGGCTGGTCCGGGCCCTGGAAACCGTCACGGCCGAGCCGCAGACGCGGTTGTCGGCGGTCGCGGTGCTGGGCGAGGACGAGCGGGAGCGGGTCCTGATGCGTGGGCGAACCGCGCGTCAGGTGCAGACCGTGCTGGCCGCACAGCCCGGCTTGGCGGATCTGGCGGTGGTCGAGCGCGAGCAGGGTGCGGACGACAGCGGGGCATCCCGCAGCGGAGGCAGCGCGAGGCTGGTCGCTTATGTCGTGCCCGCCGACTCCGGCGCTGATCACGCGGTGCTGGCAGCCGTGGTGCGGCAGTTCGCCGGCGAGCGTCTGGCGGAGCAGCTGGTGCCCTCCGTGGTGGTGCTGGATGCGCTGCCGCTGACGTCGGACGGGGCGCTGGACCTCGCGGCCCTGCCCGCACCGGAGGACTCCGGCACCGCGGATGAGGACGCCCGGGTGAGCCGTGGTCCGGAGACGGTGCAGGAGGAGATCCTGTGCGCCGCGTTCGCACACGCCCTGGGGCTGGAGAGCGTCGGGGTGGAGGACAACTTCTTTGCTCTGGGCGGTCACTCCCTGCTGGCCGTCAAGCTGGTGGAGTACCTGCGGGTCCGGGGTGTGTCGATCTCCATCCGCACCCTGCTGCGCAATCCCACGCCGGCCGCTCTGGCGGATGCTGCCGGGCCGGTCCAGGTGGTGGTGCCGCCGAACCTGATTTCCGAGGGTGCGGTCGGGATCACGCCGGAGATGCTGCCGCTGGTGGAGCTTACTGCGGCGGAGATCGAGCGGATCGTGGCGCGGGTCGAGGGCGGTGCGGCCAATGTGGCGGACGTCTATCCGCTGGCCCCGCTCCAGGAGGGCCTCCTCTTCCACCACATGATGGCGGATCAGGGAGCCGAGACGGATGTCTACATGCAGCCGTCAGTGTTGGGATTCGACTCGCGGGCCCGGGTGGACGAGTTCCTTCAGGCTCTGCAGTGGGTGGTCGACCGGCATGACATCTACCGCACGGCGTTCATGTGGGAGGGCCTGGCCGAGCCGGTGCAGGTCGTGGCCAGGCACGTCGAACTGCCGGTCCAGGAGGTCGTGCTGGACCCGCAGGGTCCCGACCCGGTGGAGCAGTTGAAGGCGATCGGCGGATCGTGGATGGATCTGACCCGGGCGCCCCTGATGACGGTCCACATCGCGGCGGAGCCCGGCGGTGACCGCTGGCTGGCACTGCTGCGAACCCACCACATGGTGCAGGACCACACCTCGCACGACGTGCTGCTCGGGGAGCTGCGGGCGTTCCTGTCCGGCCGTGCCGACGCGTTGCCGGCGCCCTTGCCGTTCCGCGACTTCGTCGCCCAGGCCCGCCTCGGTGTGCCACGCGAGGAGCACGAGCGCTACTTCGCCGAGCTGCTCGGTGACGTCACCGAGACGACGGCGCCCTTCGGTGTGCTGGATGTGCACGGTGACGGCACCGACACCATGCGCTATGCGATTCCCCTCGATGCTGACGTGGCCGGCCGGGTCCGTGAGGTGGCGCGGCGGCAGGGCGTGAGCCCGGCCACGGTGTTCCACCTGGCGTGGGCGCGGGTGCTGGCTGCGGTGAGCGGTCGTGACGATGTGGTGTTCGGTACGGTGCTGTTCGGCCGGATGAACGCGGGTGCCGGTTCGGACCGGGTGCCGGGTCTGTTCCTCAACACGCTGCCGGTGCGGGTGCGGTTGGACGGGCAGAGTGCGGGTGAGGCGCTGGACGGCATGCGAGGCCAGTTGGCCGAGCTGCTGGTGCACGAGCACGCGCCGCTGTCGCTGGCGCAGCAGGCCAGCGGGCTGACGGGTGGCAGCCCGCTGTTCACCTCGCTCTTCAACTACCGGCACAGCGAGACCGCTGTACAGGGCAGTGGTCCCAGCGTTGAGGGCGTCGGGCTGCTGACCGTGAGCGACCACACCAACTACCCGGTGAGCGTGTCCGTCGACGACAACGGGAGTGGCTTCCTCCTGACCGCCGAAGCGGTGGCACCGGCGGATGCGGAGCAGATCTGCACGCTGTTGCAGGCGGCCGTCACGAACCTGACTGCCGTTTTGGAGGAGGCTCCGCAGTCGCGGTTCGCGGCGGTGGATGTGCTGGGTGCGGATGAGCGTCGCCTGCTCCTGGAGGAGTGGAACGACACGGCGGTCGAGGTGGCGTCGTCGACGTTGCCGGGGTTGTTCGAGGCGCAGGTGGCCGCGACTCCCGACGCGGTGGCTCTTCAGTTCGGTGAACTGACTGTGTCCTACCGGGAGTTGAATGCCCGGGCGAATCGTCTCGCACGGCGTCTGATCGGCCGCGCAGTGGGGCCGGAGCGCATCGTGGCGGTGGCGCTGCCGCGGTCGGTGGCGGGCGTGGTGGCGATGCTGGCGGTGTTGAAGGCGGGCGGGGTGTACCTGCCGGTCGATCCGGCCTATCCGGCGGAGCGCATCGCCTACTTGCTCGGTGACGCGGCACCGGTGTGCATGCTGACCGATGAGGCGACCTCCGGTGCCATGCCCGTGTCGGTGCCGCAGATCCTGATGGACGCGCCCGACCTGGACGGACCGGACCAGGATGCCGCCGATGTGGCGGACGCGGAGCGCATCGCCCCCCTGTCGCTCGCCTCGCCGGCGTATGTGATCTACACCTCCGGTTCCACCGGGCGCCCCAAGGGCGTCGTGGTCTCCCACCGCGGTATCGCCGGGCTGGTCGCGAGTCAGGTCGAGCGGTTCGGTGTGGACTCGGGCAGCCGTGTGCTCCAGTTCGCCTCGCCGAGCTTTGACGCGGCCGTGTGGGAGACGTGCATGGCGCTGCTGTTGGGGGCGCGGCTGGTGATGGCGGCGGCGGACGAGCTGCTGCCGGGGCCGGCGCTGGTGGAGGTGTTGCGGCGGCACCAGGTGACGCATGCGATGTTGCCGCCCGCCGGGCTGGCGGTGCTGCCCGAGGGCGGGCTGCCGGACGGGATGACCCTGGTGGTGGGGGGTGAGGCATGCCCGCCGGAGCTGGTCGAGCGGTGGTCGGTGGGCCGGCGGATGGTCAATGCCTACGGGCCGACCGAGGCTACGGTGTGCGCCACGATGAGCGGGCCGTTGCAGGGGTCGGGCGTGGTGCCGATCGGCAGGCCGCTCCCGAACACCCGGTGTACGTGCTGGACGAGTCGCTGCGGCCGGTGCCGGTGGGCGTGGAGGGCGAGCTGTATGTTGCGGGTGCGGGTCTGGCGCGCGGTTACCTGAGGCGCGCGGGGCTGACCGCGGAGCGGTTCGTCGCCTCGCCGTTCGAGGCGGATGGCAATGGGCCCCTCGCCCCCAGCCATGGGGGTACCCCCGGCCGAAGGCTGGGGGAGGCCGGGAGGGACCCCCAGCCCGATGGCGGGCAAGGAGGGAGGATGTACCGCACGGGTGACCGGGTCCGCTGGAACGCCGATGGTCAGCTGGTCTACCTGGGCCGTGCCGATGACCAGGTGAAGATCCGCGGCTTCCGGATCGAGCCGGGCGAGGTGCAGGCCGTCCTGGCCGCTCACCCCGCTGTGGCCCAGGTCGCGGTCGTCGCTCGCGAGGACGTCCCGGGCGATACGCGCCTGGTGGCGTATGTGGTTCCGGCCGGCTCGGACACGCCGTCGGACGAACTCGTTTCACCGTTGCGGGAGTTCGCGGGTGAGCAGTTGCCGTCCTACATGGTTCCGTCGGCGGTGGTGGTGCTGGATGCGCTGCCGGTGACGGTGAACGGCAAGCTGGATCGCAGGGCGTTGCCGGCGCCGGAGTATGCGGCGGGTGCGGGTCGGGCTCCGGCGACGGTGCGGGAGGAGTTGCTGTGCCAGGCGTTTGCGCAGGTGCTGGGGCTGGAGCGGGTCGGGGTCGAGGACGATTTCTTCTCGCTGGGTGGTCATTCGCTGCTGGCGATGCGGTTGGTGAGCCGGGTGCGTGCGGTGCTGGGTGTGGAGTTGCCGTTGCGGGTGCTGTTCGAGGCGGCCACTCCGGCTGGGCTGGCCGCCTGGCTGGGGCAGGCCACCGCAGGTCGGGCCGGAGTGACTCCGGTGGTGCGTCCGGAGCGGGTGCCGTTGTCGTTCGCGCAGCGCCGGCTGTGGTTCCTGGGGCAGTTGGAGGGTCCGAGTGCGACCTACAACATTCCGATGGCGCTGCGGCTGTCCGGGGAGTTGGACCGGGAGGCCATTGCTGAGGCGTTGCGGGATGTGGTGGGGCGGCACGAGGTGCTGCGCACGGTGCTGCCGGTGGTGGATGGTGAGCCGTTCCAGCGGGTGCTGTCGGCCGACGAGGCCGGGTTCGAGGTGCCGGTGGTGACGGTCGAGGCAGCGGGGTTGGATGCCGCGGTGGCCGAGGCTGCTGCGTATGCTTTCGACCTCTCGTCTGAGATCCCGTTGCGGGCAACGCTGTTCGCGGTGAGCCAGGATGACCATGCTTTGGTGGTGGTGGTTCATCACATCGCCGGGGACGGTTGGTCGACGGCGCCGTTGGCGCGGGATGTGTCGGTGGCGTATGCGGCGCGGGTTGCCGGTCGCGTGCCTACGTTCGAGCCGTTGCCGGTGCAGTACGCGGACTACGCGTTGTGGCAGCGGGATGTGCTCGGGAGTGAGGACGATCCGGACAGTGTGCTGTCCGGGCAGGTGGCGTACTGGCGTGGGGCGCTGGCCGGGGCTCCGGAGGAGCTGGAACTGCCGGTGGACCGCCAACGCCCGGCGGTCGCTTCGCACCGCGGCGAGAGCGTGGAGCTGGCCGTCTCCGCGGAGACGCATCAGCGGTTGGCGGCGCTGGCCCGGGAGCGGGGGGCGACCCTGTTCATGGTGCTGCAGGCGGCGTTGGCGGTCACGCTGAACCGGATCGGCGCGGGCACGGACATCCCGATCGGTTCCGCGATTGCCGGGCGCACCGATGAGGCGCTCAACGACCTGGTCGGGTTCTTCGTCAACACCCTGGTGGTGCGCACCGACCTGTCCGGTGACCCGACCTTCGACGAGGTGGTCGACCGGGTCCGGGGGACCAGTCTGGGGGCGTTCGAGCACCAGGATGTGCCGTTCGAGAGGCTGGTGGAGGAGTTGGCGCCGACCCGGTCGCTAGCCCGGCACCCGCTGTTCCAGGTGTCGCTCACCCTGCAGAACACCGCCGCGGCCTCCGGCACTGGCCGGTCCGGGCTGGAGCTGCCGGGGCTGCAGGTCGGCCAGCAGGCTGCCGGAACGGGGCTGGCGAAGTTCGATCTGGACATGGAGCTCGGGGAGGTCTTCGACGAGCTAGGCAAGCCGGCGGGGTTGCGCGGGACGCTGATTGCGGCCGCTGACCTGTTCGACGCGGACACGGTCGAGCGGATGGCGAAGTGGCTGGTCCGGGCCCTGGAAACGGTCTCCGCGGCGCCGCAGACGCGGTTGTCGGCGGTGGATGTGATGGGTGAGGCTGAGCGTCGCCTGGTGGTGGAGGAGTGGAACGAGACGGCGGTCGAGGTGGCGTCGTCGACGTTGCCGGGGTTGTTCGCGGCGCAGGTGGCGCGGACGCCGGATGCGGTGGCGGTGGTGTTCGAGGGTGTCGAGCTGTCGTATGCGGAGTTGGATGCGCGGGCGAACCGGTTGGCGCGGTTGCTGGTGGGGCGGGGTGTGGGTGCGGAGTCGGTGGTTGCGGTGCTGATGGAGCGCTCCGTGGAGCTGGTGGTGTCGCTGCTGGCGGTGCTGAAGGCCGGTGGCGCGTATCTGCCGGTGGACCCGGAGTACCCCGCCGGTCGCATCGAGGCCGTCCTCGCCGACGCCGCGCCGGTGTGCGTGCTCAGCACCACCGCCCTGGAGGCGTCGGTGCCCGACGATGTGGCCCGGGTCCTGGTCGACCACCCGCTGGTCGTCTCGGAGTTGGCCGGTCTGCCGGCCGGCGCGCCGGAGGTTGGGGTGTTGCCGGCGCATCCGGCGTATGTGATCTTCACGTCGGGGTCGACGGGTCGGCCTAAGGGTGTTGCGGTGCCGCATGCGGGGATCGTGAACCGGCTTGCCTGGATGCAGGAGGAGTACGGGCTGTCAGTCGCCGATCGGGTGTTGCAGAAGACGCCGTTCGGGTTCGACGTCAGCGTGTGGGAGTTCTTCTGGCCGTTGGTGCAGGGTGCGGCGCTGGTGCTGGCGCGTCCGGGTGGTCACCGGGAGCCTGCCTACCTGGCGGAGTTGATCCAGCGTCAGGTCATCACGGTGACGCATTTCGTGCCGTCGATGCTGGAGGCGTTCCTGAGTGAGCCGGCGGCCGCTGACTGCACGGGTCTGCGGGCGGTGTTCTGCAGTGGTGAGGCGCTGGCGGCGCCGTTGCGGGACCGGTTCCTCGAACTGCTGGGCGGTGTGCCGCTGTTCAACTTGTACGGGCCCACCGAGGCGTCCGTCGACGTCACGGCCGCGCGCTGCGCCGTCGGCGATGGTGCGGTGGTGCCGATCGGTGGGCCGGTGGCCAACACCCGGGTGTACGTGCTGGACGGTTCGCTGTCCCCGGTGCCGGTGGGTGTCGAGGGTGAGCTGTACCTGGCGGGTGTGCAGCTGGCGCGCGGGTATGTGGGTCGTGCCGGTCTGACGGCGGAGCGGTTCGTGGCCTGCCCGTTCGGCAGCGGCGAGCAGATGTACCGCACCGGTGACCGGGTCCGCTGGAACGCCGATGGTCAGCTGGTGTACCGCGGCCGTGCCGATGACCAGGTGAAGATCCGCGGCTTCCGGATCGAGCCCGGCGAGGTCCAGGCCGTCCTGGCCGCTCACCCCGCTGTGGCCCAGGTCGCGGTCGTCGCTCGCGAGGACGTCCCGGGCGATACGCGCCTGGTGGCGTATGCGGTCCCGGTGGCCTCGGACGCTTCGCCGGACGAACTCGGTTCTGGGCTGAGGGAGTTCACAGCCGGCAGGTTGCCGGCGTACATGGTTCCGTCGGCTGTGGTGGTGCTGGAGGAGCTGCCGCTGACCGTCAACGGCAAGCTGGACCGCAAGGCCCTGCCCGCCCCCGAGTACGCGGCCGGCGCTGGCCGGGCGCCGGCGACGGTGCAGGAGGAGCTGCTGTGCCAGGCGTTCGCACAGGTCCTCGGACTCGACCGGGTCGGTGTCGACGACGACTTCTTCGTCCTCGGCGGCCACTCGCTCCTGGTGGTCTCCCTGGTGGAGAACCTTCGCACGCGAGGCGTGTCGGTCTCGGTGAAGGCGCTCTTCGAGACCCCGACGCCGGCCGGCCTAGCCGGTGCGGCGGGCGCGGAGCGAGTGGTGGTGCCGCCGAACCTGATTCCCGAGGGCGCCACCGGGATCACCCCGGAGATGCTGCCGCTGGTGGAGCTGACCCAGGCCGAGATCGAGCGCGTCGTCGCACAGGTCGAGGGCGGTGCGGCGAACGTCGCGGACGTCTACCCGCTCGCCCCGCTGCAGGAAGGCATGCTCTTCCACCACTTGCTCGCGGACGGCGGAACGGACACCTATGTGCTCCCGCTGGTGCTCGGGTTCGAGTCGCGGGCCCGGGTGGACGAGTTCCTGGAGGCACTGCAGTGGGTGATCGACCGGCACGACATCAACCGCACGGCGTTCGTGTGGGAGGGGTTGCGCGAGCCGGTGCAGGTGGTGTCGCGCCGGGTGGAGCTGCCGGTCCAGGAGGTCGTGTTGGACCCGCAGGGGTCCGACCCGGTGGAGCAGTTGAAGGCCGTTGGCGGATCGTGGATGGATCTGACCCGGGCGCCCCTGATGACGGTCCACATCGCGGCGGAGCCCGGCGGTGACCGCTGGCTGGCACTGCTGCGGACCCATCACATGGTGCAGGACCACACCTCGCTGGACGTGCTGCTCGGGGAGCTGCGGGCGTTCATGTCCGGCCGTGCCGACACGCTGCCGGCGCCGCTGCCGTTCCGCGACTTCGTCGCCCAGGCCCGCCTGGGTGTGCCGCGCGAGGAGCACGTGCGGTACTTCGCCGAGCTGCTCGGTGACGTCACCGAGACGACGGCGCCCTTCGGTGCGCTGGATGTGCATGGTGACGGCACCGCCGTGATGCGCTGCCAGGTTCCCCTCGATGATGACGTGGCCGACCAGGTGCGTGAGGTGGCGCGGCGGCAGGGCGTGAGCCCGGCCACGGTGTTCCACCTGGCGTGGGCGCGGGTGCTGGCCGCGGCGACCGGCCGTGACGACGTGGTGTTCGGCACGGTGCTGTTCGGCCGGATGAACGCCGGCGCGGGTGCCGATCGGGTGCCGGGTCTGTTCCTCAACACGCTGCCGGTACGGGTGCGGTTGGACGGGCAGAGTGCGGGTGAGGCGCTGGACGGCATGCGAGGCCAGTTGGCCGAGTTGCTGGTGCACGAGCACGCGCCGCTGTCGCTGGCGCAGCAGGCGAGCGGGGTGGCGGGCGGCAGCCCGCTGTTCACCTCGCTCTTCAACTACCGCCACGGCGAGACCGCCGCACGGGGCAGTGGTCCCAGCGTTGAGGGCGTCGGGCTGCTGACCGGGAGCGACCACACCAACTACCCCGTGACCGTGTCCGTCGACGACAACGGGAGCGGCTTCCTCCTGACCACCGAAGCGGTGGCACCGGCCGATCCGGAGCAGATCTGCACGCTGTTGCAGGCCGCCGTCACGAACCTGACTGCCGCTCTGGAGGAGGCTCCGCAGTCGCGGTTCGCGGCGGTGGATGTGCTGGGTGAGGCTGAGCGTCGCCTGGTGGTGGAGGAGTGGAACGAGACGGCGGTCGACGTGGCGTCGTCGACGTTGCCGGGGTTGTTCGCGGCGCAGGTGGAGCGGACGCCGGATGCGGTGGCGTTGGCCTTTGAGGGTGTTGAGGTGTCGTACGCGGAGTTGGATGCGCGGGCGAACCGGTTGGCGCGGTTGCTGGTCGGGCGTGGTGTGGGTGCGGAGTCGGTGGTCGCGGTGCTGATGGAGCGCGGCGTGGAGCTGGTGGTGGCGATCTTGGCGGTGGTGAAGGCGGGGGGTGCGTATCTGCCGGTCGATCCGGCGTATCCGGATGACCGGATCGGGTACACGTTGGGTGATGCGGGTGCGCGTCTGGTGCTGACCTGCGCTGAGTTGGCGGGTCGGCTGGGTGGGTTCGGTGTCGAGGTGGTGGCGTTGGACGAGCCGTCGGTGGTGGGGGAGTTGGCGGCGCTTGATGGTGGGGCGGTGGAGTGCGTGGTGTCGCCGGGGCATCCGGCGTATGTGATCTACACCTCCGGGTCGACGGGTCGGCCCAAGGGTGTGGTGGTGGCGCATGGCAGTGTGACGGGGTTGTTCGCGCAGGCCGGGCCGTTGTTCGGCGGGTTCGGGGCGGACGATGTGTGGTCGTGCTTCCACTCGTTCGCGTTCGATTTCTCGGTGTGGGAGTTGTGGGGTGCGTTGCTGCACGGTGGTCGGGTGGTGGTGGTCCCGCATGGGGTGTCGCGCTCGCCGCAGGAGTTCCTGGCGCTGATCGAGCGTGAGGGGGTGACGGTGTTGAGTCAGACGCCGTCGGCGTTCTACCAGTTGGCGGCTGTGGAGGAGCAGCGGCCCGGGGCGGTGGCGTCGTTGCGTGCGGTGGTGTTCGGTGGTGAGGCGCTGGATCCGGCCCGTCTGGACGGGTGGTGGGGGCGTCATGGTGATGGTGGTCCGCGGTTGGTGAACATGTACGGCATCACCGAGACCACGGTGCATGTCACGTTCCGCGAGCTGGTGTCGGGTGAGGTCGGGTCGGGGAGTGTGATCGGGCGCGGTATCCCGGGTCTGGGTGTGTATGTGCTGGACGATTTCCTGCGGCCGGTTCCGGTGGGTGTGGCGGGTGAGATGTATGTCGCGGGTGGGCAGTTGGCGCGCGGGTATCTGGGTCGGCCCGGGTTGTCGGCGGAGCGGTTCGTGGCCTCGCCGTTCGCCGGTGGTGAGCGCATGTACCGCACGGGTGACCGCGCGAAGTGGTCGCGTGACGGGGAGTTGGTGTTCGCGGGGCGTGCGGATGACCAGGTGAAGATCCGTGGGTTCCGGATCGAGCCGGGTGAGGTGCAGGCCATCCTGGCCGCACACCCGGGCCTGGAGCAGACCGTGGTGTTGGTCCGTGAGGACGTGCCGGGCGACAAGCGCCTGGTGGCGTACGTCGTCGCGGACGGCGACAGTGCCGAACTCACCTCGTCCGTCCGTGGATTCGTGGCTGGACGGCTGCCGCAGTACATGGTGCCGTCGGCTGTGGTCGTGTTGGAGGAGCTGCCGCTGACAGTCAACGGCAAGCTGGACCGCAAGGCCCTGCCCGCCCCGGAGTACGCCGTGAGTGCGAAGGCTCCCCAGGGCGCCGGCTCGGGGAGTGCCTTCGAGCAGACCGTCTGCGAGGCGTTCGCGAAGGTGCTGGGGTTGGAGAGCGTCGGGGTCGACGACGACTTCTTCACGCTGGGCGGGCACTCGCTGCTGGCGGTGTCCCTGGTGGAGCAGCTGCGGTCGCGCGGTGTGTCGGTGTCGGTGCGCGACCTGATCACCAACCCGACCGTGACGGGACTGCTCAGCACGCTGTCCTTGTCGTCGGTCAAGGACGCGCTCGGCGGCATGCTCTCCATCCGGCCGGACGGCAGCAAGCCGCCGTTCTTCCTCGTGCATCCCGGAAGCGGGTTGAGCTGGTGCTACCTGCCGCTGGCCCGGTACATCCCGCAGGAGTATCCGCTCTACGGGCTGCAGGCCGACGGGCTCGACGGCACGAGTGAACTCGCGCCCTCTGCTGTGGAGATGGCCGCGACGTACATTGCGCAGATGCGTTCCGTGCAGCCGAACGGCCCCTACCACCTGGTGGGTTGGTCCTTCGGGGGGACGCTGGCACACGAGATCGCGGTGCAACTCCAGGCTGCGGGTGAGCAGGTGGCCGCGCTGGTCATTCTGGACACCTTCCCGGCGGAGCAGGACGCGGATCCCGCCGCGGTCGGCGAGGCATCCCGCAACCCTGGGGAGGCGGACCGGTCCGACGACCCGGCGGGCTCGTCGCCGCCCGACGAGAACGACGCGGTCGCCCAGAGGCTCCAGCAGCTCCGGGCGGATGTGGGCCATGTCCTCGGCGGGGTCTCGGACGAGGAGCTGATCCGCATCATGCACGTCTTCGACAACAACGTGCGGCTGCAGGCGGAGCACCGGCCCGGTCGGTTCGACGGGGATGCCCTGGTGATGGTCGCGGCGGAGAGCCGGGCGGCCGACGTGCAGTGGGCGCAGCGGTGGCAGCCGTACGTCTCCGGGGAGATGACCGAGGTGCACCTGCCCTGCACGCACGCCGATGTGGTGCGGCCTGACATGCTGGGCCAGGTGTGGGAAGCCGTCGCGGGGTGGCTGAGCCCGGGCCGGTCGTAGCGGTCTCCTACGGGCGCAGCGGTAGGCACGTCGCAAACGAAGGGGAGGGCCGTCATCCGCACTGCGGGTGGCGGCCCTCCCGTTTCCCCAGGTGGTGCGGCGCTGGTGCATCGATGCCCCGCCGTGGGCTTGGGCTCTGGTTCGGGGCCGGGGCCGGGCCGTCGGACGGCGCCGGCTCAGGGCCGGCTCAGGGCCGCTGGGAACGCCGAAGCGCGGGTGCCGAGGCTGTGAGCCAGCCTTGGCACCCGCGCTGTTGGTCCGAGAGCCCCCCGGGGGGGCGTCAGCGGGAGCTGAACGCCCCGGAGAGGGCCGGGATGTAGGTCGGAATCCGACTCCAGACCTCCGGCGTGTAGAAGTGGCCGCCGGGCAGGACGTCGTGCCGGAAGTCACCGGTCGCGAGGTCCCGCCACTGCTCGCCGGCGTTGGGCTCGATCACCGTGTCCGTCTCCCCGGTCAGGACGTGCAGCGGCACGCTGACCTTCGAGCCGGGAACGTAGTGGAAGGTGTCCCGGACCCGGATGTCGGCCCGCATCAGCTCGACCGCGAGCTCCTTCAGGTCCGGGTCGTTGACGACGTGCTCGGGCATCATCCCGTGCATGGTCATCCAGCCGAGCAACTGCTCGTCGTTGTCCTGCTGAGCCGGGAACATGTCCTTGACGGTCAGTCCGCGGCTGGCCGCGTTGGCGGAGGACACCACGAGCGCCTCGGGCGCAGGGCCGCCGAGCCGCTCGATGCGCACGGTGACGTCGAAGGCCATCCAGCCGCCCATGCTGTGACCGAGGAGCACATAGGGGCCCTCGGCCGCAGCGGAGAGCACGGCCTGGGTCGTGTCGTCGGCGAGGGCGTCCCAGGTCTCGGCGAAGTCCTCCATGAAGCGGCCTTCCCGGCCCGGGTAGCAGATGGCGGCGAGGTCGACGTCCGGAGGGAGGACGCTGCCCCACTGGTGGTACTGCCCGGTGCCGCCGCCGCAGAAGCCGAGGCAGATCAGGGTGCGGGCGGCGTTCTCGGTTCGGCGGGATCGGACGACGATGAGGTCCTGGGCGGTGGCCATGGGTGGGATTCCTTGTGATGTGATGGGTCAGGAGGTCTCGGGCGCTGCGGCGAACTTGGCCTCGACGTACCCGGCCAATTCGCGCAACTGCGGGTGCTGGTACACCTCTTTGGTCCGCACGGCGAGGCCGAGCTCGCGCTTGAGCCGGCTGATCACCTTCAGGGCGACGAGCGAGTGGCCGCCCAGCGCGAAGAAGTTGTCGTCGGCGCTGATCCGGTCCCGGCCCAGGACCTCCGCCCATACCTCGGCGAGCAGCTTCTCGACCGTCCCCCGGGGTTCGACGAACTGCTCGGCGGGTGCCGCCTGCGGCGCGGGCAGTGCCTCCCAGTCGACCTTGCCGTTGACGGTGAGCGGAATGGTGTCGACCGCCACGAAGACCGAGGGGACCATGAACTCGGGCAGCACTGCTGCGCAGTGGTCGCGCAGCTCCGCGTCGGTCGGCGGCTCGTCGGCGACGTAGTAGGCCACCAGCTGGTCACCGAGCGCGGGGTCCCGGTAGCCGGTCAGCAGGGCGGTGGTCACCCGGGGATGCGAGGAGACCGCGGCCTCGACCTCGCCGAGCTCGATCCGGTAGCCGCGGACCTTGACCTGGCGGTCGACCCGGCCGATGAACTCCAGCGAACCGTCGGCCCGCAGGCGGACCTGGTCTCCGGTGCGGTACATCCTCCCGCCGTCGCCGAGCAGGCGGGGTCCATCGCCGTTCGCCGCGAACGGGTCGGCGACGAAGCGCTCGGCGGTCAGGGCCGGCCGGTTGAGGTAGCCCAGGGCCAGGCCCTCGCCTGCCAGGAACAGCTCACCCGTCTCACCGGGAGCGGTCAGCTGCCGGAGGTCGTCGCCGACCACGTACGCCCGGGTGCCCGGCAGCGGGTGGCCGATGTGCGCTTCCTCACCGGTGATCCAGGCACTGGTGGCGTCCACGGTGCACTCGGTCGGACCGTAGAGGTTCACCGCTTCGAGCAGACCGTTCGCGGTCGCCTTGGAGATCTCCTGCCAGGTCCGTTCCGGCACCGGCTCCCCGCCCATGAACAGACGCGGCAGCGGGCCGTCGGCACCGCCGTCCAGCAGGCAGGTCCGCACCAGCTCCCAGTGGGAGGGGGTGAGGTCGAGGTCCTGGATGCCGTACGCGTCGAGCAGGCCCCGGAGCTGGTCGGGATCGGTGCGCTGGTCCTCGTCGAGGATGGCGATGGTGTCGCCGCGGCAGATCCGCGCCCACTGCTGCACCGAGGCGTCGAAGGAGACGCTGGCGTTCCAGCCGACGACCCGCGGCTCTTCGGCGTAGACGCCGGCCCGCTCCAGGGCCGCGACCAGGTCCGCGACGGATCCCCGCCCGACCTGGACGCCCTTGGGCCGACCGGTCGAGCCCGAGGTGTAGATCACGTACGCCGGGTCGAGCGGACTGACGGCCACCGGCTCCGAGCCGGCGGCCTCGGGGTCGCCAGCCACCGAGTCCGGGGCGACGACGTCGAGACCGGATGCCCGCAGGACGTGGCCCGGTTCCCCCACCAGGACCCGGATGCCGGCGTCCTTGGCCATGAACTCCAGGCGGTCCACCGGATAGCGGGGGTCCAGCGGGAGGTAGGCCGCACCGGCCCGCCACACCGCGAGCAGCGACACGACCAGCTGGGTGCCGCGCGGCAGGCTGACCCCGACCAGGTCGCCGGCGCCGACGCCACGGGCGGCCAGCGCACCGGCGAGCTGTGCGGTCCGCTGGTCGAGCTCGGCGAAGGTGAGCTCACCGTCCGCGCCCCGTACGGCGATCCGGTCCGGAGCGCGCTGTGCGGTAGCGCGGAAGCGTGCTACCAGGTCAACCGGCTTCTGAGCGAGGTCAGTCACGAGAACGAGCTCCTTGCGCAAACGAATAGGGCGTGGCGCGGCTATCAGACCGGCGCGGCCTGACGGCGCCGGTCAGGTTCAGGCGAACGCGGGCGCGGGCTCGACGGTCGGCCGGCACTCCGAGAGCTCGATCGGGTCGCCCATGGCCACCACGATCTTCCGGTCGCCGCGGAACGGATCCCGGCCGTGTGCGGTCAGGATGTTGTCGACCAGCATCACGTCGCCCGGCTGCCAGGTCTCGCGCACCGTGGCCGCGTCATAGGCCGCCTGGATGGCCTGGAGGTCCTCGTTGCTCAGCGCGGCCCCGTCACCGAACTCGGTGTTGAACGGAAGGCCGTCGCGTCCGAACTCGTCGACCAGCGCCTCCCGCAGGTCCTCGTCCAGCGCCCACTCGTTCCAGAAGAGCAGGTGGTTGAACCACACCTCCTCGCCGCTCGACGGGTGGGTGATGATTCCGGGACGGATCTGGCTGGTCTTCAGGGTGCCGTCGTCGCACCACTGGTGGCCGATGAGGTTGTCCGCGCAGTAGCGCGCGACCTCGTCCACGTCATCGGTGGCGAACGCGGTCTGCCAGTCGGTGGAGATGTGCTCGGAGAAGCTGCGCGAAAGTCGCCACCCGGCGGTCCGGATCTTCTCGACCACCTGCTCGGGGAGCGCGTGGAGGACCTTCCGGCAGTCCGCGACGGGCGTCGCCCCGCCCTGCGGGGGTGCGATCAGGCAGCCGAACAGCAGCCGGCCGGGGAAGGTCAGCGTGTAGCTGTTCTCGTTGTGCATCCGGATCGACTGCGAGGCCGGGAGGTCCGTCGAGGAGAAGACGTCGTCGCCGAGTCGGCTGCGGGGAGTGGCCTTCTCCCGGTACGGGGTCCGCTCGCTGATGAGCACGTCGCGGATCTGCGCGAAGTCCTCGACGGTCGCCATCGGCAGACCACGCAGGTAGATCGCGCCGTGTTCCCGCAGAGCCGCGGTCAGTTGCGGACGGACGTCCTCGAGCCACGTGCGGACCTGTGCCATCTCGGTGAGCCCGGTGACCTGCGTCGTGGCCGGCTTGCCGTCAACGACCTGCCATTTCAGTGCATGTGACATGGAATCAGGTCCTCTCCAGTTCTTTGGCCCGGTTATCGTCCCAACGATAGGAGGATCGGTTGCGCCACGTTAAGGCGTTCAACGTGCTGATCTGATCACTCCGGGGCGGCTGGAATTCACCGACGGGCGGTGTGGCACCGACGGGCGGTGGGGCCCCGGAAGGCTTGGGGGCATGTAGATCTGCCTGTACGCCTCGTGGTGCCTCGAAATCGATCACGTAGGGGAGCTGCCGCAGGCCGGGGCCGCTGCACATCAGTCCGCAGACCGTACCGTGCCCTGGCCTCCTCAGCCTCGGGGATGAGTTCCACCGGTCAATTCCACCAGCCCATCACCCGGTTAGCATCGCAGCGTGACCCAAGCCCCGAAGCTCCCCGCACTGCTGTGGCGGTTGCCCGCCCCCCTGACGCTCCTGAGCTGGTGCAGCGTCCCCGTGTTCGCGATCATGCTGCTCGGCGCCACGATCAGCGCGAACGGGCGCTCGCTCCACCTAGGGGGCACGACGGCTTCGCCGCCCTCCTGCTCATGCTGGCAGCGGCCGTCGTTCTGGCACTGCCGATCGGTTGGGCCAGCCGGCGACCGGTGCCGGTGCTGGGAGTCGTGCTGGCCGAGGCGATCGGGGTGTGTATCTACGGGGGGAGGACCTGGCCGCTCCTGCTGGCGGCGACCGTCCTCGTCTTCTACGTCACCGTCACCCAGGTGCAGCGCACCGCGGCCGCGGCCGCGGGCAGCGTGCTGATCACCTGGGGCATCGTCAACATAGCCGAAACGCCCGGATCGGGTCTGCTGAATGCCTTCAAGCTTCCGTTGGCCTTCCAGGTGGTGGTGACCATCATCGCCTGGATTCTCGGCAGCTGGATCCGGCTGCGGCAGGACCACGCCGAGACCCTGCGCGCCCAGGTCACGACCCAGGCGGTCCAGGCCGAGCGGCTGCGGATCGCCCGCGAGCTGCACGACATGGTCGCGCACAGCGTCGGCGTCATCGCGATCCAGGCCGGTGCGGCGGCGCGGGTCATCGAGACCCAGCCGGCCGGCGCCCGCGAGGCGTTGAAAGCCATCGAGCTCACCAGCCGCGACACGCTCGCCGGGTTGCGGCGCATGCTGATCGCGCTGCGCGAGGCGGACGCGGACGAGGCGCAGACGGCTCCGGCACCCGGTCTGGCGGACATCGAGAAGCTGCTCGCGGTGGCGGGGGACGCCGGAGTGCACGTCGACATCCGGTGGCGTGGCGAGAAACGCCCATTGCCGCCCGAGATCGACCTGTCCGCTTACCGCATCATCCAGGAGTCCCTGACCAACGTGCTGCGACACGCGGGCGCCACCAAGTGCCACATCAACGTCGACTACGTGGAGGACGGGCTCGCCATCGAGGTCGTCGACGACGGGCGCGGCGGTGCGAGCAGCAGCGTGGGGAGCGGCTACGGAATCGTCGGGATGCGCGAGCGCGTCGGGCTTCTCCACGGCCAGTTCAGCGCCGGGCCGAGGCCGGAGGGCGGGTTCCGGGTGACGGCTAGGCTTCCGGCATGACAATCAGCGTCGTACTCGCCGATGACCAGCCGCTGGTGCGCGCCGGCCTGCGCATGGTCATCTCCGATGCCCCGGACATCGAGATCGCCGGCGAGGCCGGCACCGGAGCCGAGGCGGTCCAGCTGGCCAGAGACCTGCACCCTGACGTCGTGGTGATGGACATCCGGATGCCCGTCATGGACGGCATCGAGGCCACCCGGCGGATCAAGGCGGAAACCGGGCAGGTCGGGGTGGTCATGCTCACCACCTTCGACGACGACGAGAACGTCTACGCCGCGCTGTGCGCCGGCGCCAGCGGGTTCCTGGTCAAGGACATGGTGCTGGAGGAGATCCTCGCGGCGATCCGGGTGGTCGCCGCCGGTGACGCCCTGCTCGCTCCGGGCGTCACCCGACGGATCATCGCGGAGTTCACCACCCGGGAAGCGGCTCCCGAACCGCCCCGACGGAAGATCGAGGGGATCACCGACCGCGAACTCGAGGTCCTGATCCTGATCGGGCGCGGCATGTCCAACAGCGAGATCTCCGCCCACCTGTACATCAGCATGGCCACCGCCAAGAGCCATGTGGCGCGCCTGCTCGCCAAGCTCAATGCGCGCGACCGGGTGCAGCTCGCCATCGCCGCCCATGAGGCGAAGATCGTCCCGCCGCCAGAGTGACGCCCTTCTCGGCGCCCGAACGAACCGGGAGCCCCGGTCCACCGGCGGCGGACCAGGGCTCCCGCGTTCTGCCCGGTGCGCTCAGTGCGACATGGCGACCAGGACCCGGCGGCTTCCGGCGAACGCCCTGCGCCCGTGTGCGACGGCGACGTTGTCGATGACCAGGACGTCGCCCTGCCGCCAGTCGACGTCAACGGCCAGCGCCAGTCCCTTCTCGCGGATCTCGAGCACGTACTCGTCGGGGATCGGGGAGCCGTCGGCGAAGGTCACCGACTGCGGCAGCTCGTCCGCGGGGACGATGGCCGCGAGCTCGCGCATGGTCTCCTCGCCCAGCGTCGCGGGGTGCCACTGGTCCGCCTGGTTGAACCAGACCTCCTCACCGGTGACCGAGTGCCGGAGCGTCGAGGGCCGGACCTGACGCGTCCGCAGCGCATTGCCGGCGGTCCACTCCCAGCTCACGCCCGCCTCGGTCAGCAGCTTCTCGACCTCCGCCCGGTCGTCCGTCTCGAACGTCGCCTGCCAGCTCTTGCCGAAGCCCCTCCCACCGTGCAGGTACTGCCGGTAGCAGACACCGCCGCTGAAGTCCGCGCGGATCCGCTCGTCGAGTGCCGCCAGCCAGGAGGCGCCGTCCAGCAGCGGAGTGGCGCCTCCCGTGGCAGCCGGCTGCACGCAGCAGAAGAGCAGCCGGGAGGGCCAGGCGTGGGCGTAGGAAAGCTCGCTGTGCATGGAGATCGCGTACTCGGGCGGGTACTCCGTCGAGGTGTAGACGTTGTCGGAGACCTTGGTCCTGGGCGTGTTGCCGTGCACGTACGCGAGGCGCTCGGGCAGCAGGGCGGGCATCACGTCCGCCAAGGACGCCTCGGTGACGTCGAAACCCCGGAACAGCAAGGCCTGGTGACGGCCCAGCATCTCGCCGACGGCGACCGAGTCGAGGTACTCAGTCAGCCCCCGGGCGGTCGCGCCGGCGCCGGTACTCTCGGGCGTGAACCGCTGCGGTGCCCAGCCCTGCTGAACGCTCATGGGGGAAATCTCCTTGGTGGTTGGGACGTTGGGCGTCGAGCCGTTCAACCGACGGGGCGCCACAGTTGAACGCACCGGTTCGGTTCGGCCGCCTGCCGGGAGCGTCGGCCCTGCCAATGGACTATTGATCAGCTGTGCGACCGCGTGCAAGAGTGCCTGGCGAATGACTGCCGGCTCGCCGGCTGAGCCGTTCATGTAACGAGGCCGCCCGTGGGCTCCCGACCGCCATTCGCCTTGACCCGCAAAGACTTCCGGGCCCCGCTGAGCTCCCCGCGCGTCGGGCAGGGCCGCGCCGATGGTGAACGAGCGCACCGGGGGTCTGCCGCTCTACCGCTGAGCCGAGGCGGTCGAAGCCCGTGGTGACGGTCTGCGGTTCACCTTCCACTGACCCCGCGCCGCAGCGGCCGGGGCGGACGTTCGGCGTTGTTCAACCGGCGCGCCAACGCAGTTGAACGGTGATCATGGTGGCCATCACGGATTGATTAGTCCTGCGGGCCTGCACCATAGTGAAGCGGGGCGGGCATGGTGACTGGGGCTCTTGGGTTTCTGGAGACTGGTGCGGGTGGCCTGGCACGGATTGTCGACGGAGCCCCGTCCAAGAGCCTGATCGAGGCAATGAAGAAGTAGCGCCCCTGCTGTTGGGCCGGCCCGCTGAGGCAGCCCGACAGCAGGGGTCTGGCATTACAGCGGGATTCTGGCTCTTACAGCGCGAAGCACCGGTTCGAGCAGGCACTGCTCCATATCGCTGTCCCACGCATTCGGAGGCCGTGGGCTTTGAACTGACGGATCGTCATGTGCTTGATGAGAAGAGGACTTCGATGACTGGTCGGGAAGTGGGTGTGCGGGTGTCGGGCGAGGACATCGAGCGGTGGTTGATGGAGCGGGTGGCCTACTACCTGGAGACGCCGGTGGGGGAGATCGATCCTGAGGTCTCGCTCGCCGAGTACGGGTTGGAGTCGGTGTACGCCTTCGCGTTGTGCGGGGACATCGAGGACAAGCTGGGTGTGACCGTGGAGCCCACCCTGGT
Source organism: Kitasatospora acidiphila (assembly GCF_006636205.1). Taxonomy (NCBI): domain Bacteria; kingdom Bacillati; phylum Actinomycetota; class Actinomycetes; order Kitasatosporales; family Streptomycetaceae; genus Kitasatospora; species Kitasatospora acidiphila. Next base: position 2,307,825 of record NZ_VIGB01000003.1, on the reverse strand, counting down.
GTGGGACGTCGACACGGTTGCGGCGCTCACCGTTCACCTGGCCGCTCTCGCGGCCGAACAGGGTCTGTAGAGGACGGCTTCTTCACCCTCGGCGGTCACTCGGTGCCGGCCACCCAGTTGGTCAGCCGGGTGTGGGCGCTGCTGGGGGTCAAGTTGCCAGTGCGAGTGCATGACGAGGCGTCGACGCCGGCCGCGATCGCGGCCGCGCCAGCCGAACTGACCGATGGAAAGAAGAAGCAGGCCAGGCTCGCATTGCGGCCGGTGCGCAAGCAGGAGGAGTCCCGTTGATTCCGTTGTCGTTCGCCCAGCGCCGGCTGTGGTTCCTGTGGCAGCTCGAAGGAGCCTCCGCCATCTACAACACCGCGATGGCGGCCCGGATCACCGGGCGGTTGGACCACAAGGCGCTGAACGCCGCCTTCCGTGACCTGATCGAGCGCCATGAGGTGCTCAGGACCGTCTTCCCCGAGACCGCCGACGGCCAGCCCTACCAGAACGTGCTGCCGCTCGCCGAGGCGCGGTTCGAACTGCCGGCGATCGAGGTGGCGCCGGAGGAGCTGGACGCCGCGGTCACCGGGGCGTCCCGCCACGCCTTCGACCTCGCCACCGAGATCCCGCTGCGCGCCTGGCTGTTCTCCGACGGGCCGGATGAGCAGGTGCTCGTGGTTGTCGTGCACCACATCGCCGGTGACGGCTGGTCGATCGGTCCGCTGACGCGCGATCTGTCCCTCGCCTACGCGGCGCGGCTGGAGGGCCGCGAGCCGGGGTGGGAACCGCTTCCGGTGCAGTACACCGACTACGCCGTGTGGCAGCGCGAGTCGCTCGGCGACGAGACCGACCCGGACAGCCTGCTGTCGCAGCAGGTGGACTACTGGCGCGAGGCGTTGGCCGGGCTGCCCGAGGAACTGGAGCTGCCGGTCAGCCGGCCGCGTCCGGCGGTCGCCTCGCACCGCGGCCACCAGGCGGAGCTGGAGGTGTCGGCCGAGGTGCACGGCCGGCTGCTCCGCCTCGCGCGCGAACGCCGGGCCAGCATGTTCGTCGTGCTGCAGGCGGCGATGGCGGTGACGCTGTCCCGCCTGGGCGCGGGCCGTGACATCCCGATCGGGTCGGCCATCGCGGGGCGTACCGATCCGATCCTGAACGACCTGGTCGGCTGCTTCGTCAACACCTTGGTGATCCGCACGGACCTGTCCGATGACCCGACCTTCGACGAGCTGCTGCAGCGCGTGCGCGACGTGGCACTGGACGGGCTGGAGAACCAGGACGTCCCGTTCGAGAAGCTGGTGGAGGTGCTGGCCCCGGCGCGCTCGCTGGGCCGCCAGCCGCTCTTCCAGACGGTCCTGACCATGCAGAACACCGGCTTGGGCATGGAGCTGCCGGGCGTGCGGATCGAGGCTTGGCCGCTGGGCCGTCCGGGAGCCAAGTTCGACCTGGACCTGATGGTCGGCGAGAGCTTCGACGCGCAGGGCGCGCCGGCGGGGATCCGGGGCGTGCTGACTGCGGCGGCAGACCTGTTCGACGCCGATGTCGCCCGGCTGATCGCGGGCTCCCTGGCACGGGTGCTGACGGCGATGGCCGATGACCCGCAGGCCCGGGTCGACGCGGTGGATGTGCTGGGTGCGGATGAGCGTCGCCGGGTGCTGTCGGAGTGGAACGACACCGCTGCGGCCGGATCCGGGTTGATGGTTCCGCAGGTGTTCGAGGCGCAGGTGGCGCGGACGCCGGAGGCGGTGGCGGTTGTCGCCGATGGCGTGTCGGTGTCGTATGCGGAGTTGGATGCGCGGGCGAACCGCCTTGCCCACTATCTGATCAGCCAGGGTGTTGGTCCGGAGTCGGTGGTGGGGTTGGCGTTGCCGCGTGGTGTGGAGATGATCGCGGGGATCTTGGCGGTGTGGAAGGCGGGGGCCGGGTATCTGCCGGTGGACGTGTCCCAGCCGGCGGAGCGGGTCGCGTTCACGGTGAAGGACTCCCGCGCGCAACTCGTGCTGACCACCGATGAGGTGTTGGAGGACCTGCCCTCCGTCGGGGTGCGTCTGGTGGCGGTGGACGGCACGTTGACGGCGATGCAGTTGGCGGGTGCGGCGATCACCTCGCCTGGCGTGGCGGTGGATCCGCAGGCGCTGGCATACGTGATCTACACCTCCGGTTCGACGGGTCGTCCGAAGGGTGTGGCCGTCACGCATGGGGGTCTGGCGAACTACGTCTCCTCGGTGCCGGCCCGGGTCGGTTTCGAGGGCGGTCGGTATGCGCTGTTGCAGGCGCAGGCCACCGATCTGGGGAACACGGTGCTGTTCGCGAGCCTGGTGTCGGGTGGTGAGCTGCATGTCCTGGGGGAGGAGGCGGTCACCGATCCGCGTCTGGTCGCGGACTATGTGGCCGAGCACGGGATCGACTTTGTGAAGGTGGTGCCCTCGCATCTGGCGGCGCTGGGTGCGGTGGGTGGTTTGGAGCGGGTGCTGCCGGGGCGGTCGGTGGTGCTGGGTGGTGAGGCCGCCTCGCCCGGGTGGGTTGATGAGCTGCTGGCCGCGGCTGGTGAGCGGCGGGTGTTCAACCATTACGGTCCGACGGAGACCACGATCGGTGTCGCGACCACCCGCCTGACCCCGGGTGGGGTGGTTCCGGTGGGTTCGCCGGTGGCCAACACCCGTTTCTACGTGCTGGATGAGCGGCTCAACCCGGTGCCGGTGGGTGTCGCGGGTGAGTTGTATGTGGCGGGTGCGCAGCTGGCGCGCGGCTATGTGCGCCGTCCTGACTTGACCGCGGAGCGGTTCGTGGCGTGCCCGTTCGAGCAGGGTGCCAGGATGTACCGCACGGGTGACCGGGCGCGTTGGACGGCCGATGGCGAGATCGTGTTCCTGGGCCGTGCCGACGAGCAGGTGAAGATCCGTGGTTTCCGGATCGAGCCGGGCGAGGTGGCCAGTGTCCTGACGGCTCACCCGCTGATCGCGCAGGCTGCTGTGGTGGCTCGTGAGGATGTGCCGGGTGAGCGTCGCCTGATCGGCTATGTGGTCGCGGACGACCCCGAGGATGCGGATGACACGCTCGCGGGCGCGGTGCGCACCTTCGTGGCCGCGCGCCTGCCGGAGCACATGGTCCCCTCGGCGATCGTGGTTCTGGATGCCCTGCCGCTGGCGGGCAACGGGAAGTTGGACCGCAAGGCGCTGCCGGCCCCCGACTTCGCGGCGGCGGCCGGGGTGTCGAGTCGTGGGCCGGCCACCGCGCAGGAGGAGATCCTGTGCGAGGCGTTCGCCGAGATCCTGGGCCTGGAGAGTGTCGGGGTCGATGACGACTTCTTCGCGTTGGGCGGGCATTCGCTGTTGGCGGTGTCGCTGGTGGAGAAGTTGCGGGTGCGTGGGGTGTCGATATCGATCCGGGCGCTCTTCGAGACCCCGACCGTGGCGAGTCTGGCCGTGGTGACCGGGCCGGAGCAGGTGGCAGTGCCGGCGAACGCGATCCCGGACGGCGCCACGGAGATCACGCCCGAGATGCTGCCACTGGTGGAGCTGACCGAGGCCGAGATCGAGTTGGTCGTGGCGAAGGTGCCCGGTGGTCCTGCGAATGTGGCGGACGTCTACCCGCTGGCCCCGCTCCAGGAGGGGTCTTCTACCACCACCTGATGGCCACGGGTGAGGGCCGTGATGTCTACGTGCTGCCGATCGTGCTCGGGTTCGACTCCCGTGCGCTGCTCGACGCCTTCCTCGGCGCGATGCAGCAGATCGTGGACCGGCACGACATCTACCGCACGGCGATCGTCTGGGAGGGCCTGCGCGAGCCGGTCCAGGTCGTGACCCGACACGCCGAACTGCCCGTCCAGGAAGTCGCGCTGGACCCGGACGGCGCGGACGCGGTGGAGCAGCTGCTGGCCGTCGCGGGCGCCTGGATGGAGCTCGGCCGCGCCCCGCTGATGGACATGCACATCGCCGCCGAACCGGATGGCGACGGCTGGCTGGCCGTGCTGCGCATCCACCAGATGGTCCGGGACCACACCACCCAGGAGGCGCTGCTGCGGGAGGTGCGCGCCTTCCTCGCAGGCCGGGGCGCGGCGCTGCCTGAGGCGCTGCCGTTCCGCAACTTCGTCGCCCAGGCCCGCCTCGGCGTGCCGCGTGAGGAGCACGAGCGGTACTTCGCCGAGCTGCTGGGCGACGTCACCGAGACCACCGCCCCGTTCGGCCTGCTGGACGTGCACAGCGACGGTGCCGCGGTGGAGCGCGCCCAGCTGCCCGTCGACGAGGAACTGACCGGGCGGCTGCGGGGCCTGGCCCGCGAGCTCGGGGTGAGCCCGGCAACCGTGTTCCACCTGGCATGGGCGCGGGTGCTGGGTGCGGTGAGCGGTCGTGACGATGTGGTGTTCGGCACGGTGCTGTTCGGCCGGATGAACGCCGGCAGCGGCGCCGATCAGGTCCAGGGACCCTTCATCAACTCCTTGCCGATGCGGGTGAGCGCCGGCTCGCAGGGGGTGGTCGAGGCTCTGTCCGGGGTGCGGCGGCAGTTGGCCGAGCTGCTGGTGCACGAGCACGCGCCGCTGGCACTGGCGCAGCGGGCCAGCGGGGTGACGGGCGGCAGCCCGCTGTTCACCTCGCTCTTCAACTACCGGCACAACCAGGCCGCTGCCCAGGGCGCCGCCAAGGAGCCGGGACAGTCGGACGGTGCCGTGCTGGACGGAATCACCGTGCGGCACATTCGGGAGCGCACCAACTACCCGCTCCTGGTGGCAGTCGATGACCTCGGGACCGGCTTCCGGCTGACGGTCGACGCGATGGCCCAGATCGACGCGTCGATGGTGTGCACGCTGCTGCACACCGTCGTGGGCAGTCTGGTGGCAGCGCTGGAGAGCAACCGGGACCTCCCGCTGAGCGCCGTGGAGGTACTGGACACCGCAGGGCGCGAGCGGCTCCTGGCCGCGAGCAGCGGACCGGCGGTCGAGGTCGAGCCGTCCACCTTGCCGGGGTTGTTCGAGGCGCAGGTGGTGCGGACGCCGGGTGCGGTGGCGGTGGTGTTCGAGGGTGTCGAGGTGTCGTATGCGGAGTTGGATGCGCGGGTGAACCGGTTGGCGCGTTTGCTGGTGGGTGAGGGGGTTGGTCCGGAGTCGGTGGTGGCGGTGTGTCTGCCGCGTGGTGTGGATGCGGTGGTGGCGTTGTTGGGTGTGTTGAAGGCGGGGGGTGCGTATCTGCCGGTGGATCCGGGGTATCCGGTGGAGCGGATCGGGTTCATGGTGGCGGATGCGTTGCCGGTGGTGGCGTTGGTGTCGGGGGCTACGGTCTCGGTGGTGCCGGGTTCGGTGCGGTCGGTGGTGCTGGATGCTCCGGAGACGGTGGCCTCGTTGGCGGGTCTGTCGGCTGGTGTGCTGTCGGATGCGGAGCGGTTGGCGCCGTTGGGTTTGGCGCATCCGGCGTATGTGATCTACACGTCGGGGTCGACGGGTCGGCCGAAGGGTGTGGTGGTCGAGCATCGTTCGGTGGCGGCGTTGTTGTCGTGGGCGTCGGGTGTGTTCGGGGGTGGCGACTTCGAGCGGGTGTTGGTGTCGACGTCGTTCAACTTCGATGTGTCGGTGTTCGAGTTGTTCGGGCCGTTGGTGTCGGGTGGTTCGGTGGAGGTGGTGCCGGATCTGCTGGCGCTGGCCGATGGTGGGCGTACCGAGTGGGGTGTGTCGCTGGTCAGTGGTGTGCCGTCGGCGTTCGCGCAGGTCTTGGCGGGTGAGGGGTTGTCGGTGGCGCCGAGGACGGTGGTGCTGGCGGGTGAGGCGTTGACGGCGGATGCGGTGTCGGCGATTCGTGGTGCGCTGCCGGGGGTGCGGGTGGCGAACATCTATGGTCCGACCGAGGCGACGGTGTACTCGACGGCGTGGTTCGCCGAGGGTGAGGTGGCGGGTGCGGTGCCGATCGGGCGGCCGATCGCCAATGCGCGCGCTTATGTGCTCGACGGGTCGTTGCAGCCGGTGATTCCGGGTGTGGCGGGTGAGTTGTATCTGGCGGGTGCGGGGTTGGCGCGTGGGTATCTGGGGCGTGCGGGTTTGACGGCGGAGCGTTTCGTGGCGTCGCCGTTCGGTGCGGCGGGGGAGCGGTTGTATCGCACGGGTGACTTGGTGCGGTGGAGTCGGGATGGTGAGATCGAGTATCTGGGGCGTGCGGATGAGCAGGTGAAGGTCCGTGGTTTCCGGATCGAGTTGGGTGAGGTGCAGGCGGCGGTTGCCGCGCATCCGCAGGTCGTTCAGGCTGTGGTGGTGGCGCGTGAGGACGTGCCGGGTGACAAGCGTCTGGTGGCCTATGTTGTGACGGCCGTGGATGTCTCTGGTGAACTTGGCGTGCTGGTGCGGGAGTTCGTGGGTGAGCGGTTGCCGTCCTACATGGTTCCGTCGGCGGTGGTGGTGCTGGATGCGCTGCCGCTGTCGGTGAATGGCAAGCTCGACCGCCGTGCGCTGCCGGCGCCGGACTTCGCGGCTGCCGCCGGTGCGGGTCGGGAGCCGGCCACCGAGCAGGAGCGGATGCTGTGCGAGGCGTTCGCCGAGGTGCTCGGGCTGCCCGCGGTCGGTGTTGAGGACGACTTCTTCATGCTGGGTGGTCATTCGCTGCTGGCGACGCGTCTGGTGAGCCGGATCCGGGTCGTGCTGGGCGTGGAGTTGCCGTTGCGGGCGCTGTTCGAGCGTCCGACTCCTGCCGCGGTCGCGGCGTGGCTGGGTGAGGCCGGCGCGGGCCGGGTGGCGTTGGTGCCGATGGTGCGTCCGGAGCGGGTGCCGCTGTCGTTCGCGCAGCACCGGCTGTGGTTCCTGGGGCAGTTGGAGGGTCCGAGCGCGACCTACAACCTCCCGATGGCCGTGCGGCTGACCGGGCAGGTGGAGCGGGCGGCGCTGAGCGCCGCACTGCGGGACGTCATCGGGCGTCACGAGGTTCTCCGCACGGTGTTCGCTGCGGTTGACGGCGAGCCGTACCAGCGCGTGCTCGATGTCGAGGATGCCGGGTTCGAGCTCGCGGTTGTCGACGCGGCCTCGGAAGAGCTGCCGGCCCGGGTGGCCGCAGCGGGCGCGTACGCGTTCGACCTCTCGTCCGAGATCCCTTTGCAGGCAACGCTGTTCGCGGTGGGTCCGGTCGACCACGTGCTGGTCGTGGTGGTGCATCACATCGCCGGGGACGGCTGGTCGGTGGCGCCGTTGGCGCGGGATCTGTCGGTGGCGTACGAGGCGAGGGTGGCCGATCGGGCGCCCGAGTGGGAGCCGCTGCCGGTGCAGTACGCGGACTACGCGCTGTGGCAGCGTGAACTGCTCGGGGATGAGCGGGATCCGAGCAGCGTGCTGTCCGGGCAGGTGGCGTACTGGCGCGAGGCGTTGGCCGGGGCGCCGGTCGAACTGGAGCTGCCGACCGATCGACCGCGTCCGGCGGTGGCCGGCCACGGTGGACATCGGGTCGAGCTGCGGGTGCCCGGGGAGTTGCACAGGCGCCTGCTGGACGTTGCGCGAGAGCAGGGATCGACCCTGTTCATGGTGCTCCAGGCCGCCCTCGCGGTCACCCTCAACCGCTTGGGTGCGGGGAACGACATTCCCGTCGGCGTGGCGGTGGCCGGGCGCACGGATGAGGCGCTGGACGAACTGGTCGGGTTCTTCGTCAACACGCTGGTGATGCGTACCGACCTGTCCGGCGACCCGACCGTGGCTCAGGTGCTCGATCGGGTGCGGGAGGCCAGTCTTGGGGCGTTCGCGCACCAGGACGTGCCGTTCGAGAAGCTGGTGGAGGAGTTGGCGCCGGTCCGGTCGCTGGCTCGGCACCCGCTGTTCCAGGTCATGCTGACCGTCCAGAACACGGCATCGGTGGCGTTGGAGCTCCCCGGTCTGCGGATCGACCCGCTGGCCGGCGGGACGGGGGCGGGCGCGGCCAAGTTCGACCTGGAGCTGTCGGTTGGCGAGGTCTACGACGGCGCGGGTTCTCCTGCCGGCTTGCAGGGCTCGTTGATCGTGGCTGCGGATCTGTTCGATGCGGGGACGGCGGAGCGTTTCGCGGGCTGGCTGCTGCGGGTGGTGGAGACGGTTGTCGCTGAGCCGCAGACGCGGTTGTCGGCGGTGCGGGTGCTGGATGAGGCCGAGCGGGAGCGGCTGCTGACTGACTGGAACGACACGGCTGTTGCTGTTCCGGAGCTGTCGGTGGCGGAGGTGTTCGCGGCGCAGGTGGCGCGGACGCCGGATGCGGTGGCGGTGGTGTCCGGTGGTGTGGAGCTGTCGTACGCGGAGTTGGATGCGCGGGCTGCTGCGTTGGCGGGTGTGCTGCGGGATCACGGGGTCGGCGCGGAGTCGCTGGTCGGTGTGGTGATGGACCGCTCGGTGGAGCTGTTGGTGGCGTTGCTGGCGGTGGTGAAGGCGGGTGGTGCGTATCTGCCGGTGGATGTGGAGTATCCGTCGGAGCGGATCGGGTTCGTGTTCCAGGACGCGGCGCCGGTGTGTGTGCTGACCACGCGGGATGCTGCCTCGCGGGTGCCGGAGTCGGTGGAAGCGCCGGTGCTGGTGGTCGATGGTGGGGATCTGCCGGCCGGGTCGGTGGAGGTGACCGGCGCTGGGGTGGGTCCGGGGTGCCCGGTGTATGTGATGTACACCTCGGGTTCGACGGGTGTGCCCAAGGGTGTGGTGACCACGCAGCGGGATCTGGTGGAGTTGGCGTCGGCTTCGCATTGGGGTGTGGGGTCGGGGGATCGGGTGTTGTTCCAGGCCCCGCACGCCTTCGATGCCTCCTCGTACGAGGTGTGGGTGGCGTTGCTGTCGGGTGCGACGGTGGTGGTGGCGCCGACGGGTGCGGTGGATGCGGGGGTGCTGCGGTCGCTAGTGGTCGACCACGCCGTGTCGCACGTGCATGTGACGGCGGGTCTGTTCCGGGTGATCGCGGAGCAGGATCCGCAGTGCTTCGCGGGTGTGCGTGAGGTGTTGACCGGTGGTGACGTGGTGCCGGTGGGTGCGGTGCGCCGGGTGCTGGAGGTGTGCCGAGGTGTGGTGGTGCGGCACCTGTACGGGCCGACGGAGGTGACGTTGTGCGCCACGCAGCACGAGGTGGGTTCGCCGGAGGCGCTGGGTGAGGTGCTGCCGATCGGTGGGCCGTTGGACGGCACCCGGGTGTACGTGTTGGACGAGTTCTTGGCTCCGGTGCCGGTGGGTGTGGCGGGGGAGTTGTATGTGGCGGGTGCGGGGTTGGCGCGCGGTTATCTGAACCGTCCGGGTCTGACGGGTGAGCGGTTCGTGGCGGACCCGTTCGGTGTGGCGGGTGGCCGGTTGTATCGCACGGGTGACCGGGTGAAGTGGTCGGCGGATGGGCGGTTGGTGTTCGCGGGGCGTGCGGATGAGCAGGTGAAGATCCGCGGGTTCCGGGTGGAGCCGGGTGAGGTGGAGTCGGTGGTGGCCGCGCATCCGCGGGTTGTTCAGGCGGCGGTGGTTGCTCGTGAGGATGTGCCGGGTGACAAGCGCCTGGTGGCCTACGTTGTTGCCGGCGGGGGCGGAGATGCGGCTGAACTTGTCGCGTCTGTACGGGAGTTCGTTGGTGGTCGGTTGCCGTCGTACATGGTGCCCTCGGCGGTGGTGGTCCTGGAGGCGTTGCCGTTGACGGCCAACGCCAAGCTGGACCGCAAGGCCCTGCCCGCACCCGAATACGCCACCGGTGCCGGCCGAGCGCCCGCCGGCATCCAGGAAGAACTGCTTTGCCAGGCCTTCGCCGAGGTGCTGGGCCTGGAGAGCGTCGGTGTCGATGACGACTTCTTCGTCCTCGGCGGCCACTCCCTGCTCGCCGTGCGGGTGTTGAGCCGGGTGCGCACCCTGCTGGGAGTGGAACTGCCCATCCGGGCGCTGTTCGAGGCGCCGACCCCGGCCGCGTTGGCCGCCCGGCTGGGCGAGGCCGCCACGGGCCGGACTGCCGTGACCGCGATGGCGCGGCCGGAGCGGGTGCCGTTGTCGTTCGCTCAGCGGCGGTTGTGGTTCATCGGTCAGTTGGAGGGGCCGAGTGCGACGTACAACCTGCCGGTGGTGCTGCGACTGTCGGGTGAGGTGGATCGGGGGGCGTTGGATGCGGCGCTGCGGGATGTGATCGGCCGGCACGAGGTGCTGCGGACGGTCTTCGCGGTGGCTGATGGTGAGCCGTTCCAGCGGATCCTGGAGTCGGGTGAGCTGGACTGGGCGGTGCGGCGGGTCGATGTGACTGCCGAGCGGTTGGACGGTGCGATCGCCGAGGCGACCGGTTATGCCTTCGACCTTGCTACCGAACTCCCGATCCGGGCTTGGCTGTTCACTGTCGGTGCCGACGAGCAGGTTTTGGTGGTGACGGTTCACCACATCGCGGGGGATGGTTGGTCGATGGGTCCGCTGGCGGCGGATGTGTCGGCCGCGTATGCGGCACGCAGCGCTGGCCGGGCTCCTGTGTGGGAGCCGTTGCCGGTGCAGTACGCGGATTATGCGCTGTGGCAGCGTGACCTGCTCGGGGACGAGCAGGACCGCGACAGTCTGATGGCCCGTCAGATCGACTACTGGCGTGGTGCGCTGTCGGGTGTGCCGGAGGAGCTGGAGCTGCCGTTCGATCGTTCGCGTCCCGCGGTGGCGAGCTACCGGGTGTGGCGGTGCCGGTCGAGGTGCCGGCCGATGTGCACGCGCGGCTGGTGGAGTTGGCGCGGGCCGAGGGCGTGACGGTGTTCATGGTGCTGCAGGCCGCCCTCGCGGCGACCCTCAGCCGCCTGGGCGCCGGCACCGACATCCCGATCGGCTCGGCCAACGCCGGCCGCACCGACGAGGCACTCGACGACCTGGTGGGCTTCTTCGTCAACACCCTGGTCCTGCGCACGGATCTGTCGGGCAACCCCACCTTCCGCGAGGTGCTGGGTCGGGTGCGTGAGGTGAGCCTGTCGGCGTTCGCGCACCAGGACGTGCCGTTCGAGAAGCTGGTGGAGGAGCTGGCCCCGGCCCGCTCGTTGGCGCGCCACCCGTTGTTCCAGGTGATGCTGACCCTGCAGAACAACACGGGCGCCGTCCTCGACCTCCCTGGCATCACGGCCGAGGCCGTGACGACCGAGGCAGCGACGGCCAAGTTCGACCTGAACCTGAGCCTGGCGGAACTCTTCGACGCTGACGGTCACGCGGCAGGCCTGCGCGGTTCGGTGGTCGCATCGGCGGACCTCTTCGAGACCGTCTCGGTCGAGCGGCTGACCGAGCGCCTGCTGTGGGTGCTGAGGTCACTGTCCGAGCAGCCGGCGCAGCGGTTGAGCTCCCTGGAGATCCTCGGCCAGGACGAGCGCCAGCAGGTCCTGGTGACCTGGAACGACACTGCGACCGAGGTCTCGGCCACCTCGCTGCCGAGCCTGTTCGAGGCGCAGGTGGCGCGGACGCCGGATGCGGTGGCGATCGTCGCGGACGGCGCCGGGGTCAGCTATGCGGAACTGGATGCCCGCGCCAACCGGCTCGCACACCACCTGCTGAACCAGGGAATCGGCGCCGGGTCGCTGGTGGCCCTCTGCCTGCCGCGCGGGACGGCGACGATAACGGCGATCCTCGCCGTCTGGAAGGCGGGCGCCGCCTACCTGCCGATCGACCCGAAGCAGCCGGCCGACCGCCTCGCCCACCTGCTGGCGGACAGCGGTGCCCGGTTGGTCCTCAGCACGGACGAGCTGCCGGTCGACGGGCTGCCGGTGCTGTTCCTCGACGATCCTGCGACGGCGGGGGCGATCGAGTCGTGCCCGGACACCCCGTGCGCGATCGACGTGGCGGCCGAGGCGCTCGCGTACGTGATCTACACCTCCGGGTCGACCGGCCTGCCCAAGGGCGTGATGGTCACCCATGGCTCACTGACGAACTACGTGGCGTCGGTCGCCGCACGCCTCGGCCTGGGCGCGCCCGGCGGCCGCTACGCGCTGCTGCAGGCGCAGGCCACCGACCTCGGCAACACCATGGTGTTCGCGAGCCTCGCCACCGGTGGGCAGTTGCACATCCTGGACGAGGACGCGACCACCGATCCGGCGGCGGTGTCCGCCTACCTGGCCGACCACGCGATCGACTACCTGAAGGTGGTGCCCTCGCACCTGGCGGCGCTGTCCGCCGGGCGTGACCTTGCGGAGGTCCTGCCGTCGACCTCGGTGATCCTCGGTGGCGAGGCGGCTTCTCCGGCGCTGGTGCGGGAGTTGCTGGCGGCTGCGGGTGACTGCGGGGTGTTCAACCACTACGGGCCGACCGAGACCACGATCGGCGTCGCGACCACCCGACTGACCGACGACTCGCTGGCCGGCGGGGTCGTCCCGATCGGCGCGCCGATCGGGAACACCCGTCTCTACGTCCTGGACCAGTGGCTCTCCCCGGTGCCGCCGAACGCTTCCGGTGAACTGTACGTAGCGGGCGCGGGGCTGGCCCGGGGCTACGCCGACCGTGCGGCGCTCACTGCGGAGCGGTTCGTGGCGAACCCATTCGAGCCGGGCACTCGGATGTACCGGACCGGCGACCTGGCGCGCTGGAACGCCGCCGGCCAGGTGGAGTACCTGGGACGGGCGGACGACCAGGTGAAGATCCGCGGTTTCCGGATCGAACCCGGCGAGGTCCAGACCGCAGTGGCCGCGCATCCGCAGGTGACTCAGGCGGTCGTGGTGGTGCGCGAGGACCTGTCCGGCGATCGGCGTCTGGTGGCGTATGTGGTCGCGGCCGAGCCGATGGGCGAACTCACCGCTTCGGTTCGGGAGTTCGTCGGCGCCCGGCTGCCGGACTACATGGTGCCGTCCGCCGTGGTGTGTCTTGAGCAGTTCCCGCTGACCGCGAACGGCAAGCTGGACCGCAAGGCCCTGCCGGCGCCCGAGTACGCCGCCGGCTCCGGACGCGGCCCGGCGAACGCGCGCGAGGAGGTGCTCTGCCAGGCATTCGCCGAGGTACTGGGTCTGGAGAGCGTGGGCGTCGATGACGACTTCTTCGCGCTCGGCGGGCACTCGCTACTGGCGATCCGGCTGGTGGAGCGGCTGCGTGAGCGGGCCGTGCCGGTCTCGGTGAAGGCGATGTTCCAGTCGCCGACGCCGGCCGGTCTGGCCGAATCGACCGGGTCGGCCCAGGTGGTGGTCCCGGCGAACCTGATCCCCGAGGGCACCACCGAGATCACGCCGGAGATGCTGCCGCTGGTGGAGCTGGCCCCGGCCGAGGTCGAGCGGATCGTGGCGACGGTCGAGGGCGGCGCGGCCAATCTGAAGGACGTCTACCCGCTGGCCCCGCTGCAGGAAGGACTCTTCTTCCACCACCTGATCGCCGATCGGGAGCGTGGCGAGGTCGATGTGTACGCACAGCCGCTGGTGCTGGAGTTCGACTCGCCGGAGAGGTTGGACGCGTTCCTCCATGCGCTGCGGCAGGTGGTGGACCGGCATGACATCTACCGCACGGCGATTGTGTGGGAGGGTCTGCGCGAGCCGGTGCAGGTGGTGTCGCGCCGGGTGGAGCTGCCGGTCCACCAGGTCGTGCTGGACCCGCAGGGCCCTGACCCGATCGAGCAGTTGACCGCTCTCGGCAGGTCCTGGATGGATCTCAGCAGCGCTCCGTTGATGGACGTGCATGTCACCGCCGAGCCGGGGGGTGAGCGCCGGCTGGCGATGCTGCGGATCCACCACCTGGCGCAGGACCACACCACGCTGGACGTACTGCTCGGGGAGCTGCGGGCGTTCATGTCCGGCCGTGCCGACACGCTGCCGGCGCCCCTGCCGTTCCGGGACTTCGTGGCGCAGGCCCGGCTGGGCGTGCCACGTGCGGAGCACGAGCGCTACTTCGCCGAACTGCTCGGTGATGTGACGGAGCCGACGGCGCCGTTCGGCCTGCTCGACGTCCATGGCGACGGATCCGACTCGGTGCGCGCACAGCTTGCTATTGACCCTGAACTGGCTGAGCGCGTACGGGGCTTGGCGCGGCGACAGGGCGTGAGTCCGGCCACGGTGTTCCACCTGGCGTGGGCGCGGGTGCTGGGTGCGGTGAGCGGCCGGGACGATGTGGTGTTCGGCACGGTGCTGTTCGGCCGGATGAACTCCGGTGCCGGTTCGGACCGGGTGCCGGGCCTGTTCCTCAACACGCTGCCGGTGCGGGTGCGAGTGGACGGGCAGACTGCGGGTGCGGCGCTGGACGGCATCCGGCACCAGTTGGCAGGGCTGCTGGTGCACGAGCACGCGCCGCTGGCGCTGGCGCAGAAGGCGAGCGGGATGGCGGGCGGCAGCCCGCTGTTCACCTCGATCTTCAACTACCGGCACAATCAGCCCGCCGCGCGGGACACGGGCTCCGGCTTCGAGGGCATCGGCGTGCTCTCCGCGCGGGATCTGACCAACTACCCGCTGAGCATCGCCGTCGATGACGACCAGACGGGGTTCGGCCTGACCGTCGATGCGGTGGCTTCGATCGACCCGCAGCAGGTGGGGTTGCTGCTGCACACCTGCCTGGGCAATCTGGTTGCGGCCCTGGAGGGTGCCCCGGAGCAGACGCGCCTTGCTTCGGTGGATGTGCTGGGTGAGGCTGAGCGTGCTCTGGTGCTGACCGGCTGGAACGGGTCGGTGGTGGGGGTTGGTTCGCTGGTGCCGGAGTTGGTGGCGCGGCGGGCTGCGGAGTTGCCTGGTGCGGTGGCGGTGGTGTGTGAGGGTGTCGAGCTGTCGTATGCGGAGTTGGATGCGCGGGCGAACCGGCTGGCGCATTTCCTGGTGGGTCGGGGTGTGGGTGCCGAGTCGGTGGTGGGTCTGTGCCTGCCGCGCGGTGTGGAGATGGTTGCCGCGATCCTGGGTGTGTGGAAGGCGGGGGCAGCGTACGTACCGCTGGACCCTGAGTATCCGGCGGAGCGGTTGGCGTTCATGGTGGCGGACAGTGGTGCGGGCCTGGTGTTGGGTGAGGGTGGGCTGGATGTGGCCGGGCCGGAGGTGGCGGCGCAGCCGGCCACGGCTCCGGAGGTGGAGCTGGCTGAGGGTCAGTTGGCGTATGTGATCTATACGTCGGGGTCGACGGGTCGGCCGAAGGGTGTGGCGGTCACTCATGGTGCGGTGGCTGGTATGGCTGTGGCGTTGGGTCCGCACCTGGGTGTGCAGGTGGGGACGCGGGTGCTGCAGTTCGCGTCGTTCAGCTTCGACGCCTCGGTGTTGGATGTCGTGTTGACGTTGTCGGCGGGTGGGACGTTGGTGGTGGCGTCGGCCTCGGAGCGGGCTGATGCGGGTCTGCTGGTGAAGATGCTGGGTGAGGTGGGGTTGAGGCGGCGAGTGTGGTGCCGTCGCTGCTGGCGGTGCTGGATCCTGCTGAACTGCCGGGCCTGTCGACGGTGTTGGTGGGCGCGGAGCCGATCTCGGTGGAGCAGGCGCGCGCTTGGAGTGCGGGCCGGCGGTTGGTCAACACGTATGGTCCGACCGAGTCGACGGTGATGGTGACGGCCGGGCGGGTGGACGGTTCGGGTTCGGTGGTGCCGATGGGCGCGCCGGTGGCGAACACGCGGCTGTTCGTGCTGGATGGCAGTTTGCAGCCGGTGCCGGTGGGTGTGGCGGGTGAGTTGTACATCGCGGGTGGGCAGTTGGCGCGTGGCTATGTGGGTCGTGCGGGGCTGTCGGCGGAGCGGTTCGTGGCGTCGCCGTTCGGTGATGGTGGGCGGATGTACCGCACGGGTGACCGGGCGCGGTGGACCGTGGACGGGCAGTTGGTGTTCGCGGGGCGTGCGGACGAGCAGGTGAAGATCCGTGGTTTCCGGATCGAGCCGGGTGAGGTGCAGGCTGTGGTGGCCGAGCACCCGAGCGTGGCGCAGGCCGTGGTCGTGGCCCGTCAGGACCAGGCGGGTGAGGATCCGCGGCTGGTCGCCTACGTCGTCGGGAACGGCGACAGCAGCGGACTGGCCGCCACTGTCCGTGAGTTCGTGGCTGAACGACTGCCGTCCTACATGGTTCCGTCGGCGGTGGTGGTGCTGGAGGAGCTGCCGCTGACGGTGAACGGCAAGCTGGACCGCAAGGCCCTGCCCGCGCCGGAGTACGCGGCCGGTGCGGGTCGGGCGCCGGCGACGGTGCAGGAGGAGGTCCTGTGCCAGGCGTTCGCTGAGGTCCTGGGACTGGACCGGGTCGGTGTCGATGACGACTTCTTCATGCTGGGTGGCCACTCGCTCCTTGTGGTCTCCCTGGTGGAGAACCTCCGGGCGCGGGGTGTGTCCGTCTCGGTGAAGGCCCTCTTCCAGATGCCGACGCCGGCCGGGCTGGCCGGTGCTGCCGGGCCGGTCCAGGTGGTGGTGCCGCCGAACCTGATTCCTGAGGGTGTCACCGGGATCACGCCCGAGATGCTGCCGCTGGTGGAGCTCACTGCGGCGGAGATCGAGCGGGTCGTGGCGACGGTCGAGGGCGGCGCGGCCAATGTGAAGGACGTCTACCCGCTGGCCCCGCTCCAGGAGGGACTCTTCTTCCACCACCTGCTCGCCGACCGCGACGGCGGTGAGGCTGATGTGTACGCAGTGCCGTCCGTGCTCGGGTTCGACTCCCGGGAGCGGGTGGACGCGTTCCTGGACGCGTTGCGGGCGGTGATCGTCCGGCACGACATCTACCGCACGGCGATCGTGTGGGAGGGGCTGCGGGAGCCGGTGCAGGTGGTGTCGCGTCGGGCGGAGCTGCCGGTCCAGGAGGTCGTGCTGGACCCGCAGGGCCCGGAGCCGGTCGAGCAGATGATGGCCCTCGGCGAGCCCTGGATGGATCTCGCCAGCGCGCCGCTGATTCGCGTGCACATCGCGGCGGAGCCGGATGGTGACCGCTGGCTGGCCCTGCTGCGGATCCACCACCTGGTGCAGGACCACACGACCATGGACGTGCTGCTCGGGGAGCTGCGGGCGGTCATGTCCGGCCGTGCCGACACGCTGCCGGAGCCGCTGCCGTTCCGCGACTTCGTCGCCCATGCCCGCCTGAGCGTCCCGCGGGAGGAGCACGAGCGCTACTTCGCCGAGCTGCTCGGCGACGTCACCGAGACGACGGCGCCCTTCGGTGTGCTGGACGTGTACGGCGACGGCAGTACCGCACACCGGGCACGCCTCCTGGTGGACGATGAACTGTACTTCCGTACCCGTGAGTTGGCGCGCCGCCTGGGCGTCAGTGCGGCCACCGTCTTCCACCTGGCGTGGGCGCGGGTGCTGGCATCGCTGTCGGGCCGTGACGACGTGGTGTTCGGCACGGTGCTGTTCGGCCGGATGAACGCCGGTGCGGGTGCCGATCGGGTGCCGGGTCTGTTCATGAACACCCTGCCGGTGCGCGTGCGGCTGGACGGCCAGAGTGCGGGTGAGGCGCTGGACGGCATGCGAGGCCAGCTGGCCGAGCTGCTGGTGCACGAGCACGCGCCGCTGTCGCTGGCGCAGCAGGCGAGTGGAGTGGCAGGCGGCAGCCCGCTGTTCACCTCGCTCCTCAACTACCGCCACAGCCAGGCACCGGCTCCGGGTGGCGGTCCCAGAGTCTCGGGTGTCGGGCTGCTGACCGCGAGCGACCACACCAACTACCCCGTGAGCGTGTCCGTCGACGATCGCACCACCGGGTTCGAAGTGACCGTCGAGGCGGTGGCACCGGCCGACGCACAGCAGATCTGTGAGCTGATGCACGCCACCCTGGCCAATCTCGTCGCCGTTCTGGACGAGGCTCCGCAGTCGCGGCTGGCGGCGGTGGAGGTGATGGGTGAGGTTGAGCGTCGCCTGGTGGTGGAGGAGTGGAACGACACTGCTCAGCCGCTGGTGGATGTGACGTTGCCGGGGTTGTTCGCGGCGCAGGTGGTGCGGACGCCGGACGCGGTGGCGGTGGTGTTCGAGGGTGTCGAGGTGTCGTACACGGAGTTGGATGCGCGGGCGAACCGGTTGGCGCGTTTGCTGATCGGCCGCGGTGTGGGGCCTGAGTCGGTGGTCGCGGTGCTGATGGAGCGCGGCGTCGATCTGGTGGTGGCGTTGCTGGCCGTGGTGAAGGCGGGTGGCGCGTATCTGCCGGTGGATCCGGAGTATCCGGTGGAGCGGATCGCCCATGTGCTGGATGACGCGGCACCGGTGTGCGTCCTGACGACGGAGCAGTGTGCACCGGTGCTGCCGGACTCGGTTGACGGACCGGTGCTGGTGCTGGACAGCGCCGAGGTGCGCGCCGAGCGCTCGGGTTCGGCGGGGTCGCGGCTGACCGATACCGACTTGGTCGCTCCGCTGCTGCCGGCCCATCCGGTGTATGTGATCCACACGTCGGGTTCGACCGGGCGTCCCAAGGGAGTCGTGGTCACTCACCAGGCGCTGGCGAATCACCTGCGGGCGGCTGGGCAACGGGTCCCGCTGGGGGTCGGCGACCGCCTGCTGGCCGTGACCACGGTGTCTTTCGACATCGCGGCGCTGGAGCTGTTCCTGCCGCTGCTGTGCGGGGCGGCTGTGGTGCTTGCCGAGCGGGAGACGGTGCGTGACGCGGTGGCGCTGCGGGAACTGGTCCGCACCAGCGGGGCGACCGCTGTTCAGGCCGTCCCGTCGCTGTGGCGGGCCCTGCTGGCCGGCGAGGCCGATTGGCGGCCGCGCGGGGTGCGGATGCTGGTCGGCGGCGAGGCGCTGCCTGAGGAGCTGGCGGTCCGGGTGCGGGAGCTCGGGGTGTGGGCGGTGAACCTGTACGGTCCGACGGAGGCCACGGTCTGGGCGACCTCGGCCGAGGTCGGCGAGGGTCCGGTGACCATCGGTCGTCCGTTCGCCAACATGCGTGCCTATGTGCTGGATTCGGCGCTGCGGCCGGTTCCGGTGGGTGCGGTGGGCGAGTTGTATCTGGCGGGTGCGCAGTTGGCTCGGGGGTACCTGGGCCGGCCGGGGCTTTCCGCGGAGCGGTTCACTGCCGCCCCGTTCGGCCCGGTGGGTGAGCGCATGTACCGCACGGGCGATCTGGCCCGCTGGCGCGGGGACGGGACGCTGGAGTGCCTGGGCCGGGTCGACACGCAGGTCAAGGTGCGTGGCTTCCGGATCGAACTGGGTGAGATCGAGGCTGCGTTGGAGCGTCACGAGCTGGTGGCCCAGGCGGTGGTGACGGTCAACGGGAGCGGTGCGGGTGAGCAGCGGCTTGCCGGGTACGTCGTGCCTCTGGCCGGCGCGCAGTTGGATCCGGCGGACCTGCGGGCCTACCTGGCTCGGAGTCTGCCGGCGTACATGGTTCCGTCGGCGGTGGTGGCGTTGGAGGAACTGCCGCTGACGGCGAACGGCAAGGTGGACCGCAAAGCCCTGCCCGCACTGGAGTACGCCGCCGGTACGGGCCGGGAGCCTGCGACGGTGCAGGAGGAGCTGCTGTGCCAGGCGTTCGCCGAGGTCCTGGGACTCGAGCGAGTCGGTGTCGAGGACGACTTCTTCGAGCTGGGTGGTCACTCGCTGCTGGCGACCCGACTGGTCAGTGAGGTGCGGGAGTCGCTGCAGGCCGAACTGCCGATCCGGGTGGTGTTCGAGGCGCGGACGCCGGCGGGGCTCGCCGGCTGGCTCGCCAGTCAGATCGAGAACCAGAGCAAAGCTAGGCCCACTCTGCGGCCGATGCGTAAGCAGGAGGACTACTGATGATTCCGTTGTCGTTTGCGCAGCGTCGGCTGTGGTTCCTGGGTCAGTTGGAGGGTCCGAGCGCGACCTATAACATCCCGACGGCGCTGCGGCTGACCGGAGATGTGGATCGGGAGGCCCTCGCCGAGGCGTTGCGGGACGTGATCCAGCGGCACGAGGTGCTGCGCACGGTCTTCCCGACCGAGAACGGTGAGCCGTACCAGCGGGTCCTCAAGCTCGAGGACAGCGGGTTCGAGCTGGCGCTCGAGGCGGTCTCCCAGGAGTCGCTGGACGCCGCCGTGAGCGGGGCCATCGCATACGCGTTCGATCTGTCCGTCGAGATCCCGATGCGGGCCTGGCTCTTCACCTCGGACGGCGACGACACCGTGTTGGTGGTGGTGATTCATCACATCGCCGGGGACGGCTGGTCGACGGCGCCGTTGGCGCGGGACGTGTCGGTGGCGTATGCGGCGCGGGCCGCGGGCCGGGCACCGGAGTGGGAGCCGCTGCCGGTGCAGTACGCGGACTATGCGCTGTGGCAACGGGAGTTGCTCGGTGATGAGCGGGATCCGGACAGCGTGCTCTCCCGGCAGCTGGAGTACTGGCGCAAGACGCTGGCCGGGGCGCCGGCCGAACTGGAGCTGCCGACCGATCGGCCGCGTCCCGCCGTGGCCAGTCGTCAGGGCCATGCGGTGGCAGTCGAGCTGCCGGCCGGCCTGCACGAGCGTCTGGTGAAGGTGACCAGGGGGCGGGGGGTGACTCTGTTCATGGTGGTGCAGGCCGCGCTGGCGGTCACTCTCAACCGTTTGGGCGCAGGGAACGACATCCCGATCGGGGCGGCGATCGCCGGACGCACCGAGAAAGCCTTGGAAGACCTGATCGGGTTCTTCGTGAACACGTTGGTGATGCGCACGGACCTGTCCGGCGACCCGACGATGGCCCAGGTGCTCGATCGGGTTCGAGAAGCGGGACTTGGCGCGTTCGCGCACCAGGATGTGCCGTTCGAGCGGGTGGTGGAGGAACTGGCGCCGGTCCGGTCCGCGGCCCGGCACCCGCTGTTCCAGGTCATGCTCACGGTGCAGAACACGGCTTCGGCGGCATTGGATCTGTCCGGCGTGGGTGCGGCGGGCTCGCTGCCATCGGCTCTGGCGTCGTCACAGGGTCTGCTGGCGTCGAAGTTCGACCTGGAACTGAGTCTTGGTGAGGTCTTCGGTGCGCAGGGCAAGCCGGCAGGCATCCGTGGGAAGTTGACCGCGGCTGCGGATCTGTTCGATGCGGGGACGACGGAGCGCTTCGCGGGTTGCTTGGTCCAGGTCCTGGAGACGGTTGTCGCTGAGCCGCAGACGCGGTTGTCGGCGGTGGATGTGATGGGCGCGGATGAGCGTCGTCTGGTGGTGGAGGAGTGGAACCGGACTGGGGTGGAGTTCGGGGCCGGGTTGGTGCCGGCGTTGTTCGCGGCGCGGGTGGCTGCGTCGCCGGATGTGGTGGCGGTGGTGGCGGATGGTGTGGAGGTGTCGTTCGCTGAGTTGGAGGTGCGGGCGAATCGGTTGGCGCATTATCTGCGGTTGCAGGGTGTGGGTGCGGAGTCGTTGGTGGGGTTGTGTCTGCCGCGTGGTGTGGAGATGGTTGCCGCGATTTTGGGTGTGTGGAAGGCGGGGGCGGCGTATGTGCCGTTGGATCCTGAGTATCCGGCGGAGCGGTTGGCGTTCATGTTGCGTGACAGTGGTGCGTCGGTGCTGGTGGGTGTGGAGGAGGTGCTGGACGAGCTGCCGGTGGGGCGGGGGGTTCGTACGATCGCGGTGGATGAGCCGTTGGTGGTGGGGCTTTGGCGGCGCAGCCGGCCACTGCTCCTGAACTGGACTTGCTGGCAGGCCAGTTGGCGTATGTGATCTACACCTCGGGGTCGACGGGCCGGCCGAAGGGTGTGGCGGTCACGCATGGCGGGTTGGCGAACTATGTGCGGTGGGCGGTTGGGGCGTATGGGATGGAGGGGGTGGTGGTGCGCCGTTGCATTCGTCGTTGTCGTTCGACTTGACGGTGACGAGTGTGGTGGTGCCGTTGGTGTCGGGTTCGGCGGTGGTGGCGAGTGCGGCTGGTGGTGCGGAGGGTCTGGCGGAACTGCTGGGTGGCCGGGGTGGGTTCGGGTTGGTGAAGGCGGTGCCGGGTCATCTGCCGTTGTTGGCGGAGTTGGTGTCGGACGAGCAGGCTGCGGGTTCGACGCGTCGTTTGGTGGTGGGTGGTGAGGCGCTGCACGGTGCTGATGTGCGGGCGTGGTTGGCGCGGGTTCCGGGTTCGGTGGTGGTGAACGAGTATGGGCCGACGGAGACGGTGGTGGGTTGCTGTGTCTTCGAGCTGACCGCTGGGGACGAGATCGGTGACATGGTGTCGATCGGTCGGCCGATCGCGAACACGCGTCTGTATGTGCTGGATGGGCATCTGCAGCCGGTGCCGGTGGGTGTGGCGGGTGAGTTGTACATCGCGGGTGCGCAGTTGGCTCGGGGGTATTTGGGTCGGGCGGGGTTGACGTCGGAGCGGTTTGTGGCGTCGCCGTTCGAGGTGGGTGGCGGGCGGATGTATCGCTCGGGTGATGTGGTGCGGTGGACGGCGGATGGGCGGTTGGAGTATCTGGGGCGTGCGGATGAGCAGGTGAAGGTCCGTGGTTTCCGGATCGAGTTGGGTGAGATCGAGGCTGTGGTGGCCGGGCATCCGCAGGTGGCGCAGGCGGCGGTGATGGCGCGTGAGGACGTGCCGGGTGACAAGCGCCTGGTCGCCTACGTGGTTCCCGACGACGAGGAGGCGGTGGGGATCGCCGAGGCGGTGCGCGGTTACCTCGGCGAGCGTCTGCCGGAGCACATGGTGCCCTCCGCGGTCGTGGTCTTGGACGCGCTGCCGGTGACGGTGAACGGCAAGGTTGACCGCAAGGCCTTGCCCGCTCCGGACTACACGGGCCTGGCCGGCACCGGCCGGGCACCGGCCACGGTGCAGGAGGAGTTGCTGTGCCACGCGTTCGCGCAGGTCCTGGGGCTGGAGCGGGTCGGGGTGGAGGACGACTTCTTCGAGCTGGGTGGTCACTCGCTGCTGGCGACGCAGTTGGTGAGCCGGGTGCGTGCGATGCTGGGTGTGGAGTTGCCGCTGCGGGTGCTGTTCGAGCGTCCGACGCCGGCCGCGGTCGCGGCCTGGCTGGGTGAGGCCGGCGAGGGCCGCACTGCGTTGGTGCCGATGGCGCGTTCGGAGCGGATGCCGCTGTCGTTCGCGCAGCGCCGGTTGTGGTTCCTGGGGCAGTTGGAGGGTCCGAGCACGACCTACAACATTCCGATGGCACTGCGGCTGACCGGGGAGTTGGACCGCGGGGCCATCGATGAGGCGTTGCGGGATGTGGTGGGTCGGCACGAGGTGCTGCGCACGGTGCTGCCGGTGGCGGATGGTGAGCCGTACCAGCGGGTGCTGTCGCTGGAGGAGTGCGGCTTCGAGGTGTCGGTGGTCGAGGTGGCACCGGAGGAGCTGGATGGGGCGGTGGCGGAGGCGGTCGGGTATGCGTTCGACCTGACCTCGGAGATTCCGCTTCGGGCGACGCTGCTGGCGCTCGGCGAGGCGGACCATGTGCTGGTGGTGTTGGTGCATCACGTGGCGACGGATGGGTGGTCGAACGCTCCGCTGGCGCGGGATCTTTCGGTGGCGTATGCGGCGCGGGCCGCGGGGCGGGCACCGGAGTGGGAGCCGCTGCCGGTGCAGTACGCCGACTATACGCTGTGGCAGCGGGAAGTGCTCGGGAGTGAGGACGATCCGGACAGTGTGCTGTCCGGGCAGGTGGCGTACTGGCGTGAGGCGTTGGCCGGGGTGCCGGAGGAGTTGGAGCTGCCGGTGGACCGCCGGCGCTTGGCGACGGCTTCGCACCGCGGCGAAAGTGTGGAGCTGGCCGTCTCTGCGGAGACCCATCAGCGGCTGGCGGCGCTGGCTCGGGAACGGGGGCGACCCTGTTCATGGTGCTGCAGGCGGCGTTGGCGGTCACCCTGAGCCGGATCGGTGCGGGCACGGACATCCCGATCGGGTCGCCGGTCGCCGGGCGCACCGACGAGGCGCTCAACGACCTGGTCGGCTTCTTCGTCAACACGCTGGTGGTGCGGACCGACCTGTCCGGCGATCCGACGTTCACCGAGGTGCTGGAGCGGGTCCGCGGGGCCGCTCTCGGTGCTTTCGGCCACCAGGACGTGCCGTTCGACCGGCTGGTGGAGGAGCTCGCGCCGGTGCGCTCGCTGGCCAGGCACCCGCTGCACCAGGTCATGCTCACGGTGCAGAACGTCGGTTCGGCCGAGCTGGAGCTGCCCGGCCTGCGGCTCGGCCCGCTCCAGGCCGCTCCCGAGGCGCTGCCTGCGAAGTTCGACCTCGACGTGAACCTCGGTGAGGTCTTCGACGCCTCCGGTGCGCCGGCGGGGCTGCGCGGTTACGTGGTGGCGGCGGCTGACCTGTTCGATGCGCAGACCGTGCGACGGATGGGTGACTGGCTGGTCCGGGTGTTGGACGAGGTGGCTGCCGTTCCCGGAACGCGTCTTGCTGCGGTGGATCTGGTGGGTGAGGCTGAGCGCCGTCTGCTCCTGGAGGGGTGGAACGACACTGCTCAGCCGTTGGTGGATGCGACGTTGCCGGGGTTGTTCGCGGCGCAGGTGGCGCGGACGCCGGATGCGGTGGCGGTGGTGTTCGAGGGTGTGCGGTTGACCTATGCGGAGTTGGAGGCGCGCGCCAATGCGGTGGCGCGGCGGCTGGTTGAGGTCGGTGTGGGTGCGGAGTGCGGTGTTGCGGTGCTGATGGAGCGGTCGGTGGAGTTGGTGGTGGCGTTGCTGGCGGTGGTGAAGGCGGGTGGTTTCTACGTGCCGCTGGATGTCCGGTATCCGCTGGCGCATCGTCGGATGATCGTGGGGGAGACGGGTGTCTCGGTCGTTGTCACCGATGCCGAGTTGCGGGGTCAGGCGGGCGAGCTGGGTCTGGCGGTGCTGGAGGTTTCCGGCGCGGGTGCCGCGGAGCCGCTGGAGATTTCCTGTGATGCGGAGCGGTTGGCTTATGTGATGTACACCTCCGGCTCGACGGGTCGGGCGAAGGGTGTGGCGGTGACGCATGCCGATGTGGCGGCGCTGGCGTTGGACCGGCGGTTCGCGGGTGTGGGGATGGAGCGGGTGCTGCTGCATTCGCCGCACTCCTTCGACGCGTCGACGATGGAGCTGTGGGTCCCGCTGCTGACGGGGCGTCAGATCGTGGTGATGCCGGCCGGTGATGTCACGGCGGTCTCGCTCGCCGAGGTGGTCTCCTCGTTCGGGGTCACGGCGCTGTGGCTGACGGCGGGGCTGTTCGCCCTGGTGGCGGAGGAGGACCCGGAGTGTCTGGCCGGGGTTCGGGAGGTGTGGGCCGGTGGTGACGTGCTGTCGCCGGTGGCCGTGGCCCGGGTGCGGGCGGCCTGCCCGGACATCGTGGTGGTGAACGGATACGGGCCGACCGAAACCACCACGTTCGCCGCCACGCACACCGCGGTGGACGGCGAGGGCGCGCTGCCGATCGGACGCCCGCTCGACAACATGCGCGCCTACGTGCTGGACGCCGCGCTGCGCCCGGTGCCAGTGGGTGTGGCCGGTGAGCTGTATGTGGCGGGTGCGGGGTTGGCGCGCGGGTACGTGGCGCGCCCGGGGCTGACGGCCGAGCGGTTCGTCGCCGACCCGTACGGGCCGGCGGGGGGCCGGCTGTACCGCACCGGTGACCTGGCGCGGTGGAACGCCGACGGCGAGCTGGAGTACGTCGCCCGGGCTGATCAGCAGGTGAAGCTGCGCGGTTTCCGGATCGAGCCGGGTGAGATCGAGGCCGCGCTGCTGGCGCAGCCTTTGGTGGCGCAGGCGGCGGTGGTCGTGCGTGAGGACGTGCCGGGTGACAAGCGCCTCGTCGGGTACGTCGTTGCTGCTCCGGAGCTGGAACTCAGCGAGGTTCGCGCGCAGTTGGCGGCGGAGCTGCCGGAGTACGCGGTCCCGGCGGTGCTGGTGCCGCTCGATGCACTCCCGCTGACGGTGAACGGCAAGCTGGACCGCAAGGCCCTGCCCGCACCGGAGTACGCGGCCGGTGCTGGTCGGGCGCCGGCGACGGTGCAGGAAGAGCTCTTGTGCCAGGCGTTCGCGCAGGTGCTGGGCTTGGAGCGGGTCGGTGTCGACGACGGCTTCTTCGAGCTGGGTGGTCATTCGCTGCTGGCGATGCGGTTGGTGAGCCGGGTGCGTGCGGTGCTGGGTGTGGAGTTGCCGTTGCGGGTGCTGTTCGAGCGGTCGACTCCTGCCGCGGTTGCGGCGTGGCTGGGTGGGGCCGGAGCGGGCCGGGCGGCGTTGGTGCCGGTGGAGCGTCCGGAGCGGGTGCCGCTGTCGTTCGCGCAGCGTCGGCTGTGGTTCCTGGGGCAGTTGGAGGGTCCGAGTGCGACCTACAACATTCCGATGGCGCTGCGGCTGACAGGCGAGCTGGACCGGGACGCCCTGGCGGAAGCGCTGCGGGACGTGGTGGGCCGGCACGAGGTGCTGCGCACGGTGTTCCCGGTGGTGGACGGTGAGCCGTTCCAGCGGGTACTGGCGGTGGAGGAGTGCGGCTTCGAGGTGTCGCTGGTCGAGGTGGCGCCGCAGGAGCTGGATGTGGCGGTGGCGGAGGCGGTCGGTCATGCGTTCGACCTGACCTCGGAGATCCCTCTTCGGGCGACGTTGCTGGGAGTTGGCCAGGCGGACCATGTGCTGGTGTTGCTGGTGCACCACGTGGCGGCCGACGGCTCGTCGACGGCGCCGTTGGCGCGGGACCTGTCGGTGGCGTACGCGGCGCGGGCCACGGGCCGGGTGCCCGAATGGGAGCCGTTGCCGGTGCAGTACGCGGACTACGCGTTGTGGCAGCGGGATGTGCTCGGGAGTGAGGACGATCCGGACAGTGTGCTGTCCGGGCAGGTGGCGTACTGGCGTGAGGCGTTGGCCGGGGTGCCAGAGGAGTTGGAGCTGCCGGTGGACCGCCGGCGCTCGGCGACGGCCTCGCACCGTGGCGAGAGCGTGGAGCTGCGTGTTTCCGCCGAGACGCACCGGGGGTTGGCTGCGCTGGCCCGGGAGCGGGGGGCGACCCTGTTCATGGTGCTGCAGGCGGCGTTGGCGGTGATGCTGAACCGTCTGGGCGCGGGCACGGACATTCCGATCGGGTCGCCGGTCGCCGGGCGCACGGACGAGGCGCTCGACGAGCTGGTCGGGTTCTTCGTCAACACGCTCGTGTTGCGGACCGACCTGTCCGGCGACCCGACCTTCGAGGAGCTCGTCGACCGGGTCCGGGAGACCGGTCTGAGTGCGTTCGAGCACCAGGACGTGCCGTTCGAGAAGCTGGTGGAGGAGCTCTCCCCGACCCGGTCGATGGCACGCCACCCGCTGTTCCAGGTCATGCTCACCCTGCAGAACACGGCGTCGGCGGCTCTGGAGCTGCCCGGCTTGCAGCCCGGGGCGCTTGCCGCGGGCGCACCGGCGGTGAAGTTCGACCTGGACGTGAGTCTTGGTGAGGTCTTCGACGCGCAGGGCAGGCCGGCGGGGTTGCGCGGGGTGTTGGTCGGGGCCGCTGACCTGTTCGACGCGGATACGGTCGAGCGGATGGCGCAGTGGCTGGTCCGCGTCCTGGAGACGGTCTGCAAGGCACCGCAGACGCGTCCGGCGGCGGTGGATGTGCTGGGTGAGGTGGAGCGGCAGCTGCTCCTGGAGGAGTGGAACGAGACGGCGGTCGAGGTGGCGTCGTCGACCTTGCCGGGGCTGTTCGAGGCTCGGGTGGGCTGGCTCCAGATGCGGTGGCGGTGGTGGCTGATGGTGTCGAGGTGTCGTACGGGGAGTTGGATGCGCGGGCGAACCGGCTGGCACGACTGCTGATCGACCGCGGAGTCGGCCCGGAGTCGGTGGTGGCGGTGTGTTTGGAGCGCGGTGTGGACCTGATGGTCTCGTTGCTCGCGGTGGTGAAGGCGGGCGGCGCGTACATGCCGGTGGATCCGGGGTATCCGGCGGACCGGATCGCGTACATGGTGCAGGACGCCGCTTCGGTGCTGGCCGTTGCGAGCCGGGCTACGGCCGGGGTGCTGGCGGGGTCGGTGCCGGTGGTGGTGCTGGATGCGCCGGAGACCCGGGAGGCGCTGGCCGGGTTGTCGGGTGTGGGGGTGGTGGATGCGGAGCGTCGGTCGCCGTTGCTCGCGGCGCATCCGGCGTATGTGATCTACACGTCGGGGTCGACGGGTCGCCCGAAGGGTGTGCTGGTGTCGCATGCGGGTGTGGCGCACCAGGTGGCGGGTCATGTGCGGTGGTTCGGGGTTGGTGCTGGTTCGCGGGTGGGGCAGTTCGCGTCGGCGGGTTTCGACACCTTCGGGTGGGAGTGGTTCATGGCGTTGCTGTCGGGTGCCGCGCTGGTGGTGATTCCGCAGGACCGGCGCCTGGGTGAGGCGTTGCCGGTGTTCCTGGCGGAGCAGAAGGTGACGCATGTGACGCTGCCGCCGGCGGTGTTGGCGACGCTGGACGCGGAGTCGGTGGATCGTGGCGTGCTGGTGGTGACGGCGGGTGAGGCGTGTCCGCCGGAGGTAATGGCGCGCTGGGCCGAGGGCCGCAGGATGTTCAACTCCTACGGTCCGACCGAGACCACCGTCGATGCCACGTTGTGGCGGTGCGATCCGGCGTCGTCGGTGGTGGCGATCGGCACGCCGGTGGTCAACACCCGGGTGTACGTGCTGGACGAGTACTTGCAGCCCGTACCGGTCGGTGTGGCGGGCGAGTTGTACGTCGCGGGCGCGGGTCTGGCGCGCGGCTACCTGGGGCGTGCGGGGCTGACCGGGGAGCGGTTCGTGGCGAACCCGTTCGGTGCGCCGGGTGAGCGGTTCTACCGCACGGGTGACCGGGCGCGGTGGACGGCTGAGGGGCAGTTGGTGTTCGCGGGGCGGACCGACGACCAGGTGAAGATCCGTGGTTTCCGGATCGAGCCGGGTGAGATCCGGTCGGTCGTGGCCGGGCATCCGAAGGTCGCGCAGGCGGCCGTGGTGGTGCGCGAGGACACACCGGGTGACAAGCGCCTGGTCGCGTACGTGGTGCCGGCCGTCGATGGCACCGGCGAGGAACTGGTCTCCGCGGTGGCCACTTTCGCGGCCGAGCGGCTGCCGCAGTACATGGTTCCCGCCGCGGTGGTGGTGCTGGCCGCGCTGCCGGTGACGGTGAACGGCAAGCTGGACCGCAAGGTCCTGCCCGCCCCGCAGTACACGACCGGAACAGGTCGGGCGCCGGCCACGGTGCAGGAGGAGCTCCTGTGCCAGGCGTTCGCGCAGGTGCTGGGTCTGGAGAGCGTCGGCGTCGAGGACGACTTCTTCGCCCTGGGTGGACACTCCCTGCTGGCGACCCGTCTGGTGAGTCGGATGCGGGTGCTGCTTGGAGTGGAACTGCCGCTGCGGGCGGTGTTCGAGGCGGCCACTCCGGCTGGACTGGCGGCCTGGCTCGGGCAGGCCACCGCAGGCCGGGCGGGAGTGACCCCGATGGCGCGTCCGGATCGGGTGCCATTGTCGTTTGCTCAGCGTCGGCTGTGGTTCCTCGGCCAGTCGGAGGGTCCGAGCGCGACCTACAACATCCCGATCGCGCTGCGGCTGACTGGGGAGTTGGACCGGGGCGCCCTGGCTGAGGCGCTGCTGGACGTGATCGGTCGGCACGAGGTGCTGCGCACGGTCTACCCGGTCGTGGGCGGCGAGCCGTTCCAGCGGGTACTGCCGGCCGGCGAGGCCGGGTTCGAGCTGCCGGTCGTAGCGGTCGGGGCAGCGGAGTTGGATGCCGCGGTGGCCGGGGCTGTTGCGTATGCCTTCGACCTCTCGTCCGAAATCCCGTTGCGGGTGACGCTGTTCGCGGTGAGTGAGGATGACCACGCGTTGGTGATGGTGGTTCATCACATCGCCGGGGACGGATGGTCGACGGCGCCGTTGGCGCGGGACCTGTCTGTGGCGTATGCGGCGCGGTTGGAGGGCCGGGCGCCTGCGTTCGAGCCGCTGCCGGTGCAGTACGCGGACTACGCGCTGTGGCAGCGGGAGGTGCTCGGTAGTGAGCAGGACCCGGACAGTGTGGTGTCCGGGCAGGTGGCGTACTGGCGTGAGGCGCTGGCCGGGGCGCCGGAGGAGTTGGAACTGCCGGTGGACCGCCAACGCCCGGCGACGGCTTCGCACCGCGGCGAGAGTGTGGAGCTGGCTGTCTCTGCCGAGACGCACCAGCGGTTGGCTGCGCTGGCCCGGGAGCGGGGGGTGACTCTGTTCATGCTGTTCCAGGCGGCGTTGGCGGTCACCCTGAGCCGGATCGGCGCGGGGACGGACATCCCGATCGGTGCGGCGATCGCCGGGCGTGGCGACGAGGCGCTGAACGAGCTGGTCGGTTGCTTCGTGAACACCTTGGTGATGCGCACGGACCTGTCCGGTGATCCGACCTTCGGCGAGGTGCTGGAGCGGGTGCGGGAGGCCAGTCTTGGGGCGTTCGAGCATCAGGACGTGCCGTTCGAGAAGCTGGTGGAGGAGTTGGCGCCGGCGCGCTCGCTCTCCCGGCACCCGCTGCACCAGGTCATGTTGACCGTTCAGAACACGGCTTCGGCGGCGTTGGAGTTGCCCGACTTGCGGCCGGGGGCACTCGCCATGGGCGCACTGGCGTCGAAGTTCGACCTGGACGTGATCGTGGGTGAGGCGTTTGATGCGCAGGGTGTGCCGGCGGGGTTGCGCGGCACGCTGATTGCGGCGGCTGACATGTTCGACGCGGAGACCGTGCGGCGGATCGCGGGCTGGTTGGTCCAGGTCCTGGATACGGTGACGGCGCAGCCGGAGACCCGGTTGAGCGCCGTGGATGTGATGGGCGCGGCTGAGCGTCGCCTGGTGGTGGAGGAGTGGAACCGGACGGGGGTGGAGTTCGGGTCTGGGTTGGTGCCGGGGTTGTTCGCTGCGCAGGTGGAGCGGGTGCCGGATGCGGTGGCGGTGGTGGCGGATGGTGTGGAGCTGTCGTTCGCTGAACTGGACGTGCGGGCGAATCGGTTGGCGCGTTATCTGCGGTTGCAGGGTGTGGGCGGGGAGTCGTTGGTGGGGTTGTGCCTGCCGCGTGGTGTGGAGATGGTGATCGCGGTGCTGGGGGTGTGGAAGGCGGGGGCGGCGTATGTGCCGTTGGATCCTGAGTATCCGGCGGAGCGGTTGGCGTTCATGTTGCGTGACAGTGGTGCGTCGGTGCTGGTGGGTGTGGAGGAGGTGCTGGACGAGCTGCCGGTGGGGCGGGGGGTTCGTACGATCGCGGTGGATGAGCCGTTGGTGGTGGGGGCTTTGGCGGCGCAGCCCGTGACGGCTCCTGAAGTCGAGGTGTTGCCAGATCAGTTGGCGTATGTGATCTACACGTCGGGGTCGACGGGTCGGCCGAAGGGCGTGGCGGTCACGCACGGCGGGTTGGCGAACTATGTGCGGTGGGCTGCCGGCGCGTATGGGATGGACGGGGGTGGTGGTGCGCCGTTGCATTCGTCGTTGTCGTTCGACTTGACGGTGACGAGTGTGGTGGTGCCGTTGGTGTCGGGTTCGGCGGTGGTGGCGAGTGCGGCTGGTGGTGCGGAGGGTCTGGCGGAACTGCTGGGTGGCCGGGGTGGGTTCGGGTTGGTGAAGGCGGTGCCGGGTCATCTGCCGTTGTTGGCGGAGTTGGTGTCGGACGAGCAGGCTGCGGGTTCGACGCGTCGTCTGGTGGTGGGTGGTGAGGCGCTGCACGGTGCTGATGTGCGGGCGTGGTTGGCGCGGGTTCCGGGTTCGGTGGTGGTGAACGAGTACGGGCCCACGGAGACGGTGGTGGGTTGCTGTGTCTTCGAGCTGACCGCTGGGGACGAGATCGGTGACACGGTGTCGATCGGTCGTCCGATCGCGAACACGCGTCTGTATGTGCTGGATGGGCATCTGCAGCCGGTGCCGGTGGGTGTGGCGGGTGAGTTGTACATCGCGGGTGCGCAGTTGGCTCGGGGGTATTTGGGTCGGGCGGGGTTGACGTCGGAGCGGTTTGTGGCGTCGCCGTTCGAGGTGGGTGGCGGGCGGATGTATCGCTCGGGTGATGTGGTGCGGTGGACGGCGGATGGGCGGTTGGAGTATCTGGGGCGTGCGGATGAGCAGGTGAAGGTCCGTGGTTTCCGGATCGAGTTGGGTGAGATCGAGGCTGTGGTGGCCGGGCATCCGCAGGTGGCGCAGGCGGCGGTGATGGCGCGTGAGGACGTGCCGGGTGACAAGCGCCTGGTCGCCTACGTGGTTCCCGACGACGAGGAGGCGGTGGGGATCGCCGAGGCGGTGCGCGGTTACCTCGGCGAGCGTCTGCCGGAGCACATGGTGCCCTCCGCGGTCGTGGTCTTGGACGCGCTGCCGGTGACGGTGAACGGCAAGGTGGACCGCAAGGCCCTGCCCGCACCGGACTACACGGGCCTGGCCGGCACCGGCCGGGCACCGGCCACGGTGCAGGAGGAGATCCTGTGCCAGGCGTTCGCCGAGGTCCTCGGACTCGACCGAGTCGGTGTCGACGACGACTTCTTCGTCCTCGGCGGCCACTCGCTGCTCGCCGTCGCCCTGGTGGAGAACCTCCGGGCGCGGGGTGTCTCCGCCTCGGTCAAGGCCCTCTTCCAGACGCCGACGCCGGCCGGGCTGGCCGGTGCTGCCGGGCCGGTTGAGGTGGTGGTGCCGCCGAACCTGATCCCCGAGGGTGCTACCGAGATCACGCCCGAGATGCTGCCGCTGGTGGCGCTCACTGCGGCGGAGATCGAGCATGTCGTGGTCGCGGTCGAGGGCGGCGCGGCCAATGTGGCCGACGTCTACCCGCTGGCCCCGCTCCAGGAGGGTCTCCTCTTCCACCATCTGATGGCGGATCAGGGCGCCGAGGCGGATGTCTACATGCAGCCGTCGGTGTTGGGATTCGACTCGCGGGAGCGCCTGGACGCGTTCCTGGAGGCACTGCAGTGGGTGATCGACCGGCATGACATCTACCGCACGGCATTCGTGTGGGAGGGCCTGGCCGAGCCGGTGCAGGTGGTGTCGCGCCGGGTGGAGCTGCCGGTCAGGGAGATCGTGCTGGACCCGCAGGGCCCCAGCCCGGTGGAGCAGTTGAAGGCCATCGGCGGATCGTGGATGGATCTGACCCGGGCACCCCTGATGACGGTCGACATCGCGGCGGAGCCCGGCGGTGACCGCTGGCTGGTACTGCTGCGGACCCACCACATGGTGCAGGACCACGCCTCGCAGGACGTGCTGCTGGAGGAGCTCTCCGCGTTCCTGGCCGGTCAGGGCGACGCGTTGCCGGCGCCGCTGCCGTTCCGGGACTTCGTGGCGCAGGCCCGGCTGGGCGTGCCGCGTGAGGAGCACGTGCGGTACTTCGCCGAGTTGCTGGGGGACGTCACCGAGACGACGGCGCCGTTCGGTGTGCTGGATGTGCATGGTGACGGCACCGCCGTGATGCGCTTCCAGGTTCCCTTCGATGCTGAAGTGGTCGGCCGGGTCCGTGAGGTGGCGCGGCGGCAGGGCGTGAGCCCGGCCACGGTGTTCCACCTGGCGTGGGCGCGGGTGCTGGCCGCGGCGACCGGCCGTGACGATGTGGTGTTCGGCACGGTGCTGTTCGGCCGGATGAACGCGGGCGCCGGCTCGGACCGGGTGCCGGGTCTGTTCATGAACACCCTGCCGGTGCGCGTGCGAGTGGACGGGCAGAGCGCGGGTGAGGCGCTGGCCGGCATGCGAGGCCAGCTGGCCGAGCTGCTGGTGCACGAGCACGCGCCGCTGTCGCTGGCGCAGCAGGCGAGTGGGGTGGCGGGCGGCAGCCCGCTGTTCACCTCGCTCTTCAACTACCGGCACAGCGAGACCGCTGTGCGGAGTAGTGGCCCCCGGCTTGAGGGCGTCGGGCTGCTGACCGTGAGCGACCGCACCAACTACCCCGTGACCATGTCCGTCGACGACAACGGGAGTGGCTTCTTCCTGACCGCCGATGCGGTGGCACCGGCCGATCCGGAGCAGATCTGCACGCTGTTGCAGGCCGCCGTCACGAACCTGACTGCCGCTCTGGAGGAGGCTCCGCAGTCGCGGTTCGCGGCGGTGGACGTGCTGGGTGCGGATGAGCGCCGGTTGGTGGTGGAGGAGTGGAACGACACTGCTCGGCCGCTGGTGGACGCCACGTTGCCGGGGTTGTTCGCGGCGCAGGTGGCGCGGACGCCGGATGCGGTGGCGTTGGTGTTCGAGGGTGTTGAGGTGTCGTATGGGGAGTTGGATGCGCGGGCGAACCGGCTGGCGCGGTTGCTGGTCGGGCGCGGGGTCGGTCCGGAGTCGGTGGTCGCGGTGCTGATGGAGCGCGGCGTGGAGCTGGTGGTGGCGCTCCTGGCGGTGGTGAAGGCTGGGGGTGCGTATCTGCCGGTCGATCCGGCGTATCCGGATGACCGGATCGGGTACACGCTGGGTGATGCGGGTGCGCGTCTGGTGCTGACCTGCGCTGAGTTGGCGGGCCGGTTGGGTGGGTTCGGTGTCGAGGTGGTGGCGTTGGACGAGCCGTCGGTGGTGGGGGAGTTGGCGGCGCTTGATGGTGGGGCGGTGGAGTGTGTGGTGTCGCCGGGGCATCCGGCGTATGTGATCTACACCTCCGGGTCGACGGGTCGGCCCAAGGGTGTGGTGGTGACGCATGGCAGTGTGACGGGGTTGTTCGCGCAGGCCGGGCCGTTGTTCGGCGGGTTCGGGGCGGACGATGTGTGGTCGTGCTTCCACTCGTTCGCGTTCGATTTCTCGGTGTGGGAGTTGTGGGGTGCGCTGCTGCACGGTGGTCGGGTGGTGGTGGTCCCGCATGGGGTGTCGCGCTCGCCGCAGGAGTTCCTGGCGCTGATCGAGCGTGAGGGGGTGACGGTGTTGAGTCAGACGCCGTCGGCGTTCTACCAGTTGGCGGCTGTGGAGGAGCAGCGGCCCGGGGCGGTGGCGTCGTTGCGTGTGGTGGTGTTCGGTGGTGAGGCGCTGGATCCGGCCCGTCTGGACGGGTGGTGGGGGCGTCATGGTGATGGTGGTCCGCGGTTGGTGAACATGTACGGCATCACCGAGACCACGGTGCATGTCACGTTCCGCGAGCTGGTGTCGGGTGAGGTCGGGTCGGGCAGTGTGATCGGGCGCGGTATCCCGGGTCTGGGTGTGTATGTGCTGGACGATTTCCTGCGGCCGGTTCCGGTGGGTGTTGCGGGTGAGATGTATGTCGCGGGTGGGCAGTTGGCGCGGGGGTATCTGGGTCGGCCCGGGTTGTCGGCGGAGCGGTTCGTGGCCTCGCCGTTCGGGGCGCCGGGTGGGCGGTTGTACCGCACGGGTGACCGCGCGAAGTGGTCGCGTGACGGGGAGTTGGTGTTCGCGGGGCGTGCGGATGACCAGGTGAAGATCCGTGGTTTCCGGATCGAGCCGGGTGAGGTGCAGGCCATCCTGGCCGCACACCCGGGCCTGGAGCAGACCGTGGTGTTGGTCCGTGAGGACGTGCCGGGCGACAAGCGCCTGGTGGCGTACGTCGTCGCGGACGGCGACAGTGCCGAACTCACCTCGTCCGTCCGTGGATTCGTGGCTGGACGGCTGCCGCAGTACATGGTGCCGTCGGCTGTGGTCGTGTTGGAGGAGCTGCCGCTGACAGTCAACGGCAAGCTGGACCGCAAGGCCCTGCCCGCCCCGGAGTACGCCGTGAGTGCGAAGGCTCCCCAGGGCGCCGGCTCGGGGAGTGCCTTCGAGCAGACCGTCTGCGAGGCGTTCGCGAAGGTGCTGGGGTTGGAGAGCGTCGGGGTCGACGACGACTTCTTCACGCTGGGCGGGCACTCGCTGCTGGCGGTGTCCCTGGTGGAGCAGCTGCGGTCGCGCGGTGTGTCGGTGTCGGTGCGCGACCTGATCACCAACCCGACCGTGACGGGACTGCTCAGCACGCTGTCCTTGTCGTCGGTCAAGGACGCGCTCGGCGGCATGCTCTCCATCCGGCCGGACGGCAGCAAGCCGCCGTTCTTCCTCGTGCATCCCGGAAGCGGGTTGAGCTGGTGCTACCTGCCGCTGGCCCGGTACATCCCGCAGGAGTATCCGCTCTACGGGCTGCAGGCCGACGGGCTCGACGGCACGAGTGAACTCGCGCCCTCTGCTGTGGAGATGGCCGCGACGTACATTGCGCAGATGCGTTCCGTGCAGCCGAACGGCCCCTACCACCTGGTGGGTTGGTCCTTCGGGGGGACGCTGGCACACGAGATCGCGGTGCAACTCCAGGCTGCGGGTGAGCAGGTGGCCGCGCTGGTCATTCTGGACACCTTCCCGGCGGAGCAGGACGCGGATCCCGCCGCGGTCGGCGAGGCATCCCGCAACCCTGGGGAGGCGGACCGGTCCGACGACCCGGCGGGCTCGTCGCCGCCCGACGAGAACGACGCGGTCGCCCAGAGGCTCCAGCAGCTCCGGGCGGATGTGGGCCATGTCCTCGGCGGGGTCTCGGACGAGGAGCTGATCCGCATCATGCACGTCTTCGACAACAACGTGCGGCTGCAGGCGGAGCACCGGCCCGGTCGGTTCGACGGGGATGCCCTGGTGATGGTCGCGGCGGAGAGCCGGGCGACCGACGTGCAGTGGGCGCAGCGGTGGCAGCCGTACGTCTCCGGGGAGATGACCGAGGTGCACCTGCCCTGCACGCACGCCGATGTGGTGCGGCCTGACATGCTGGGCCAGGTGTGGGAAGCCGTCGCGGGGTGGCTGAGCCCGGGCCGGTCGTAGCGGTCTCCTACGGGCGCAGCGGCCGTCGGTGATTCACCGGCGGCCGCTGCGGCCGTCTTCGGAGTTGACGAAGAGTCAGCTTCGAATGTCGGGCGCCGACCTGCTGTCGTGCATCCACCGCCGGACGGTAGTCGTCGGACGGATGGTCAGCGTGATCGTTTAGTCCGACAGGATGACGATTGACGGAGGCGTCCTGGCATACGTTCTACCTGCCCGCCCTGGTGACCCCCCGTTCGCCGGGGGCGGGACCCGTGCCCGCCCCCGGCGGTCCGCCCTGATTGTGCCGGGGGCGTGGCAGGGGACCTCAAGCCAAGAAGAGACCAGTAGGGCTTGATCAGGTCCGCATTGGTGCGGGTATGTCGCGGTGGGAGGTAGGGCATGCGCCGGCCCAGATGGCGAGGAGGGTCCACAGCTCGCGGACGACCTGGTAGAGGCTCAGGCTGTGGCCGTTTCTTTCGGGGCCCGAGCCAGCCTCCGGAGGGTACAGAACGCGTGGGCCAGCGCGACCAGGGTGACGTGGTGGTGCCGGCCGGTGAAGGCGCCGACGCGGGTTTCCCGGTGCGGATTCCGGTGGCCCTTCCCCACTGCCACCCATAGCCACGGCACCACGGGGGTCTCACGGCCCGAAACGGGCAGCGGCTCCGGTCCACCACCGTGGACCGGAGCCGCTGCCCGTTTTTCTCCTGCCGCAGGCATCCGGCCGCGCCGACCGCTCGGCGGTCGGCGCGGCCGGACCGGTCAGGCGGGGGACTGCTGGGCGAACTGGGTGCGGTAGAGGTCGGCGTAGATGCCGCCGGCATCGAGCAGTTCGTCGTGGGTGCCGCTCTCGCGGATCCGGCCAGCCTCGACGACGAGGATCTGATCGGCCTCGCGGATGGTGGAGAGGCGGTGCGCGATCACCAACGATGTCCGGCCGTGCAGCGCGGTCTTGAGGGCGCGCTGGATGGCCGCCTCGGACTCGGAGTCCAGGTGGGCGGTCGCCTCGTCCAGGACGACGATCGGCGGGGCCTTGAGGAGGAGCCGGGCCAGTGCGATGCGCTGCTTCTCGCCGCCGGAGAGCCGGTAGCCGCGGTCGCCGACGACGGTGTCCAGGCCGTCGGGCAGGGCGTCGATGGTGTCCCAGATCAGGGCGGCCTGGCAGGCCTCGATCACTTCCTGTTCGGTGGCGTCCGGGCGGGCGTACTCGAGATTGGCGCGCAGGGTGTCGTGGAAGAGGTGCGCGTCCTGGGTGACGACGCCGACGGTGTCGCGCAGCGACTGCAGGGTCAGCTCGCGGATGTCGTGGCCGCCGATCCGGACGGCCCCCTGGTTGGGGTCGTAGAGGCGCGGCACGAGCTGCGTGATGGTGGTCTTGCCGGCGCCCGAGTGTCCGACCAGGGCGGTCAACTTGCCTGCGGGGGCCCGGAAGCTGAGCTCTTGCAGGGTCCAGGAGTCGTCGGTGCGCTCGGGGCGGCGCAGCGCGATGGACTCCAGCGAGGCGAGCGAGACCTCATTGGCGCCGGGGTAGCGGAAGTGCACCTGGTCGAACTCGATCTCCGGAGCCTCGATCTCCGGTGACGTGCCGTTCGACGGCGCCGCGGGCAGCTCCCAGGCGTCGGGGCGTTCGGCGATGAGCGGCTCCAGGTCGAGGACCTCGAAGACGCGGTCGAAGCTGACCAGGGCGGTCATCGCGTCGACCTGCATGGTGGAGAGCTGGTTGATCGGTCCGTACAGCCGCAGCAGCAGGGTGACCATGGCGACCAGGGTGCCGAGTTTGAGGGTGCCGTCGATGGTCAGGCTGCCGCCCAGTCCGTAGACCAGCGCGGTGGTGAGGGAGGTGAGGACGGTGACGATGATGAAGAGCATCCGCCCGTAGACGACCCCGGCGACGGCGACGTCGCGCACCCGGCCGGCCTTGCTCCTGAACAGCTTCGTCTCATCGTCGGTGCGGCCGTAGAGCTTGGCGAGCATGGCACCCGCGACGTTGAAGCGCTCGTTCATCATCGAGCTCATCTCGGCGTCCAGTTGCATGGTCTCGCGGGTGATGCGCTGCAGCCTGCTGGCGATGAAGCGCACGGGCAGCAGGAAGAAGGGGATCATCACCAGGGCCGCGACGGTGATCTGCCAGGACAGGTAGAGCATCGCGGCGATGACCATGACGATGGTCAGCAGGGTGGACACCG
Source organism: Kitasatospora acidiphila (assembly GCF_006636205.1). Taxonomy (NCBI): domain Bacteria; kingdom Bacillati; phylum Actinomycetota; class Actinomycetes; order Kitasatosporales; family Streptomycetaceae; genus Kitasatospora; species Kitasatospora acidiphila. The sequence continues at coordinate 2,269,441 of NZ_VIGB01000003.1, read as the reverse complement.
ACTGGGTGAGCAGCGTGGTCACGGCCTGGCGGGCGCCGACGACATCGGCGTTGAGCCTGCTGACCAGTGCGCCGGTCTGCGCCCGGGTGAAGAAGGCCAGCGGCTGCTTCTGCACATGGGTGAAGACCTTGCTGCGCAGGTCGAAGACGAGTCCTTCGCCGACCCGGCCCGAGCACCAGGCCTGCAGGTACACGGCCGCCGCGTCGATCAGGGCCAGCGCGGCGATGACGCCGCACAGCCAGGCGACAGTGCCGGTGTGCCGGGGGATGATGCCGTCGTCGATGATCATCTTGAGGAGCAGCGGGCTGCTGACCGTGATGACCGCGTCGGCGACGGTGGTCAGCAGCAGCAGAGCCAGCGGCCAGCGGTACCTGGTGGCATAGGGGATGATCCGGCGAACCGTCCCAGGTCTCACCCGTTGGCGGGTTATCGAGTCTTTGTCGAGCCGCCCCAGGGGGCCGAAGCCCGGCCCGCCCATCATCGCCATGGACACCTACCTCGCATTCTGATGGAACGTCAGCACATGCCTGAGAAAGTCGGTGATCGTGGTGCTGACCGCGTTCGGCGTTCCAGGTTTCCGAGTCGGCCGCAGTCGGGGATCTCCATCACATCGCGGCCCGGCAGGGCCTCGGCGTCCTCAGCCGCCGGCCGTGCAGGTCAATCCCTCAACCCGGTGACCCTATCGGCGGGCGGGTGCTTCGAGAAGCCGCGCACCCGTCCTGGGCTCGCGGTTCTCGGAGCGGTCCAGGCCTTGTACGGCACATGATCGGCCTGTGCAACTGCCGCCAGACGGCAGTTGCACGGACGCGGGGGCGACGGGCTCGGGAGGTCCGCCGCGTTCAGCGGTCGACGGTTGTCGGAAGCGGCAGAGTCTTGATCAACGACCGGAGCGAACTGCACGCCAGCACCGGCGATCCGGAGCTGGACTCGATTCGGCTGTTGATCCTGCGCCAGTTCGGGCCGTGCTACACCGTTCAGGGAGCGGCCGCCCTGCCCAAGCGCCGCTGGGTTCACCGTCAGCAGCGCAGCCGGGCCGCCTCCGGCGATGGCGCCGCCGACTTGGTGAAGACATCACTGACGAGCAGTCAGCAGCGCTGAACAGCGAACTTGGGCGGTGCGACATCGCGGATGGAAAATTCACCCAAGACGGCTGGACAGACTCTCGTACGCGAACCACGATTGGGGTGGAGACTCACTGGGGCAATCCACGCGAGCCGACTCTGGCCCCATGGGGCGGTGGGTGCAGAGCGACCGGGCGGATCGCTGGCTTCGGGTGTACGGACGACCTCAGTCATGGCCTCCACGGAGTGGACACATGCGTGCTGGAGCTTGGCTCCGAGCCGTACTACAACGGGGGTTAGTGCCTTGAATCAGGCTGTGGCCGAGTCGGTGTCTGCTGCCATGGTTCCGATCTCGTCGTTGCGACTGGGCGAGTCGCCGCGCACCCAGGGCAGCGACGAGGAGCACATCGCGAGACTGAGGGAACTGGACGGGCCGCTCCCGCCCATCTTGGTCGAGCGGCGCACCATGCAGGTGATCGACGGCACCCACCGGTTGCTTGCCGCGGTGTCCAAGGGCCTGCAGGCCATCGAGGTGGAGTTCTTCGACGGCACCGCCGAAGAGGCCTTCCTGAAGTCCGTGGAGGCGAACGTCACCCACGGTCTGCCGCTGTCGCTCGCCGACCGGCGATTGGCGGCCGAGCGGATCATGGCCTCACACCCGCACCTGTCGGACCGGGCGATCGCCCGGTCCGCTGGGCTGGGTGCCAGGGCGGTCGCGGCCGTCCGGCGTCGCGCGGCCGAGCTCACGGAGCAGCCGCAGTTCCAGGCCAGGGTCGGCCGCGACGGCAAGGTCCGCCCGCTGAACAGCGCGGCCGGCCGGCTCCGGGCGGCCGCGCTGCTCACCGAGCGGCCGGAGGCCTCGCTGCGCGAGGTCGCCCGGCTGGCCGGGATCTCCCCGGCGACGGTCAGCGATGTCCGGCGGCGGATGGCGGCCGGTGAGCCACCGGCGGCCGACGAGGCGTTGGACGGAGAGGTGAGCGTGGTGCCGCAGGCGAAGCGCCCCCACGCGCACGGCGCCCGCCGGATGCGCCTGGTGCAGTCGGATCCCGCCGTGGTGCTGGAGAAGCTGGTGCGCGACCCGTCACTGCGCCACAAGGAGGAGGGACGTCAACTGCTGCGCCTGCTGCAGCAGAACGCGATCGGTGCCAGGGAGTGGTCGGAGCTGACCGAAGTGGTCCCGGCATACTGCAGTGCGCTGGTGGCGGACTTGGCCCGGCAGTACGCCGAGACCTGGCTGGAGCTCGCCCAGCGGCTGGACGAGCGGCTGCGGGGGGTCAGGGAGCTGGCCGTGGGCAGCTGAGGTCGGGGCGAGGGCCTGCCGGCACACCCTGGAGCCGGCAGACCCTGGACTCGAACCCACGCTGTCGGTGGCTCGAGCACCGTGTCTCTCCCGCTGGACAACCGAGGTAGACCAGGTGCTCTGCCTGCCCTACGCGGGTGGCACCAGCATGATCTTCGCCAAGTGGCTGCGGCCGGCCGCCGCCCCGCGTTGGATCGGTCTTGACTGCCCAGGGGCCCTGCTGACGATGCGTCGGTGCCCAGCCCCGCCTCCATCCCGGAGCCGGCGGCAGGGCTACTCACCGGCGTGCCGGATCTTGCCGGCGGGCCGTACGCGCTGTTCGGGGTGAGCCTGGGTGCGCTGGTCGCATACGAGTTGGCTCTGGCGGCCGAGGCGGCGGGTCAGCCGCCCGCGCTCCTGGCACTGGCGGCCTGTTCGGCCCGCAGCAACTACTTTGGGAGCCCGAGAAGTTCGGAAGGCTGGACGACCACGCGTTCCTGACTCGCTTCGCGGATCTCTATCGGGGCATGGACTTTGAGGTGCTCGCGGCGCCGGAGATCCGCGAGTTGGTGATGCCGGGTCTGCGGCACGATGTGGCGTTCTACGACGGCTACGTCCAGGCGCATCTGGACCGTGCCCCGGTGCCGGCTGTCGCCGACCTGCTGGTGCTCTCCGGGACCGAGGACATCACGGCCACCGCGGCCAGGGCCGAGCCGTGGCGCGACCACTCCACGGGCGTGGTGGAGTGCCTGGAGGTGTCCGGCGACCAACTCTTCGTCGACAAGCGGGCGGCCGAGCTGACCGGGCTGCTGACCGAGAGGCTCGGCGCCGGGCCTGGTGAAGCTTGAGGGACCGCCGGAAACCCGGAGCGCCGTGATGGGGAGCGGAGCCGAGTGGGCGTCCGGCTCCCCGGTCCGGATTCGGGCCGGGGAGCCGGATCGTGCGCGTCGCGCCCCCGTGCACGGCTCGAGGATCAGACCACCAGTCAGGTGGGGAATCACGGCCGTGGGGTGTGGTCACAGATGGCCGCTACTACGGCCGGACGGACGTCAGGCGCAGAACACCTCGAACGTCGCGCCGGTGATCGGGGCCGAGGGCGTGATGGTGTCGTCGAAGGTGTAGTGGGTGCTGGTGTAGTTGCCCCCCCACTGGGCGCCAATCTCACCGCCGCCCGTGGCCTCGTTGAGCCACCAGCCCGGGTTGCAGCCGGAGTTCGGGTTGAACGGGATGCTGTTCGACGGGTTGTCCAGCCATCCGGTGAGGTGGCTAGTGCCGTCGCTCTGCGGGCAGATGGTGATCTGGCCGGTGCCCATGGAGTTCGAGCCGTTGACGGTGGTGCAGGTGCCCGTGGTGGTCGCGCTGTGGGTGGTCGCCGCCTGGGCGGGGACGGCCAGCAGTGCCATGGCGCCGGCGGCACCGGTCACGGCCAGGGTGCGAATAAGACGGTTCAAGGCGTTCTCTTCCTGTCTCTTGGTGGCTGGGGCGAGCTGACGGCCTGGGGACGTCGCTCCGGCTGTGCGACACCAGAGCGGAAGGCCCTCCGACCCTCCTGACGCTCGCGCTGCCCGGACTGTGCGGGCGGAGTGAGAACACCACAGGTGAGATCGGCGGGAACAGTCGTTCTTCAGCTGTGCGAGTACTATCGAGCCAGCAATGACGGGGTCGGTAGGGCCAGAATCGTAGCCGGTAGGGACGGGCTCCAAGGGGTCCCGGACACCGTGCGGACCTGCGGACTCGACCGATCGCCGGGTCCTGGGCCGCACAACCGGGCCACCGGCGGGCCTGGTCGCACACCGGTGCCGGAAACGGCCGGATCACGACCCGTCAGGGTGCGGCAGCGCCATCCACAACTCGCGATTGCTCGATGAACCGGCGTACCGGGGCGGTCAGTTGACCCTCACCCTGACCCTCAGCCGACCTACCGCCCTCACCACCGACGAACTCGCCGAACTCAGAACCGCCGCGCGCCGCCTGCGCACCAGCGCGGCCTGGCCGCCCTCGGCCGTCCGACGGCATCCCTGCGACGGAGGCCATGGCTTTGCAGTCGTCCGCCAGGAGGACGAATCGGCTCCACCCCGCCGCCTAGCGTGAGACCGCCGCGCTCCCGGTAAACCCCCGTGCCGGGGGCGCGGCATCCACCCCCGCCGGTCCTTGTTCAACTGGCTCACCGCGATGGTTGAACACCCGTGCTGATCATTTGCACCGGGTTGAACACCCGCACCATCTCCAGTGGCTGGGGCATAGTGGTCTGCGCCGCCAGGAACCGACGGAGTTCGGCGAAGCCGGACGTCAGACGTCAGGACGCCTGGACCGGGTAGAGGAACCGTGGGCAGAGCTGCGGCCGAACAGCCTGATCGCGACAGTCGAGAACGACACCACCCAGCCGTGCGGCGCGCGCCGCCGTGCATGTCCGCGCGCCGCCCAGACCGACGCAGCGCCAAGCCCAGGGGGAAGCAGTGGCCTTCGAGCTGACCGGCTACCGGAACCTCGGCGACGCGTTCGCCGCGCGTGTCGACCAACACCCCGACAAGACCGCGGTCACCATCTACCGCAACTCCGCCGAGGTCGCGCACGAAAGCCTCAGCTACGCCGAACTCGCCCGCCGGGCCGGCCTGCGCGCCGCCGACCTGGCGCAGCACCTGGCCCCCGGCGAGCGCGTCCTCATCGCGCTGCCCACCGGCACCGAGTTCGTCGAGCTCTACCTCGCCTGCCTGCTGGCCGGTGTCACCGCCGTGCCCGCCCCGCCGGCGACCGGCTCCACCAGCGCCGCCCAGCGCGTCGCCGTGATCGCCGCGGACTGCACACCCGGACTGGTGTTCGGCACCGCCGGAGACCTCGACACCCTCACCGAGCGCTTCCACGCGCAGGGCCTGGGCCACATCCCCGTCCAGGCCGCCGCCCCCGTGCCGGCCGGTGAGGCACCCCCCGCGGCGCTCCGCGGCCGCCACGCCGACCAGGGCACCCTCGCCGTTCTCCAGTACAGCTCCGGCTCCACCGGCACCCCGAAGGGCGTGATGCTCGCCCACCGGAACGTCCAGGCGAACCTCGCGGCCCTGCACTCCGTCATGGGCCTGAGCGGTGACGACTCGTTCGGCAGCTGGATGCCGCTGCACCACGACTTCGGTCTCTTCTGCCAGCTCAGCTGCGCACTCTTCTACGGCGCAACAGCGGTCCTGATGCCGCCGGCGACGTTCGCCCGCAAGCCCATCGAATGGTTCCGGATGATGAACGAATTCCGGACCACCGCCAGCTCCGCCCCCAACTTCGCGTACGGCATCGCGCTGCGCCTCATCAAGGACGAACAACTCGACGGGCTCGACGTGTCACCGCTGCGCTTCCTGTGCAACGGCTCCGAGCCGATCCACGCCCCCACCATCGCCGCGTTCACCAAGCGATTCGCACACATCGGCCTGCGCCCCGAAGCCGTCGTCGCCGGCTACGGCATGGCCGAGGTCACCGTCTACGCCAGCGGTACCCCCATCCCGCGTCAGCCGACCGTCCTGGTCGTCGACCCCCAGCGCCTCGCCGACGCCGACCACCCCGCGCTGGTTCCCGCCCATGACGGCCGCGGCAAGGAGATCACCGGCGTCGGACGCCCCGAGGCCTTCGACACCCTCATCGTCGACCCCGCCACCCTGCGCCCCCTGTCCGCCGGCGAGGTCGGCGAGATCTGGCTGCGCGGCGACAGCGTCGGCCGGGGCTACTGGGACAAACCCGACCTCACCGCCCACACCTTCCACGCCCGCCCCGCCGGCGCCGACGACACCGGACCCGGCTGGCTGCGCACTGGCGACCTGGGCGCCCTGGCGGACGGCGAACTGTTCATCACCGGCCGGCTCAAGGAGGTGATGATCGTCCACGGCCGCAACCTCTACCCGCACGACCTCGAACACGAGGCGCGCGCGGCCCACCCCGCGCTGGAGGGGTTCGTCGGCGCCGCCTTCGGCGTCCAGGCCCCCGACGAGCGGATCGTGCTGGTGCACGAGGTCAGCCCGACCCTGTCGGCCGAGGAACTGCGCGCCGCCGCGGCGGCCGTCATCCGCCGCCTCACCGCCGCCACCGGTGCGCCGGTCCGCAACGTCCTGCTGGTGCGGCGCGGCAGCGTCCACCGCACCAGCAGCGGCAAGATCCAGCGCGCCGCGATGCGCGACCGCTTCCTGGCCGGCGCGATCACCGCCCTGCACACCGAACTCGAACCAGCCGTCAGGCAGTTGACCGCAGGAGCCGAAGCCCTGTGACGCCCACCCGCACCGGCACCGCCGCGCCGCGATGCGCCGGCACCGCAGTCCTCGACGAGGCCGAGGAGTTCCCCGCCGAACTCTGCGCCGCACTCGACACCTTCGGCCTGCCCGCCCGCTACGTGCCCACCCGCGAGCATCCGGCGTCGCACTCGGCGGCCACTCGCTGCTGGTCATGCGACTGGTGGGCCGACTGCGCGGCGGCCTCGGAGTGAACCTGCCGATGCCGACTTTGTTCGAGATGCCGACCCCGGCCGGGCTCACCGCCTGGCTTGCCGATCAGACCGCCGGCCCGAAGAAGGCCAGGCCCATGCTGCGACCGATGCACAAGCAGGAGGAGTCCCGGTGATACCGCTGTCGTTCTCGCAAAGCCGGCTCTGGTTCCTTGCACAGCTCCAAGGACCGAACGCGACCTACAACAACCGCATGGTGCTGCGCATGACCGGCAAGCTGGACCATCGGGCGCTCAGCGCGGCCCTGCGGGACGTGATCGGGCGCCACGAGGTGCTGCGCACCACGTTCCCCCTCGTCGACGGCAGACCCTGCCAGCAGGTCATGGAGCTCGACGCCCTGCCGTGGGAGCTGTCGGTGGTCGAGGTCGTCGACCCGGAACGGTCGGGTGAGCCGGGTGAACCCGCAGCGCTCGACCTTGCCGCCGCCGAGATCCCGGCGGAGCTTCCGGGAGGGACGGTCGACGCTGCGGACCTGGCCGGAGCGGTGGCCCGGGCCACCGCGTACACGTTCGACCTGGCCTCGGAAGTGCCGCTGCGGGCCTGGCTGTTCGCGATCCGACCGGACGAGCACCTGCTGGTCCTGCTGGCCCACCACATCGCTTGGGACGACTGGTCCTTCAGGCCGCTGGCACGGGACCTGTCGGCGGCGTACACGGCGCGGCTGGCCGACCGGGCACCCGACTGGGAGCCGCTGCCGGTGCAGTACGCCGACTACACCCTGTGGCAGCGTGAGCTGTTGGGGAGCGAGGACGACCCGGACAGCCTGGTCTCCGGGCAACTCGCCTACTGGCGAGAGGCGTTGGCCGGTCTCCCGGAGGAGATCGAGCTGCCGACCGACTGGACCCGCCCGATGGTACCCGGCCACCGCGGCCACCGCGTTCCCGTCCGGGTGCCGGCCGAGGTCCACCGGCGGTTGGCTGAGTTCGCGCGTGCGCACGGGGCGACGACGTTCATGGTGCTCCAAGCCGGGCTCGCCGTGACACTCTCCCGCCTCGGGGCGGGTACGGACATCCCGATCGGGTCGGCCATCGCGGGCCGGATGGACGAGGCACTGAACGACCTGGTCGGGTTCTTCGTCAACAACCTGGTCCTGCGCACCGACCTTTCCCGTCGCTCCGCTGGGGACGCCCCAGACGACGACCTGACCTTCGCCGAGGTGCTGAAGCGGGTTCGTGCGACCACCCTGGGCGCGTTCGGACACCAGGAAGTGCCGTTCGAGCGGCTGGTGGAGGAGCTGGCGCCGACCCGCTCGCTGGCCCGTCATCCGCTGTTCCAGGTGATGCTCACGGTGGGCGCCGCCTCGGCCGAGGCGGACGCCGGTTCGGCGCTGCAACTGCCCGGCATCCGGACCGAGGAGGTTGCATCCGGGGAACAGGCGGCCAAGTTCGACCTTGACTTCCTCCTGTCCGAGACGCTCGACGGGACCGGCGCCCCGGCCGGGGTGCGCGGGACGCTGATTGCTGCGGCGGACCTGTTCGACCCGGCGACGGCAGACAGGCTCGTTGACTGCTTCACCCGGGTGCTCTCGGCGATGGCCGATGATCCGCTGGCTCGCGTGAACCGGGTGGATGTGTTGGATCCGGCGGAGCGTGCTCTGGTTCTGGACGAGTGGAACCGGACGGAGCAGACGCTGCCGGAGCTGATGGTCCCGCAGTTGTTCGAGGCGCAGGTTGCTCGGACGCCGGACGCGGTGGCGTTGGTGGCGGATGGCGTTGCGGTGTCGTACGCGGAACTGGACGTGCGGGCCAACCGGTTGGCGCACTACCTGGTCGGTCAGGGCGTGGGGTCCGAGTCGGTGGTGGGGGTGTGCCTGCCGCGCGGCGTCGAGATGGTGGCGGCGATCCTGGGGGTGTGGAAGGCGGGTGCGGCGTACCTGCCGATCGACCCGGGACAGCAGCCGGCGGACCGGATCTCCTCCCAGCTGGCCGACAGCGGTGCGGTGCTCGTCCTGGGCGGGGAGTCCGTCGCGGGCGGAGACACCCGCACCGTTGCGCTGGATGACCCTGCGGTGGCGGCCGAGTTGGCGGGGTTGCCGCGGACTGCTCCTGAACGTGTGCTGTTCAGGGATGGGTTGGCGTATGTGATTTATACGTCGGGGTCGTCGGGGCGGCCGAAGGGTGTTGGGGCGACGCATGGTGGGTTGGCGAATTACATGGGGTCGGTTCCGGGACGGTTGGGCCTTGGTGGTGTGGGTGCGCGGTACGGGTCGTTGCAGGCGCTGGTGACGGATTTGGGGAACACGCTGTTTTTCTGGAGTCTGGTGTCGGGGGGTGAACTGCACATTCTGCCGGAGGAGGCGGTGACTGATCCGGCGGCTGTGGCGGCGTATGTCGCCGACCATCGGATTGATTTCCTGAAGTTGGTGCCGTCGCATCTGCGGGCGTTGGCGTCGGTTGCGGGTATGGGGCCGTTGCTGCCGGCGCGGGGGTTGGTGCTGGGCGGTGAGGCGGTGTCGCCGGCGTTGGTGGAGGAGCTCGTCGATGCCGCCGGTGATCGGGGGGCGTTCAATCACTACGGGCCGACGGAGACGACGATCGCTATCGCGACGGCGCGGTTCGAGTCGGCGTCGGGTGGTGTGGTGCCGGTTGGTGGTCCGGTGGCGAATACGCGGTTGTATGTGTTGGACGCGGGGTTGCGGCCGGTGCCGGTGGGTGTGGCAGGTGAGTTGTACATCGCGGGTGCGCAGTTGGCGCGGGGGTACGTGGGTCGGGCGGGTTTGACGGCGGAGCGGTTTGTGGCCTCGCCGTTCGCGGTGGGTGAGCGGATGTACCGGTCGGGGGATCGTGCGCGGTGGGGTGTGGATGGCCAGGTGGTGGTGTTGGGTCGGGTGGATGATCAGGTGAAGGTGCGTGGGTTCCGGGTGGAGCCGGGCGAGGTGGAGGCGGTGCTGGCGGCGCATCCTGGGGTTGAGCGGTGTGTGGTGGTGGCGCGTGAGGATGAGCCAGGGGACCGCAGGCTGGTCGGGTATGTCGTGCCGGCCGATGACCAGAACACCGGACTTGGCGCTGCAGTGCGGGAGTTCTGTGCCGCGAGGTTGCCGGATCACATGGTTCCCTCGGCGGTGGTGGTGTTGGGGGCGTTGCCGTTGACGGGTAACGGCAAGCTGGACCGCCGTGCGTTGCCGGCGCCTGACTTCGCTGCCGCCGCAGGTGGTGGTCGGGGGCCGTCGTCGGTGCAGGAGGAGATCCTGTGCGCGGCGTTCGCCGAGATCCTCGGTGTGCCGTCGGTCGGCGTCGATGACAACTTCTTCGAGTTGGGCGGGCATTCGCTGCTGGCGGTGTCGCTGGTGGAGCTCCTCCGCCAGCAAGGTGTCACCGTCTCGGTGCGCACACTGTTCCAGAACGCCACGCCGGCCGGCCTGGCGGCCTCCTCCGGTGCGCCGCGGGTCGTGGTTCCGCCCAATCTGATTCCCGAGGGCGCGACGGATCTCACTCCGGAGATGCTGCCGTTGGTGGATCTGGATGAGGCGGAGATCGCTCGTGTGATCGAGCGGGTTCCGGGCGGTGCGGCGAACATCGCGGATGTCTATCCGCTCGCGCCGCTTCAGGAAGGCATTCTCTTCCATCATTTGATGAGCGATCAGCACACCGCCGACGTCTACGCCAAGCCGATGGTGCTGGGATTCGACTCGCAGGCGCGTCTCGATGCCTTCCTCGGCGCCCTCCAGCAGGTGGTCGACCGCCATGACGTGTACCGCACGGCGATCCTCTGGGAGGACCTGCGTGAGCCGGTCCAAGTGGTTTTGCGGCGCGCTCTGCTGCCGGTCGAACAGCTCACACCGGCACCGCAGGGGCAGGATGTCGTCGGCCAGTTGCTGGCCGCCGGAGGCCCGATCGACCTGACCACTGCTCCGCTGATCCGCGTGCTCACAGCAGCGGACCAGGCTGCCGGCCAATGGCTCGCGCTGGTGCGCATGCACCACCTGGTGCAGGACCACACCACGATCGACGTGGTGCTCGGCGAACTCCGCGCCATCATGTCGGGCAACGGCGATGCGCTGCCGGAGCCACTGCCGTTCCGCAACTTCGTTGCGCAGGCCCGTCTGGGTGTGTCGCCGGAGGAGCACGAGCGCTACTTCACCGAGCTGCTGGGCGATGTGGAAGAGACAACGGCGCCGTACGGCCTGGTCGATGTGCACGGGGACGGGACCGACGCAGCCCAGGCCCAGCTGACGCTAGACACTGAACTTGCCCTTCGAGTCCGGGAGTTGACTCGCCGCAGCGGCGTGAGCCCGGCCACCGTCTTCCACCTGGCGTGGGCGCGGGTGCTGGCGGCGGTCAGTGGCCGCGACGACGTGGTGTTCGGGACGGTGCTGTTCGGCCGGATGGACTCCGGTGCCGGTGCCGACCGCGTTCCCGGACTGTTCCTCAACACCCTGCCGCTGCGCATCGACGTGGCCTCGGCGACCGTGGACGAGGCGCTGGCAGCAGTGCAGCGGCAACTCGCCGAGCTCCTGGTGCACGAGCACGCTCCGCTGGCGGTGGCCCAGCGGGCCAGCGGGCTGCCGGGTTCAAGCCCGTTGTTCACCTCTGTCTTCAACTACCGCTACAACCGGACCGCGGCCGGGCCCGGGCAGGAAACCAGAGCCGGCCTCGAAGGCATGCAGGTGCTCTATCTCTGGGATCGCTCCAACTACCCGCTGAACGTGTCCGTCGGAGATCGGGACACGGGATTCGAAGTGACGGTCCACGCGGTGGCCCCGGCCGATCCGGCGCGGGTTTGCATGCTGCTCCAGACGGCCCTGGCCAATCTGGTCCGCGCGTTGGAGGAGGAGCCGGGGTTGCCGCTGGCGGCGGTGGGTGTGCTGGGTGCGGAGGAGCGTGCGCTGGTGGTGGAGGGATGGAACGACACGGCGGTGGAGTTGCCGACTGCCTTGGTGCCGGAGTTGTTCCGGGCTCAGGTGATGAGGTCGCCGGGTGCGGTGGCGGTGGTGTGTGACGGGGTTGAGGTGTCGTACGCGGAGCTGGATGTGCGGGCGAATCGGTTGGCGCACTATCTGGTGGCGCAGGGGGTGGGGGCGGAGTCGTTGGTGGGTCTGTGTCTGCCGCGTGGGATTGACATGGTGGTGGCGGTTCTCGGGGTGTGGAAGGCCGGCGCTGCGTATGTGCCGGTGGATCCGGAGTATCCGGCGGACCGAGTGGCGTTCATGTTGCGTGACAGTCGGGCGGTGTTGACGCTGACGACTGAGGAGATTGCGGAGGAGTTGCCGGCGGGGCGGGGGCGGTTGATCGCGTTGGATTCTGCGGCGATGGTGGCGGCGGTTGCGGGGTTGCCGTCGTCGGTTCCTGATGTGGTGGTGGTTGGTGGGCAGTTGGCCTATGTGATGTACACGTCGGGTTCGACGGGTCGCCCCAAGGGTGTCGGGGTGACGCATGGCGGGTTGGCGAACTACGTGGGGTGGGCGGTTGGCGCGTACGGGGTGGAAGGGGGCGGGGGTGCGCCGTTGCATTCGTCGTTGGCGTTCGACCTCACGGTGACGAGTCTGGTGGTGCCCTTGGTGGCGGGTTCGCGAGTGGTGGCGAGTGTCGGTGGTGGCGCGGAGGGTTTGGCGGGGCTGCTCGGTGGGGGCGGGGGGTTCGAGTTGGCGAAGGTGGTGCCGGCGCATCTGCCGTTGCTGGGGGAGTTGCTGGCAGGTGACTCGGGCGTTGCGGGTGGTGCGGATCGTTGGGTGGTGGGTGGTGAGGTGTTGGCGGGTGCGGATGTGCGGGCTTGGTTGTCGGGTGTGTCGAGTGGGGTGGTGGTGAATGAGTACGGGCCGACGGAGGCGGTGGTGGGGTGTTGTGTGTTCGAGGTGGGTGCGGGCGACGTGGTGGGTGATGTGGTGCCGATTGGGCGGCCGATCGCGAATATGCGGTTGTTTGTGTTGGATGGTCGGTTGCGGCCGGTGCCGGTGGGGGTGGCGGGTGAGTTGTACATCGCGGGTGTGCAGGTGGCGCGGGGGTATGTGGGTCAGGCGGGCTTGACGGCGGAGCGGTTTGTGGCGTGTCCGTTCGGCACTGACGGTGAGCGGATGTATCGGTCGGGGGACGTGGCGCGTTGGTCGGGGGATGGGCAGTTGGAGTATCTGGGTCGAGCGGATGAGCAGGTGAAGATCCTGGGGTTCCGGATCGAGCCGGGTGAGGTGCAGGCGGTGGTGGTGGCTCATCCGGCGTTGGCACAGGCGGCGGTGGTCGCCCGTGAGGACACTCCGGGTGACACGCGTCTGGTGGCGTATGTGGTGCCGGATGACGAGGACGCGGATGCGGCTCGACTGGCGCTCGAGGTACGGGAGTTCGTGGCGGACCGGTTGCCGAAGCATCTGGTTCCTGCCGCTGTCGAGGTCATTGGTGCGTTGCCTCTGACGGTCAACGGCAAGCTCGACCGCAAGGCGTTGCCGGTGCCGGGGCTTGCGGCGGGTGGTGGTCGGGGTCCGGCCACCGTGCAGGAGGAGTTGCTCTGCCAGGCGTTCGCCGAGGTCCTCGGACTGCCCGTGGTCGGCGTCGACGACGACTTCTTCACCCTCGGCGGCCAATCTCTCCTGGCGACCCGCTTGGTCAGTCGCATCCGCGCGGCACTGGGTGTGGAGCTGCGGATCCGGGTGCTGTTCGACAGCCCGACTCCGGCGGGCGTGGCGACCTGGATCACCCAACAGGCCGGCGACGCCGGCAACCAGAAGAAGAAGGCCAGGCCCGCGGTGCGGCCGATGCGCCGACAGGAGGACTAGCGATGATTCCCTCGTCGCTCGTGCAGCGCCGGCTCTGGTTCCTCGGGCAGTTGGAAGGACCGACTGCGACCTACAACCTCCCCTGGTCCGGCGCCTGAACGTGACAGAGGACAGGCCTGCCCTCTCGACGGCGGTCCGGGATGTGCTCGGGCGCCACGAGGCGCTCCGGACGCTCCTCCCAACCCGCGGTCGGGGGCCTGTGTGCCGTCGCGGCCCGGGAAGTCTCCGCCGCCTCGGCCACCAGCCGTGGGCAGGCCATTCCCGCAACTCGGCGACCCTATCGGCGAGCGGGTGTCCCGGTGAAAGGCGCGCGAGCCAGCGTTCGCCGAGGCGCTCGACGCGTGGCCGCGGTCCGTGCAACTGCCGTTCCGGCGGCAGTTGCACGGACCGCGCAGGTCAGGCTCGTCAACCGCACCCCTTCGACGGTCAACGGCCAACTGCCGTCCTACGGTGATGTCTTGATAAGCCAGTCGTCCACGGGTCATCCTGTGATGTCCCGTGGTGCCGCGAAGATCGCAGGCGGGACCAGTCGGCCGGCCGCCTTCGTCCGAACGCAGGCCGGCCTCGGAACGGGGTGCGCACGTCACCCGCCCGACCAACCATCCCCCGAGAAGGGACAGCCCTGGTGACCAACCCATTCGACGACCCCGACGCCTCCTACCTGGTCCTGGTCAACGACGAGGGGCAGCACTCCCTCTGGCCGGTCTTCGTCGAGGTCCCCGCGGGCTGGCAGACGGTCTTCGGCGAGGCCCCCCGCCAGGATTGCCTGGACCACATCGAGAAGTCCTGGACCGACATGCGCCCGAAGAGCCTCATCGAGGCCATGGCCAAGGGCTGAGGACCGCACGCCGGCGACGGCGGCTGCCGCCGTCCCGCGCCCACCCGTACCGAGACAGGAGAACGACGTGTTCGCCGCAGTGCCGCTGATCCGCAGCAAGACCCGAATGTGGGGGTGGACCTTCCGATGACCCGCCGTGACAGTTCGAGCGTGGCCCTGCTGGAGCCCCCGGCCACGCGCAAAAACGCCGTCCCCGTCACCCGGATCGCCGGTGTCGGGACCGCTACCACCGAACGCTCTTACACCCAGAGCGAGTTGCTCGACATCTTCCGGATCACCGATCCCAAGGTGCGCTCGGTCTTCCTGAACAGTGCGATCGAACGGCGCTTCCTGACCGTCCCGCCGCTGGACGCCGACGGCGCCGTGGTCTCCGAGCCGCAGGGCGCCCTGCTCGCCAAGCACAAGCGGATCGCCCTCGACATGGGTGCCCGCGCGGTCCGCGCCTGCCTGGAGAACACCGGTCTCGAACTGGCGGACATCGACTACCTCTGCTGCACCACGACCACCGGTTTCCTGACGCCCGGTCTGAGCGCCCACCTGATCCGCGAGATGGGGATCCTCCCGAAGACCAGCCGGATCGACGTCGTCGGCATGGGCTGCAACGCCGGCCTCAACGCGCTGAACGCCACCGCCTCCTGGGCCTCGGCCAACCCCGGCAAGGTCGCCGTGCTGCTCTGCGCCGAGGCCTGCTCGGCCGCCTACGTGATCGACGGTTCGATGCGCACCGCGGTGGTCAACAGCCTGTTCGGCGACGGCGCCGCCGCGATCGCCCTGATCGCCGACACCCCCGACACCGGCTACGCCGCCCCCGACGTGCCGCGGACCGCCGGCGCCCCGCGCATCCTGGGCTTCGCCAGCCACCTGATCACCGACGCGATCGACGCGATGCGCTACGACTGGGACGACGCCCAGGGCAAGTTCAGCTTCTACCTCGACCCGCACGTGCCCTACGTGGTCGGGGCCAATGCCGAGCAGGTGGTGGACCGGCTGCTGGCCGGCGCCGGACTGCGGCGCAGCGACATCGGTCACTGGCTGGTGCACTCCGGCGGCAAGAAGGTCATCGACGCGGTCCGGGTCAACCTCGGGCTCACCCGCCACGACGTCCGGCACACCACCGACGTGCTGCGCGACTACGGCAACCTGTCGAGCGGCTCCTTCCTGTTCTCCTACGAGCGACTGCTCCGGGAGGGGTCACCCGGGCCGGCGACTACGGCGTACTGATGACCATGGGACCCGGATCGACCATCGAGACCGCGCTGGTGCAGTGGTGACGGAGGAACAGATGAAGCGCAGCACGACCACCGAGCAGCAGTCCGCCGCCCCGACCGAGGGCGAGGCGCTGCGGCTGCGGATCGACGGCCGCAAGGGACTGACGCCCGAGGCTGTCGCCGCGGTCACCGCCGTCTGCGACGTCGCCGAGGACGGTGCCGGGGCCGGCAAGGTGATCGTCGAGGTGTCAGGCGCGCCCGAGGCCGCCTGGAGCACCGATCTCACGGTCTCCCTGGTCAGCAAGTGGGAGCGCGCCGTGCGCCGCCTGGAGCGGCTGCCCGCGACCACCATCGCGGTCGCCGACGGCGACTGCGGCGGACTCGCCCTGGACGCGATGCTGGCCACCGACTACCGCATCGCCACCGGCACGGTGCGCCTGGTCGTCCCGGTCGGCGACGGCACCGCCTGGCCCGGCATGGCGATCTACCGGCTCGCCCGGCACGGCGCGCACACGGCCGCGATCCGCCGGGCCGTGCTCTTCGGCACCCCGATCGCCGCCGCCGACGCGGTCGCCCTGCACCTGGTCGACGAACTGGCCGCCGACCCGGCCGCCGCCCTGGCCCTCGCCGCCGAGCGGGGCGGCGCGGTCACCGGCACCGAGCTGGCGATCCGCCGGCAGCTGATGGTCGACGCCGCCGCCACCAGCTTCGACGAGGCCCTCGGCGTCCACCTGGCCGCCTGCGACCGCACGCTGCGCCGAGCCGCCGTAGCGGTGGACTCGTGATCGACGCCACCGCCACCGCCGATCTGCGCGAGGTCCGCGGCGAGCTGACCGCGGCCCGCGCCGCGCTCGCCGAGGCCGCCGAGCACGCCGAGGACCTGCTGGCCGTGCTCCCCACCCCCGCGGACCGCACCGACGAGCAGCGCGTCATCGCCGCCGCGGCCCTCGACGCCGTGCGAGTGCTGCGGGCCGCCTTCCTCGACGTCCATGTCGACGCCGTCTACGACGAGCTCACCGAGGGCCGGACCCGCTGCCTGCGGGTCGCCGAACTGGCCGAGGCCGCCGCCGTCGCCTTCCCCGGACTGGTGCCCGACGCCGCCCGGCTGGCAGCCGAGCGGGCCAAGCTGCAGGTCGAGAAGGAGGGCCTGGAGATCGACCAGGGCATCTTCTTCAGCAAGGTGCTCGGCTCGCCGCAGGCAGGCGCGCACCTGATGGACGCCATGCTGCGCCCCACCCCCGGGCCCTCGACCTGCTGCCGGAGTTCACCGAGACCGGACGGGTCGACCTGGGCTCCGTCCAGCTGGAGCGCACCGGCAGCACGGCGCGGCTGACGATGGTCCGCGTCGACTGCCTCAACGCCGAGGACAACCGGCAGATCGACGACATCGAGACCGCCGTCGACCTCGCCCTGCTCGACCCGTCCGTCGAGGTCGGGCTGCTGCGCGGCGGCGTGATGACGCATCCGCGCTACCGGGGCCGCCGGGTGTTCAGCGCCGGCATCAACCTCAAGTCGCTGCACGGCGGCGGGATCTCACTGACCGACTTCCTGCTGCGGCGGGAACTCGGCTACATCCACAAGATCCTGCGCGGCATCCGGGTGGACGGCACCGGCTGGCGTCCCGACACCGTGGAGAAGCCCTGGACGGCGGTGGTGGACACCTTCGCCATCGGCGGCGGCATGCAGCTGCTGCTGGTGTTCGACGAGGTCCTGGCGGCCTCCGACGCCTTCTTCAGCCTGCCCGCGGCGGCCGAGGGCATCGTGCCCGGGGCCGCCAACTTCCGGCTGAGCAAGGTCGTCGGGCCCCGGGTGTCCCGCCAGGTGATCCTCGGCGGGCGGCGACTGTGGGCCACCGAGCCCTCAGCCGCCGGGCTGGTCGACGAGGTCCACGAGCCCGACGAGCTGGACGCCGCGGCCGAGCGCAGCGTCCAGCGGCTGCGCGGCCAGGCCGTGCTGGCCAACCGGCGGATGCTCAACCTCGCGGACGAGTCGATGGACGAATTCCGCTGCTACATGGCCGAGTTCTCGCTCCAGCAGGCGCTGCGCCTGTACAGCTCGGACGTGATCGACAAGGTCACCCGGTTCTCCGCGTCCAAGCCGACCGCTGTCGGTGCCGGTGCCTGAGCAACCCGGGCAGCCCGAGCCGCGGGTCCGCTACGAGAAGCGCGACCACGTCGCCCGCATCACGCTCGACCGGCCCGCCGTGCTCAATGCGATGGACCTGCGGATGCACGAGGAGCTCGCCGCGATCTGGGACGACGTCGAGGCCGACGACGACGTCCGGGTCGTGGTGCTCACCGGCGCCGGCGACCGGGCCTTCACCGTCGGGCAGGACCTGAAGGAACGCGCCCGACTGGACCGGGAGGGAGTGCCCCGCTCCACCTTCGGCAGCCGGGGCCAACCGGGCTGGCCCCGGCTGACCGAGCGTTTCGACCTCTCCAAACCGGTGATCGCCCGGGTCGACGGCTACGCACTGGGCGGCGGTTTCGAGCTCGCCCTGGCCTGCGACCTGATCATCGCATCGGAGCGGGCCGTCTTCGCCCTCCCGGAGGCCGGCCTCGGCCTGGTCCCCGGGGCGGGCGGTGCCTTCCGGCTCGCCCGTCAGCTCCCGCTGAAGACCGCGATGGGCTACCTGCTGACCGGCCGGCGGCTCGGCGCCCAGGAGGCGCTGCGCCTGGGCTGGTCAACCAGGTGGTGCCGGCCGACCAACTGGACGACTGCGTTGCGGAGTGGACGGCAGATCTGCTGCGCAGCGCGCCGCTGGCGGTGCGGGCCATCAAGGAGGCGGTGCTGCGGTCGGTCGACATGCCCCTGGAGGAGGCGTTCAGCGCCGAGTTCGAGTGGGAACAGCGGCGCCGACACAGCGAGGACGCCGTCGAGGGGCCGCGCGCCTTCGCCGAAGGGCGCGAGCCGCGCTGGCAGGGGCGTTGAGGTTCACTCGACATAGCTGCCGCACCGCCCGTGAAGACCGCTCGCCGCTTCGTCACGACGTCTATCAGGGAGTCGAGCCCACCGCGCCTCGATGACTACGGATTGTCACATTGATCATGGTGAAGCCGGTGGTGGTGTGGTGCCCGGCCCCGGCCGCCTCTCGGAGCAGCCGGGCGGGGTGGGGCCGCTGCCCGTCCCCGGGCGCAAGGCCGAAGGGCCCTGGCCCACGCTGCCGGCTTGCGGGAGCGTGAGAATGAAGGGGAGGGGCCTGTGTGGAGCGCCATCTCCGGGAGGTGGGAGTGATGTTCTGGACCGCTCACGACGCCGGCGGGTGGCTCGGCGTGTCGTTGGGCCTGATCGTCCTCTTGGCAGTACTGATCACTCTGGTCCTGGCCGTCCGCTCGGCCAGTCGCAAATGAGGACGAGGTGTTCTCCGCGCTCTCGACCAGGCCGGTGACGACGGGGTAGTCGCGGCCCGGCGGGCTCGGCGGCGGTCCGGGGGCGCGGTCGGCGGCCGCCCGGCGCAGCCGCAGCGCGAGCAGCAGCGCCACCGCCACTGCCGCCAGCACCGCCGCGCCGATCAGCGGGCCGTCGACCAGCGGCCGGTCGTGGACCGGGGCGAACACCATCGCGATCACGGCGGCCGGCAGGACGACCAGCACCGTCATCACGGCGGTGCCCTTGGCGGTGCGGGGCCGGGTGCCGGTGCGGATCGGCCGCCCCGGGCTCCGGCGAAGGCCGGATGACCACTTGCCCCAGCGCCGCGGTGGCATCGCCGCTGATCGCCACGGTGGCCTGCAGGGGGTCTCCACGTCATCGGCGTCGCGGTCGGCCCGCACGCCGAGCGCCGACAGCCCCGAGGCGGCCAGCGCCTGCAGCAGCGCCCGGATCTGAGAACCGGAGCGCCGCTCGCGGTCCAGGTGCACGGTGGCGCGCAGGGTTGCGTCCGGGGCGCTGCCGGAGGGCGGGCGCCCGCCCTCCGGCAGCGCCCCGGCGGGCCGCAGCACCAGGTGCACGGCGAGTACGGTGACGGCGGCCGAGCACCAGAGCGTCGCGGCGGCATTCAGCCGAGAGCGTTGGCCAGGACGGCCCTGGCGTGGAGCGGTTGGGGAAGCAGGTTGTGGATGCTCCTCAGAGCCGCAGGCTGCCCATCGCGATCCGGGCCGCGATCTCGGAGATGCTCTCGGCGTCGTGGACCGACTCGCCGGGCACCACCAGGTCGGGCTGGTAGCCGGTGAGGATATCCCCGAACTCCAGCTGATGGCCGACCCGGCCCTGTTCGATCAGGAAGAGCTGTACTTCAACGCGGCCAGGCTCGATCGGTCCGTGGTGATCCGGGCTGCCGACTACCGTCGGCTGGTGGCACCGCAGTTGGCCGCGATCTCCGAGCAACCGCGCTGACCGACGGGTGACCGGCGTCGCCCGGCAGGAGGCCGGACTGGTGCGCCCGGGCGGCTGCTGAGCCCCCGGGCCGCACCGGACCGGTCAGACGCTCCCCAGGACGACGACCGCGTTCTGACCGCCGAAGCCGAAGGAGTTGCTCACGGCCAGCGGGACCGGAACCTCCCGGGCCGTACCGTGGACGATGTCGATGTCGGCGGCATCCGCGTCGGCGGAGCCGAAGTTGGCGGTGGGCGGAATCACCCCCTGCGCGATCGACAGCGCGGTGAGCCCGGCCTCGACCGCCCCGGCCGCGCCGAGCAGGTGGCCGGTCACCCCCTTGGTCGAGGTGACCGCCGCGCCCCGCCCGAATACCCGCTCGATCAGCCGGGCCTCGATGGCATCCCCCTGGGGGGTGCTGGTCGCATGGGCGTTGACGAGCGCCACATCCGAGGCATGGACGCCGGCGTCGGCGAGCGCCTGCCGGAGGGCGAGTTCGGCCCAGTGGCCGTCGGGCGCCGGTGAAGTGAGGTGGTAGGCGTCGGAGGTCGAGCCGTAGCCCAGGAGCCGGGCGTAGGCGCGCCTGCCCCGCGCCGCGGCGTCCGCGGCCCGCTCCAGCACCAGCATGGTCGCACCCTCGCCGAGGACGAATCCGTCGCGCTGCTCGTCGAACGGCCGGCAGGCACCGGCCGGGTTCGCCGAGTTCCGGGAGAGCGCCTTGAGCCGGTCGAACGCGGTGGCCAGCAGCGGCGTCGAGGTCGCCTCGGTGCCGCCCGCCAGCACCACGTCGCAGCGGCCCGCGCGAATCAGGTCCAGGGCGTGCCCGAGCGCGGTGGTGCCGCTCGCACAGGCGGTGGCGACGCTCAGCGAGGGCCCGTGCAGACCGAGATCCATGGCCACCGTGCCGGCGGCGATGTTGGGGATGGCCCGGGGCACGGTCAGCGGGTTGACCATGCGCGCGCCGCGATCCCGCAGGCGTTGCCCCTGTTCTTCCCAGGTCTGCTGGCCGCCGACAGCGGTGCCGAGGACGACCCCCGCCCTGGTGGGGTGCCAGGACCCGTCGGCCAGTTCCGCGTCGGCGACGGCCGCGCGGGCTGCCGCGACGGCGAACTGGGTGAAGGGATCCATCCGGCGGGCGTCGACGCCGAGGACCAGCTCGGCGTCGAACCCGGTCACCATGCAGCTGAAGTCGATGGTCAGGCCGGCCAGTCGAGGGTCGGCCGCCGCCGTGGGCCGCCCGGCGCAGACCGTCTTCCAGGTCGTGGCGGTGTCGGCCCCGGCCGGCGTGACCATACCGATCCCGGTGATCACGACATCGGGGTGGCGGACTCCCGCTCTGCCAGTGCCGTTCATGCCGGGACGACCGCGCCCTGCGCCTCCAGCAGCGCGGCGATGTCGGCCACGGTGGTCTCGGCGGTCAGGTTCTCCTCCTCGACGGTGACGCCCAGGTCGTCCTCCAACTGGGCACCCAGCTCGGCCAGCGACAGCGAGTCGAGTTCCAGGTCGTTGAACGTCATGGTCGGCTCGATGGTCCCGGAGACCTGGTAGGTCGTGCTGAGGATGGTGCAGAGATACTCGAACATGATGGCTCCCTTACGAGCGATATGACGTGGCAGCGGCCCGACTCAGAACTCTGAATGCACGGCCCGCAGTTGCGGCCAGGTGAGGGCGGCCGAACCCCAACTCAGCCCACCGCCGAAGGCGGTGAGAACGGTGCGGGCACCGGGTGCCAGCTGACCGGTGGCCAGCGCGGCGGCCAGGGCCAGGGGGATGGAGGCGGCCGAGGTGTTGCCGACCCGGGCGATCTCGCAGACCGCGTTCCCGGGCGGCACGCCGAGCCGCTCGGCCACCGCCTGGATGATGCGGCCGTTCGCCTGGTGCGGCACCAGCGCGCCGACCGCCTCGGGGCTCCAACCGCAGTCCTTGAGCACCCGCGAAGTGGACGCCGCCATCTGCTCCACGGCCCGCAGGTACACCTTGCGGCCGGCCATGCTGAACCAGCGCGGGCCGTCCGGCTGTTCGCGTTCGCCGGGCACGTGGATGAGGTCGTGGCCGGAGCCGTCGGCCCCGAGGTCGAACGCCAGCAGCGCGCCCTGCTCGGCCGCCGTGCCGCGGCGCAGCACCACGGCGCCCGCGCCGTCACCGAAGATCACGGCGGTGCCGCGGTCCATCGGGTCGATGATCCGGGAGTAGAGCTCGGACGCGACGACCAGGACGCTGTCGACCACCCCGCTGGTGATCAGACCGGCGGCCACCGCCGCGGCGTAGACGAACCCGCTGCACACGGCAGCGACGTCGAACGCCGGGACTTGGCCGAGGCCGAGGCGGTGGGCGATCTCCGGGGCTCCGGCCGGGCACGGGCGGTCCGGCGTCGTGGTGGCCAGCACCACGCCGCCGACCGTCTCCAGGCCCGCGGAGCGCAGCGCGTTGGCGCCCGCCTCGCAGGCCAGGTCGCGCATCGACACTTCGTCGCCTGCCCGGCGCCGGGCGGCGATGCCGGTGCGGGAGCGGATCCACTCGTCGGTGGTGTCCAACAGGGCCACCAGGTCGGCGTTGTGGATCTCGGTGACCGGCAGGCAGGTGCCGAGGCCGGCGAGTACGGCGGCCGGAAGCCCGAGGCCGTCCCGGGACGATGACGTGGATCCTGCGGCCGGCATCGGGCTAGGCACCGTGCGAGGTCAGTCGGACCGGCAGGGATTCGGGGCCGGTGGCGCGCAGCCATCGCCATTGCACAAAAGGGTCGCCGTGTGAATACAGTTCCGGGTCGACCAGGTTGATGAGCGGTGGCGGCTGGATCGGCTCACACTGCACGCGATGCCTCGCAGGGGTCTCAGGTTTGAATTCACGATGGCACGCCGTTTCACACAGCGTCAAGGTTTCCCGGGCGCCCGTGCAGGTCATTCGATTCCTCGACTCAGTTGTCCGGTAAGCCCGTTCAAGTACCGCCACGGCGCAGTTGAACACCGGCGGCAGCGCCGAGACGATTTCTCGGGCCGCGGAATCGATGTCCTGGCGACCGAGTCGGCGGGTAATTCCGGAACCGGCGGGCCCTCGATGGTGTGAGTGGGATTCCGGACGTCGGCGGCACGTGTTCAACCGTCAGCCGGGCTCAGCGTTGCGTCGGGGAGTTAGCCAGGAGGAGTCTGGTGATTCCGTTGTCATCCGCGCAGCGTCGACTGTGGGTCCTCGCAGCTCGAAGGCCCAGGCGCCGTTTACAACGTGCCGGTGACCCTGCGGCTTTCCGGCACGGTGGACCGCGCGGCGCCGGCCGCGTTGGAGCGCGAGTCGACCGAGCGACTGGTGGAATGCCTGGCACGGGTGGTGACGTCCCTGGTCGACGACCCGTCTGAGTCGCCCAGCGCGGTTCGCGGGCTGGACGAAGCCGGGCTTCACCGGGTCCTGGTGGAGTGGAACGATACCGCGCACGAGGTGGCGCCCGGGCGGGCTGCGCGGCATTCTCCGGGACGGTCTTCAGCCGCCGGACGGCCGCACCGGAGGTGTTCAACTGTCGCACCGCCGCAGTTGAACCGCGCGGTCCGGCGCGGTGGTAGAGCGGATCGCGGGACGACCGCGCTGTGCAGCGTGCAGGGTATTGATCGGCGGTGCCCGACGGGCCATGCTGCTGATGAAGCACGCCTGTTCGGTGGCCTGGCCGCCGCCCGTCGGTGTCTTTGAGCCCAGGTTCTCATGGTGCTTTGGCGTAGCTCATTCCGCACATTCGGTGCCGCGTTCCGGTAAGTGGGCGCGGGTTATTCGCTGATGCCCGGTTGATGGTGTCGTTTTCCCAAAATGGAGGGGTGCAGATGGCTGACGAGCAGTTGTTCCTGCGGTCGAAGGTCATTATCGAGCCGTTGGTGGACAGGTTCGTGGCGCAGCCGCACACGATGGCGCCGGTGCAGGCGGCGATGAACCTGGCGTTCCTGCACGTGCCGCTGCTGGAGTCGTACCTGCAGTCGCCGCAGGTGCACGTCGCGGCGAGCAACAACCCGGAGCTGCGCGGCGGTTACTTCATCAACATCCCGGAGGAGCGCGCCGACGAGGTGCGCGAGCTGCTCGCCACGATCAAGCGTGACCGGGCCGACATGCTGAAGTTCGCCGAGGCGATCGCCGCCGGCCAGGAGATCCTGCGGGCGAACGCCACCGGCTTCGACCTGACCCCGCTCTACCCGAAGATGCCGGACGAGCTGGGTGGTCTGGTCGAGCTGGCCTACGACACCGACAACCAGGCGCAGCTGCGCTTCATGGAGCCGGTGCTCTACACCAGCCCCTACTACCAGGAGTCGCGCCAGTCGGTGCAGCTCTCCTTCGAGACCGGCATCGAGCGCCCGTTCATCCTGAGCACCCCGCGGCTGCCCTCCGAGGACGTGCTCGAGCTGGACATCCCGTTCCGCCACCCGGGCCTGACCGAGCTGTTCAAGGCCCGGGTCAAGCCGACCACGCTGGCCCACCTGCGCGAGGCCCTGGAGCTGAACGACGAGCAGGCGGCCGTGCTGCGCACGATGCTGAGCGAGACCCCGGCCCTGAACGAGGACCGCCACATCGAGTCCGGCGGCCGGATCCGGTACTTCGGCCACGCCTGCCTGGTGCTGCAGACGCCCGAAGCCGCCATCGTCACCGACCCGTTCATCAGCGCGGACAGCGACGCCGGCGACCGCTACACCCTGGACGACCTGCCGGACTACATCGACCTGGTGCTGATCACCCACGGCCACCAGGACCACATCGTCATGGAGACCCTGCTGCAGCTGCGCGGCCGGGTCGGCAAGATCGTCTGCCCGCGCTACTCCCGCGGCAACCTGGCCGACCCGTCGATCGCGCTGATGCTCAAGCACCAGGGCTTCGACGTGGTCGAGGTCGACGACTTCGACGAGGTCGAGTTCCCGGGCGGCAAGATCACCGCCACCCCGTTCCTGGGCGAGCACTGCGACCTGGACATCCGTGCCAAGTCGACCTACTGGGCCGAGCTGGCGGGCAAGAAGGTGTTCATCGGTGCCGACTCCTCCGGCATCGACCCGAAGCTCTACCGCTACGTCAAGAACCACCTGGGCACCGCCGACTACGCCTTCCTCGGCATGGAGTGCGACGGCGCCCCGCTCACCTGGCTCTACCAGGCGCTGCTGACCATCCCGGTCACCAAGAAGATGAGCAACTCCCGCAAGCTGTCCGGCTCCAACGCCGAGCAGGCCGCCGCGATCATGGTCGAGCTGGGCGCCAAGGAGGCCTACATCTACGCGATGGGCGAGGAGGACTGGCTGGGCCACGTGATGGCCACCACCTACACCCCGGACACGTACCAGATCAAGCAGGTCGAGGAGTTCCTCGGCTGGTGCAAGGAGCGCGACATCCCGGCCGGCCACCTGTTCAAGCAGCAGGAGTGGCGCTGGTAGCAGGACGAGCCTGACCACAGGCCCCAGGCGAACCTCTCACCGAATTCCGCTCTCAGCTGCTTCCGGAGGTACTTCCATGGCTGTGCACGACATCGCCTACGTCGAGTTGTACACAAGGGACAAGCTGTCCACCGTCGACTACTTCGTCTCCGCCATGGGGTTCACCCGAGTGGCTGACTCGGTCGAGGCGGAGCAGAGTTCGGTGCTCCTGCAGCAGGGCGAGGTTCGCCTGGTGGTCACCTCCGGGCGGGGGTCGTCAGGTTCCTGGAGCAGCACGGCGACGGCATCGCCGACGTCGCGCTGACCTGTGACGACGTGACGGCGACCGCCGCCGCGGCGGTCGCCGCCGGCGCCACGGTGACCCACTCCGTGCAGGGCCTGCCGGTCGTGTCCGGTTTCGGAGACGTCGTGCACACCCTGCTGCCGGCCGATCCGCTGGTGAACGGCCTTCCCGGCGGTCGCAGTTGGGTTCTCACGCCGGGGGTCACCGCCGAGTCGGCAACCGGTCGGATCACCGGCCTGGACCACATCGCGGTCTGCCTTGAGGGCGGCACGCTGGAGAAGTACGCCGATTTCTACCGCGAGGCCTTCGGGATGTTCCGCTACTCCTCGGAGTACGTCGCGGTCGGCGACCAGGCGATGGACTCCATCGTGGTGCGCAGTGATTCGGGCAGCGTCATATTCACCCTGGTCGCACCGGACCCGGGCAAGCAGCCCGGACAGCTCGACAACTACCTGGAGCGCAACGGCGGTGCGGGGGTCCAGCACCTCGCCTTCCTGACCGGGGAGATCATCCCCGCGGTCCACGAACGCCGCGAGCGGGGCGTCGTGTTCCTCGACACCCCGGACAGCTACTACGACATGCTCGGCGAGCGGCTTCCCGGCCTGCGCGTGGAGATCGAGGAGCTGCGCGAGGCCAAGGTCCTGGCGGACCGCGACGAGTGGGGCGACCTGCTGCAGCTTTTCACCCGCTCGCCCTATCCCCGCAACACGCTCTTCTTCGAGCTCATCCAGCGCAATGGCTCGCGCGGCTTCGGCAGTGCCAACATCCGCGCCCTGTACGAAGCGGTCGAGCGCGATCGGCTGACCGCGGGATGAGCTCCGAACTCCCCAAGGCCGCCGCTCTGTTCACCCTGGCTGACTACGAGACAGCCGCCAAGAAGCACTTCGACCAGGGGAGTTGGGACTTCATCGCCGGCGGCGCCGGCCAGGAGCGCACCCTGGCGGCCAATCTGGCGGCCTTCGACCGGGTGCGGCTGCAGTCGCGGGTGCTGACCGGCGCGGGGCTGCCCGAGACCAAGACCACGCTGCTGGGCCGCAGCTGGTCCGCGCCGATCGCGGTGGCGCCGATGGCCTACCACACGCTCGCCGATCCGGAGGGCGAGGTGGCCACCGCGCGGGCCGCCGGCGCGGCCGGCCTCCCGCTGGTGGTGAGCACCTTCGCCGGGCGGACCTTCGAGTCGATCGCCGAGGCCGCCACCGCGCCACTCTGGCTCCAGGTGTACTGCTTCCGCGACCGCTCGACCACCCGCCGGCTGGTGGAGCGGGCCGAGCGGGCCGGCTTCGAGGCGCTGGTGCTCACCGTCGACGCGCCCCGGCTCGGCCGCCGGCTGCGCGACCTGCGCAACGGCTTCCGGCTGCCGGACGGGATGGTGCCGGCCAACCTCACCGGTGGCGACTACGCCTCCCCGAGTGCCCACGCGCTCACCGAGTTCGATCCCGCACTGGACTGGTCGGTCATCGACTGGCTGCGCGAGGTCAGCTCACTTCCCGTGCTGGTCAAGGGAGTTATGAGTACAAGCGACGCCCGGGCGGCAGTCCGCGCGGGCGTCGACGGCATCGTGGTCTCCAACCACGGCGGCCGCCAACTGGACGGCGCCCCGGCCACCCTCGACGTGCTGCCCGGGATCACCGCGGCGGTCGGCGGTGCCTGCCCGGTGCTGGTCGACGGCGGCATCCGGCGCGGCGCCGACGTGCTGGCCGCACTGGCGCTCGGCGCGGACGCGGTGCTGCTGGGCCGGCCCGTGCTGCACGGCCTCGCGGTGGGCGGGGAGCGGGGCGCGGCACACCTACTGGACCTGATCACCGAGGAGTTGGTCGAAGCCATGGCACTCACCGGGACCCCATCGGTCGCCGAGACGGGCCCGAGCCTCGTCGGCGCGGAACCGGAAGCCGCCCCGGCCCCGGGCGCGGTCCAGGCCGTGCCGGCCGCCGGGCTGCGCAAGGCGGAGCTGCACGGCAGCCTCAGCGACCCGGTGCTGGACACCATGAACTTCCTCAACGAGGTCACCACCCGCTACCCGCAGGCGATCTCGTTCGCCCCCGGGCGTCCGTACGACGGCTTCTTCGACACCGAGCAGATCTTCACCCATCTGCGGCGCTACCTGGACCACCTGGAGGCGCAGGGAGCCTCTCCCGACCAGGTGCGCTCCGCGCTCTTCCAGTACGGCCCGACCAGCGGCCAGATCCGCGAGCTGATCGCCGACTCGCTGCGCAAGGACGAGAACACCGACGTCGCCCCCGAGTCGATCGTGGTCACGGTGGGCTGCCAGGAGGCGATGTTCCTCGCTGTGCGGGCGCTGATCTCCGGGCCCGAGGACGTGCTGCTGGTCTCCAGTCCCTGCTACGTGGGGATCACCGGCGCGGCCCGACTGCTGGACGTCACCCCGACCGCCGTGGCCGAGCGCGAGTCGGGCTTCGACTGCGCCGATCTGGAAGCGGCCATCCTGGCCGAGCGGGCCCGCGGCCGCCGTCCCCGGGCGTTCTACGTGATCCCCGACCACTCCAACCCTTCCGGCACCACGATGCCGCTGCAGACCCGGCTCGACCTGCTCGACCTGGCGCAGCGCCACGACATCCTGCTGCTGGAGGACAGCCCGTACCGGATGGTCAGCCCCGGGCAGCAGCTGCCCACGCTGAAGTCCCTGGACCGCCACCGGCGGGTGGTGCAGCTGGGGTCGCTCTCCAAGACGCTCTTCCCCGGCGCCCGGGTCGGCTACGTGGTGGCCGACCAGCCGGTGGTGGACGCCGACGGCCGCACCGGCCTGCTGGCCGACGAGCTCACCAAGATCAAGAGCATGATCACGGTGAACACCTCGGCCGTCAGCCAGGCCGTGGTGGCGGGCATGCTGCTGGCCGCCGACGGCCGGACCTCCGAGCTGAACACCGAGACCGCCGCCTACTACGGCGACGCCATGCGGGTCACCCTGGAGGAGCTGGCCAGGCAGTTCCCGCCCGCCGAGCGGGAAGCCCTCGGGGTGCGCTGGAACGAGCCCACCGGCGGCTTCTTCCTCAGCCTGACCGTCCCGTTCCGGGCCGACAACGCGGCGCTGATCCGCTCGGCCGAGGACTTCGGCGTGATCTGGACGCCGATGTCCTACTTCTATCCCGACGGCGGTGGCGAGCACGCCATCCGACTGTCCGTCAGCTACCTGACGCACCGGCAGATCGCCGATGGCACGGCCAGGTTGGCCCAGTTCATCAAGTCCCAGGTCCGCAGCTGACCAGTCCGCGCCCGAACCCCTGAGGGAGCTGCCCATGCCGGCGCCCACCCGCACCTACGAGTCGATCACCGAAGCGCTGCTGCTGCCCAAGCTGATCAGGCTCGGCCCCAACTTCTACGGGGCGTCATTCACACTGATGAAGCTGCTCCCGGCCTGCCACATTTTGCAACGGGCTGAGGAGCGCGGCGAGTTGGGCCCGGACACGGTGATCGTGGAGACCACCTCGGGGACCTTCGGGCTCGCGCTGGCCATGCAGACGACCCTGATGGGCCGTCAGCTGATCCTGGTGAGCGACCCGGCGATCGACGACAACCTGTACCGCAGGTTGACCGACTTGGGGGCCCGGGTCGAGATCTGCCCCGAGCCGGCCGAGATCGGAGGCTTCCAGGAGGCGCGGCTGCGCCGACTGGCCGAGATCCGGGCCGAACTGCCGGACAGCTTCTGCCCCGAGCAGTACGGCAACCCCGACAACCCGGCCTCCTACCGGGTGGTCGCCGAGCTGCTCGCCGACCAACTCGGCACCGTGGACTGCCTGGTCGGCCCGGTCGGCTCCGGCGGCTCGATGTGCGGCACCACCCGGGCGCTGCGCGAACACTCCCCGCAGACCAGGGCGATCGGCGTGGACAGCCACCGCAGCGTGCTGTTCGGCCAGCCCGACGGGCCGCGCCAGCTGCGCGGCATCGGCAACAGCCTGTGGCCCGCCAACCTCGACTACACCGTCTTCGACGAGGTCCACTGGTGCTCCGCCGCCGAGGCCTTCTCGGCCACCCGCGAACTGCACGCCCGGCACGCCCTCTTCCAGGGCCCGACCAGCGGCGCCGCGTACCTGGTCGCCAAGTGGTGGGCCGAGCGCAACCCGGACCGCACCTGCGTGGTGATGCTCCCCGACGAGGGCTACCGCTATCAGGCCTCGGTCTACGACGACGCCTGGCTGGCCGAGCAGGGCCTGCTACTGACCCCGGCCGAGCGGCCCGCCGAACCGCTGGTCATCGAGGCCCCCGAAAAGGCCGAGGACCGCTGGACCAGGTTCGCCTGGGACCGCCGCGGCTACGACGACGTTCCCGGCACCATCACCCGGTTCGCCGGCACCGCGATCGCCGGGAGCGCCTCATGACCGGTACCGGACGCCTCACCGCCACCCTCGGACCGCGCACCCGCCGGGTCGTCTACGGCGAGCCCGGCCCCGCCGAGATCCGCCAGGAGCTGGAGCACACCAGCACCATCGACCTGGCGCACATCGTGATGCTGACCGAGGCCGGCCTGCTGCCCAGCCCGGCCGCCGCCACCCTGCTCTCCTGCATCCAGCGCCTGCGGGCCGACGCCTTCCGCGAGTTGTACGACGTGCCCGCGCCCCGCGGCCTGTACCTGATGTACGAGGGCCACCTGGTGGCCGAGCTGGGCACCGAGATCGGCGGCAAGCTGCACACCGGCCGGTCCCGCAACGACATCAAGGCGACCATCACCGCGATCCGGCTGCGCACCGAACTCGCGGATCTGCTTGGCGAGTTGCTGCGGCTCCAGGCCGCCCTGCTGGCACGGTCCCGGGCGCACCGCGATGTCGTCATGCCGATCTACACCCACTTCCAGCCGGCCATGCCGATCAGCTACGGCTACTACCTGGCCGGTGTCGCCACGGCCCTGGACCGCGACCTCGACGCGCTGCGCCGGGTGCTCGCCGAGCTGGACCGCTGCCCGCTCGGCGCGGGCGCGGTGTCCGGCACCGACCTGAAGATCGAGCCGGCCCGCACCGCCGCCCTGCTCGGCTTCGCCGAGCCGACGCTGCACGCCACCGATGCGGTGGCCGCCCGCGACACCGTGCTGCGCGCGCTCGCGGCGGTCGCCTCCGCCGGCGTGACGATCAGCCGCCTGGGCACCGACCTGCAGCTGTGGAGCACCCAGGAGTTCGGCTTCATCGAGTTCCCGGAGCGGCTGGTCGGCGGCAGTTCGGCGATGCCGCAGAAGCGCAACGCGTTCCTACTGGAACATGTGAAGGCCAAGGCCGCGGTCGCGATCGGCGCCTGGACGGCGGCCGCCTCGGCCATGAAGTCCACCCCGTTCACCAACTCCATCGAGGTCGGCACCGAGGCCGTGGCGGTGGCCTGGCCGGCCTTCGCCGCCGCCCGGGACACCGTGCTGCTCGCCCAGGTCCTGGTCACCGGCGCCCGCCCGGTCACCGAGCGGATGGAACAGCGCACCCGGGAGAGCTTCGTCACCGCCACCGTGCTCGCCAACCGCCTGGTCGCCCAGGGGGTGCCGTTCCGCACCGCCCACCACGCGGTGGGCGCCGCCGTCCGGGCCGCCGTCGAGGCGGGGGAGACCGAGCTGACCAAGATCATGCTGCCCGACGGCACCGCCGCCGACCTGGAGATCCCGGCGCTGTCCGAGGTGGTTGCCGAGCACGACCGAGGTGGTGGGCCGGGCGAGACCGACCGGGTGGTGGCCGCGCTGCGCGCCGGCCTGGCCGATCACCACGACTGGCTGACGAACCGTCGGACCCGGGTACGGGAAGCTGGGGAGCAACTGGCGGCGGCAGTCGAGGCCGTCGTGGCACAGCATGGAACCGGAGGAACGGCGTGACCCAGCAGCACTCGCGGCAACCGAGCCAGGGCGGCCCCTGGTTGGCATTCCTGGAGAGCAACACCACCGGCACCGGACGGGAGTTCTGCGCTGTCGCGCGGGCTCGCGGGCTGCGCCCGGTGCTGCTGACCCGGGACGCCGGCCGCTACCCCTACGTCGCCCAGGACGACATCGACACCCGGGTGCTGGACACCGCCGACCCGGCGGCCGTGCTGGACGCATGCGCGGCCCTGCAGGCGGACGGCGGCCTGGCCGGAGTCGCCTCCAGCTCCGAGTACTTCGTCTCGACCGCCGCACAGGCCGCCGCCGAGTTCGGCCTGCCGGCCGCCGACGGCGCGGCGATCGCCCGCTGCCGGGACAAGGAGATCCAGCGTCAGGCGCTGGCCGCCGGACAGGTGCCGGTCCCCGCGTTCCGCGCCGTGACCGACGTCCCGTCGGCCCTGGCCGCTGCTGCGGAGATCGGATATCCGGTGGTGCTCAAGCCGGTGACCGGTTCGGGCTCGGTCGGGGTGCGGCTCTGCCGCGACCGGGTCGAGGCCGAGCAATGGGCCGGTGAACTGCTCGGCCGGGCCACCGACGAGCGCGGCAACCCGGTGCCGACCCGGATCCTAGTCGAATCAGCCGTCAGCGGAACGGAGTTCTCCGTCGAGACCTTCGACGGCGCGGTGGTCGCCGTGGTCGCCAAGCACATCGGCGCCGAGCCGTACTTCGTGGAGATCGGGCATGACATACCCGCGCCGGTGACGGACGACGCGGCCAAGGCGCTCGGCGACACCGCACTCGACGCCCTGGCCGCGCTGGGCCTCGGCTGGGGCGCCGCCCACACCGAGCTGCGGCTGTCGGCCGACGGCCCGGTGGTGATCGAGGTCAACCCCCGGCTGGCCGGTGGCATGATTCCGATCGCGGTACGGGCCGCACTCGGCGTCGACCTGGTGGACGCGGTGATCGCCCGCGCGGCCGGTCAGGACCCGGCACCGGCCGGGCCGGCCGTCGGCCATGCGGCGGTGCGCTTCCTGCTGGCCAGTCAGCAGGGCCGGGTCGCGGCCGTCGACGGGGTCGACGCGGCCGCCGGGGCACCCGCCGTGGTGGCCGTGACGACCAGTACGGCGGCCGGCCGCAGCGTCACCATCACCCACTCGTTCCAGGACAGGCTGGGCTGCGTGGTCGCCACCGGCCCCGATGCCGCAGCGGCCGCCCGGCACGCCGAGGCCGCGCTCGGGCAGATCACCGTCCACCTGGAGGACCCCGTGGCGCCGGGGCAGCCATAACCACCACCCGCAGCACCGGAAGAAGGAGGTCGGGGCCCGATGGCTGACGATTCGCAGGCACAGATATTCACCAGGATCCCACGCTGGAGCGCACCGTCCGGCGGCGGCCAGGGCGTCGGCGTCCACCGCGCCGCGCTGTCGGCGGAGCCGGCGGCCGCGCTGGAGCGCACCGCCGCCGAGCTGGGCGCCACGCTCCCCGTCCTTCTGCTCGCGGCGCACGCCCGGGTCCTGGCCGCTGTGGTCTCCGAGCGTGACCTGCTCATCGGGCACCTGGCCGCCGAACCCGGCAGCGCCGAGGCCCCGCTGCGGCTGCGGGTGGGCCGCTCCAGCTGGGCGGAACTGGTCGCCGAGGTGACGGCGGCCGCCGCCGGCGTCCACCAGGCGCAGGAGCGGCCCGAGACGCTGCTCGACCTGTCGGGCCTGGCCGCACCGGCCGCCGCCGGCGCCCACGACGCCCTGCCGCAGGGCGTGGTGCTGCGAGTCGCCTGGGAGCGCGACGGCGACGCCCTGGAGCTGCGGATCGGCTACGACCGGGCCGTGCTCGACGACAGCTACGCCGCCCGGCTGGCCGACTACCACCTCACCGCGCTGCGGCAACTGGCGGCCGGCCCGGCCGAGCCGCACGACCGCCAGAGCCTGCTCCCGGCAGGCGAGGTCGAGACCCAGCTGTACGGCCTCGCCGGGCCGCGCGCCGAGCTGCCCGACAAGACCTTCGTCGACCTGTTCCAGGAGCGGGTCCGCACCAGTCCCGACGCCGTCGCCGCCGAACACGGCACCCAGCGCTGGACCTACGCCCAGCTGGCCGAGCGGTCCGACCGGATCGCGGGCGCGCTGCTCGCGGCGGGCCTGCGCACCGAGGACGTGGTCGCCGTCGTGATGGACCGCAACCTGGACTGGATCGCGGCCGCGCTCGGCGTCTTCGCCGCCGGCGGCGTCTACCTGCCGGTCCGCCCCGACTTCCCGGCCGACCGGGTCAACGCCCAGTTCGAGCGCAGCAACTGCGCCTTCGCGCTCACCGAGCCCGCCAGCGAGGAGCTCACCGCCAACGCCTCGGCCGGCCTGGCCGAGCCGCCCGTGGTCCTTTCGGTCCCCGCGATCCACGCCGCCGGTGGCCCCGCCGGGCCGCCCGTCGGCAGGACCGCGCCCGGGCAGGCCGCGTACATCTACTTCACCTCCGGCTCCACCGGTGCCCCCAAGGGCGCCATATGCGAGCACCTGGGCATGCTCAACCACCTGTACATGAAGATCGAGGACATGGGGATGGCGGAGGGCCCCGGCGAGGTGGTCACCCAGACCGCCTCACAGTGCTTCGACATCTCGCTGTGGCAGTTCGCCGCACCGCTGATGACCGGCGGCACCGTCCGGATCGTCGACACCGAGGTGCAGCTGGACGTCGACGGTTTCCTGGACGATCTGGTCGACGCCAAGGTGACGGTGGCCCAGATCGTCCCGTCCTACCTGGAGGTGCTGCTGACCCGGCTGGAGCAGCAGCACCGCGACCTGGGCGTGCTCAGGATCGTCTCGGTCACCGGCGAGGCGCTCAAGTACGACCTGGTGCAGCGGTGGTTCGCCGCCTTCCCGGGCATCAAGCTGGCCAACGCCTACGGCGCCACCGAGGTTTCCGACGACACCATGCACGAGGTGCTGGACGGCGTCCCGGAGCGTGACTTCATCACCGTCGGGCGCTCGCTGCGCAACGTCAACACCTATATCCTCGACGAGAACCTGGAGTTGGTGCCGCTCGGCTCCACCGGTGAGATCGCCTTCTCCGGCATCTGCGTGGGGCGCGGCTACATCAACGACGAGGAGCGCACCCGGGCGGCCTTCGTGCCGGACCCGTTCCGCAAGGACACCCGGATGTACCGCACCGGCGACTACGGGCGCTGGCTGCCCGAGGGCCGGATCGAGTACCAGGGCCGCCGGGACGAGCAGGTCAAGATCCGCGGCTTCCGGATCGAGATCGGCGAGATCGAGAACAAGCTGCTGGCGCTGGACGGGATCCGCGAGGCGGCCGTGGTCATCGACGGCGCCACCGGGGAGCAGCGCAACCTGGTCGCCTTCCTCGGCAGCACCGAGCCGCAGCTCGCCGAGCGGGCCCGGGAGCACCTCGCGGCGCTGGTCCCGGACTACATGATGCCCACCTACTTCCACCAGCTCGACCGCCTGCCGCTCACCGAGAACGGCAAGACCGACAAGAAGGCCCTGGCCCGGCTGGCCGGCACTCTGGGTCACGCCGGGGCCGCCTACGTCGCGCCGACCACCCCCGCCGAGCGCCGGCTGGCGATGCTCTGGGCCGAGGTGCTCGGAGTGCCGCTGGAGCGGATCGGCCGCGCCGACAACTTCTTCGAGCAGGGCGGGACTTCACTGGCCGCGGTGCGGCTGCTGGTCCGGCTGGACCGCGCTCTCTCGCTCAAGGACCTGGCCGCGTACCCGGTGCTCGGCGACCTGGCCGCCGTGCTCGACGAGCGTGAGCGGGGTGCTGCCCAGCAGCCGGCCACCGCCGCGCTGCTGCAGCCGCTCTCCTCGGTGCGGGCCCCGCGCGCGACCCTGGTCTGTTTCCCGTACGCCGGCGGCAACGCCCTCAACTTCCGCTCCCTGGCAGCCGAGCTGGAGCGCGACGGGATCGCGGTGCTGGGCGTCGAGCTGCCCGGCCACGACTTCGCGGACGACGCCGAACCGCTGCTCGACGTGCCCGCGATCGCACTGCGGGTGCGCGACGAGATCGCCGAGCAGGTCACCACCCCGGTGCTGCTCTGGGGCCACTGCGCGGGCGCGGCCGCCGCGTTGGAGACGGCCCGGCTGCTGGAGGAGGCCGGCACGCCCGCTGCCCGGGTGTTCGTCGCCGCGCTGCTCTTCGATGATGAGGAGACCCTGCGCGCGGAGATGGCCGAGGTGACCGCCGCCGGCAACCAGGAGCTACTCGCCCTGCTGCGTGCCGACAACGCCTACGTCGAGTTCGACGCGCGGGGGGCGGAGCGGGCCGATGTGGTCGGCCGCGCGTACCGGCACGACGTGCTGACCTCCAACACCCACCTGCTGACGGTCCATCAAGACCCTGACCGCTACCGCGTCAACGGGCCGGTGGAGCTGGTGCTGGCCCGGGACGACGCGTCCACGGCTCGGTTCGAGCAGGGCTACGGGGAGTGGAAGGCGCTCTGCGACGAGGTGAATGTCCACCAACTCGCCCAGGGCGGCCACTACTTCATCGGTACCAGGCCCGCCGAGGCGGCCGGGCTGGTGCTGTCCGCCTGGTCGTCCGCGCGGCGATCGGAATAGCGAGGACTTGTGACCAGGTTCCAGAGCGTCGCGGTCGGCCCGGCGTGCCGCCGGGTCACCGCCACCGGGGTCAGCTCGGCCTTCGGTACCTTCGGCGAGCTGCTGCAGGGGGTGCTGCCGGAGGACGACGGCGACTTCCTGGTGACCCTCCCGGTCGCCCGCTGGGCCTCGGCCCGCTTCGAACACGAAGTCGAGGCAGGAGAGTTGACGGTCTGGCCGGATCACAAGAAGAAGGCCCTGCGGCTCGCCTCGATGATCCTGGAGGATTCCGGCCGCCCGCTCGGCGGGGTGCTGCGGATCGACAGCACCCTGCCGGAGGGCAAGGGCCTGGCCAGCTCCTCCGCCGACCTGGTGGCCACCGCCCGAGCCGTGGCCAACGCCCTGGGCGAGCCGATGCCGCCCACCCGGATCGAGTCCTACCTGGCCCGGATCGAGCCGACCGACGGGGTGCTCTACCCGTCGATCGTCGCGTTCCACCACCGCAGCGTGCGGCTGCGGGCCAAGCTCGGCTCACTGCCGTCGATGGCCGTGGTCAGCGTGGATGAGGGCGGGGCGGTCGACACGGTCGCCTTCAACGCGATCCCCAAGCCGTTCACCGCCGCCGACAAGCGGGAGTACGCGCGGCTGCTGGACCGGGTCACCGGCGCGATCGCCACCCGTGACCTCGCCGAGGTGGGCCGGGTGGCCACGGCCAGTGCCAGGATGAACCAGACGCTGCGTCACAAGTGGTCGCTGGAGCCGATGGTGGACATATGCAAGACCGTCGGCGGCCTCGGCGTGGTGGTCGGCCACAGCGGCACCACCCTGGGCATCCTGCTGGACACCACCGCCCCCGACCACCCCGACCGGCTGGCCGCCGCTGCCCAGGCAAGCCAGCGACTCGTCGGGAACGTCACGGTCTACCGGACGCTGAGTTTCGACTGGTGACCGGCGGCAGCGGCACGGAGAAGGGGGGAGCCTCGCCGAGGCTCCCCCCTTCTCCGTACTTGACTCAGAAACGCACCGGCTCACCCAGTCCCACCAGGATCTCCCGGTCCCCCTGGTAGGGCTCGCGGCTGTGGGCCACCCGCAGGTTGTCCACCACCATCAGATTGCCGCGCTGCCACGGCTCGCGGACCGTGTGCTTCTCGTACACGTCGTTGATCAGGTCCACGGTGTCCTTGTCGAGTGGCGAGCCGTCGCCGGTGAAGGTGTTGAACGGCAGGCCCTCGGGGCCGAACTCGGCGACCAGGAACTCCCGGACCGCGGGCTCCATGGTCCACTCGTTGAGGAAGGCGATCTGGTTGAACCAGACCCGCTCGCCGGTCCCCGGGTGGGTCCGGACGGCCGGCCGGGTCTGCGCGGTGGTCAGCGCGCCGTCCGGGTGCCAGTCGGCCGTCAGCCCGTTCTCGGCGCAGTAGCGCTCCACCTCGGCCCGGTCGGCGGTGCCGAACGCGTCCTGCCAGGCGGTGCCGACCAGCGGGTTGTAGCTGCGGGTCAGCTGCCAGCCGTGCCGCTCGAAGCGCTCGACCAGCTCGACCGGCAGGTCGCGCAGCACCGCGGCGGCGTCCGCCAGGCCGGTGACGCCGCCGGTGGCGGGCGGGGTGACGCAGGCGAACGCGAGCAGCCCGGGCGCACTGCTCGCGTAGCTCAACTCGTGGTGCATGCATTGGGGTTGGTCGGCCGGCCAGTGCGAGGACGAGTACACGCCGGGCGCGTGGCAGTCGCGCGGGGCGAAGCCCTCGCGCTCGGCCATGCCCTCGCCGATGACGGCGCGGACCGCCGCCACCGCCGCGGCCCGGTCGGGCAGCGCGAGGCCGCGCACCAGGACGGCGCCGTTGGTCGCCACCGACTCCCGGAGCTCGGCGAGGTGCTCGGCGATCCAGGATCCGGCGTCGGCGCCCGGGTCGGCGGTCAGACGGGCGAGCAGAGTCATGCGTGGTCTCCGTGTCGTCAGTACTTGTCCAGGAATTCGGTGATCGCCGCGTTGACTTCGGCCGGCCGCTCCAGATGCCCCAGGTGCCCGGCGTCGGGGATCTCGACGAAGTCGCAGCCGGGGATGGCGTCGGCCACCTCGGAGACCAGGTGCGGCGGGCAGATCAGGTCGTCGGCGAAGGCGATGGCCCGGCACGGCACCGTGATCGTGCGCAGCGCCTCGCGCCGGTCGCCGTCCTGCGACACCCAGGCCTGCCCGTCGGCGGTGTTGCCGCCGCTGCCGGTCAGTTCGAGGATGTCCAGCCAGGAGCGGATGGTGGCGTCGTCGTTCAGCGAGGTGGGGGAGAGCATCTCCAGGACGGTGCGGACCGCCTCGTACTTGGGCGGCAGTCGGATGCCGCTCTCCCGCATCAGCTGTTCGCTCTCCTGCATCGCCTGGCGCATGATGTCGGCCCGGGCCCTGGCCGCCATCAGGACTGCCGAGCGCACCAGATGAGGTGCCTCGATGGCCAGTTCCTGGGCGATCATGGCGCCCATGGAGTAGCCGACGATCCGGCACGGGCCGAGGTCCAGCGCCTCGATCAGGCCCTTGGTGTCGGCCACCATGTCGGCCAGCGAGTACTTGCCGTCCGGTGCGTCCGAGCCGCCGCTCCCCCGGTTGTCGAAGACGATCGCCTGGTAGCCGGCCCGGATGGCGGCCGGGGTCTGGTGCACCGTCCAGACATGGCCCGCGGCCCCCGAACCCATGATGAACAGGACGGGTTCGCCCTGGCCCGAGCGCTGGTACGAGAGGCGGATGCCGTTGGTGCTCACCTGGGGCATGGCGTGGGGACTCCTGGACGAGTGGGAATCGAGGGGGAGGCGGCCCGCCGACACGGCTCCGCTGCACCCCCCACCTTGGCACCGCGTCGCACTGGTGATCAATACAGGCTGCCGGCAAGGCCTTCGGGCCCTGTTCAACAGCGTGTCCGGCGCAGTTGAACGGCGGCCGCGGACCTTGTCGACCTCGAACGAAGGGGCGAAGTGACAGTCTCGCCGTTCCGTCCGCAACCGCTCCGACCGCAACCGCCTCCGGCCATCTCGCCGAAGGGCCCGCCCACCCGCAAGCTCCGCCCTTGTCCTCACGAAACAGGCACGGCTGCCAGGCTGCGCCCGGCCCTGCCGGAGGATTTCCTCGCCATGTGATTCCCCGTCGGACCAGCGGGTGGCGCATCGGGGTTGGTGGCCGGTGCACCGTCTCCGGGTCCCGCACGGCCGCGGCGGCGGGCCCGGTCGTCCCAGCCGTGGCATACTCCGCCACATCCACCTTGGCACCGTGCATTCGTGTCGATCAAGACCGACGCCGGGCTGCCCCCGACGCCCGTTCAACTGATGCTCAGCCGCACTTGTACGGTGGCACGTCGGCGTGCCGCGCCGGCGGTCGGTTGACGCTGGCTCGGCGCCCTGGGCCATAGTGGGTCGCGGTGGGGCCGGATGGTCCACATCATGCCCGCAGAGAGGACGACGTGATGACGAATCCGTTCGAGGACCCTGACGCGAACTACCTTGTCCTGGTCAACGAGGAAGGCCAGCACTCGCTGTGGCCGGTCTTCATTGAGGTGCCCGAGGGCTGGACGTCGGTGTTCGGTGAGGCCGGCCGTCAGGAGTGCCTGGACTACATCGAGGCGAACTGGACCGACATGCGCCCCAAGAGCCTGATCGCCGCGATGGCCCAGGGCTGACCGGAGTGATGCCGTCGGGACTTCCCGGAGGCCGCTTCCGTGACACACGGAAGCGGCCTCCGGGCGTTTGCGCTGCCGGTGCCGAGTCCGGCTCCGCTTCCCCCACCCCGGATCCGCCCCGGGGCACGCCGGGCAGTGCTCGCACCTGACGTTGTGCGGTCACGGACGTGACGTCTCGACAGTTTCCTCTCTCACAGTCACTATGGGTTGGGGCGGCTGATGGGAATGACCGGACATGTGTGACTGCTGGGTTTTCGTGCTGATGTCTCCCGTCGGGCAGCACAGCC
This sequence comes from Kitasatospora acidiphila, assembly GCF_006636205.1. Taxonomy (NCBI): domain Bacteria; kingdom Bacillati; phylum Actinomycetota; class Actinomycetes; order Kitasatosporales; family Streptomycetaceae; genus Kitasatospora; species Kitasatospora acidiphila. The sequence goes on along the minus strand of NZ_VIGB01000003.1, from coordinate 2,229,637 downwards.
GACGGTTCCGCCCTGCTTGCTCAAGCCCCCGTGAACAGCACAGTCTCTTTGTGGATCCAAGGGAGCACGAGTGGGCCGGCCTGGCGGGACCTCGCGAGTTGACATGTCTGCTGTGGCTGTCGAAGCGCCGGAGCGGGGCGACAGGGAGCGGAGTCGGCCCGAATCCGCGGGGTATCACCCCTGGCGGCTGACGACGTGCACGAGCGACTGCGGGCGGGGGTGGGGCCAACCCCGGCCACCGGTGTGTGGCCCGACGCACAGGGCGGTTGAGCGGGGCCCGTCCGAGGAATGCGTTCGGCGGTGCCAGCGCGCAGGGGCACCGACCAAGCCCTGAGCACCGCGACCGTCAATCCCACGGCCAATCAAGACCTCTTGGCGAGCAGTGTGCCTCGGTCACTTCCCGATGCTACTCGTTCCGGTCGAGGGCCTCGCAGAGCGGTGCGACTCGGGAATCCATGTCATTCAGGTGAAGGAAGACATCCTCGCGACCGTGCTCAGGCGCAATGAAGCCACGACCCCGTGCACCCCGAATCTGGGGGCCTGCGGGCGGTGTTGAACGCGTGATGTCGCCGAATGCGTGCTTCTGGCCAGTTTCGGGCGCTGCACCTGCTGTCTGTGAGATATGCACAGGGAGGAGGCCTGACCGAAGCACGGCGGGCATTCCGGAAGCAGGTACGAAGGGCTGCGGCCGAGGGATTCGCTCGGGGAGAGGACGACCGGGTCATCGCGAAGCAGTTGCGAGTGCACGTCAGATCGGTGCAGCGCTAGCGGCGTTCGTGGCTTTGGGTGGATCCGGGGCAGTGACCTCGAAGGGGGTCGCTTCGACACCACTGCTGAGCAAGGCGGAGTTCACCGAGTTGGAGAACGAACTTGCCAAGGGTGCCGCAGGTCACGGATGGCCTGACTTGCAGTGAGCGCTCGCTCGGATAAGGCTGCTGATTTTCCATCAGTTCGGCGCCAGTTGCACCGTCCAGGAGGTCGCAGCGTAGCTCAAGCGCCATGGTTGGGTCCATCGCCCGCAGCCGCGCGGGTCGGTGTCGCATGAGGGGGCTGCGGTCTGGATGAAGATCTGACTATTAGTCAACTAATTAGTAAATCAGGAGGTTGGCGATCCATGCGACATCGCGCCTACGAGATCTTTACAAGGACGGGTCAATGACGGCTCGACACTTCCCGGAGCGGAAGCGATGATGGGGGCATAGGTATGTGGCTGAGCCATGTCCTTGAGGGCCGGCTCCGAACCTTGGCGATGGTTCGGAGCGATCGAGCGGGATCGACGCCCTGAGGACTTGGCAGGCGCTTCGCTGACGTCTGGGCGGTCGGCACCGGTGCGCCTGGCTCAGCTCGGAGCCGCACAACATCGGGGGACCATCTTGAATCAGACTGTCGGAGACCTGAGATCAACCGTCGTGGTTCCGATCGCCATGCTGCAGGTGGGAGAGTCGCCGCGCACCGGTGGTCGGGATGAGGAGCACATCGCCAGACTGGCGGAGCTGGACGGGCCGCTCCCGCCGATCCTGGTCGAGCGGCAGACCATGAGAGTGATCGACGGGACCCACCGGCTGCTGGCGGCGGTCTCCAAGGGCCTGTCGGCCATCGAGGTGGAGTTCTTCGACGGCAGCAATGCGGACGCCTTCCTGAAGGCGGTGGAGGCGAACGTCACCCATGGCCTGCCGCTCTCCTTGGCCGATCGGCGGGCGGCGGCCGAGCGGATCGTGACCTCGCACCCACACCTGTCCGACCGGGCGATCGCGCGGACCGCCGGGCTCGGTGCCAGGGCGGTGGCGGCGATCCGCCGGCGGGTGGCGGAGACCGCGGACCAGCCGCAGCTGCAGGTCAGGGTCGGTCGGGACGGCAAGGTCCGCCCGCTGAACGGCTTGGAGGGCCGCCGTCGGGCCGCGGAGCTGATTGCCGAGCGCCCGGACGCCTCGCTGCGCGAGGTCGCCAGGCTGGCCGGCATCTCCCCGGCGACGGTCAGCGACGTCCGGCGCCGGCTGGCAGCCGGTGAGGCGCCGGCCACCGGGGCGGCGGGTGACGGCACCATCAGCGTGGTGTTCCCGACTCAGCGGACCCGTGCGACCGCGACCCAGCGGATGCGGTTGGTGCGGTCCGACCCGGCCATGGTGCTGGAGAAACTGCTGCGCGACCCGTCGTTGCGCCATAAGGAGGAGGGCCGCCAGCTGCTGCGCCTGTTCCAGCAGAACGCCATGGGGACCAAGGAGTGGTCCGAACTCACCGCGGTGGTGCCCACCCACTGCACCGCCCTGGTGGTGGACCTGGCCCGGCAGTGCGCCGAGACCTGGCTGGAGTTCGCGCAGCAGCTGGATCAGCGGGTCCGAGTGGTGGACCGGGCTGCGACCGGCTGACCGAGGAGCGCCGGGTCCGTCGTGGCGGTCTTCTACGGGCCTCCCCGGCCTACCTGTGCACCGCCGGAGTCGGCTACGACGACTCGACCGGCCTCGGCACTCCGAACGGCCTCGCGGCCTTCACCGGCTGACCCCGCCTACTGGAAAGACTGTGGGCCCCGGCTGCCGCAACGGCGGTCGGGGCCCGCTTGTCACCGAGCCGGTTCCCGCTCTTCTTTGAGAACCGGCTCAGCATCCAATGCCCGCAGGGGACTTACCCAAGGACGCTGATGCGTCCGAGGCTTGGATCAGGAGGTGGCGATGTCGTCGTAGTAGGTGTAGGTCGGGTCGCCCGGGTAGTTGTCGTCGACGTTGGTCAGGGTGATGGTGTAGCTGTGGCCGGCCGTGATCGCGCCGGAGGCCGCCTTCCAGCCGAGGCCGCTGGTGCAGGTCTTGGCCAGCAAGGTCGTGGTGGTGTTGGTGGTGTTGTCCTTGAGCGTCGCGGTCGCCCAGTCGTAGGTCACGGTGTCCGGGCAGTTGACGTTGTAGTAGAAGGAGACCTTGCTGGAGCCGGCGGGCGCGGTGAAGGTCTGGTTGAGCGAGGAGCTACCGCTCGGGCTGGTCGAGCCGACCTGGGCGCCGTAGCTGCCGGTGTGCTTGGCGGCGGCGCCGGCGGAGGTGGAGCCCGCAGAGGTCCAACCGCTGAGGTTCCCGGTCTCGAAGGTGCCGTTGGTGACGCCGCCGCCACCGGTTCCGCTCGAAACGGTCCAACTGAAGCTGGTGGTACCGGTCTTTCCGGCGGTGTCGGTGGCCGTGACGGTCACGCTGTAGGTGCCGGCGGTGGTGGCGGTGCCGGTGATCAGACCGGTGGAGCTGATCGACAGGCCGGACGGCAGGCCGGTGGCCGAGTAGGTCAGGGCGCCGGTGCCACCGGTGGCGCTGACCTGGAGGTTGGCGGTGCCGTTGAGCGCGGTGGTCTGGTTGCCGGGGTTGGCCACGGTGATGGTGCCGGTGGGCAATGAGCCGACGTTGACGGCGGCCCACGCGGTGGCGACGGCGTTGTACTCCGCCGAGCCCGCCCCGTACAGGTCGGTGGCGGCGCTCAGGGTCCCGGCACGGGCGCCGGCGTAGTCGGTGGTGGAGGTGAAGTAGGTGGTCAGAGCCCGGTACCAGATCTGCGCGGCCTTGTCGCGGCCGATGCCGGTGACGGATATGCCGTTCACCGTGGGGGAGTTGTAGTTGAAGCCGTTGATGGTCTTGGCGCCGCTGCCCTCGGAGAGCAGGTAGAAGAAGTGGTTGGCGACGCCGGAGGAGTTGTGCACGTCCAGGTTGCCGACGGTTGAGGACCAGGAGTCGGCCGAGGCGCCGTCCTTGGAGGGGTGGTCCATGTAGCGCAGCGGGGTGCCATCGCCGTTGATGTTGATGAGCTCGCCGATCAAGTAGTTCGGCGGGTTGGAGGGCAGGTTGGCGGAGAACTCGACCATCGTGCCGAGGATGTCGGACGTGGCTTCGTTGAGTCCGCCGGACTCGCCCGAGTAGTTGAGGTTCGCGGTGGCGGCGGTGACGCCGTGGGTCATCTCGTGGCCGGCCACGTCGATCTCGGTGAGCGGATGGGTGTCGCTGGCGCCGTCGCCGTAGGTCATGCAGAAGCAGGTGTCGTCCCAGAACGCGTTGACGTAGCCGGTGTCGTAGTGCACGCGGTTGTAGGCGCCGACGCCGTCGTTGCGGATGCCGGTGCGGCCGAAGGTGTTCTTGTAGAAGTCCCAGGTCGCGGAGGTGCCGTACTGCGCGTCCACGGCGGCGGACTGACGGTTGCCCACCGTTCCGTCGCCCCAGGTGGTGGTGGAGTTGGTGAACAGCGTCCCGTTGCCGGAGGTGCCGTTGCCCATGTCGGTGGTGTACTGGCCACCGCGGCTGCCGTCCTTGAGCTGGAATGTGCTGCCGGAGGCCGTGGTGGTCAGCGGCACGGTGCCGACGAAGACCCCGTGGCCGGTGTCGGTCTCGATGCCCTCCACCTTGCTCAGCACCTCGCCGGTGCGAGCGTCGGTGACCACGTGCAGGCGGCTCGGGGTCCCGTCGTGCTGCTTGCCGGTGACGACGGTCTCCCAAGCCAGCTTCGGCGTGTTCTTGACCACCCAGACGACCAGGCGGGGGGCGACCGCCACCGTCGAACCGGCCTCCTCGGCCTGGGCGCTGGCCTGGGCCCGGGGTGCGGCGACCTCCGGGGTGGTGGGCACGCCGGTCAGCGAGGCGTTGCTGGCCCGGTCCACGCTCTTGATGGTGCCGTTCGCGGCCTGGTGGACGACCAGGTCGCCGCCGAGCACGGGCAGGCCGGCGTAGGTGCGCTCGTAGCGCAGGTGCTGGGTTCCGTTCGCGTCCTTGACCACGTCCTTCGCGATCAGCTTCTCCTGGCCGTCCAGACCGAGGGACTGAGCGATGGCGGCGCTGTGCAGGTTGGCCTGGGAGAGCAGTTCGGCCCGGGTGGCGGCCGCGGGGGAGGCAGCGATCGAGGGGGTGTCGGTCTGGGCTTGGGCGACCATCGGTATGCCGGCGACCAGCAGTGCGGTGGTGGCGGCCAGCGCGGCCAGACTTGCCCGGGCATGGGTGGAGCGGGACATGGGTCTCCTTCCCGACCGCTCGCGGGGTCACGAGCGTCGGTACGACCTGGCCACGGGGTTCGCGGCGCAGTGGGGGCGGCCCGGCCGCCGGTGCGGCACGGGTGCGGTGCGGTGGAGCCAGTCAGAAGCCGCGCAGCCGGGGTGTGGGGCCCGTGAATCCGCGGCATCGAAATGGTGGCAGCAGATGGCCTGCGCATGACAGACATGCGTCATGAATTGGCCAAGAAGTGTTCAAGCACTCGATATGTTCGAGGTGTCTTCGATGGGTGCCGGTGATCAACTCTGGCTTACTTCGGCCCAGTTCAGGATCCGCAGGCATGGTCAGCGCCAACCGGCGAGAGGGCGTCACACCGTCTGGCGGTCGACCGACCGGTTCCGGCCACTGCCCGGTGCCTCGGGGGTGGCCGCCCACGGCCGCCCAGTAGTCGGCGGTGCGTGGACTTCTGCAGATCCAGGGGGAGTTCGAGGATCAGGCCATCCAGAAGAAGACGGCCGTCATCCGCTTGTCCGTCAGGGTGCTGCCCCAGTAGGCGGTCGCGGTGTGGATCAGGTTGGCCGAGTAGAGCAGCAGGCGGTTGTAGCGGTGCGGCACCCGCACGTCCTCGGTGAAGGAGTCCGCCGGGACGAAGCGGGTGCCCAGCGCCTCGGCCAGGTTGTTGTGCGGAGCCGAGACCAGGTTGCCGCCGAGTACCCCGCCGGGCAGGCTCTGTCGGTAGAAGCTGGTGCCGCAGTCCTTGGGCACATCCGGGTTCAGGTAGAGCACCGCCGCGTACCGGCACAGCGCCCGCGAGTCGGTGTGCGGACGCGGCTCGCACTCGTCCTTGCCGACCACCTGGATGCAGTTGTGGTTGACCGTGGCACCGCCTGCCGACGTCTCGGCCCAGAGCTTCTTCGCGCCGGTCGCGTTCCTCACCAGGGCTTCCACGCGCATCAGTTCACCCGGCGTCAGGGCCGGCATGGCGCGCAGGCCGGGCCAGGTCTCGGGCCTGTGCGGGTAGCCCTCGGTCCAGTCCTTGCGCGCCAGACAACGGGCCCGGACCTCGTCCACGTTCGGCAGCACGTCGTCCAACACCCAGTAGTCCCGTTCCCGGGTGGGCTTGCGGTACTGGAGCACCGGCTGTCCGGCGGCCTTGCGCGGCTGAGGTGGCATGCGCAGACCATACCGACCATGCCCTGGATGCACGGCGGCGGTTTCCGGTCAATGTCCGGCGCACGAGGCCGTCCATCCCGGGCTGGGGCGGGCGCGCCATCCAGCCCCAGCCCCGGACGGGTGCAGCGTCATGCCCGGTAGGCGAGAAAGCCCATCATTCCGGCCTCGCCGTGGTAGGCGTTGTGGCAGTGCGTCAGCCACTGGCCGGGGTTGTCGGCGTCGAAATCGCAGACGATCCGCCGCTTGGGCTTCACGATGACGCTGTCCTTGCGCGGGCCGGTGTCGCCCGACCTGGAAGGTGTGTCCGTGCAGGTGCATCGGGTGCCACATGTCGTTTCAACTGCCCCTCGCCCAGGACCTCGGCCGTGTAGTAGGGCAGCCCCGAAACGCGGGCACCCACCTCGACCAGCCGCGGGCCGTCCGGGGTCAGCTTGATCGCGGAGGGCGCCTGGTCGCTGCCGGTGGACTCACCGCCCCGCCGGGAAGTCGGCGGCGGCGCTCGCGTCGGCCCACCTCCGCGTCTCCTCCGCGCGCGCCTCACCGGCGGACAGGGCCGCGGTCACGGCCTGGGCGCCGAGCAGTAGCCGGCGCGGCGGGTCGTCGTGGCCGACGACGTCGATGATCACCTGGGCGGCGCGCGCCGGATCGCCGGGCTGCGTGCCGTTGTTCTCCTGCCGGTACCGGTTCATGACGCCGACGGTCTCCTCGTAGTCGGGGCCCACCGCGTGCAGCTCCATGGACGAGCCCTGCCAGTCCGTCCGGAAGGCGCCGGGCTCGACGATGACCACCTTCACCCCGAACGGGGCGACCTCGCTGGCCAGCACTTCGGAGAAGCCCTCGACGGCGAACTTCGCGCTCTGGTAGGCACCCATTCCCGGGGTGCCTCCGACCCGGCCGCCCAGGGACGAGAACTGCACGAACACTCCCGACCGTTGCTCGCGCAGCACCGGCAGAGCGGCCCGGGTGACGTTGACGACACCGAAGAAGTTGGCCTCGAACTGCTCGCGGAAGTCCTGCTCCGCCATCTCCTCGATCGGGCCGCTGTTGGCGTATCCGGCGTTGTTCACCACCACGTCCAGCCGCCCGAACGATGCGGCCGCGCTGTGCACCGCGGCACGGGCCGCCTCCGCGTCGGTCACGTCCAAGGCCGTGGTACGGACCCGCGCCCCGTAGCGGGAGACCAGGTCCGCCAGTTGCTCCGGCCGTCGAGCCGTCGCCAGGACCTGGTCTCCGCTCTCCAGGACCGCTTCGGTCAGGTGCCGCCCGAAGCCCCGGGACGCGCCGGTGACCAACCAAGTGCGAGTCATGTCAAGCCCTTTCGCTCTGTTGTGAGATCCATCGGTCACCACTGTCACTTGCGGTGCATCCGCCGTGCATCAGTCATCCGACGCCGAGTCAACGATGGGGCGGCCGGAGGGGAAGCGGATCCTTGCGGATCAGCCGGCCCTGCTCTTCGTAGGATGGGCGGAGCTCCTCCGGGAGGAACTCGTGCCGGAGGGGCCATGCCGCAACACGCGAAACACCAGCTTCTGGGTCGGACCCGGGAGTTGGAGGTGCTGGAGGGTCTGCTGCGCGAGGTGCGCGGCGGGCGCAGCCGGGTGCTGGTGCTGCGCGGCGAGGCCGGCGTCGGCAAATCGGCGCTGCTCGACCATCTCGCCGGGCAGGCGGCGCAGCTGCAGACCGTACGCGCGGCCGGCGTCGAAGCCGAGTCCGACTTCGCCTACTCGGCCCTGCAACGCATGTGCGTCCCGTTGCTGTCGCACCTCGATCGACTGCCGGCGGTGCAGCAGGACGCGCTGCGCGTCGCGTTCGGCCTGAGCGCGGGGAACCCGCCCGAGATGCTGCTGGTGGGGATCGCGGTCCTCGGCCTCTTCGCCGAGGCCGCGGCCCAGTCCCCGCTGGTGTGCCTGGTCGACGACGCGCAGTGGCTGGACCTGATGTCCCAGCGGATCCTGGCGTTCGTCGGGCGTCGACTGGATGCCGAATCGGTGGCGTTGGTGTTCGCCGAGCGGATCACCGACGGGAGGGAGGACGAGGGGTTCACCGGTCTGCCGGATCTCCCCCTGCGCGGGCTGGCCGACGCCGACGCCCGGGCGCTGCTCGACGGCGTGCTGCCGGGGCCGGTCGACGCCCGGGTGCGGGACCGGATCGTCGCCGAGACCGGCGGGAACCCGCTCGCCCTGCTGGAGTTGCCCCGGGGCCTGTCACCGGCGGAGTTGGCGTTCGGCTTCGGGGGACCAGGTGCCGGCCCGCTGGCGACCCGGGTCGAGGACGGCTTCCGCCGGCGCGTCGACGCACTGCCGGCCGACACCCGCGCCCTGCTGCTGGTCGCGGCGGTCGAACCGGTCGGCGACGGGCCGCTGTTGTGGCGTGCTCTGCGCTTGCTGGGCATCGGGCTCGAGGCCGCGGCACCGGCGGAGGCCGCGGACCTGATCACCCTGGGAGCCCCGGTGCGGTTCCGGCACCCGCTGGTGCGGTCGGCCGTCTGGCGTGGCGCGGATGCCGCCACGCTGCGTGCGGCGCACCACGCCCTGGCCGAGGCCACCGATGCCGAGCGCGACCCCGATCGGCGGGCCTGGCACCAGGCCCACGCCGCGGTCGGGCCCAACGAGCAGATCGCCGCCGCGCTGGAGCGCTCCGCCGACCGGGCCCTGGCGCGCGGCGGCCGGGCGGCCGCCGCCTCCTTCCTGGAACGTGCCGCCGCGCTCACCCCCGACCCGAAGGAGCAGGCGCGGCGCGCGCTGGCAGCCGCGGGGGCCCACCTCGCCGCGGGCGCGCCGGCTCGCGTGCCCGACCTGCTCGCCGCCGCCGAGCTGGGGCCGTTGGACCGGCTGCAGCAGGCCAACGCCGGCCGGCTGCGGGCCAAGGCGTCATCCATGACCAACTCAGGTTTCGGCGCGGTGCGGCCGTTGCTCGACGCGGCGGGCCGGCTCAGGGACCTCGACCCGGCCGCCGCGCGGGAGACCCACCTCGCGGCGTTCGGTGCGGCCATCTGGGCCGGTCGGCACGACGAAGGCGGACTGCGACGAGTCGCCGAGGCCGCTCGCGATCTGCCGCCTGGCGACGAGACGGCGGGAGTCTTCCTCCGTGCCCTGGTGGCGTGGACCATGGACGGGCCGGCGGCCGCTTTCCCGCTGCTGTCGCGGGCACTGCGCTCCCTCACCGACGACGAGGATCTGGTCGTCCTGTGGCCGGCCGCGAACGCCGCCGTGGAGCTGGGCGATCTCCAGACGTGGCTGGACATCACCGACCGGGCGGTTCGCTTCGCCCGGACGACGGGCACGCTGTCGATCCTCTCGACGGCGTTGCCCCACCGGGCGGCCTCGCTGGGCTATGCGGGGCGTTTCTCCGAAGCCTGGGACCTGTTGGCCGAGGGCGCGGCCGTCGAGGAGGCAGCGGGCACGGCGACGCGCATGGTCACGACAGCCTTGATCAGCGCGTACCGGGGGCGGGAACGACCGGCCCTGGAGCTGATCGAGGTGATGGAACGGGATGGCGAGCAGCGCGGCTTGGGCCGGCTCACAGCCATGGCGGCCTGTGCCCGGGCGGTGCTCCACAACGGCCTGGGCAACTATCCGCTCGCGATGGAAGCGGCACTCCAGGGCGGTGAGTACCAGGACCTCGTCGTGCATCACTGGACGTGCAGCGAGTTGGTCGAGGCGGCGTCCCGGGTCGGCGACCGGGCCGCAGCGGCCCTGGCGCGCGAGCGGCTGGCCGACTGGAGCCGGGCCGGCACGCCCTGGGCCCTCGGCGCGCGGGCGGTCGCCGACGCCCTGACCGGAGCACCCGAGCAGGCCGAAGACCGCTACCGCGAGGCCGTCGACCACTTCGGCCGGGGCGGGCTCGGCGTGTTCGAGGCCCGGGCCCGGCTGCTGTTCGGCGAATGGCTGCGCCGTCAGAACCGGCGGGCCCAGGCTCGCACCGAGCTGCGCGCGGCGCACGAGGCGGCCGCGGCAATGGGCATGGAGGCGTTCGCGGAACGGGCCCGCCGGGAGCTGGTCGCCACCGGTGAGACCGTCCGCAAGCGGTCCCTCGGCGCGCCGGTCCTGACCCGCAGGAGGCGCAGATAGCCCGACTCGCGGCCACCGGGCACCCGAACGCGGAGATCGGCGCGCAGTTGTTCCTCAGCCCTCGCACGGTCGAGTGGCACCTGCGCAAGGTCTTCGCCAAGCTGGGGATCTCCTCCCGTCGTGAGATCGCCGGCGCTTTCTCCGATCGGTGATTGCAGGTGGAGCCGGGAGGGCGGAGGGGATGGACGGGGTTCGCCCTCCCGGCGTTCAGGGGGCCGCTGTTCGCGGCCGCAGCATGACGGTGGTCAGCGGGTGGCCCGGGCGGCCTTCTCGATGACGCCGGCCACCAGGTCGGGGTGGGACACCGCGACGGAGTGGGACGCGGCCACCTCGGTGGTGTGGGCGTGAGCGCGCTCGGCCATGAACTCCTGGGCCGCAGGCGGGATGTTCAGGTCCTGGGTGGTGACGATGTCCCAGCTGGGGACGGTCTTCCAGGCGGCGGAGGTGGCCTTCTCCGTCAGCGCGGCCTGCGCGATCGGCCGCTGCGCCGCGGCCGCCAGCGCGGCTCGGTCGGCCGGGACGTCGGCGGCGAACTGGGCGCGGAACTTGTCCTGTTGGATGTACAGGTCGGTGCCGGTGCTGCCGTCGGCGTTCGCGTACGGCACCGGGTCCAGCGTGCCGGACAGGGTGGAGCCGGGGAACTGGTTGGTCAGTTGCAGTGCGGACTCGCCCGGCGCGGGCAGGAACGCGGCGACGTAGACGAGGGCCTTGACCCGCGGCTCACCGACGGCGGCCTCACTGATGACCGAGCCGCCGTAGGAGTGGCCGACGAGGACGATGGGGCCCTTGATGTGGTCGACGAGACTGCGCAGCGCGGCGGCGTCGGAGGCCGGACCGCGCAGCGGGTTGGCGGCGGCCACCACCGGGTAGCCGTCGTGGCGCAGCCTGGCGATGACGCCGTCCCAGCTGGAGGCGTCGGCGAACGCACCGTGCTCCAGGACGACGGTCGGCTTCGGGCCGCGGTCGGCCGCCGCCGGGTCGGTCGCCGCGTCAGCGGTGGCGGTGAAGGCGAAAGCGCCGATCGCCACGGTGGTGCCGACCGCAGCGGCCATCCCGGCGACGAACCGCCGCTTGCGGCCGTTCTCGATGCTCAACATGGGTCACGCTCCTGGGATGAGAACCAGTGGACTCGGTGGCCTTCACCGTCGCCCGCGGCTCTCCCCGGCCGCATCGGTCATGTGACTTCAAGCCTTCTGCCTGGTCGGGCGAGCGCACCGCAGTCTTGACTCAGCGTCAGCTGACTGATGTGCCCGAGTCGGTGTGGCGACGACAGTGATGGCGCCATCCCCGACTCCGAGGAGAGATCATGAAACGACGGCTTCCGGCGCTCCTGGCGGCCGGTGTTCCGCTCGCGGCAGCCGGTGTCATCTATGCACCGGTGAGCGCGTCGGCCGGTCCGGTGCCGACCGCGCCCCTGGCCGCCGCCAGCCCCGCTTCGTTCGCCTGCACCTCGTTCCGGCTGTCGGCGCCGGACGGCACCACGGTGGAGTCGGTGACCGCGGCGGCCGTTCCGACGGGCACGTTCCAGGTGCCCGGTGCTCCCCCGTTGGGCGGCTACCCGGTGCCCGACGTCCCGGCGCACTGCGAGGTGACGGTCACGCTGACCCACCCGGGCGCGAACGACCACGCCAAGGTGCAGATCTGGCTGCCGCAGTCCGGCTGGAACGGCCGCTTCCAGGCGGACGGCGGCGCCGCCTACGCCGCCGGGAACATCGGCTCCGTGGCCGCGGCGGTCAAGCAGGGCTACGCGGCCGCCACCACCGACGCCGGCGTGGACACCGGCGGCCTGGACAGCAGCTGGGCGCTGAACTCCCAGGGCCGGATCAACACCGCACTGCTGCAGGACTTCGCCTCGCGCTCGGCCCACGAGATGGCGATCGTCGGCAAGCAGGTCGTTGACGACGCCTACGGTCACGCCGCGTCCTACTCCTACTTCAACGGCTGCTCCACCGGCGGCCGCCAGGGCTACATGGAAGCCCAGCAGTACCCCACCGACTTCAACGGCATCAACGCCGACGCCCCCGCCATCAACTGGAACCAGTTCGAAGTGGCCACCCTCTGGCCGCAGGTGGTGATGAACCAGGAACACACCTACCCCACCACGTGCGAGTTCAACGCCTTCAACCAGGCCGCGCTGAAGGCCTGCGACAAGCTCGACGGCGTGGTCGACGGCCTGATCAGCGACCCGAACCGCTGCGACTTCGACCCGCGCCGCCTGATCGGCACCACGGTCGTGTGCGACGGCAAGCAGTACACGATCACCGCCGCCGATGCCGACGTGGTCCGCAAGATCTGGGACGGCCCGCGCGACACCAACGGCAAGCGGCTGTGGTACGGCCTGCCGATCGGCGCCGACTTCTCCTACCTGGCGGCCGGCAAGACCGATGCGAACGGCGTCACCACCGGCTTGCCGTTCATCGTCCCAGCCCAGTGGGTCGCCAACTTCGTCGAGAAGCAGCCCTCGTTCAACACCGCGAACCTCAGCTACGCGCAGTTCGACGAGATCTTCCAGAAGGCCCGCGCCGAGTACGACTCGGTGATCGGCACCCGCGACGCGGACCTCTCCGCGTTCCGCAACGCCGGCGGCAAGCTGATCACCTGGCAGGGCGACGCCGACCAACTGATCCCCACCGCGGGCACGGTCGACTACCGCAAGCGCGTCGATGCCCTGATGGGCGGTACCAAGAAGGTTGACGACTTCTACCGCGTCTTCCTGGCCCCCGGCGTCGCGCACTGCGGCCTGAACGGCGGCAACGTCGACGACCTGGCCGCTCTGACCGCCTGGGTCGAACAGGGCCAGGCCCCGAACGTGCTGCACGCCACCCTGCCCACCGCCTCCGGCGGGACCGTCGCCCGCGACGTGTGCCGCTACCCGATGGTTTCCCGCTACACCGGCCACGGCGACCCGAGCGCCGCGAGCAGCTTCCGCTGCGTCAAGGCCCAGCGCGACTGACCACGGCGCGCAGCAAGTTCGGGTCCGTCCCCCGGTTGGGGGGCGGACCCGAACGCTTGACCGCTGTGCTCAAAGACCCAGATCCGCCGCCAGGCAGGAGAACCTGACCGCCAGGCCGTCGGGGTCGTAGGCGTCGACCGCCTGACTCGACGACAGCACCGGCTTCTCCTCGACCATGTCCTCGAAGGCGACGCGTTCCGGGAGCGCGCCGAACCGGGCCCTGCGGATGTCCGCCGCCTGCTCGTGCATGCCGGGGTCACTCACTTCCCACACCTCCATGTGGTCGAGACCGTCGCGGGTCACAGGTGGTCGGCGTCCACCACGGCCTGGGCGAACGCCGTCGGCGCCTCCTGCGGCGCATCGTGGCCGACGCCGGTGAGCACGCGGTGCTGGTACGGACCGGTGAAGAAGTTCCGGTACCCGGTGCCGTCGGTCGTGGCCAGGAACGGGTCGAGGGCGGGGTCCAGGGTGATGGTCGGCACCGTGATGACCGGCCGGGCTGCGAGCAGCTGCTCGTAGCGGTCATAGCGGCGCTCGCCATCGGCCAGGCCCAGGCGCCAGCGGTAGTTGTGGATCACGATGGCGGCGTAGTCGGGGTTCTCGAACGCCGCGGCCGTGCGCTCGAAGGTGGCGTCGTCGAAGTCCCAGGTGGGGGAGACCTCGTCCCACACCAGCCGGCACAGGTCGTGCCGGTTCTGCTTGGTCTCCATGGCGATGCGGCCGCGGTCGGTGGCGAAGTAGTACTGGTACCACCAGGTGTGTTCGGCTTTCGGTGGCAGCGGGTTCTTCTGCGAAGCGACGTTGGTGATGAGGTAGCCGCTCACCGACACCAGGGCCTTGACCCGCTCCGGCCACAGCGCCGCGATGATGTCGGCGGTCCGCGAGCCCCAGTCGAAGCCGGCCAGCACCGCCTTGTGGATCTTCAGGGCGTCCATCAGGGCGACGATGTCGAGGGCGATCGCGGACTGCTGCGCGTTGCGGACGGTCGTCGGAGACAGGAACGCGGTGGTGCCGTGGCCCGCAGGTACGGCACGATCACCCGGTAGCCGGCGTCCGCCAGCAGCGGCGCCACGTCGACGAAGCTGTGGATGTCGTAGGGCCAGCCGTGCAGGCAGATGACCACGGGCCCGTGCTTCGGCCCGGCCTCGGCGTAGCCGATGTCGAGCACGCCGGCCTGGACTCGTTTCAGGTCCGAGAACGTGGTGTGCGTGCCCGGGGCGATGGCCGGGATGACCGGGGCCGGGCGGCCGGGCCGGTCGGAACCGGCCGCGAAGGCGGCAGGCGCGTTCGAAGCCGCGCTGACCGACACGGCCGTGGCGCCCACGCCGAGACCGACCGCCTTGGTGAACGTACGTCTGTTGATCATGTCTGATCCTTCCCGGAGACTCGCTGGCGCCTCCACTCTTCTTCGGCGACCGGCCGGACGCATCAGTCACATGACGTCGAGACACCCGAAGATGCACCGGTGACCTGCCGGGCCGTCACATTCAGTCATCCGACTGTTTCCGCTGTGCTACCGCTTGGCGATCCTCGGAGGAGCGCCGCAACGCCGGCGGACGTCGCGTGCAATCGGAAGGTCTGGCCGTGAAGCAAACTCCCGTCGTCCTCATCCACGGTGCATGGTTCCACTTGTCCTCCTGGGACGGCTGGGCTGAACGGCTCAGCTCGCACGGTTACGCGGTGTGCGTCCCGGGCTGGCCCGGCGAAGCTCCCACCGCCGACCAGGCCCGCCGCGAGCCCGGCCCACTGCGCGACCTCGGGCTCGTCGCGCTCACGGCCCACTACGAGGAGATCGTGCGTTCGTTCGACAACCCGCCGGTCCTGATCGGGCATTCAGCCGGCGGCCTCATCGCCCAGCGCCTCCTCGGCAACGGCCTCGGTGTCGCCGCCGTGGCCCTTGCGCCGCTGCCGGTCGGTGGTCTGCCGCTGGACGACGGCCGGCCCCGCCCATGGTCGCTGATGCCGGTCGGTTCGACCCGGCATCCGTGCTTCGAGTCGCTGTCCCGGAGCCGGTTCCGACACGTCATCGCCAACGCGGTCGGTGAGGAGGAGGCGGCGAAGCTCTTCGACCGGTACGCCGTCCCGGCCCCGCTCCGGCTGCTCGCCGACCTCGGGCTCGACCGCACCGCCGCCGGGTCGGCCGACACCGTCGTTGACACGGCCAATGCGGTGCGCGGACCGCTGCTGCTGGTGTCCGGCCAGGAGGACCGGACGGTCCCGGACGCCGTGACCCGCTCGGTCTACAAGCTCTACGGCGACTCCTCCGCCATGACCGATCTGAAGCAGTTCGTCGACCGGGGACACTCGATGGTGTTCGACAGCGGCTGGCGCTCGGTCGCCGACCACGTCCTCGCCTGGCTGGCCGGCAACGGCGTCGAGGCCGTGCCCGCACAGGCCTGAGCGCGGACATCAGACCCGCGAAACCTCCTCGGCCCGGCTCAGCGCGTCGCGCAGCGCCGCCCGGGCCGTGATGCCCAGCTTGGGGAAGACGCGGTACAGGTGCGAGCTGACGGTGCGCGGCGACAGGTGCATCCGCTCGCCGATCTCCTTGTTCGTCAGGCCGCCGGCGGCCAGGTCGGCGATGCGGCGTTCCTGCCAGGTCAGCGAGGCCAGGTTCAGCGCCGAGGCGCGGGGCGGGGTCCCGGTGGCGCGCAGTTCGGCCCGGGCCCGCTCGGTCCAGCCGGCCGCGCCCAGCCGCTCGAACGCCTCGGCCGCCGGGACCAGGTACTGCCGCGCTGGCTCCCGGCCCTGGACGTGGCGCACCCGGACGCCGTGGGCCAGCCGGATCCGGGCCAGCTCGAACGGGAAGCGGGCGGCGTCCGGGTGGGATTCGGCCCGAGCGAACATCTCGGCGGCCTCCTGCTCGTTCTCGGCGGTCATCGCCAGCGCGCCGTAGGTGATCAGCTCCAGGCGGGGTGACACGAGCGGCAGACCGGCGTCCCGGGCAGCGAGGGCGTGCGCCCGGGCCTGCTCGACGCGACCGGTGTGCTGGGCTGCCTCGACGAGATCGAGCAGGGTGCGCGAGGCCTGGTACGCATAGGGCCGGAACGTGCCCGGCTGCGTGATGCCGATGGCGTAGAGGTACGCGGCCTCGTAGTCGCCGGAGCTCAGCGCGGCGGTCGCGCCGGCGGAGTCGGCGACCTGGGTCAGGAACCCCAGTCCGCGCGGGCGGGCCCAGGCGTCCACCTCGGCTTGCAGGTCCCGCGCCCGTCCGACCTGCCCACGCAGCGCCGCGAGCTGGGCCAGGTACGCGCGGCTCTGGGCGGCGAACAGCTGGTGGCCGTGCTCGGTCGCCAGATCCAGGCCGCGCCGTCCGGTGTCCTCAGCCTCGGCCCATTCGCCGACCGCCATCTGGTCGAGCATGATCTGGTGCAGCATGACCATGCCGGTCGCCACGGCCCCGGTCTCCAACTCGCGGTCCACGACGCGCTGCAGGTGCGGGCGGTAGTGGCTCAGGACGTCGAGGTGGTACGCGGCCGTGCCGAACCGCGTGACCTCCCAGGGTTCCAAATCCGGTAGGTTCGCGGCGGCTTGGAGCACCAGCCCGGCCAAGTCGGCTCCATGCCTGGTCACATCGCTCCAGGTGCGGCTGAACAGACGCGAGCGTTCGGTGACCAGGCTCCCCAGGGAGGCGAGGAGTTCGTGCGTGCTCTCCCAGACCGCGCGGTCGCCGCTGTACTGACTGATCGCCAGGAGCAGGATCACCAGCCGGGTGAGGACCTCCTTCGGCTCGGCCGAACCGCCGTCCCGGAGCTTCTCGATCGCGGCCGAGACCTGTCGGTGGGTGGAACGGACGTCCCCGTCCTGGTAGAGCGCCTGGTAGGCGGCCGCCAGTACCGAGGCCGGCGACTCCGTCGAACCGGGTGCGAGGCCCGCTCGGAGCAGCCGGTGCGCCTGGCCGAGGCGGGCGGCGTGAGCGGCGACGAAGGCCGCGTCGGCCAGCCGCCGGGACCGGTCGGTGTGGTTCTCGCTGAGCTCGGCGGCCCGGGTCAGCCAGGTCACGGCCGCCAGCGCCCCGCCGCGCCGCGTCGCCGACGCGGCCGCCGCCTCCAGGATGTCGGCGACGTCCTCGTCGGGATCGACCGTCGCCGCTGCCAGGTGCGTCGCCCGGCGTTCGAGGTTCTCCCGATGAACCTGGGCCAGCGTCAGATGCGCGGTGCGGCGCTGGTTGGGAGTGGCCGTCTGCACGACGGCGGACCGCACGAGCGGGTGCCGGAAGACGAAGGCGCCAGTGGCCGATTCGACGTCCAGCAGCCCGGCGGCCACCGCCGAGTCGGCGTCGCGCATGCCGTAGCGCGTGCCGGGGACGGCGTCGGCGCCGCTCGGGCTCCCGGCGCCGTCGAGCGCGGCCATCAGCAGCTCGGCCCGCACCCGCTCGTCGAGGGCTGCGATGCGGGCGCCGAACAGCCGTTGCAGCCGCCGGGGCAACGGCACGCCGTGCTGACCGATCAGGTCTTCGGCCGGGAGGTCGCTTGACGGGCCGGCTACGTGGGCGGGCAGCTCCAGCAGGGCCAGCGGGTTGCCCCGGGCCTGCTCCAGGACGAGTCGGCGGACCTGTCGGCCCAGATCCGGGTAACGATGGTCCAGCAGGCGGGTCGCGTCCTCGTCGGCTAGGGCGGCGATCGGCAGTTCGGGCAGTGCGGCGGTGTCGAAACGCGACGTGATGTCGGTGCGGACCGCGACCAGCAGCTTCACCGGACCGCCGGCCAGGCGTCGGCCCACGAAGCCGCAGACGTCGGCACTGGAGTCGTCCAGCCACTGGCCGTCGTCGAGGACCAGCAGCAGCGACCGCTGTTCGGCGGAGAGCGCCAGCAGGCCGAGGACGGCGATGCCGAGCGTCATGACCGAGGGCGGATCACCCTGCACTCCGCCGAACACGGCGTCGAACACCGCCCGGGTCCCGTCATCCAACCGCGCGATGTCGGCGAGAAGCGGATGAACGAGCTGATGCAGCCCGGCATAGGGCAGCGCGGACTCCGCCTCGACGCCGGCGGCGCGCAGGACGACGTGTCCCTCCTGCTCCGCCAACGCGGCGGCGCTGCTCAACAGCGAACTCTTGCCGACCCCCGCCTCCCCGCGCAGGACGAGGGCCTGACCCGTGGCGGACTTCACGAACGCCACGAGCTCCGCCTGCTCGTCCTCGCGGCCCACCATCGTCATGGTGATGGACTTCATGCCGCCCTGCCCCTTCCTGATGTCGATCTCACCGCGCGGCAGCTCCGACAGCGCCGCTCAGCTGCCGAGCCCGGCCGCGTGGGCCATGTGAGCGGCGTACCACGCCGGCCAATCCGGATCCGGGTGGCCGAGCTCGCCCTCGTACGTGCCGTGGGCGAGCGCCGCGTCGCGCAGTGCCGACTCGAGCTCGTCGGCGGAGCGGTAGACCGCGTGGCTGATCCGTCCGGGGCGCCGCGTGGTGACCTCCTGCAGGACGAAGGTGTTGCCGTCCGGGTCGGCGAACGACGCGAACGAGCCGTACGACTGCCGCGCCGGGTGCGGGCCGGTGACCCGCTCGGCGGTGCCGGCGTGGTGGAAGACTCCGCCGGCGTCGTGGAAGACCTCGCTGACCTCGACCCCGGCGGCCGCCAACTCGGCGCGGGCCGCCACGACGTCGTCCACGATCAGGTGCACGCCGCGCTCGGAGCCCGGCGCCGCGTCGGTCACGCCACTGCCGATGATGAGCGACGCGGCCGAACCGGGCGGGGTCAGGTGCACGACCCGGAAGCCGCCGGGGCCGGAGAAGTCGACGTCCTCGCGGAACCCGATCCGCGTGTAGAAGTCCTTGGCCCGGTCCACGTCCGAAACCGGGACGACCACGACCTCGATCTTGAATTCCACCATCGTCAGCTCCCGCGCCGCCATGGATGCCGGTCGGCATCCACCGATCACGATCCCGGGACTGCGGGCCCGTCGAGCCAGTGCCGAACCCTGGCCAGTACCCGGGCCGGGGGCGACCAGGGTCCGGCACCGGCTCGACGGAGGGCCGCCGCCGGGGAGTCTGAGGACAGCCGTTCAGGACACCGACGTACGGAGCGCAGGGAGAACCCCCATGGCAACCATCCACTTCACCGAGCGGACGCCGGTCACCCCGGAGCAGTTCGTGGCGAGCCTCACCGATTTCGGGCCGGGTCGTCGGGAACTGTTCCCCAACAGCGCCGACGAGTACGTGCGGGTCCACGAGGAGGGTGTCGACCACGCCGACGTCACCGAGGGCTCGGGCGGCATCTGGGAACGGCTGCGATACGACTGGTCCGACCCGAACCGCGTGGTGATGACCACGGTCGACTCCAACATCTGGGGCGGCGCCTCGGGACACACCTACACCTTCACGCGGCTGCCCGACGGGTTGACGCAGCTGGACGTCGTGGTGGTCCGCGAAGGCAAGAACCTCAAGGGCCGCGTCACCGGGCTGCTGCTGGGCAGCGTCGGCAAAGGCGTACTGGAGAAGGCGCTGAAGAAGACGATCAAGGCGGTCGAGGCTCGCAACCAGCTGTCCCGCCCGTAACGCGCAGGGCCGGTCCGGGGGAGGACTACCGCTGCGCGGCAGCCCGGCGCAGATGACGACTCACATCGCCGACCAGATTGATGCGGACCCGTCGCTCCACGAAGCGCCACTGCCCATCACTGCGCTCGAAGCGGTCGTGATACCGACCGCCGGCGATGGGTTGCAGCGGCAGGTCCGGCAGAGCCTGCAACACGGTGACGTACGAACGCGCGACCGCCGTGCCCGCCTGCTCGTCGACCTCGATGGCAACATTCGTGGTGACGTGCTGGGTTCGCGGCGTGCCGTCGGCATAGACGATCAGGGTGTCCCGGAACATCTCCTCGATCGCGTCGCGCCCGCTCACCGGCTCGCCACTGCCCGTGAAGGTGGCGTCAGCGAGAAGGACGCCGAGTCCGGCGAAATCGCCGTCGTCCACGAGCTCGGCGTAGCGTGCGATCAGGTTCTCGATGGCCCGGTCGCTCGACGTCGGATCGGTGGGCATGCGGGTGGATGTGGACATGGTCTCCCCAGGCGAGGCGAACGATCTTCAGCGTGCCGGTCACAACGGCAACAAGGCCGTGAATCGGCCGGGTTGTGGCAGGCAGTCTGCCATCTTGGTGACACCCGCGCGCTCGGGCTGCTCACGGAACCGCCCGCTCGGCCTCCCATGTGGCAGGGCACCGCTGACAGCCGGATGACTTAACGGCGGCGGCGTCCGACCGCGTGGCGGATCGTCAACTGACTGATGCGCCTGATTCCGCTGGCGGCCGAGAGTGGGTGCCGTCGCCGAGCCCGCCCCGCGCGCTCGGCGACGTCGGACACAACGTCCCCCTCGGAGGCGCCCACCGCCTCCGCCCAGGCCGTCATCGACGCGGACCACCTCTGAGTCGTCACCCGGCCACCGCCGCAACGAGGTTGCGGCGGTACGGATACCTACCAGCGGAACAGGAGATGAAGGGGTTGTCGTCGGTGGTGATGGCTGAGCGTTCACGGCGGCGCGGCAAGCGGCAGGAGCCCGGTCCCGGGCAGCGGAGCGGACCGGAGCGCGCGCTGTCCGAGGGCGGTGTGCGGTTCGACGCCGTTCCCGGCGGACTGCTGCGGGTCGCGATGCTGCCCCGACCGTCGGCCGGGGCGGGGGAGGTCGACCTGCGCGATCCGGACCAGGTCGCCGACTACCTCGACGAACTGACCGCCGATCCGCGCGTCCTCGAGGCGATCGCGGTGGCCAACATGCCGCTGTACACATCCGTCGCCGCGATCCGCGCGCGAGCGGCGGTGCGGCCGAGGACATTGGCCAAGACCGCCCTGGCCACGACGCGTTACGTGCTGCGGGGCGCGAGCAGGCCGACGCCGCTCGGCCTGCTCGCGGGTGTGGCACCGGTGGCGTTCGCCGATTCCTGCCGGGTGCGCCTGGGCGCCGCACACCGCGGTGTGCCGAGGCCGGGCGGTGAATGGCTGGCCGAGGAGGTCGCCCAGTGGGAACGGCGACCCGGCGTGCTGCGCAAGCTGCGGGTGGTGCGCAACGACCTGGGGTTCCGGCGGGGCGACCGCTGGGTCCTGCCCTGCGCACCCGGAGCGGAGACCAGTAGCGTGCCCGGCCGCGGCATGGAGGAGGTCTCCGCCAAGTACACCACTGCGCTGGAGCTCGTCCTGCGCGCGGCAGAGCGCCCGACACCGGCCGGTGTGCTGACCGACCGGTTGACGTCGGCTTTCCCCCGCGTTCCGGTGACCAGGATCGAGGATGTCCTGGTCGACCTCGTGCGGCGGGGCTTCCTGCTCACCGAGCTCCACCCACCGCTGACGTCGATGGATCCGCTGCAACACATCCTCGACGTGCTGCGAACAGTCGACGAGAAGGAAGCAGCCGCCGAACTCGCCGACATCGCCGAGCGGTTGCACCGACACGGGCAGTACCGGCCCGGCACCGGACTTGAGAGCTGGCGCTCCCTGGTGGATGCCATGGGCGCCCGGCACCCGCACCGCCGCCCCCTCGGCGTGGACCTGCTCGTCGACGCCGACGTGGTGCTGCCCGAGGCCGTGCTGCGGGAGGCCGAACGCGCCGCGACCGCGCTGTGGCGGCTGCGGCCCCGCAGCGGGGCCGCAGCCCATCTCGTCGAGTACCACGCGGCGTTCCTGGAACGGTACGGCACCGACCAGGCGGTCCCGCTGCTCGACCTCCTCGATCCCCATGTCGGCCTCGGCACACCGGCCGGCTACGACAACCCCCGCAGCGAACGGTCGGCCCCGGTCGCGGGACCGACCGCGGACGACGCCGAACGGGAAGCCTGGCTGCTGCAGTTGGTGTCCACGGCCGCCGTCTCGGGAGTGACCGAGGTGGTGATCGACGACGAGATGATCACCGCTCTCGACGACGCCCGCCTCGACGACCGGCAGGACCCGGGCGAGATCTGCCTCCACCTCACCGCCGATTCGCCACAGGCGCTCACGGAAGGCGATTTCGTCGCCGTCCTCTCGTCGGCCACCGGCTCCCCACTGCCCGGTTCGCTGGCGGGCCGGTTCGCCCACCTGCTCGACGACCCGCGCTCGCTGGGTGACCTGGTTCGGCGCGGCACCCAGTGCTCGTCGGCCGAGGGGGCACTGCCCGTCGAGGTCGACTTCCAGCCGACCTCGCAGGGCGTCGCCAACGCCGCCCGCGTCCCCTCCTTCTTCGCCGACCGCCTGGCGATCGGCTGCTTCGGCGACCCGGGGGCCACCCTGACGCGCAGGGCCCCGGACATCGCCGTCGCCGCCGACGCCGTGCGCCTGTACTTCGTCGAGGCGGCGACCGGACGGGAGATCACACCGGTGTTCCCGCACGCGGGCAACGCACGGCTGGCTCCGGCCGCGGTCCGCTTCCTGTGGGAGGTGCCCCGCATGGCGACCTCCGCGTGGGTCGTGTGGCAGTGGGGTGTGCTGGCCGCGGCACCCTACCTGCCCCGCGTCCGCTACGGCCGCACCGTGTTGACGCCGGCGCGGTGGCGGCCGGACAGCGCGCTGTCGGACGCCACGGTGCCCGACGCCGCATGGGAGCTGCTGCTGGACCGGTGGCGGGCCCGGTGGCAGGTGCCCGACCGCGTCGACGTCGGTACCGGGGACCGGCGCGTCGCGCTGGACCTGACCCGCCCGCTGCACCGGCGGCTCCTCAGGCGCGACCTGGCCCGCGGCGTCGACCTCCTGGTGAGCGAGACGCCCGCGGATGCCGGCGGACGGGGCCACGGCTGGCTGCGCGACGAGTCGGGAACCGCCCATGCCAGCGAGCTCATCGTGCCGCTCCTCCCGCACCACCCGCGCACACTGGCGCCGGCCCCGCGACCGCAGGTCACCACGACGCCCACCCGCCGCCACCCGGAGTGGCTCTCCGCCAAGCTCTACGGAGCAACCGCCCGCCAGCACGAGGTGCTGACCGAGCACCTGCCGCTGCTGCTCGCGGGCCTCCCGGACGGCGTCGACCGCTGGTTCTTCGTCCGCTACCGCGACCCGGACCCGCACCTGAGGCTGCGGTTCCACGGGTCGCCCGACGTCCTGCACGGGCCGATGGCCCGCGCGGTGCTGGCCTGGGCGGACCGGCTGCGCGAGCAGCGCCTGGCCGGTCGGCTGGTCTTCGACGGCTACGAGCCGGAAACCGCCCGCTACGGCGGCCCGGACGTCATCACGGCCGTGGAACGGCACTTCCACCACGACAGCCTCCGCGTGCTGCACCAGCTGCGCTCCTTCCCGGACGGCGTCCCCGCCGGCGAGAAGGCACTGCTGGCGGCCGTGGACTTCGCGGACACCGTGCGCGGGGTGCACGGGAGCCGCTGGCCCGGCTGGTTCCTCGACGCCGCGCTCGACGAGGTGTGCGAGCCGCACCGCGACTACGCCCATCGGCACCGCCAGGAGACGTGGGCTCGGTACCAGCGCAGCGACCCCACCCGAACGGAGTCGGCCGGCTGGTCCGAGGCCCTGGCCGCCCTCTCGTCACAGCGGCGCTCCGTCCTGCTGAGCGTCCTCCACATGCACCACAACCGCCTCGTCGGCCCCGACAGGCAAACCGAGGGGCGCGCCCTGGCCTTGGCCCGCTGCCTCGCCGAGGCCGAGGAAGGACGAAGGAGGTACGCGCACGCATGACCACATGGACAGCTCGGGCCATCGTCACCGAGACGGCCGCCCGGGTCAGCGCCTGGACGCCCGCACGCCAGGAGGGAGGAGCCTGTGTCGGTGATCTCCTGGGCGCCGCCATGCTCCTCTGCGAGCTCTCCGTGGACGACCCCGTCTGGCGGCCGGCGGCCCACGACAAGCTCTCCACCGCCGTGCACATGCTGCAGGCCGGCCCCGAGTGGACCGGAAGGGGGCTCTTCTCCGGCGTCGTCGGCCTGGGCTTCGCGGTCAAAACAGGCCGCGAACCAGCACGGCGGGTACCGCAACGCCCTCAGCCGGCTGGACACGCTGCTACGTGACCGGCTGGCGGGTCACCTGGCGGCGGAGCGGAACAGGACCGCACGGGAGGACTCCGCCATCCCCGTGGAGTACTTCGACCTGATCTCCGGTCTCACCGGACTCGGACGGTACTTCCTCGCCGAGCCCGCCTCCCCGGACGCCCTCGGCGACGTCCTGCGGCCCCTGGTGGCCATGACCGAACCGGTGCAGGCGGCCGGTGGGCGACTGCCGGGCTGGTACAGCACCCTGCCCAGCGCCGAGGGATCGCGGCTGCACGTGCTCACGCCCGGCCTCGCGCACGGCATCTCCGGACCGCTGGCCCTCCTCTCGCTGGCCTGGACACGGGGGCACCGCGTCCCCGGACAGGACGCCGCCATCAGACGCATCGCCAACTGGCTGATGAGCTGGGCGGCAGAGGACGAGGCGGGCCCGTACTGGCCGTCACTGATCAGCGCGGCCGAAGAGCGCAGCGACCCGCGACCGCCGGTGAGAGCGCACCGGGCATCGTGGTGCTACGGCGCCCCCGGGGTGGCCCGTGCCCTGCAACTGGCCGGCCGCGCCGTGGGGGAGGAGCGGTGGACGCGCTGCGCGGTTGACGCCGTGCACGCCGTCCACCGGCGATCGGACGGGCTCGACGGGCTCACCGACGCAGGACTGTGCCACGGCCTGGCCGGCCTGGCCCAGGCGACCGCGTGCGTGGCCGCCGAGGCAGCCGACTCCTTGTTGCTCCGCGAGGCCGAGCGCGTGTTCCGGCGAGTCTGCGACGCATACGATCCGGCGACCACCTTCGGGTACCGGGCGTACGACCCCGTGCGCCGGCAGCGGACGGATCCGCCCGGGCTGCTGGAAGGTGCCTGCGGCATCGCGCTCGCCCTCCACGCCCACCTCGACCCGGCACGGCGTCGCCGCCCCGCATGGGAGGCCGTGCTGTTGCTGTCCTGACGCCCCGGCCGAGCCTTCAGGCCGGTGCGGCCCCCTTACGCAGATGGCCCGCTGACGTGGCGCGCTCCCCAGGCGGGCCTCTGCCCGGAACGTGAAAGCGCCGGTGGTTCACGGAAACACCCGTTCACCCTTCACCGGCACCACAGGACGTCGTCCCTGTCGACGGCGAAATCCCTTACAGAGAGGCAAGCATGTCCCCGACGGCAGTACTTCAGATCGATGACCAGCTGGCGGAGTTCGACCTCGACATCCGTGTGGATGCCGGGACCCCACGCCGCTGGACCCCGGATGGTGATCATCTACAGCGTGGACCAGTGCAGCGTGCCCCCGTACTGCTCTCCCGACTCCGGCATCCCCCTGTGCCAGCCGAGCGCGTGGGGTGGTTGCTGACCCGCGCTCCGATCAAGAAGTCTCACTGGGGCTGAAGGTGGGTCGGCTCTTCCACCCGGGGCGTGCGGCCCCGGCCTGAGCCTGCGTGACGGTCCGTCGACGAAACCGGTCGGCGGACCGTCGCGCGTTCCCGGCGGCGCCGCGGGCTCATTCCACCAGAGTGGCGGCTATCCGGCGGATCACCTCGCGGCGCTGCGTCCGGTCGGCGAGGTCCACCACCGCCAGCACCTCAGGGTTGGCCGCCGCCCACAGCATCGCGACGTGGACGAGCAGGGGGAGCAGGAGCCGTGGGACGTCATGCGCCTGGCCGTGTCGGCCTACCACCTCGACGCCCTGAGCCCGTTGCGCCCGTACCTGGAGCGCGTCGTGGACCGTGAACTGGACACCGGCGCATTGTCCAGCGGCATCGTCATGCTGCACTTGATCATGCTCGACCAGATGACGCTCGGCCAGTGGGAGGCCGCCGAGCGCACCGGACACCGCGTCCTGGCCGTGGCGACCGAGCTCGGCCACGGACTGTTCGCGCACCAGGCACGGGCCCGCCTGGCCCAACTCGCGGCCGTGCGCGGCCGGACGGAGGAGGCGCGCGACCTGCAGGCCGCGGTCGACGCGTGGGCCCGCCCGCGTGGCATCGGGTACCTGACCCAGCTCGCGGACGCCGTCGGCGCGACCATCGCGCTGAGCGAAGGCGACTACGAGACCGCGTTCCTGTACGCCATCGGTATCACGGCACCGGGCGCGTTCCGGCCCTACGCCCACCAGGCGTCGCGGACCCTGCTCGACCTCGTCGAGGCGGCCCTGCACACCGGACGCGCCGAGCAGGCCCGGGCCCACGCGCTGGCCGCGCGGGACACCGGCCTGCCCGACATCTCTCCGCGTCTGGCCCTGATCACGTACGGGGCTCTGGCGATGACGGCCGAGGACGACGGGGAGGCGGCGGACATGTACGAACGCGCCCAGTCGCACCCAGCCGCCGAGCGGTTCCCGTTCGAGCTGGCCCGGATCCGGCTGGCGCACGGGATCCGCGTGCGCCGCACCCAGGGCGGCGCGGCGGCCCGCGCGTTCCTCGCCCCGGCAGTCAAGACGCTCGACGGGCTCGGCGCCACCGCGTGGGCCGAGCGGGCCCAAGCCGAGCTGAGGGCAGCCGGGGTCGCGTCCCACACCCCGGCACCCACTGCGGTGCCGCTGACCTGGCAGGAGCTCCGGGTCAGCGAGCTGGCCGCCGGCGGCCTGACGAACAAGGAGATCGGCGAGCAGATGCGCCTGTCCCCCGCACGGTCAGCGCCCACCTCTACCGCGCTTTCCCCAAACTCGGCATCAGCACGCGCGCCGCCCTCCGCGACGCCCTGACCAGGGTGGCCGATCGCCCTGCTGTGCCCTGAAAAGGCGACCTGATTGTCTCAAGCCCGCTGGGGGTCAAGGGGTCACAGGTTCAAGTCACAGGTTCAAATCCTGTCGTCCCGACTTGTGAAGTCGGTTGCGAGAGCGGGTACTTGGGAAACCAGGTGCCCGCTCTTGCTGGTTTGTGGGCGATTTCTGGTCCCCACGTGCTCCCAGACTGGTCCCCAGAGGTGGCCGGCGATGCATGGTCGCCCTTTCTTCAGTGGCTGTTGTACTGGATGTCTTTCGATCCCAATGTGCGGCGTGAGACCTCCTTGCCGTTTTGCTAGCGGCTCCGCGAAACAGCCCAGTGATCATCTGTCGGACGGTACTGGGGCCGCGTTGTCGCCGCTCGACGTCGCGCTCTAGGGTGACGCGGCATGGTGATCACGTGATTCGGGACCTCGACGGCGAGGCGGCGGGCCGCAGTGAGCGGTTCCCGCTGGTGGGTCGGCAGCGTGAGCTCGAGCGGCTGCTGGCCGCGGTGCGGAACCCGCCCGCGGTCGTGCTGGTCGAGGGCGAGCCCGGGATCGGCAAGTCCCGCCTGGTCCGTGAGGCCTCCGCCACGCTGCGCGCCGAGCGGTACCAGGTGCTGACCGGCTTCTGCCACCCGCTGCGCGAGCCGCTCCCGTACGGGCCGGTGGCGGACGCGCTGTGCAGGGCCGACCTGGCGAATGCCCCGGCCTTCCCGCCCAGCGCCGGCGCCCTGGCTCCCCTGCTGCCCGATCTGGCCGACCGGCTCCCGCCGCCTCCTTCGTCGGCCGACCCCACCAGTCGGCGCTTCCAACTGCTCCAGGCCGTCCGGTCGTTCCTGACCGCGCTCGGGCCGACCGTTCTGGTCGTCGAGGACCTGCACTGGACGGACGAGGCCACCCGTGATCTGCTCCTGCTGCTCGCGCGCGACCTGCCACCGCGGCTCAGCCTGGTGCTCACCCACCGGGCAGACGAGCTGCCGCAGGGGACTGCCGTGCTCGGTGCCGCCTACAGTCGCCCGCCCGGCACCGGCGGCTCCGTCATCCAGCTCAACCCGCTGCGGAAGTCCGAAGTCCAGGAGCTGGCTGCCGCCGCCCTCGGCCCCCACGCCACTCCCGCCCTCGGTGCCACCCTCCACCGCCGGAGCGAGGGCCTGCCGCTGGTCGCCGAGGAGGATCTGATCACCCTCGCCGAGCACGGCAGTACCCACGGCTGCACCGAGGCGGTGGAGCGGCTGCGGGTGGCCGACGTGCCGCGCGGGCTGCGCGAGGCGGTCACCGAGCGACTCACCGGACTGTCGCCCGCCGCCGCGTCGATCGCGGAGGCGGCCGCGGTGCTCGCGGTCCCCGCGCCCGAGGAACTGCTGACCGCCCTCGCCGGTCCGGACGCGGAGCAGGGCGCCGATGCGCTGATCGAACTGCTCCGGGCGTCGGTGCTGCGCGAGGCGGACCAGGGTACGTACACGTTCCGGCACGCGCTCGCCCAGCAGGTCGCTTACCAGCACGTCCCCGCCCCGCCCGACTCCGGCTGCACCGGCGCGCGATCGAGGTGCTCCAGGCCCGCAATCCGGTCCCGCTGGTGCAGATCGCGCACCACACCCTCGCCGTCGGCGACCTGGCCGGCTGGCTGGTGCGGGCGCAGGAGGCCGCGTACCAGGCGATCGCCGTCCGCGACGGCGGCACGGCCGCGACGCTGCTGCACCAGCTGCTCGACCGGCCCGAACTGGAGGGCGAGGCGCGTTCCCGGGCGGCCCTGGCACTGGCCGGGGTCGCCGCCACCAGCCTCGACTTCCGAACCCATGCCGGGCTGCTGCGCCGACTCCTCGACGACCGTCGGCTGCCGCAGGAGACGCGCGGCGAGATCCGGCTCCGCCTCGGCATCGGTCTGCTGAACGAGAACGCCGTCCGCGCCGCGTTCGAGGAGGTCGAGCAGGCGGCCGCGGAGCTGGCAGCCCGCCGCCCCGAGCTCGCCGTCCGAGCGATGGTCGCCCTGGCCCTCAAGGAGGCCGAGGGGCCCGAGTACACGCATGCCTGGCTGCAGCGTGCCGAGGACACCGTCCGCGGGAGCGGCAGCGGGGTGCTGCGGGCCACCGTGCTCGCCACCCGCCTCACCTTGATGACGTGCCAGGGCGACCCGGCGGTCTGGGAGCTGATCGAACGACTGCCACGCCACACCGAAGACCGCGAGCTGCTGGGGCAGACCGCACGCACCCTGCTCAACGTCGCCGACACCGCCACCTACCTGGGCCACGACCGGCGGGCCGCGTCACTGGCGACCGAGGCCCAGCAGCTCCGTACAGATGATGGCGCAAGCCCCATCGCCGTCTTCCTGTCCCGCGCCGTCATGCTGCGGCAGGACGCCCTCGCCGGCCGCTGGGACGGACTCCAAGGACGCCTCGACTCCCTCATCGACGAGTACCCGACCGCGGCCGGCCTTCGCGCCGAGCGGGCCATCCTGGTCGGCACTCTCGCTGCCGTCCGGGGACAGCGCGCCGCGGCGCTGGAACTGTTCAGCGAAGCCTTCGCGACCGGTGCCGACCAACTGCTGGTGGGCTTCGAGCTGCGGGCCGCCGCCGGCCTGAGCTCTCTCCACCTCGCCGCGGGCGACGGCCCCCGTGCCTGGGCGGTGGCGGAGAAGGCCGTGGGTACCGTGCGGCGCGCCGCCGCGTGGCCACGGGCGGCCAGCCTGCTGTCGGCCGCGGTCGAGGCGGCGCTGGCCTGCGACCGGCGCGGGGCCGCCGAGCAGTTGAGCGCCGAGATCGAGCGCGGCCTCCGCGGGCGCGACGCCCCGGCGGCCACCGCCGACCTGGAAGTCGTCCGCGGCTTGCTGCTTCAGGAGGCCGACCCCGGTTCCGCCGCCGGGCACCTCGCCGGGGCGGCGCGCAGGTGGCGGGAGATCGGCCGCCCCCATGAGGCCGCCCGCGCCCTCGAGCGGGAGAGCGAAGCACGGCGTCGAACCGACCCCGGGACGGCGGTCGAACCCCTCAGGGGAGCCCTGGCGCTCTTCACGGAACTCGGGGCCACCGCCGACGCCGCGCGCTGCGAGCGGGTCCTGCGCGACCTCGGTCTCATCCGCCGCGGTCCCGGCCGCCGGGGTACGGCAGCAGCCTCTCGCCGCGTGAGCACCAGGTCGCCGGACTCCTCACCGCCGGAGCCACCAACCAGCGGATCGCCGAGGCCCTGTCCCTGTCGCCGCGGACGGTCGAGAACCACGTCGCCAAGGTGCTGAAGAAGCTCGGCACCGGCCGGAAGCGGGTGGCGGCGGTCTACTCGGCGGGCCCGGACTGCGGATGAGCCGTCCGCCACGCAGTGACCGCCGCCCGGGGACGGACGGCGGTCGCTGCGGAACCGCGGCGGACGGACGCAGGCGCGCCACCGCGGTGGTGCCCGGTTCCGGGTGGCCCCTCAACCACCCGACACCGGGAGTCATCGGGCGAGTTCGACCCGCCGTGGGCGCCCGGCACCGGGACGGCCCTGCTCATGGAGGGGGTGAGTGGGGCAGGGCTCCGGTGGGTCCGGTGATCACGCCGCAGGGGTCAGGCGGGCAGGCCGACCGCGCGTTCGCCGTTGCGGCGCTGCTGGATGACGACGGCGGCGACCAGCAGGGCGCCCTGGGCGACGTTCTGCCAGAAGGCGTTGATGCCCTGGACGGTGAGGCCGTTCTGGAGGGCACCGAGGAGGGCGACGGCAAGCAGGGTGCCGCCGATGGTCCCCTTACCGCCCTTGAGGGCGCAACCACCCAGGGCGGCGGCGGTGATGGACTGGAGTTCGAGGCCTTCGCTGCCGGAGACGGGCTGGCCGGAACCGGTGCGGGCGGTGAGCAGGATGCCGGCGAGGGCGGCGACCATGCCGGACAGGGCGTAGGCGGAGACGAGGTACTTGTTGAGGTTGATGCCGGCCAGGCGGGCGGCGGTGTCGTTGCCGCCGATCGCGTAGACGTTGCGGCCGATGTCGGTGTAGGTGAGCAGGAGGTGGACGGCGACGGCGGTGAGGATGAGCAGCCAGACCATGGTGGGCAGGCCGGCGATCTTGCCGCGGCTGAGGAAGATGAAGATCGGGTCGTTCAGCACGTAGCCCTGGGCGCGACCGCCCGAGACCAGCTGGGCGACGCCCTTGTAGGCGGCGAGTCCGGCCAGGGTGGCGATGGTGGGGTTGACCCGGCCGTAGATGACGATCACGCCGTTGAACAGGCCGATGCCGGCACCGATGGCGACGGCCGCGCCGATGCCGAGGTAGGGGTTGGCGCCGGTGGAGGTGAAGACCATGGCGCTGACCACGGAGGCGAGGCCGGCCTGGGAGCCGACGGAGATGTCGAGGCCGCCGCAGATGATGACGACGGTCTGGACCACGGCGAGCAGGCCGGAGATGGTCGCGGCCTCGGCGATGACCTGGATGTTGTCCCAGCTCAGGAAGTTGTCGTTCAGTGACCCGAAGAGGATGACGACGATGGCGAGGGCGCCGATCAGGCTGAGGTTCTGGCCGCCGACGGCGGCGAGCATGGCGCGGGCGCCGCTGCGGCGACCGGCCTCGGGCTCGGCCTCCGGCAGCTGGGCGCTGGGGGCGGTGGTGGTCGTCATCGAGGGTCTCCGGTAGGGGCGTTGGCGGTGGTGCGGTCGGCAGGGCCGTCGGTCGTGGCCAGGTCGTCGGCCATGGCGAGGGCGAGGATCGCCTCCTCCGAGGCTTCGGCACGGGTCAGTTCGCCGGTGGTGTGGCCGTTCTGCATCACGACGATGCGGTCGGCCAGGCCGAGGACCTCGGGCAGTTCGGAGGAGATGACCAGGACGGCCGTGCCCTCGCGGGCGAGGTCGGCGATGATCTGGTAGATCTCGGCCTTGGCGCCGATGTCGACGCCGCGGGTGGGCTCGTCCAGGATCAGCAGGTCGGGTTTGCGGGCGAGCCAGCGGGCGAGCACGACCTTCTGCTGGTTGCCGCCGGACAGGGTGCGGACCTCGGCCTCGATGGAAGGGGCACGCACCCGCAGCCGGTCGGCGTACTGCTGGGCGAGGGCCTTCTCCTGCTGGTGCCTGACGAAGCGCCAGCGCCGCAGTCGGCCGAGGCTGACCAGCGAGGTGTTGTCCCGGATCGTCCGGTGCAGGAAGAGTGCCTGGGCCTTGCGCTCCTCGGGGCCAGGCCGATGCCGGCGGTGATCGCGGCGCGGGGGTTCTTCAGGCGCAGGGCCCTGCCGCCCAGTTCGACGCTGCCGGAGTGGACCTGAGCGTCGCCGGCCAGGGCAAGGGCGAATTCGGAGCGTCCGGCACCGATCAGGCCCGCGAGTGCGACGACTTCGCCCGCCCTCACCTGGAGGCTGATGTCGCGCACATCGTCGGTGGTGAGGTTCTTGACGTCCAGCACGACGCGGTCGGTGGCCACCTGCTGGCGGACGAACAGGGTGGACAGGTCGCGCCCGACCATGAGCCGCACCAGGTCGCTCTCGCTCGTGTCCGCGGCCTCCACCACACCGGCGACCCGACCGTCGCGCAGGACGGCGATCCGGTCGGCGAGTTGGAAGATCTCCTTCATCCGGTGCGAGACGTAGATGACGGCGATGCCCTCGTCGCGCAGCCGTCCGATCAGCGCGAAGAGCGCCTCGACCTCGAACTCCGACAGCGAGGAGGTCGGCTCGTCGAAGGCGATCGCCTGCGGCGGGACCGCGCCGGTCAGGGCGCGCAGGATCTCCACCAACTGCCGCTGTGCGGCGGTGAGCTGGGAGCCGAGCAGGCCGGGGTCGAGGACCTTGGCGAAGCCGAGGCGCTCCAGGTCGGCGTTGATGCGACGGCGCAGTTCGGCGCGGTCCAGGCGGCGTCCGGCCGCGCGGGGCAGGGAGCCCGCGTAGACGTTCTCGGCGACCGAGACGTGCGGGATGATCTCCGGCTCCTGCGGGATGATCCGGATGCCGGCGCAGCGGGCGTCCTGCGGGGAGTGCAGGTCGACCGGCTTGCCGTCCAACAGGACGCGCCCGTCGGTGGGGCGGTGGTCACCGGTCAGGATGCGCAGCAGGGTGGACTTGCCGGCGCCGTTCTCGCCCATCAGGGCGGTGACCTGACCGGGCGGGAAGCTGACGGTGACGTCCTCCAGGGCCTGGACGGTGCCGAAGCGCTTGGAGACGCCTTCGGCCGCCAGACCGGGCGAGACGCCCAAGGGCGTGCGTGGCGAGGATTCGGGTGCGGGCATCAAGGTCTCACTGACATGTGGAGTGCGGCGGGGTCAGGGGCGGGGGCCGGTGCGGCGGCTGCAGGGGATGCGCCGCACCGGCCCGGTCCGAGTGCCGGTCAGCTGCAGCTCACGCCGGAGGACTGCCAGTTGGTGGCATCGACCATCTTGGTGGGGGCGAAGGCCTCCTGCGGGAAGTCCTTGCCGTTCTTGAGCTTGTCGAACATGGTCTGCACCGACAGTGCGCCGACGTCCTTGCCGTTGATGAACAGCGCCGCCTTCATGCCCGACGGCTTGCCCGACTGCCAGTCCTTGCAGGCCAGGTAGGCGCCCAGGCCGACGCCGTCGATGTTGTCCGGGGTGACTGAGGCGTTCTGCAGCGCGGTCACCGCACCCTGCACATTCTCGTCGTTGCAGCCCCAGACCACCCAGTGCTTCACGCCCGGGTTCGCGGTGATCGTCGCCGCCACCTTGTCCTGTGCGCCGGTCGGGGTGTTGTCGGTGGCGACATCGATGTTCTGCACGCCCTGCACGGCCTGCTTGAAGGCGTCCTTGGCGGCGTTCACGCGGTCACCGCAGACCGTCACGTCCTGCTGCCAGGCCGAGATGATCCGGGTGTCGGCCGGGTTCCAGCCGGCCTTCTGGAACTCCTGGGCCGCACGCTGACCGACCTGCTGGCCCATCTGCTGACCGGAGAAGCCGATCCGCGGCACCAGGTCACCCTTCGCGCACTTCGACGGCGCCGGGCCGGTGGCGCACACCTGGTCGTCCGAGGTCAGCAGCGCCGTCTTCGCGTCCCGGGCCATCTGCACCACCTGCGGGCCGACCGCCGGGTCCGGCACCACCACGATCAGGCCGTTGCTCTTCTGAGCGATCGCCGACTGCACCTCGCTGACCGTCTTGTTCGCGTCGGTACCCAGGTCGACCACCTTCAGGTCGACGCCCAGCTCCGCGGCCTTCGCCTTGGCACCGGCCGCCTCGTCGACGAAGTACTGCTGGTCGCCCTGCTTCTGCAGGTAGGTCACGGAGACCTTCCCGCTGACGGGCGCGGCCTTGGTGTCCGCGCCACCGGAGGTCTGGCCGGTGGAACAGGCAGTGAGGCTGAGGACGGTGGCCAGACCCAGCACGGCGGCGGGGAACAGGCGGGCATGGACGGGGGACATGGGGCGACTCCAGGGTGGACGAGTGAGACCGGACCGGATGCAACAGAACCGATCACGTCCCATCACTTTCAAACGCTGTGATCAAAGGAAAACGGTCTATTCACTCGCCCGTCAAGAAGCTGAAAACATTCGCCCATGGCTGATATCCCATTGTTACCGATGCCTTGACCAGCGGATTCACGAGCCGCCAGGGCGGGAAGCTCGAAAATACTCATGGAAAGCACTACTCAGGAATTCCGGGCCCATTGATTGCGTATACGGAGCCTATGAGGATACGGAGGGTTCCGCTGCTCCGCGGCCGGCAGTGGATCACCGAGGCCATGAGGTGCAATGGCCGGCCCACAGCGGCATCCGAGTGGCCGGAAGGCCGCGAACCGGGTGCACCCGGAGAATCCGCACCCCCAAAGCGCATCCGCCCGAGGGCGGTCACCGCAGCATTCGATCCGCAGGTCCGGACGGACTGACCCGGTCCGGCGAAAAGACTGCGTACCCGGATCTTGAGTGGAGTCTGCGGCAGGACCATTGACCGCCAACTCTCCGCCGCCCTACTGTGCGGTGCTGGTCGTATCTGTTTGCTTCTGGTCGACTGCGATCTCCCCACCCCACCGTCCGGAAGCGGTGTGCGGTATGCCGCTTCCGGCGTCGTACGAAAGGCATCCCCCATGCGCGGATCCCTCCGTGTCCCGTCCAGTCCCGGACGCACTCTCAGAAGGGTGGCCGTCGCTGCCTCGCTCCTCCTGTCCGGCGCACTCGTCGCCGGACAGGCCGCCACCCCTGCCATGGCCGTCGCTCCAGCCGCATCCGCCCCCACACCGGCCGCCTCCTCCACTCCCATCACCGTGGACGGCACCAAGCCGGGACTCACCTTCGACGGTGTCGGCGCGATCTCCGGTGGCGGCGGCAACTCCCGCCTGCTGGTGGACTATCCGGAGCCGCAGCGCAGCCAGCTGCTCGACTACCTGTTCAAGCCGGGCTACGGCGCCGACCTCCAGGTGCTGAAGCTGGAGATCGGTGGTGACACCAACTCCACCGACGGCGCCGAGCCCAGCATCGAGCACACCAAGGGCACCGTCGACTGCAACCAGGGCTACGAGTGGTGGCTGGCCGCACAGGCCAAGGCCCGCAACCCGAACATCAAGTTCTACGGCCTGGCCTGGGGCGCCCCCGGCTGGATCGGCAACACGGGCAGCGGCGGCAACTTCTGGTCCCAGGACACCATCGACTACCTGATGGACTGGATGGGTTGCGCCGGCAAGCACAACCTGGGCATCAGCTACCTCGGGGGCTGGAACGAGCGCGGTTACGACAAGGGCTGGTACGAGAACCTCAAGTCGACTCTGGTGTCGCGCGGTTACGGTGCCACCAAGGTGGTCGCCGCCGACTCCGACTGGTCGGTGGCCGACGACATGGCCGCCGATCCCGCGTTCAAGAACGCCGTCGACATCGTCGGTGTCCACTACCCCTGCGGCTACCTCGGTTCCTTCAGCAGCTGCCCTAGCACCGCCA
Organism: Kitasatospora acidiphila; assembly: GCF_006636205.1. Classification (NCBI taxonomy): domain Bacteria; kingdom Bacillati; phylum Actinomycetota; class Actinomycetes; order Kitasatosporales; family Streptomycetaceae; genus Kitasatospora; species Kitasatospora acidiphila. The sequence goes on along the minus strand of NZ_VIGB01000003.1, from coordinate 2,194,101 downwards.
ACGCCCAGTCGCTCGGCAAGCCGCTGTGGGCGAGCGAGAACGGCTCGGAGGACGCCAACGACGGCGCCGCCTCGGTGGCGCGCGCGATCAACCGCGACTACATCGACGGCAAGATGACCTCGTTCATCAACTGGCCGGTCATCGCGGCGCTCTACCCCAACCTGTTCTTCTCCACCGACGGCATGTCGATCGCCAACCAGCCGTGGTCCGGCAACTACAGCATCGGCAAGACCACCTGGGTCACCGCGCACACCACCCAGTTCACCCAGCCGGGCTGGAAGTACATCGACTCCGCCGACGGCTACCTCGGCGGCGACCGCGCCAACGGCAGCTACGTCACCCTCAAGTCGCCGAACAACCGCGACTACAGCACCGTCATCGAGACGATGGACGCCACCGCTCCCCAGACCGCGAAGTTCAGCGTCACCGGCGGCCTGTCCACCGGCAAGGTGCACCTCTGGGCCACCAACCTCAACTCCACCAACCCGGCCGACTGGTTCGTCCACCAGCAGGACCTCACCCCGGTCAACGGCAGCTACACGCTCGCCCTGCAGTCGGGTTACGTGTACACCGTGTCCACCACCAGCGGCCAGGGCAAGGGCACCGCCACCGCACCGGCCTCCGCCCCGCTCCAACTGCCGTACGCGGACGACTTCGAGACGCCGGCCACCACCACCTCGCCGAAGTACTTCACGGACATGAACGGCGCCTTCCAGACCGTCCACTGCGGCGGCGGCCGGAGTGGCTCGTGCCTGCGCCAGATGGCCCCGACCACGCCGATCCGCTGGACCGACGAGCCCTATGGCGCCCCGTACACCATCATGGGCGACGGCAGCTGGTCCAACTACACCGTCAGCGCCGACACCATGTTCGAGCAGTCCAGCACCATCGAGCTGCTCGGCCGGGTCAACCAGCAGGGCCGCAACAACAACGGCCTGAACGCCTACCACCTGCGGGTCAGCGACACCGGTGCCTGGTCGATCGTCAAGAGCGACACCAGCTGGAAGTTCGCCACCCTGGCCAGCGGCACCACCAGCGCCCCGCTGGGCACCGGCCACTGGCACGCCGTCAGCCTGTCCATGCAGAACACCACCCTCACCGCCACCATCGACGGCGTCACCGTGGGCAGCGCCACCGACGGCAGCTTCACCAACGGCCAGGCCGGCCTCGGCCTGACCGGCTACCAGACCGACCAGTTCGACAACTTCGCCCTCACCCCGGGCACGCCCAGCAACCACACCGGCCCGATCACCTCCGGCCTGCCCGGCAAGTGCGTCGACGACAACGGCGACTCCGCCGTCAACGGCACCGCGGTTCAGCTGTGGGACTGCAACGGCGGCAACTCGCAGGTGTGGACCTGGTCCAACGGCACCCTCACCCACGACGGCAAGTGCCTCGACGTCACCGGCGCAGCCACCGTCAACGGTTCCCAGGTCGAGCTGTGGGACTGCAACGGCGGTGCCAACCAGCAGTGGACCCCGCAGGCCGACGGCACCCTGAAGGGCACCCAGTCCGGCCGCTGCCTCGACGACCCGGCCGCCGCCAGCACCAACGGCACCCGGCTGGAAATCTGGGACTGCAACGGCGGCACCAACCAGCAGTGGAAGCTGCCCTGAGCCCCACCCACCCCACGGTCGGCATGGTGACCGGAACCGGCACTTCCCCGAGCCGGCGCACCCACCCCGACGCACTGCCGACTTCCGCCGGCAGGTGAGCGGAACCGGCCACGCGGTTCACCGATCCGGTCCGCATGGCCGGTTCCCCCATGCCCGTCCCTCGGTTCGTCCGACAACAGGAGGCAGTCCTTGCACGTCACCCTCACCCCCACGTCCCGCCGGATCGCCGCCGTGCTGGCCGGTTCGGCCTCGCTGGTGCTCTCCGCGTTCGCCACCGCGGCTCCCGCCGGTGCTGGGACGCAGCCCCTGACCCCTCGTCACGACGGCACCTCCTTCGTGCGCTCCTGCGCCACCCCGCTGCCGGGGCAGGCGACCTGCGACGCACTGCGGGTCACCAGCACCGTCCAGCACATAAGCCCGCTCGGGGTCACCCCGAACGCCACGCCGTCCGGCTACGGCCCGGCCGACCTGCTGAGCGCCTACAAGCTCCCGGCCAACGGCGGAGCCGGCCAGACCGTCGCCATCGTGGACGCGTACAACGATCCCAACGCCGAGTCCGACCTGGCCTTCTACCGCGCCCAGTACGGCCTGCCTGCCTGCACCACCGCCAACGGCTGCTTCACGAAGGTCGGCCAGACCGGCAGCACCACCAACCTCCCGGCGAACAACACGGGCTGGTCCGGCGAGATATCGCTCGACCTCGACATGGTCTCCGCCATCGCGCCCAACGCGCACATCGTCCTGGTCGAGGCGACCGACGCGACCATCGCCGATCTGGGCACCTCGGTCAACGAGGCGGTCAAGCTCGGCGCCAAGGTCGTCTCCAACAGCTACGGCGCCGACGAGACCTCCGCCGACTCCACCTATGACAGCACGTACTTCAACCACCCGGGCGTCGCCATCACGGCCTCCTCCGGCGACGCGGGCTACGTCACGCAGTACCCGGCAGCCTCGAAGTACGTCACCGCGGTCGGCGGCACCTCCCTCAACAGGGCCTCCAACGCACGCGGTTGGACCGAGTCGGCGTGGTCCACCAGCATCTACGAGGGCACCGGCTCCGGCTGCTCGGTCTACGATGCCAAGCCCAGCTGGCAGAAGGACACCGGCTGTGGCAAGCGCACCATCGCCGACGTCTCCGCGGTCGCCGACCCGGCCACCGGCGTCGCCGTCTACCAGACCTACGGCGGAAGCGGCTGGACGACCTATGGCGGCACCAGCGTCTCCGCCCCGCTGATCGCGGGCGTCTACGCGGACGCCGGTACCCACACGGCCGGCTACCCGGTCGCGGACGCCTATGCCCACAGCGGCTCGCTCTTCGACGTCACCACCGGCGCCAACGCCGGCTGCACCCCGTCGTACCTGTGCACCGCCGGCCCTGGTTACGACGGCCCGACCGGCCTCGGCACCCCCAACGGCCTGGCGGCCTTCACCGGCTGACGCCGTGCCACGCCGGCCCCCGACCGCCTTTCCAGGGGCGTCGGGGGCCGATCCGTGCCGTTCGACGGAGGTCTTCGAAGACATCGGCACCCTCGGCGGGAGCGCTCCGTCCCAGGACTCCCATGCGTTACGGCGACATTGGGCCAAGTGGGCACGGAACTGGCCATGAGTCCGGAACTCCTCCGGCCGCTCGGGTGCGATGTGTCAGGATCAGGTCACGCTGAGTCGCGGAATTGCTGACTTGGGCCTGGTCGACGGAGGTGGCATGCCAGTCGAAGTGGTCTTCTTCAACGTCGGGCAAGGTGACTGCACGCTCTTGTGGTTCTATGACCGGGCGAATCCAGCAATTGGCACGCACGCGATCCTGGTGGACTGCGGTACGACCGGCGCCGTCCCGCCCTGGCGCCCGGCGGCGGTGGTGACCGGTGACGCCAAGCAGCGCGTGATCGCGCACCTGCGCGGGAGGCTCGACCACTATCTGAGCCGCCTGCGCGATCCGTACACGCTGGACTGGCTGGTGGTGACGCACCCGGACCAGGACCATTTCAACCTCCTGCAGGATGTCCTGGTCGACGGTCGGGACCCGGCCCGGCTGAAGTACACGATCCGCAATGTCGCCTACTCGCTCAGGCCCGATGACTACCGCGAGGGCGGCGGCGACTTCATGACGCGGCTGTTCACCGACTGGACCACCTTCACCGGTGTGTCCGGGCAGCAGGTGGTCAACGAGCCGAAGCTGATGACGATGCCTTCCGACCCCCTGCCGCTGTTGGGTACGGGACCGGGAGCGGACCTCCACCTGCTCGGCGGCGTCGTCGGGCCGACCATCCACTCGCGCGGCGCACAGCAACGACCCGACGATGTCAGGAAGTTCGCGGCGGGCGAGAAGGAGCGGATCGCCAACCAGTGCAGCCTGGTGACAGTGTTGACGGGCGAGCCGGATGCGTTCGGCAAGCGCCAGAAGGTGCTGCTGATGGCGGACGCCGAGTCGATCAACGAGCAGTACCTGATGGGCCTCGCGGGGCCCATGTGCAGCCGTGAGAGCCACCTGTGGCTGAAGCTCGGGCATCACGGGAGCAAGCACTCCACCAGCGACGAGTGGCTCGAGCACACGACCCCGGACGGGCTCTTCATCAGTACCGGGCTGAACGCGTTCGGCGGCGGGGTGGCGACGTGCGACGCCGAGAACCTGGCGGGCCGGGTCCTGGCCAAGTGGGAACGAATCCGCGCCACGCACGCCATCCCCGTCCCCACGGTGCGTGCGGGGTTGACCTGGGGCTTCGGCTTCCAGGACAACACGGATGCTCCGCCCTGGCCTTTCGTCTACGCGCCGACGACTGACGGCGTCTTCAGCTCGCTCGCGGTGGAGCCGGACACCGCCGGTTGGCGGGGCGTCGACTGGCACCTGCGGCTCGACCACGCCGCCCCGGGAAGCTACGACATCTGGTACGAGTAGGAGCCGGTCATGCCCTTGCTGGTCTCGACCCTGCGCACGGTTCTGCGCGAGGCGCAGAGCCTCTCCCAGCTCCAGATCGCCCCAGACTTCCTGGAGTTGGAGCCCACCCTGGAGTTGTTCAAGCAGTACCTGGCGAACGCCCTGCTGGATGTGCGCGAGGTGACCGTCGATGTCGACGCGCTGCACGTCGCGGGCACCGTGACCCTCGTCGGGCAGGCGGCCGCACCGGGCAGCGTGCTGTTCCTGACGGACGATGACCAGCGGTACGTGGTCGGCCTCTGCGTCGATGTCGTCCTGCTCCAGGACGGCCCTGGCCTGCCCGAGGGGTTGCGCGAGATCCCCGGCGCGCTGGAGCGGCTGCGGCTGGGCCCGCTGCATCTGGTCTTCGGGATCGAGCCCGGTGGGGACACCGGCTCGCGCCCGCGCGTCGGCTTCGGCGCCGAGGTGCTGTTCCCCACGGCCGAGGCCACCCCCAGGCCGTATGTGTGGGGCTATCCTCCACTGTGGCCCGGGCAGGCATGGCAGGTCGGCTCGAACTTCGCCGAGGTGCCGATCCCCGACCTGGACAGCCTGCTGGTCTTCGCGGGCCTGCCGGCTGGCTTTCTGAATCTGCCTCCCGACATCGTCGGCCTCGCCCGGCTGGCGCTGACAGCCCTCGGAATCACCTTCGCCCCGGCCCAGTCGACCCGCGGGGTGAGCGCCGACTGGCTCGCACTGTGGCTGCGAGTGGACCTCGACGAGCCCTGGACGCCGCTGCCAGGAATCGAACTCGACGGGCTGCACGCGGAGTTCACCATCGCCGACCCGCTCGGCAGTCCGCACCCGGCGATCGTGCTGGGCGGGCGGGTCACCCTCGCCGACGAAGTCGCCGTGGACGTGGGCGTCGCGCTCCCGGACCGCTCGCTCAGTGGGATCCTCGCCCGCCCGGCCCCGGTCGGCGCGCTGCTCCAGCAGCGCTTCCCCGGCGTTCCGGTGCCGCGGGACCTGGAGATCACCGAACTCGCGCTCTGGGGAGAGCTGGCCGCGGGCGACAGGCGTGGTTACGGGATCGACCTCACCCTGGCGAACCTCTGGCAGTTCGCCGAGGGCGTCGAGCTGACCGGAATCGTGCTCACCGTCTCGGACTACGGCGCTACCGCGGCGTCCCTGACCGCGGCCTGGCAGCTCGCGGACGGCACGCTCGACGTCACCGGCACCTGGGAGCAGGGGACGGGTTGGGCCTTCGTCGCCCGCGCGGAGAACCTCCAACCCGCCCGGGTGATGGCCGCGCTCGGCATCACCCCGCCGGAGGTGCTCGACGATCTCGTCATCGAGCAGCTCGCCGTGGCCTTCGACAGCAGCGGTCGCTTCGCCTTCGACTGCGCCGCCACCGTGCAGTTCGGTGACCTGGACGCGGCCCTCCAGCTCACCGTCACCGCCGACCGGAGCACGGGGGAGACGGGAGTCGCCGGGCTGCTGCGGCTCGCCGTTCCGCTGGCCGACGGCGACATCCGGGTCCTGGACTTCACCGTGCAGTACGCCTCGGGCGCGGGCGGCCGGGCGTTCACCGGCACCTGGACCGGCACGCCGGGCATCTCGGCCGACGAGCTGGCCGGGGCGCTGGGCCTCGATCTGCCCGGACTTCCCGAGATCCTGCGCCCGGAGCTGCAGGCGCTGTCGGTGCGCTACGACAAGACGAGCGGTCAGGTGCTGCTGACGGGGGCCACCGAGCGCACGGGGTGGGTGTTCTCCAGCCGTCCCGGCGCAGGTTCCGGCAGCCCTCGCCTGACTGCTGCGGCGGCGCGGGTCCGCCTGGGGGCGCGGGCATCCGATCTGCCGCTGGTCGGCGAGGCGATCCCGCCGGGTGAGGACCTGGTCCTGGAGGCCATCGCCTTCACGTCGGCGCCGACCGGCTGGACGGCGGCGCAGGCGGCCGAGCTCAACGACGCGTTGAACCAGGTCGATTCCGCCGCGGAGCGCCGGCTGCCGCGCTTCGCCACCGATGCGACGGCCGGGCCCGGCATCGCCGTCCAGGTCGAGCTGAGCATCGGCGGGGTGCCGCAGGACCCGCTGGTCCTGCCGATCACCACCGGCGCGGGCGGCACGCTCGTGGCCGCCTCCCGGGGCCCGCTGGCCGTGCGCGCGGCTGCGGACGACAGCTGGTCACGCAACCTCGACCTGACGTTCGGGGCGCTGCGGATCTCGCGGATCGGCGTCGGACTGTCGGCAGACGGTGAGCTCTTCGTCGCGCTGGACGCCGTCCTGTCGGTGGGTCCGGTCCGGCTGGTCCTGATGGGTCTCGGGCTGGGAATCGACGGGGAGTTGAGCGTCTCGCCCCGGTTGCGCGGGGCGGGCGTGCAGCTGGACAAGCCGCCGCTGAAGATCACCGGCATGGTGGAGCGCCGGACCGGTTCGGAGGTCGCCCCGGGGCTGAAGGAGCAGTTCATCGGGCTCGCCTCGATCGAGACCGGGTTCTTCGCCCTGTATGCCGCCGGGTCGTACGCCAAGGCCGTGGACGGCTGGTCGTCGATGTTCCTGTTCGGCGAGATCTCCGGTGGCGATCGCGGGCTGTTCGGCCCGCCCCCGTTCCGGGTGATCGCCATCTCGCTCGGCTTCGGCGTCAACAGCACGGTCCGCACCCCGAGGATCGACGAGGTCGGCGGGTTCCCGCTGGTGAACCGGCTGGATGGCAGTGGCAGTGGTGACACCCCGGAGAAGGTGCTGGAGAAGCTCGCCGGACCGGAGGGCTGGATCACTCCGCGCGAGGGCCAGTACTGGGGCGCGGGCGGGATCGAGTTCAGCTCGTTCGAGTTCATCCACTCCCGCGCGCTGCTGCTCGTGGAGGGCGGCCAGTCCTGGAAGGTGCTGCTGATCGGCCGCACCACCATCGACCTGCCGCGCAGCAAGGTCGCCAAGAGGCCGATCGCCCGGCTGGTCATCGACCTGGCCATCGGATACCACCACGACCAGGGCCTGTTCTCGATGGACGCGGTCATCGCGCCCGGCTCGTACGTCATCGACCCGGCGGCCGAGCTCACCGGTGGCCTGTCCCTCTACATCTGGGGCCAGGACCGCACCGCGCAAGGCGGCGGCAAGGGCTTCGTGTTCACCCTGGGCGGCTACCACAAGAGGTTCAAGCGGCCCGCGTACTACCCCAACCCGCCGCGCGTGGGCTGGCGGTGGGCGGTGGGCCCGGTGGCGATCCGCGGGCAGGTGTACGCGGCGCTCACCGACGGCGCGTTCATGGCCGGCGGCGAGCTGTCCGCGAACTACGACAAGGGGCACGGCATCAAGCTGCAGGCGTGGTTCACCGCCTGGCTGGACGCGCTGGTGCAGTGGAAGCCGTTCTACTTCGACCTGTCGATGGGCCTGAGCATCGGGGTCGCGGCCACCGTCAAGGTGCTGTTCATCCGGGTGCGGGTCTCCCTGTCGGTCGGGGTGTCGCTGGACCTGTGGGGGCCGCCGATCGGTGGCCGGGCCAAGATCAAGGTCTGGTTCATCAGCTTCACCGTCGAGTTCGGCACCGGCCGGGACGGCGTACCGGCGATCGACTGGGGGGAGTTCAGCGTCCAGCTGCCCGCCCCGCTCTCCATCGCCCCGCTGTCCGGGCTGCTCGTCGACGTCGACCCCGAGGAGACCGCCGCCCGGTCCGACGCGGGGGAGCCCCTGCTGGTCTCCATGGACGGATTCGCCGTCCGCACCGAGGCCGCCGTCCCCGCCAGCCGCATCCTCCTCAACGGCCAGCCCTTCGCCGAAGCCGAGGACGACACCATCGACATCCGGCCGATGGGGCCGAAGGGGCAGGGCGTGGTCTCCGAACACCGCGTCACCCTGAAGAAGTTCGACAGCGTCTACACCCCCACCGGATGGGACGTCGCCGTCTACCGGCAGGACATGCCCAAGGCGATGTGGGGTGCGCCGCTGGGCAAGCCCAGCGACGTGCTGGACGGCGACGGACTGCTCAGCGGCTGCCTGGCCGGCATCACCTTCGAGATCCCCAAGCCCGAACTGGCCCCTGCGGTCGGCTGGGTCGACGCCGAGGCGCTGGAGGCCGACGGGCTGCCGGACGCGCCGATCCCGCTGCTGGGCTCGCAGCCGGAGGGGGCGCCGTCCGTCCCGGACGACGGCAGCATCGGCACCATCGTCGACCGGGACAGCGGTATCGCCGCGCAGACCACCGCCGACAGCCGTGCAGCGGTGCACGCCGCCCTGGCCGGCCTCGGTCTGGCCCCCGGCACCGACGATCCGCTGACCCGCTACGCGGACCTCGCGAAGACCGTGTTCACCAACGCGCCCATGACCACTACAGCCGAGAGGTGAACCGACGTTGAGCGGCACCGAAGACCTCCGCGTCGCCTTCCACGACTACCGTCGCCCGCTTGCCACCGCCGGCGTCTACACGCTCACGGCGGAGCACCACCTGACCAAGGACGGCACCCGGGTCGACGTGAACCCGGCCATTCCCGCCACCACGCAGCAGTTCGAGATCCGCGCGGTCCGGTTCGTCCTGGACCCCTCGTCCGTGCACGCCCACTACCCGGCCGAGGGCGCCGTCGGCGACTTCAGCCGCACCCTCCCGCACATCACCCTGGACCGCTCCATCCTGCCCTGGGAACGGGTGCTGAAAGCCCGCGCGGTGCCCGGGCAAGCCCCGTGGCTGGCGCTGATGGTGTTCCAAGCAGGTGAACTGCCCGACGACCCCGAGGGATTGGGTCAGACCACCACCCGCACCATTGCCGAACTGCGCCGCCCCGGCGACGGCATCCTCGGGCCCGACCTCAGCGATGAGGGCATCACCCCGGGCATCGAGGCCAGCCGCTGCCAGAGCATCGACGTCCCGGCCGGGCTGTTCACGGCGCTGGTGCCGCGCGAGGAGGAACTGAACTACCTCGCCCACGTCCGCGACGTTTCCACCCGACCACAACTCCTCGACGACGGCGAGGTCCTGACCGAGGGCCAGTACGCCGTCCTGGCCGCCAACCGCTTCCCGCGACAGCCCGGCACCTACACCGCGCACCTGGTCTCCCTGGAGGGCTTCAACGGCAAGCTCGACCCCGGCCAACTGGGCGGCAGCGTAAGGTCCGTGCGGCTGTCCGTGCTGCACTCCTGGACGTTCACCAGCGACCCGGCCGGCACCCGCGACGCCGCAGCCCTGCTGAGCAACCTCGTCGCACCCGCCCGCGACGACCGGGAGAACCTGGCGCTGCGGCTGCGCCCGAGCGGGAGCGTGGCGGCCCGCTCCACCGCGGACGCCGAGCAGTACGCCCGCCGCCGCCTGCACCTGGGCTACACCCCGCTGCCGTACCGGCTGCTCTCCGGGGAGACCACCTACGGCTGGTACCGCGGCCCGTTCGTCCCCGTGATCGCCGCCGAGACCCGCGACTTCGCCCGCGACACCCCGAGGACCACGGCCGACCACGCGCTGATCTACGAGCCGGAGCACGGCCTGTTCGACGTCTCCTACGCCGCCGCCTGGACGCTCGGCCGCACGCTGGCACTGAGCGACCCCGAGTACAGCGAGGAGATGACCCGCGCGCGGCGCGAACTGGCCAACACCGCAGCGACGATGATGGCCCTGGCCACCGCCGGCCCGGCGCTCGCTGCCGCCGACCCCGCCGACCTGGACGGGCGGACCCTGCGGGAGTTGGCCGCTCCCGGCTTCGCCTCGACTCTGCTCGACGCGCTCGCCCGCCCCCTCGCCCCGCACGACAACGCTCCGGCATCGGCCCGCCGCAGCCGCCGTACCCGCCTCACCCAGCAGAGCGCCCGCGCCGTCCTCGCGGCCGGACCCAAGGCAGCGGCCCTGCAGGCCACCGCCGAGCGGCACACCCGCACCCTGCCGGCCTGGCTGGACGAACTGACGCTGCTCCGCCGGGTGCCGTTCAACTACCTGGTGCCGCACCCCGCGATGCTCCCCCCGGAATCGATCCGGCTGTTCCGCATCGACGAGAACTGGATCGAGGCCCTGCTCGCCGGGGCCCGCGACGTCGGCGTCCACACCTCGCTGGACGCACTCGTCGACACGGCGCTCACCGCCGCCATCGACAGCCGCCGCACCCGCATCCGCACCGGGGAAACCGGCCGGGCCGGGCTGCTGATCCGCTCCGAACTCGTCGAAGCCTGGCCGGTGTTCGACATCCTCACCACTGCCGGCGGAGCGCACGTCACCGAACTGCGCCGCGACCACCTCGCCCCCGATACGCTGCTGCTGCTCCTGGACGCCCTGCCCGACGAGATCGTCATCCGCGAGCCCGGCCAGGGCATCCACTTCGGCATCGACAGCAACGACGCCGCAGGCGACAACAGCGTCATCAACCTGCGCGACCACCGGCCCGGCGACAACCTCGGATGGCCGCTGTACCGCGACTACGCCCCGGAGGGCGGCCTGCTCACCCGCCACCTGCGGCTGCCCAACGGGGGCGGCGCGCCCGACGTGCTCGCCCTGCGCGGCGACCGGGGCCTGGTGCCCGCGCTCGCCAGGGCCCTCGACCCCACCCTCAGTGACCTCGCACCCGGCGAGTTCGCCCTGCAACTCGTCAACGCCTCCGTAAAGCAACGCCTGACCCTCGACCCCGCGCCCGACCAGGAGAGCGCCCGATGACCGACACCGACCTGATCGTCCCCGTCGAGGTCCACGCGCTGCTGGCCACCCGCGATGTGGCCGCGTACGACGACTTCCGCCGCTGGAGCCCGCGCTACCCGTGGACGTTCTCCGAGGACTTCCGCAGCAACGCCGAGCCGCCCATCCAGTACTCCGATGGCAACCCCGGCGAGGGCATCCATGTGCAGTGGCAGCTGCCCGAAGCCCTGACCACCGGGGCGATCGACTCCGCCACCGGCGTCAGCACCTTCCCGCTGGTGCCCAACCGCTGGCTCGTGGTGCGCTACGCCCAGGTGCGCGGTGAGCTGAAGGCCGCCGGGTTCGTGATCCACAGCGACTACCTGGAGAAGGCCGACGGCGGGCCCGTCGAGTCGGCGTTCACCCCGTTCGTCGACCCGGCCTCCCGCAAGGAAGCGCCTCGCGCCGACTACATCGGCCGCGTCCACCCGCTGAGCGACGGCCCCTGGCGGGAGCCGGCCGCCCGGCCGCTGTTCCTCACCGCCATCGGCAGCGGACTGCCCGCCTTCGCGGCGTTCGCCCCGTACCACGAGAACGTCTTCCTCTTCCACGACACCCTCGCCGACCTCAAGGCCAACGACAACTACCCGCCGCCATGCACCGTCAGCTACTGCGTCATCGGCTGGTACAGCCGGGACGACGCCGACATCCTCAGCACCGCACGCGACATCGAGGGCCTGCTGCCCCCCGACGCCGACCCCAACAGCCCGGCCGACGTGCTGCGGGCCCTGGGCTGGGCCGCCCCCGACGGCATGCCGAACACGATCACCCGCACGCGGTACGTCGGCACCGCCCTCGGCATCCCGTGGAACCGCGAGGGCGGACACCCGGACTCGGACCGCCCCAAAACCCAGGACGTCAAGGTCGCGATCGGGCACAGCACCGCCGACGCCGTCGCCGCCCTCGCCGACCACCAGACCGGCGGCACCGACCTCGCCGACCAGGTCCGCGCGCTGTTCCATGGCAACCCCGACGAGCTCGACGGCCCCGACTGGCAGAACTCCCTCGACGAGATCACCCGCCGCTCCTGGTTCAGCGGCCACGACGGCGGCGCCACCTGGCAGGTCGTCAACCGGCCCAGCGACCAGGCCGACACCCAGGCCCCGCCACCCGACCAGCCGGACTGGATCGCGGACCTCAACCGCGACCAGGACGACTACGACCAGGCCGGGCACCAGCTCGCCGCCGCACAGTGGCGGCTGTGGACGCTGTGGTGGCTGCGCCACCTGCCCGAAGACCGCCGCCCCCTCGACTTCGATTTCGACGAGGCGGCCTGGGACGGGCAGATCCAGGCCGTCGGAACGCAGGTGACGCAGCTCGAGGCCGAGGTCGAGCGGCTCAGCGGCAAAGTCCCGCACGGCCTCACGCCCGAAGAGACCCAGACCGCGATCGACCGCTATGCCGCGACCAAGGGGCTGCCCGAGGAACTGGAGCTGAAGCGCACGCCCCGGCAGAGCTACCACCGCCCCGCCGACCCCGTTCTCGCGCTGACCGGCTCGGGCACCTCGCAGCCGCTCGGCCGCGACGATGACGACCCGCTGCCCTGCCGCCTGCCCTCCGCGCTGCTCACCCGGGTGAAGGTCAACAGCGGCTGGGTGGACGTTCCGGCCAACCCGCTGCTGCCCGCCAACACGCCCGAAGTCCCGGGCGTCGTCAAGGCGGTGGTCGCCGAGTTCGCCCTGCTCGACCAGGCCGTGCGTACCGCGGCGGTTGGCGGCGAGCCCGGTCGAACCGCGCTGCACACCGTCGTGGCCGACCCGGCCGCCAACTCCCAGGGCCCGTGGCCCGAATACAGCCAGGTGTGGCGCCAGCCCTGGCTCCCGCTCTACATCCAGTGGGAGATCAAGCACTGCGCCACCCCCTACCAGAGCCAGGACGCCACCCCCAACTGGGAGTTCGGCCTCGGCCAAGACGGCGACCCCGAACCCGACCGCTACCGCTATCGCTGGACGGGCAGGGACGCGGCCGCTGGCGACGGTGACGGCGGACGGCGCTGGACCGCGTTCGGTGGACGGGCCTTCGTCACCCCGTCCACCCGCTACGTGCTGCGTGAGCAGGCCCGGCGGCTCGCCGAGCACGCGTCGCCGCAGCTCGCCCGGCAACTGCGCGCCATGCGCGAGGAACTGGAGGCGATGGACGTCCTCTCCCAGGCCCTGGACGGCTTCCACGACTGGCTCATCCAGCAGGACGGCGCCGCCCAAGCCGTCACCGACCACTCGATCCTGTCGCTGGCCGGCGAGACCAACCACGTCCCCGACGGCGCGGAAGGCCACGGCGAGCAGCGCTTCCAGCCCGTGCGGGCAGGCCAGTTCCACTTCATCGAGCTGGTCATCATCGACCGCTTCGGGCGCGTGTGCTCGCTGGTGCAGCCGGTCGGCACCCAGCCCATCCAGTTCCCGCTGGTCCGCGCCGACAGCGTCGTACCGGACCGTGACCTGTTCCCCGACCCGCCCGGCCCGCAGCGCTTCGTGCAGCTGCCGCCCCGGATCGTCCAACCGGCCCGGGTACGCCTGGACGCCGTGCCGCTGCGAGCCGACCAGCCACCCGCCGAGGCGACCCAAGCCGTTGACGCGGCTCAACTCCCGGGCGCCGAGGCACCGGTGGCCGGCTGGCTGCTGGCCAACCACCTCGACCAGACCCTGCTGGTCTACGGCCCCGACGGGGAGCCGCTCGGCGAACTGCGCGTGGTACGCGACGTCCAGAACAACCGCACAACGGCCTGGAACGCGCTCCCGCACGCCCCCTACCGCCACCCGGAAGACGACGACTTCGCCGCCGCCTACCCGCATGTCGCAGCCTTCGCCCGCGGCCTGCTCGGCCACCAGCCGCAAGCCTTCGAGGCGCTGGCCAAGACGATCGACACCGCACTCGACCACATCCTCGAACCCTCACCCGACGAGGACCGCTCCCCGGCCCGGCTGATCGGCCGCCCCATCGCCCTCATCCGCACCCGCCTCAACCTGGACCTGATGGGCGAGCCGCTGGCCGACCCCAGCTGGAAGCGCGCGCTCGTCCCGCCGGACGAGGACTACCCCGACCAGCGTGACCATCCCGACTACCGGAACTACCCCGACTACCGCTGGACCGTCCGCCTCGGCGACCCCGACCGGCTCTCCGACGGCCTCATCGGCTACTTCGCCGCCGACGACCACGACCAGCGCACCCGCTACCACCGTTTCCACGCGGTCGACCCGAACGGCCCGGCCAACACCTACGTGACGCCGATCGAAGCGGGCGGCCACCTCACCCTGCCCGCCCGGCCCGCCGACCGCCCCGCCACCCACCACCTCACCCTGCTCGCCTGCCCGCACACCGCCGTCCACGCCACCACCGACATCCTCCCCGTCGCCGACGTCTCCGTGGACGCGGACACCACCCACCGGGCCCTGGCCCGCATCCGCGCCTCCTTCCGCCTCAACCCCCTGCTTGCCCCCGACCGCTTCGGCCCCCCGGTTGCGGCCGCCTCCGTCAAGGCCCAACCCGGCCACCCCGTTCGGGCGATGGCGGACGGAGACCCGACCACCTCCTACGAGAGCAGCGAACCGCCGGCGGCCGGTGACTGGGTCAGCCTCGACCTGCACACCGAACGGGCGGTGGAGGCCGTCGACATCCTCCTCGGCCGACCGGACGGCAGCGGCACCCCCGCAGCCACCGAGCTGGAGGCCTCCGCCGACGGCGAGCAGTGGACCATCCTGGGCGGCTACACCCAGGTGACCGAGATCCACCACACTCCCGAACTGCCGCTCACCGCGCGGTTCCTGCGGCTGCGACACACCAGCTCCGCCGCCGAGCCGTTCGTCATCCGCGAGTTCAGCGTGCAAGCCGAACCGCCGGACAAGTCCCTCGTGATGCCCCGCCCTGCGGCCTGGCACGGCGACTGGACCTGGGCCGAACCTATCCCGGTGGACGGCACCGCGAGCGGATTGCCGCTGCCCGACTGGGACGAGCACCTCATCTACAACGCCGACCAGCTCTCCCACCCCGACGCGCCCCTGCCCGTCGCCCGTTCCGGCTACCTCCAACTCCAGCCGCCGGCAACGGGAGTGACCCGCTCCACCCAGTCCCCGGAAGGAACCGCGTCGTGACCAGCCCCAATCCAGCCCTGCTCCTCCCGTACAGCCTGGAGCACACCCCGGCGACGGCCGCACAGCCGGGAGCGGTGGCGCTCAACCGCGTCCGCCTCACCATCGGGGACGACCCGGAGGGCCGTACCGCCTGGCCGGTGCGGTGCGGACGGATCGCCGTCGATCTCCCGACAGCCCACGGCGCAGCCGCGCGGACCGGGGAGCCCGTCATCCTCCGCACCCGACTGGAACTCGAACGCGGCCCCGGCCGAGGTCGGCAATGGCTGGTCGAAACCACCACCACCGACCCGACCGTCACCACCCTCACCCTCAGCCCCGCCGAACCCGCCAGCTTCGACGGCACCTGGACCCTCACCCTCACCCTCGACATCAGCACCCCACTCGGCACCCAGAGCCGCATCACTGAGGACACCGCGCGCGGTGAAAGTAGCCCGCAGCGCCGCGCCGGCACCGCCGCCCTCACCGTCATGCCCCTGGCCAACTGACAGCCTGCATCGAGGAGTTCCAGAGTCATGACCACCGCTGACCTTCCCATGCTGCTCCCGCCCGCCATGGTCGAGGACCCGAGCCCGTTGAACGTCTCCACCTTCGCCAAACCGGAGTACGCCAAACTGACCTTCACCTACGGCAAAGTGAAGTCCGGCGGCAACTGGCCGGTGCACTGCAAGTGGTTCAAGGTCCGCATCCCGACCGGTCGCCAGGCCTCCGCCCTGACCAGCGAACCGACCCTGATCCGCTACGAGTTGACCTGGCCCGCCAACAAACGGAAGTGGGACGTCACGCGCAACACCACCGACCCCAACCAGGTTGTCTTCACGTGCTCGCCGCCGCCGGACGAGCCCGCAGCGTTCGACGGAACCTGGAGCGTCCAGCTGGAACTGTGGGGCATCGAGGTCAACGGCGGCGTCGGCCCGGTCGACATCATCTGGGAGGAGTCCACCTCGGCCACCGGAGTGGGCGGCCCCTTCCAGGAACGCACCGGCAAGGGCGGCGTCAGCAAGCGCGACGACTCGTTCTACCTCCACAGCTTCCGCCCGGCCTCCGTGGCGATCGGCCGCAACACCAAGGCCACCCTCCTCTGGGAGGGCACCCCCCACGCCGAGTACACCATGTACTACCGCAAGCCGGACGGCACCCAGGGTTCGTCCACGGCCAAGGACGGCACCTGGACCTCCCCGGAAAACCTGGTCGATGACACGAGCTTCACCCTCGAAGCGAAAATGAAAAACGAAGTTCGCTACCTGACCACCTACATCAAGGTCAACAACCCCGACATCGCCGTCACCAGCGTGACCGCCGCCAGCGACAGTGTGTTCAACGGGCATGTCACCCAGGCGGCCGGCAAGGTCCTCCGCGTTGGGGAGATCCGTGGTCCTTACAACGCCACAGCGCCCAACGAGAGGCCCCTGAGCATCGCAGGCGGGGCCTTGACCATCTCGAACAGCAGCACCGAATTCAGCAATGCCGTCATCGCGAAGGCCATCAGGTCGCCCGAAAACGGTGTGCTCACTATCGAGAACATGCCGAACGCAGCGAATGTCGCCAAAAAGGTGAAAACCACTTTCGCCGATGGCGTTCTCTCCGTCACCGGCAATGGAACCTACAGCGGCGCCATCAGCACCATCACTATTGCGGCCAGCGAAATCAACGGACGCGGAGCCGGGGTACTCGGCCTCAACGGCACTGTCACGGTCACTGGCGCCCTCGGCGTTACTGGCAACGTCACCGCCGGCGGAAATCGGGTGCTTCGAGCGGGTGACACACTCCGCTTCCTGAATGTCCAGAACAGGTATCTCAGCCACGATGCCGACTACGGGCGGGACCACGAGAACGTCATGGCCTCAAGGACGCTCTACACCACCTCAAGTTGGAAGGCTCTCCACGTGTCTTCGGCGACCTCGCTCGCAGAGACACCCGAGAGTGACCAGGAGCTGCCTGAGCCCCTTAGGGCAGACCAGGTCAACGCCAAGCCAGAAGTCTGACTTCGACGTCGCCAAGGCCGCCGGTCAGCGGTGGACGATGGCGGTGGTCGCGCCGGGTGTAGGCGTCGCGGCCCGGCCGGGCGTGGGTCTCGTTCCCTGTCAGTAACTGGTCGAGGACCTCGCGCCGCAGGGTTGCGTTGCCCCGTTCGCAGTGGGCGGTCGCCTCGCGATGTGCGGTCGGCATGTGCCGTTTGACCGAGCGTCCGGTGTAGGTCCTGTTGGTCCGTCGGTTCGGCGGCTCGGTGCCCTCGCCAGCGCAGCGGGGTCTCCGGGCGTCTGAGTGGACTGGTTGGTGCGTGCTCTGCGGTCCTCCTGATCGTTGATGAGGCATGCAGACCGCATGGGCGACGAGGGGGTCGTCCGCACGCTGTACGGCCGACTCCCTCAAGCCGACCGGAGTCGCCGCTGAGATCGCCGCTACCGGGTCCGGTGGGGCCCGGTCTGGCCTTCAGTGCCCCACTCGGCACCGAGAGCCGCATCACCGGGGACGCCGCACTCGGTGACAGCAGCCAGCAGCGCCGCGCCGGCACTGCTGCCCTCACCGTTGTGCCCCTAGCCAACTGACAACCTGCACTAAGGAGTTACAGAACCGTGACCGCCGCTGACCTTCCCATGCTGCTCCCGCCGGAGATGGTTCCCGAGCCTGGCGCGCTGAACGTCTCCACCTTCGCCAAGCCGGAGTACGCCAAGCTGACTTTCACCTACGGCAGGGTGAAGTCCGGCGGCAGCTGGCCCGTGCACTGCAAGTGGTTCAGGGTCCGCATCCCGACCGGCCGTCAGGCCTCTGCCCTGACCAGTGAACCGACCCTGATCCGCTACGAGTTGACCGTGCCCGACGGCAAGCGGCAGTGGGCCGTCGTGCCTGACACCCGCGACCCCAACCAGGTCGTCTTCACCTGCTCGCCGCCGCCGAACGAGCCCGCCGCGTTCGACGGAACCTGGAGCGTCCAGCTGGAGTTGTGGGGCATCGAGGTCAATGGCGGCGCCGGGCCGGTCGACATCATCTGGGAAGAGTCCACCTCGGCCACCGGAGCGGACGGCCCCTTCCAGGAACGCACCGGCAAAGGCGGCGTCAGCAAGCGCGACGACTCGTTCTACCTGCACAGCTTCCGCCCGGCCTCCGTGGCCATCGGCCGCAACACCAAGGCCACCCTCAATTGGGAAGGCACCCCCCACGCGACGTACACCATGTACTACCGCAAGCCGGACGGCACCCAGGGCTCGTCCACGGCCAAGGACGGCACTTGGACCTCCCCGGAAAACCTGGTCGACGACTCCAGCTTCACCCTCGAAGCCAAGATGGGCAACGAAGTTCGCTACCTCACCACCTACATCAAGGTCAACAACCCCGATGTCGCGGTCACCAGCGTGGCGGCCGCTACCTCCGATGGCAGTGTCAGCGTCAAGAACACTCTCTCATTCCAGGGGCAGGCCGGCCTGACCATCCCGCAGAACGGCGGCCAGATCACCGTCTACGGCGCGCTCACCGCGACGGCCGGCCCGGCGGTCGCCCAGGGCGCGCTCACCGCCAACGGTCCCCTTACCGCCAACAGCACCATCACGGCCAAGGGCAATGTCACCATCGAGGCGGGCAAGACCCTTACCGCGAACGGCAGTATCACCGTCGACCCCGGGGCCAACGGGTACATCTGGCTCAAGACGGGTCGCCTCGACATCAAGGACACCGCCAACCTCAACGTCTACGGCACTCTTGCCGTCACCAAGATCAAGTCGACGGTCAATGGTGCGTTCGCGGTTGAGAACAGCATCAACCAGACTGCGGGTTCCATCAGTACGACCGGCAACATCACCGCCGGCGGCAACCGGGTGCTTCGAGCGGGCGACACCCTCCGCTTCGTAAGCCACAAGAACCGGTACCTTCAGGAAGGGCCCGACTATGGCGGTGAAAAGGAGGTAGCCCAAACTTCCCGGACGCTCTATAACAACGCCCGCTGGAGGACACAGCATCTATCCTCTGCGAGCTCGTTCGTAGAGACAGAGGACGACCGGGGACTGCTGGAAGACCCGAAAGCGGATCACGCCGACACCGATGCCGAAGTCTGACTTCGGCGTCACCAAGGCCGCCGGTCAGCGGTGGACGATGGCGGTTGCAGTGCCGGCTGTAGACGTCGAGAGCCAGCCTGGCGGGGTCTCTGGGGGTCTGATTGGACTGGTCGGTGCGTGCTCTGCGGTGCTCCTGGTCGTTGATGAGGCATGCAGACCACATGGGTGACGAGGGGGTTGGCTGCACGCTGTGCGGCCGACCCCGTCAAACCGGCCGGAGTCGCCCCTGCGGTCACCGCTACCGGGTCCGGTGGGGCCCGGCCTGGCCTGCTGCGAGGATGCTGAACCGATGACGTCGGGTGTGGTTGCTGCGCACGGGATCGACCTGAGGGCGGTCCGGCGGCAGGTCGATGCGGTGCTGGAGGACTTCCTGGCCGGTAAGGCCCGGGCGGCGGCCGGGTGTGGGCACCCGCCGGAGGTGGTGCGGACGGTGCGGGACTTCCTGGCGGCCGGCGGCAAACGGATCCGGGCGATGTTGTGCGTGGTGGGCTGGCATGCCGCAGGCGGACACGGTGACGTGACGTCGGTTCTGCGAGTAGCGGCATCGTTGGAGTTGTTCGTCGCGTTCGCCCTCATCCACGACGACATCATGGACGACTCGGCCAGTCGCCGTGGCCGCCCTGCCGTCCACCGTGCCCTGCGCGCCCAGCTGGGCGGGGATGTGCGGGCCGAACGCCTTGGTGCGGGCGGCGCCTTGCTGGTGGGGAACCTGGCATTGACGTGGGCTCAGGAACTTCTGCACACCGCCCGGCTGGATGCCGGGCGGTATCCGGTGGTCCATGGGTTGTACGACGCGATGCTGGAGGAGGTGATGTACGGCCAGTACCTGGATGTGATGGGCACCGGCCGGGGTCCTGACGACATCGAGGCGGCACTGCGGATCATCCGTCTCAAGACCGCCTCCGCGACCATCGAGCGGCCGCTGCAGCTGGGAGCCGCTGTCGCCGGGGCCGGTGCGGCCACCATGGACGCCTTCACGCAGCTGGGCCTGCCACTGGGGGAGGCGTTCCAGATCAGGGACGATCTCCTCGACGTCTTCGGCAGCCCGGACGGCGCGTGTCGGCCGGGCCTGGGCGATCTGCGGGAAGGCAAGCGGACCGTTCTGCTGGCGCTGGGTCTGCGGCGGGCCAACCAGGTCCAGCGGGAGCGGCTTCGCCATCTGGTGGGCCGGGCCGATCTGCGGGAGTGCGAGGCGGCAGAGGTGAGGGACATCCTGGAGACCACCGGGGCCCGAGAAGCCACCGAGCGGCTGATCACCTCCCGCTACGAGCAGGTGTTGCGCGTCCTGGACGCGGCCGCCTTCCCGCAAGCCGCAGAGGTTGCCCTGCGCGACCTGGCGATCACCGCCACCCGGTACACCTCCTGACACCACCCCGCGCCCGGTGCCGTGCGGAGTGGGGTCACCTTCTTCGACCGGCTGCCGCTGCGGAGCGCTGAGCGATCCGGCGTCAGCGGTCCGGTCGGGTGGGCTGCTTCGCTGTCGGCTGGCTGGGGGCGGTCATGTCGAGGAGCACGATGGCGTCGTGTTCGGGGCTGCCGGGCGTGGTGAGGTATACGCCGAGGCGGTGGCCGGGGGTGCCTTCCAGCTGCATGCCCTGGAAGCTGAGGGTGATCTCGCCGACCTGGGGGTGGTGGAAGGTCTTGGGCCGCTGGGCGTGGGCGCGCCGGGTGACCTCGTAGCGGTCCCAGAGTTTGGCGAAGTCCCGGCTCTTCAGGAGGAGTTCGCCGATGAGAGTGGCCAGGTCGGGGGCGTCGGGGTCGGTGCCGGCCAGGGCGCGCAGGCGGGCGACGCAGCTGCGGACCTGGGTGTCCCAGTCGGCGTAGAGGTCGCGGGCGGCGGGGTGGAGGAAGAGGAAGCGGGCGAGGTTGCGCTGCTTGGCGGGCCAGTCCTCGAGGCCGGCGTACAGGGCGAGCGCGCCGGGGTTGTGGGCGAGCAGGTCCAGGGTGCGGCTGGTGACGTAGGCCGGGTTCGGGCGCAGGTTCTCCAGCAGGAGCTTGACCTGGGGGCTCACGGTGCGGCTGGGGGCGGCCGGGGGTTCGGGGGCGTAGCGCGCGGCCCGGATCACCAGGTCGCGCAGGTGGTCGTGCTCGTCCTGGTCCAGTTTCAGGGCGCGTCCGAGTGCGTCGACGACGGCCAGGCTGGGTCGGGTCTCCTTGCCGCGTTCCAGCCGGGTGTAGTAGTCGATGCTGACCCCGGCCAGCGCGGCGACTTCCTCGCGGCGCAGTCCCGGGGTGCGGCGTACCCCGGCGCCGGGGGTGAGGCCGACCTCGGCCGGGGTCACCTGGGTGCGCCGGGCGCGCAGGAACCGCCCCAGTTCGGTGCCGCCGGCGTCGTGGTGCTGCTCCGCTGCCATGTGCACCAGTGTGGCCCGCCCGCAACCTGGGCGCCTGCCACCAGGGGGGCCCTGCCACACCCCCGCTGCTGCTCCCCGGAACGGCTCGGCCTGCCGCGCGGCCCGGGCCGGGGGCAGGGTTGAGGAAGCGGGCATCTGCCGCTCCGCTCCAGCATCCGCCACGCAATCACGCAATTACGGGAAGGCACCCACCATGCGCGCAACACTCCTCCATCAGGCCGGCGACGTACGCGTCGAGGACGTCCCGGACCCGAAGATCCAGCAGCCCACCGACGCCGTCGTGCGCATCGTGCTGGGCTGCGTCTGCGGCAGCGACCTGTGGCCGTACAAGTCGCAGCCGCTCACCGACACCCCCCGCCAGATGGGCCACGAGTTCATCGGCGTGGTCGAGGAGACCGGCACACAGGTGAGGGGCGTCCAGGTGGGTGACGTGGTCGTGGCCCCCTTCACCTATTCGGACGGCACCTGCGAGTACTGCCGTCAGGGCCTGCACACCTCCTGCCGCCACGGCGGCCCGTGGGGCGTGGGCGGCGTCGACGGCGGCCAGGGCCAGGCGGCTCGGGTCCCTTATGCCGACGGCACGTTGGTCAAGCTCCCCGTCACCGAGGGCTCCGAGCTGCTGCCCGACCTGCTCACCCTGTCCGACGTGCTGTGCACCGGCTACCACGCCGCCCGGACGGCCGGTGTCCGGGCGGGCGAGAGCGTCACCGTGATCGGTGACGGCGCGGTCGGCCTGTCCGCGGTCATCGCCGCGAAGCTGCTCGGCGCCGAACGGATCATCCTGATGGGCCGCCACGCTCAGCGCACCGACCTCGGCCGCGAGTTCGGCGCCACCGACGTGGTCGCCGCACGAGGCCAGGACGGCGTGGACGCCGTGCGCGAGCTGACCGCCGGCCACGGCACCGAGCGGGTGTTGGAGTGCGTGGGGCTCAAGGACGCCCTCGTCCAGTCCGCCGGCGTGGTCCGGGACGGCGGGGTCATCAGCCGGGTCGGCGCCCCGCAGTATCCCGAAGTCCCCTTCGGGTTCCCCGAGTTCCTGCGGAACATCACCCTCACCGGCGGCGTCGCACCCGCCCGTGCCTACATCGAGGAACTGCTGCCGCACATCCTCAGCGGTGAGATCCGCCCCGGCCGGGTCTTCGACCGCACCGTCCCCTTGGCACAGGTCGCGGAGGGCTACCGGCTGATGAACGACCGCGAGGCGCTCAAGGTCATCGTGCGCCCCTGACCCGGCACCGGCTGCGGTGTCGGCGCGCGTCGCACCAGGAGCACTCCCCATGGGCCATCCTCGACTTCGGCAAACCCCGAGCGAACGGAACAACTGTGAAGCACATCAAGCTGCGTGAGCTGGACGTCTCCCGGATCGGCCTCGGTGCGATGGGCATGTCCCACGGCTACACCGGCGCCGGAACCGACGACGCCCAGTCCGTCCGCACCATCCACCGCGCCATCGACCTGGGCGTCACCTTCATCGACACCGCCGAGGTCTACGGCCCCTACGTCAACGAGGAACTCGTCGGCCGCGCCCTCAAAGGCCGCAGGGACCAGGTCGTGCTGGCGACGAAGTTCGGCTTGATCTCCCACACCGGCCGCCAGGGAGCCACGGACAGCAGCCCGGCCAACATCCGCGCCGCCGTCGAAGGCTCCCTCAAGCGCCTGGGCACCGACCACGTCGACTTGTACTACCAGCACCGCGTCGACCCCGGCACCCCGATCGAGGACACTGTCGGGGCCCTCGCCGACCTCGTCACCCAGGGCAAGATCCGGCACATCGGCCTGTCCGAGGCCGGACCCGACACCATCCGCCGCGCCCACCTCGTCCACCCGGTCACCGCCGTCCAGTCCGAGTACTCGCTGTTCACCCGCGACCCCGAAGCCCGGGTGCTGCCGGTGCTGCGCGAGCTGAACATCGGCTTCGTGCCCTTCTCGCCCCTGGGGCGCGGCTTCCTGACTGGCACGATCCGCTCCACCGACCAGTTCGACCCCACCGACTTCCGCGCCGACAACCCGCGGTTCGCCGACGAGAACTTCCAGCACAACCTGCGCCTGGCCGACGAGGTCGCCGCCATCGCCGCCCAGATCGGTGCCACCCCGGCTCAGGTCGCACTCGCCTGGCTGCTGGCCCAGGGCGACGACATCGCCCCCATCCCCGGCACCCGGCACGTGGCCCGCGTCGAGGAGAACACCGCCGCCGACGCCGTCCACCTCTCCGACGAGCAGCTCGCCAGGCTCACCAGCCTGCCCCCGGCCGCCGGCGACACCCACAACGAGGCTCAGATGCGATTGATGGAGCGCTGACCCCAACTCCCGGTCATCCCCGGCACCTGGGCCCCTATCGGGGCGGCGGCTTCTTCCGCGAGGAGTACGTTCGCCGCGCCGGCCGTGATCAAGTGCCGTACCCGGCGGGGGCGGGGGCGATCGGCCCACCGTTCAAGCGCGCCCCAGCATGAGGTGCAGCAGCCTTCTGCCGTACTGGTGGACGTGGTTCAACTGGTAGGAGCCATGGAACCGGTGGGCGCACCAGAGGGCGAGGAGCGCGACCAGGGCGGAGACCGCGATCGCGATGAACGACGTCACCACGGCGGTGACGGACTGGCGTCGGCCGGTGCTGGTGCTCATGGCTCTCTTCAGGGCGGCGGTGCCCAGGACCAGGCCGACCAGGCCGAGCAGGCCGCCGATCAGGAAGAGCGAGCTGAGCAAGGCATTGACGCCCAGTTCCACGGCCGTCGCGGCCAGGCCGTTCGCGTCGGTCGCAGGCGGCCCGCCCCGGCCGCGCCCCCGGGCCCGCGCTGGAGCCGAGGCGGTCGGAGCCCGGGGATGCGGTGACGTCTCCAGCTCTTGCGTGTTCATCGGCCGTCCCCATCCGTCAACGTGGCAGGGCACGATCCTGGTCGCCGGACCGCGGGGCGCGCATCGCGGCAAGGCGGGAGAAAGCGCTCCCTCGATCGGGGGAGGCCGCCGGTGAGCTGCCCGGCCATACTGGCGATCATGATCAGGGGAATCCGGCCGCTGCTGCGCGGCTCCACGTATACCGGTGCGCTGTTCGCCTACTGCGGCGCGTTGTTGAGCCTGCCACTGCTGCCGTTCGCCATGGTGCCGGTGCTGGTCTGGCGCTCGGCTCCCTCCGCCGCCCGCGCTGTTCTGACCCTGCTGGTCTGGGCGGCGCTGGTCGCCGTGCTCGGGCTGGCCCGCACCACCCGGCGGGTGCTGATCGCCTGCGCCCGGCGACTGCTGGGGGTGCCGCTGCCGGACTTGGCGGCGGGTCGTCAGGCGGCGCGCCCAACCGGCGCCGGGCCGACTCCTGCCGTGCCGGCCCGCGCCGTGCCGTCCGCTGCCGACCGCTGGCGCACTCCGCTCTGGCTGCTGCTGCACGTGGCACTGGGGTGGACGGGAGGCCTGGCGAGCATGGTGCTGCTCGGCTTGGGCGTGGCCCTGCCGGGCGGGTGGACCGGCAACGACGCGGGGCTGAGCCTGTTCAACTGGTCGGTGCGGGTGACGGGCGTCTGGAGCTGGGTGCTGGCGCTCGCCTGCCTGCTGCTGGTGCCGGCGCTGTGCGCGGTGCTGACGGGCGCTCTGCGGTGGTTGGCGCCGAGGCTGCTGGGACCGTCGTCGGCCGAGCGGCTCGCGCTGGCGGCCGAACGGGAGCAGCAGCTGGCCGAACGCAACCGGCTGGCCCACGAGTTGCACGACTCGATCGGGCACACGCTGACGGCGGCCACCATCCAGGCGGCGGTGGCGGGCGAGGTGCTCTCCGTCGACCCGGTGGCGGCGCGGGCCGCCCTGCGCAGCATCGAGGAGTCGACCCGGGCCGCGCTGGAGGACCTGGACTACGTGCTGGGCGTGCTGCGCGAGGAGGAGGCGGGGACGGCGCCGACCCGGACCCTGGCCGACCTGCCCGAGCTGCTGGAGCGGTTGCGGCACGCGGGCGCGGTGGTGGAGCCGGAGCTGTCGGGCCAGCTGGACCAGGTGCAGGGGACGCTCTCCCGGGCGGCGTACCGGATCCTGCAGGAGGGGCTGACGAACGCGTTGCGGCACGGGGCGGGCGGTCCGATCGAGGTCCGGGTGGTGGCCGCGCCGGACGGACTGGAGCTCAGTGTGGTCAACCGGACCGGGGCGAGCCCGGGCACGGGCCCGGGTGCCTTTCCGACCTCCGGGCACGGTCTGCCCGGGCTGGCGGAGCGGGTGCGGCTGCTGCACGGTGACCTCGACGCCGGCCCGCACGGGCCGCAGCACTGGCGGTTGGCGGTCCGGCTCCCGATCCGGCTGTCGGCATGACGGGCCCCGAGGCCGGTCCTACCGGTACCGCTGTCACCCTCCTGATCGCGGACGACGACGAGGTGACCCGCAGCGGTCTGCGCATGCTGCTCGCGGCCCAGCCGGGCATCACGGTGGTCGGCGAGGCCGCCGACGGCGTCGAGGCGGTCGAGCAGGCGCGGCGACTGCGGCCGGACGTGGTCCTTATGGACGTGCGGATGCCGCGCCGCAACGGGATCGAGGCCACCCGGCAGTTGCTGGCCGCACCGGGCGGACCAGGCGAACCGGGCGAACAGGGTGGGCCGCCGAAGGTCGTGGTGATCACCACCTTCGAGAACGACGACTACGTCACCGCCGCGCTCAGCGCCGGGGCCAGCGGGTTCGTCCTCAAGCGGCTGCCGGTCCGGCAGATCGCGGAGGCGGTGCGGGTGGTGGCGGCGGGGGAGGCGATCCTCTTCCCGGCGGCACTGCGCCGCATGGTCGCCGCCCGCCCGCTGGCCTGTGCCGAGGCGTTGCCGAAGGCGGCGCTGACCGGCCGGGAGGAGGAGGTGCTGCGGCTGATGGCCACCGGCCTGTCCAACCCGGAGATCGCGGAGTCGCTCACGGTGAGCCTGGAGACGGTGAAGACACACGTCGGGAACGTTCTGACCAAGCTCGGCGCGCAGAACCGGACCCACGCGGTGGTGATCGCGTACGAGTCCGGCCTGGTGGTGCCGGGGGTCGCCGGCTGACGCGCCTGAGCTGGCCCGAGCTAGTCGAGGCTGCGGAGGAGGGTCTTGACCGACCGGGACCGGACCCCCGCCGCGACCGGATTTCGCATACCGACCGCAGTGCCGTAGAGTGATGTTCACCGACGCGGGGTGGAGCAGCTCGGTAGCTCGCTGGGCTCATAACCCAGAGGTCGCAGGTTCAAATCCTGTCCCCGCTACTCAGTAGCAAAGACCGGCCCGGCACACCAAGTGTGCCGGGCCGGTCTTTTTCGTTGCACCTGGCGAGCCGTCGCAGTGCTGCTAGCCCAGGTCGCCGCGCCGGCCGCCAACTCCAGTGCACCGCACCGGAATCGTCCTGCCGGTCAGGGTTTCGGGTGGTGGGTTCCTGGCGACATATTCCAACCATGGGCTTATCGCCGGTTGCCGGCCATCCTCCTGTCGCTGTCTTCCGTGAACCCCGAGGCGGGCGGCCGGTGCCGGTGCTCGGCCCGCGGGTCGAGGCCGAGGCCAAGCGGACCGCACACGTGCTGGCCGGGGTGGCGACCCACGGCCGACCTGTCGAGCGGACCGCCGCGCTGCGGCAAGCCGCCGCGGTGGCCGGTGAGTTGGTGGCCGCGCTGTCGGCCCTGGCCCCGGCCGTGGCCGGTGAGGACGTTCCGGCGGAGTCAACCAGCCAGTCGTACTTCCGGGTTCGCGAGGTGGAACTCTCGGATCAGCAGGCCGCCCTGCACGGTGCCCTGGTCATCCACCGCGGTCTGGAGGATCTGTGTGATGCTCCGCTCTCAGGTGCCGACCTGGCGCTGGAGGTGGCCGGGATGCGGCAGTCGGTGCTCGACCTCACCGGCGCGGTGCCGGGCGCCGACCCCGAGTCCGTTCCGGCCGTGGCCGTCCCCGAGGCCGGGGCGGGGCCGTCGCTGGAGAGCACGTGGAGTGCCCGGTGGCTCATCGGGCACCAGGTCCACGTCCTGTTCAACGTCTGCGCCGCCGTCGCCGTGGCCGACGCCGCTCGCCAACTGCGGCACGGCGACGGCGATGCCGCGCTGCTGCGACTGGCGGACGCGACGGGGTATGTGCGCGGCTTCCCGGCGGCCATGAACCACGCCAGTACGATCCCGACCGACTACTACATGGCGGCGATCCGCCAGACCATGGCGCCTCCGTCGACGGACATCCCGTTGAGCGGGCGCCAGCACCGCGGGTACAAGCTCTTCCGGTCCGCGATGAAGGACCTGCTGTCGGTGGTCCCCGACTCCTATGAGGAGTTGGCGGCCCGCGCCCCCGAGCTGGCCGAGGCGCGGGGCGCCCTCCTGGAAGCCGACATCGTCGACGCCGAACGGCACATCACCCTCGCGTACTCGATGGTGCACCTGCGCCGTTCCATCGCCCAGCGGTCTGACGGCCCCGACAACGCCGTTGCCGAACTACGGCTCATGCGGCATCGCCGCGCGGCCCAGTACGCCCGCCTGATCCGGTTCGGGGACCACTACATCGCCGACGCCGTGGCCGACCTGCGCCACTCCTGAGCCCGCGCGTCCGCCGCCCACACCACCGGCAGGAGACCTGATGTCCGACACCCCTCAAGGCACCGCCGCCGCCGACTGGCAACTGGATCCGGTCGATGCGGACGCATGCGAGCGGCTGGCCCGCACCCTGTGCACTGGCGGACCCGACCAGGTCGACAGCCCCGAGTGGGTGGCACGGGCCCGGGACGCCTGGGAGGAGCTGCCGCTAGCGCTGCGCCGCGCGGTGCGCCGGTTCCGACGGCACTCCGGCCCGCACGGCACCTTGGTGATCGGCGGCCTGCCCGTCGACCGGGCGGCCCTGCCGGCCACACCGGCCGTACTCGGCTCGGTCCAGCGCCAGCCCACCGTCCCGGCCGCGGTGCTCACCATGGTCGCCTGCGGACTGGGCGAGCCGCTCGCCTACCTCGCCGAGAAGTCCGGCGCCCTCGTGCAGGACGTCGTGCCCGTGCCAGGGCAGGAGGCCTTCCACGGCAACGCCGGGTCGGTGCCGCTGTCCTTCCACACCGAGAACGGCTTCCACCCCACCCACCCGACTACGTGGTCTTCCTGTGCCTGCGCGCCGACCACGACCAGACCGCCGGCATGCGCGTCGCCGGCCTGCGCCAAGCGCTGCCGCTCCTCACCCCAGCCAGCCGCCAGGCCCTGTTCACAACGGAGTTCATCACCACACCACCACCCTCCTTCGGCCCCGGCGCCGCCACGGGCGAGCCCGCTGCCGAGCCCCGAGCGGTGCTGTCCGGAGCGCCTGAGGATCCCGACATCCGGATGGCCCAGCTCGTCACCACCCCGCTCACCGCTCGGGCCGCCGCCGCACTGGCCGACTTCGGCCGCGCCTGCGAGGCGACCGCCCGCATCCTGCGCCTGACTCCGGGGGACCTGGTGATCGTCGACAACCGCGTCACCGTCCACGGCCGCACCGCCTTCCAGCCCCGGTACGACGGAGCGGACCGCTGGCTGCAGCGCAGCTACGTCACCACCGACCTGCGCCGCTCCCGAGACCACCGCCCCACGACGGCCACGTACTCGCCCGCTGACGCCAACGTACTCGGCCGATGGCGCCAACGGGCTTGGCCGGTGCGGCACTCCGGGCCTGGGGCCCGGAGTGCTGGCTGATGGACCGTCAGCAGCAGCCGTGCCACTGGTAGTCGGTCGGGACTTCGAGCCCGGGCTCGGGGTCGTCGCTGCTCACGGCGGCGGCGGAGTGGATGGTGGTCCCCTCCTTGATGGTCTCGGCGACCGTGATGTCCTTGATCTCGTCCGGCGGGATCGTCAGCGGGTTCGCGGAGAGGATCACCAGGTCGGCGAGCTTGCCGACCTCGATGCTGCCCTTGCGGTCCTGCTCGAAGTACTGGTGGGCGGCGTTGATGGTGATGGACTTGACCGCGTCCAGGGCCGACACGCACTGCTCGGGCCCGAGGACGACCTGCTCGGTGCGGGTGCGGCGGGTGACCTGGCTGGACAGGATGGCGATCGAGTTGGGCAGGGCCACCGGGGCGTCGTGGTGCGAGGTGTAGATCATCTGCCGGTCGACGGCCCAGCGGGCCGGGGAGATGGTCGCGGCCCGCCTCGGCCCGAGGACGGTCTTGCGGTACCAGTCGCCCCAGTAGAAGGTGTGCATGGAGAAGAAGGACGGGATGATGCCCAGGCGGGCGAAGTCCTCGATCTGGTCCTCGCGGGCGGTCTGGGCGTGGATCGCCACCGTCCGCCGGTCAGCGCCGGCGGGCTCGACCCCATCGGAGGCGGTCTCGACCGCCTCGATGAACTGGTCGATCGCGGCGTCCCCGTTGACGTGCGCCAGTACCTGCCAGCCCTTGGCGTAGGCGGTGCGCACCTGGTCGAGCACGACCTTGGGGTCCTCGATGGTGGGGTAGCCGCAGTAGCCCTCGGGCGTGCCCTCCGGCCGCTCCCTGTAGGGCTTGGTGAGCCAGGCGGTGCGGCCCTGCGGGGACCCGTCCAGGTACATCTTCACCCCGGCCGCCCGCACGCCCCGGTGGTACTCCTGGCTCGCCCGGACCGGGTCCGCCTCCGGCGAGGCCGTCGCCTCGTCGGCCCGTGCGTAGGCGACGACGTCGATCTTGAACGGTACGACGGCCGCGGCGTCCCGCAGTGCCTGGAGGTTCTCCAGCGTGGCGCCGCCCTCCTGGACGGTCGTGAAGCCGAAGCTCGCGGCTGACGCCACGCCCTTGCTGAACAGGGCGGCCAGGGCGGTCAACGGCAGGCCCTTGGTGGCCTTTTCGGAGGCAGGGCTGAAAGCGGTCTCCTCCAGCACGCCGTTGGGCTCGCCGAATGGCCTTTCCAGCGGATCGACCTGACGGCGAATCACGCCGCCGTCCGGGTCGGGAGTGGCTTTGGTGTAGCCCAACTCCCGCAGACCGCGGCTGTTCACCGCCCCGAGGTGGAAGGACTGGTGGATGGCCAGCACCGGCCGCGTGGTGGACACCGCGTCCAGCTCCTCACGGGTGGGGTGGCGGCGTTCGGCGAGCATGGCGTCGTCGTAGCCGAACCCGATGATCCACTTGGAGAAGGCGCCCACCGGGGTCTTCGCCCAGGCGCGCAGCTTCTCCTGGAGCGAGGCGATGTCGGTGACGTCCCCGTCGGGGGCGGCCAGCAGGTTGGCGAGGGTGGCCTGCAGCCCGATGCCGCCCAGGTGGCCGTGGGCGTCGATGAAGCCGGGCAGCAGAGCGCGACCGGCGAGGTCGCGCACCTGCGTTCGCGGCCCCTGCCAGCGGCTGACGGCCTCCCGGTAGTCGCCGACGTGGACGATGACACCGTCCTTGACGGCCACCGCCTCGGGACCGGGACCGGACTCGTCCGCGTCGGCGGCGACGGTCACGATCTCACCGCCGTGGAAGATGACATCGGCCTCCTCGTACGGTGCCGCAGCCTGGCCGTCGCCAGTGTCCGTCGCCCCTGCCGGCTGACCGCTCATTCCGGTTCCCTTCTGCCGCCTACGTTCAGTGCACCCTTGCCTACCCATGGCTATCGGGTCGCGAACCTCGCGGGATGCTGCGGGGCGATCCGAGGCGGTGCCGGCAGGGGAGGACGCGGCGGGCCCGCGCTAGGTGGCGGGCTCGCCCCAGGTGATGCGCTCCACGGCGTGCGGCGGGAACGACACCCGGGCTCCGTCCTTCTGCGTGACGTGCACCCAACCGCACTCGTCGATCCGGATGATGCCCGCGACCGACTCATCGAGCGCGACGCCAGGGCTGACGTAGCCCGCCCCATGGGCGAGATGCACTGTTCCGGGGTTCGCTTCAAGGCCTGCCATGACCCGATTGTCCGGGCCCGGTCCCGGAGCCACCACCGGAGCCGCCGTTCGTTCCACCGCCACCGTGACGGTGGAACGAACGGCTCCGATGCGCTGCGGCGGTCAGTGGCGGGCGAAGGAACGGACGAAGTCCGCGGTCGCCGAGCCGACGCCGGTGACCTCGTCGTAGCCGGGGGCGGTCTTCAGCGAGCCGTCCTGGTCGAACTGGGTCAGGTAGCTGTTGAAGGCGGTCGGGTCGTCCCACTTCGGCAGGAAGGTCAGCGCCCAGGGCTCCTGACCGGCCGGGGCCGGCACGATGTCGCGGATCGCCGGAGTGTTGTGCAGCTTGTAGATCAGCGGGTTGGCGAAGCCGAGCGCGTGGCCGGCGGCCTGGCCCGCGTCGGCTTCGAGCGCGGCGATCAGCGGGGAGGAGCCGCTGGTGCCGGCCCCGATCTCCTCGTGGTAGGCGCCGCCCGGAGTGGTGAAGCCGATCAGCCAGCCGGTGGCGCGGTCGCCGTCGGCGGCGATGTCCGGCTGCACCCGGCGGGCCGGCCCGGTTCCTCCGTCGGTCGCCAGGGCCGAGGGGACCGTGTTCTTCTGGTACCAGGGCTCGCTGACCAGGTTGCTGCGACCGCCGCCGGAGCCCATGAAGAACTGCCCGGGCGGCGGGGTCAGGTACCCGGTGCCCTGCGGGTTGATCTGCGCCGCGTTGTTGCCCCAGCCGAGTTCGCCGGTCACCTGGCCGTTCTTGCCGATCTCCAGCGTGGTGCCGCCGACGGAGGTCGCCCACTGGTCGGAGGCCGGGAAGGTCACATAGCGCGGGGAGCCCGCGTCCTCCCCGGACGCGCCGTCACCGTAGTCGCCGGAGGAGTAGTCGAAGCCGATGCCCTCCAGCGCGCCCTGCTGGAACACCTGGTCCCAGGCCGCCACGGTGGCGGGCGAGTCGCCGTCCTCCCGGGTGGGGAACGAGTCGGTCACCACGTCCGCGAGGTGCTGGTCCACGATCCGGGTGTGCGCGTCCAGGAAGGCGAGGCTGCCGCCGCCGTAGCCGCCGGTCGAGGTGCAGTCGGCGCCGACGTAGACCACCTTGGCGTCCGGTGCGGCGATGTGGAGCGTCTCCACGTCCAGCGGCTCCTCCGGTGCGTCGGAGTTCCCGCGGCAGGAGGCGGCGAAGTCCGGGCCGAAGTTCTCGCTGTACTGGCCGGGGGCGAAGCCCGGCACGCCGTGCGCGGCGAAGAACTTGTCGGCGTCGGCCTCCATGGTGGGCAGTGCCCCGTCCAGCACCACGGCCACCGTGCGGCCCTTGCCGGTGTACTGGCTGCTGGTCACCCCGTAGGCGTCGCGCAGCTGCTGCGGGGTGTAGCCGCAGACCGCGTCGATGGCGCTGGTGCGGCCGTTGACCGCCGGGATCGGCGAGCTGTTCTGGCCCCACCACTGCGAGCAGGGCGGGGTGGCCGCGGTGGTGGGCGCGGCACTCTGACGTGCTGCGGCCCGGGGTGCCGTGGTGCGGGGTGCCGGGGCCTGGGGCGCCGCGGCACCGGCCGGCGCCGCCGTACCGGGGGTATCCGGAATGACGGGGTTGCCGTCGTCCAGGCCGAGCACCGTGCTGATGTCGTGGCCGAGTGCGGCCGGCACCGAGACCGCGCTCGCCGGACGGAGCAGCTGCGGAGGCTGCCCCGACTGCCAGGCGTAGGCGTGCATGGAGGTGGCGAACGCCCGCTGCACCTGGTCCACGGTCGCGGTGACCGTCAGGTAGTGGGCGTTGGCGCCGGTGACGTGCATGCCGAAGCCGGTGAGCCAGTCGCTGACCTTCGCCGTCTGGGCCGCGGTGGTGCCGTAGCGCTGGTCGAACTGGGCGGGCGTCAGGTAGTGGGCGTAGTCGTGCCCGGACGGATCGGCGCCGCGCTGCGCGGCCCTGACCATGCCGACCGGGTCCTTTCCGGCCAGGTAGACCCGCAGCGACATCCCCCAGTTGCCCGGGGCCGCACCGGTGTCGGCCAAGGTGCCCGAGCCCCCCTGGGGTATCCCGGACGGCAGCTCGGTGCGGCCCTGGCTCGCGGCCTCGGCGGCCGGTGCCGCCACACCTGCGGCGACCAGGGCGGCGGTGGCCGCGACGGCGGCCAGCCGGCCGGCCCGAAGTCGCCGGGCGGCGGGGGAAGAGGACTGCTGGGGCAAGGTCTCACACTCCGTCAGTGGTCAACGGGCCGCCCGGAGATGGACGGACCGGCGACCGGTTCACCGGGCACAGCCGGCGCAGCACGGTCGCTCAGCCAGAAGGGACGTGTCGAGGAGACGGTTCGGTCGCACCCGACCCCCCAGGCGGCCCGGTACACCTCCTGGCACCACCGCGCCGACGATGCCCGTGACACCAGCCACTACCGTTCTGCGTCTACGAGCGTGCGATCCGTGCCCTGACCAGGAGGACCTTGCCATGACCGATGCCGGTGGCCCCGACGAGCAGCTGCTGCACCGAGCTGCCGGATACGCGCGCCGGTTCAACACGCTCTTCGAGGAGTACTTCGACACGCTGGGCACCAGGCTCGACGCGCCGTCGTCCAGCCGTTTCACCCCGGCCTGCCTGGAGTTGCTGCGGGAGCTGTCGTTGCGCGGCGGCAAGCGGATGCGGGTCGTGCTGCTGCATGAGGCGGCTCGCCTGGTGACTGCCGAGCCGGTCGACGGGCTGGACGCCGCGGCGCTGAGCATCGAACTGCTGCAGACGCACGGCCTGGTGCACGACGACCTCATCGACGACAGCCCCACCCGCCGGGGCGGGCCTTCCACCTACTACGCCTACCGCGAGCAGTTCCCCCACCACCCGCACGCGGCGGTCGGCCTCACCGTGCTCGCCGGTGATCTCGCCCTGGCCCTGTCCCTTCAGGTGCTCCTGGACGCGAAGGTCCCCGGCGCGGTGCGGCAGGCCATGACCGAGGTGCAGACCCGGGCGGCGACCGACACATTCATGGGCCAAATCATCGACCTGGAACGCGACTTCACCCCCACCGCACCGGACGAGGACCTCCTGCACCGGGTGGCCGACTACAAGTCAGCCCGCTACTCGATCCTGGCGCCCCTGCAGTTGGGCCTGCTGGCGGCAGGTGAGCAGCCGGCACTCTTCGAGCAGGACCTGCGCCGCTACGCGCGGCTGGTCGGGATCTGCGGACAGCTGCGCGACGACTACCTGGACCTGTTCGGGGACGCGGCCACCATGGGCAAGCCGACCGGCACCGACATCCGCGACGGGAAGCATAGTCACACCGTCAGCGCCCTGCTGTCCGCACCCCTCGGTGACGCCGAGCGTGCCGTGCTGGAGGCCGCGCTCGGTGACCCGGCCTGCACACCGGAGACCATCGCCGCCGTCCGCGAGATCGGCGAACGCCGCGGTGTGGCGGACAGGATGCGGGCGGACATGCGGCGCCACGCGGAACAGGCCTGCCTGCTGGCCGCCGACTGGCGGCCACGATGGCGTGCGGAGGCGGTCACGTTCTTCGAGCGGCTGCCGCTGTGGAGCGTTGAACGAGCGATGTGACCGGTGCGGTCCCGCTGAGCGCCCGGACGTCACCGCAGGCTGCCTGCTACCTGCTGCCGGCACTCGCCCCGCGCTGCCGCACCGCCCGCTCAGGAGCGTCCCGTTGCCGGGCGGCCCAGCTCGGCCGTCGCTTCGGCACGCAGCTGCCGCAGTTGGTCGGGGGAGGGGCACCAGGTCGACTCCAGGCTGCCG
The DNA here is from genome assembly GCF_006636205.1 of Kitasatospora acidiphila. Classification (NCBI taxonomy): domain Bacteria; kingdom Bacillati; phylum Actinomycetota; class Actinomycetes; order Kitasatosporales; family Streptomycetaceae; genus Kitasatospora; species Kitasatospora acidiphila. The sequence goes on along the minus strand of NZ_VIGB01000003.1, from coordinate 2,159,057 downwards.
GTGTCCCAGTCGGCGAGGCGGGCACCGGCTTCGTAGGCGCTCTGCATGAACGCGAGGAGGGTCGTGGCCGGGGCCGGTGAGGTGCGGACGGTCTCATAGGGCAGGATCGCCAGCAGGCCGGTGCCGGACTCGACCCAGCTGCCGGCGGCGAGCGGCTGGTCGCGGAGTCCGGCGGGTGCCGGGGCGGTGTAGGAGTAGTAGGCGGCGTCGCCGAGGTTGTCGTCGCCGGGCCAGAAGCCGAACGAGATGACCTCGTGTGTGTACGCCTCCCGGGTGACGCGGTCGGTGTCCAGCGGTGGCGCCGGGCGGCCGGAGAACCTGGTGACCGCGAGATCGAAGCTGTGCCAGAAGAGGTGCACCGGGCTGGTCTTGCCGTTGAACCAGCCGCTGAACTCCTCGAACACCGTGTCCGACCAGTCCAGGATCCGGTAGAGGCGTTCGAGGGCGCCCCGGTCCCAGGCGGCATGCTTCCGGTCCTGGGGGAACGGTGTCGTCATCGGGACGCCGAACGGCTCCTCCCTGATGACGACGTCGATTCCCAGCTCCTTCAGGGCCTGGTGGAGACGGGCGTCGAACTCGGCGACGGGCAGCCCGTCGCCGAGTTCGAACGAGGTCGTGCGGCCGTCGGAGGTCCGTACGACCAGGGCGTGGTCGACGAGGTCGATCGTGATCTCGAACGTCGTGCCCTGGTGGTGCAGCCGCCGGGTGGTGAGGCCGCGCACGTCGACGTAGAGCGGGGCGTTCCACCAGTGGTTGCGTGGCGGCGTGGTCGCGAGCCGGATCTTTCCCAGGATCTGGCAGTACAGGTGCAGCGTGTCCTTGGTCGCGCGCCAGTCGGCGAGGCGCAGTTCCGGCAGACTCGCATCCATGTCGAACGCCTCCCTGGGCGGCGACGCCGACTCCTGGCGGCGGCCGCGCCCGGACTCGCGGCTGGACGGACCTCTCCAGTCTGTACCCGCCCGCAGCGTTTGACGCGCGGTGGACCTCCGCTAGGGCCTGAGGACGATCTTGCCGCGGGTGTGGCGGCGTTCGAGTTCGGTGTAGGCCTCGCGGACTTGCGCCAGCGGGTAGACCTTCGCGATCGGCACGTCGAGGTGTCCGTCGGCGATCAGGCCGGCCAGCTCGGCGAGCACCTTGGCTCCCGGCCCGGCCGCGAAGCTCCCGTCGGTCTTCACCCCGTACTTCTCGGCCGCCGCGAAGTCGGCGATGGTGTTGATCCGCTCCGCCGGGACGCCGAGGGCGAGGGCCAGCTCGACGTAGCCGCTGCCGAAGGTGTCGATGAAGGCGTCCACGCCGCCCGGCGCGGTGGCCCTGATCCGGTCCTCGACGCCCTCGCCGTACGCGACCGGGATCACGCCGTGGCTCGTCAGCCACTCGTGGTTGCTCTCGCCCGCCAGGCCGATGACCGTGGCCCCGGTGCGGCGCGCGAGCTGGACGGCGAGCGAGCCGACTCCCCCCGCGGCCCCGGAGACGACGACGGTCTCGCCCTTCTCGGGGTGGACGGCGCGTACCGCCGCCCACGCGGTCGTGCCGACGACGTGCAGGCTGCCCGCCACCTCCCATGAGACCTTCGCCGGCTTGCGCGTGAGATCGCCGGCCTCGACCAGGACCAGCTCGGCCTGGGAGGCCCGCTTGTCGCTAAACCCGATCACCTCGTCGCCGGGCGAGAACCCATCGGCCCCGGCGCCGACCTCCTCGACGACCCCGGCGAGGTCGCTGCCCTGCCCGGAGGGGAACGTCGACGGGAACACCTGCGCCAGTGCCCCCGTGCGGATCATCGCCTCACCCGGGTTGATGCCGGCCGCCTTCACGCGCACCAGGACCTGCCCGTCCCCGGGCACCGGGCGCTCCACCTCCTCGACGCGCAGCACGTCGATTCCGCCGAACCCGTCGTACCTGACCGCCTTGGGCATGATCTTTCTCCTTCGATTCGTCGGTGGGCTACTGCGAGGGTTCCCACCAGGCAGGTGAGGAGGCATCACCGGACCGAGGTGATTCGCACGGCCGGGTGCATCGCGGCACCGGTCTGCCGGGGACGGCGCGCCTGGTCGGTGGGGACGGCCCGTTCAGACGGCGTTCAACGGCTCTGGATCGACTCCGGCCAGGATGCCGAGCAGCTGCGGACTCCATGCACCGGTAGACGCCGCTCCCCGGGCTCCGGCTGCGCCGTCAATGCTCTGTCGATCGGGCCCTGACAGCATCGCCGGCATCGGGGACCGCCCGGTGCGATGCGCACCGGGCGCGGACGGAATGGAAGGTGGAGCGGGATGCCGCTGGCGGCAAGCACTGGACTCGCCCGGGGGACAGCGGAGGTCAGCGCGTTCCCCCGGGCGGGGGAGACGGTCCGGCGCGCGGGCCAAGACGGAGAGCTCCGGCTGCTGCTGCCGGCGCAGCGGCGGCCGAGCCCGCCCGCGCGGGGCGCGGCCGCGACCGAGGCCCCATGGCGCTTCGCACTGCTCGGCGTACCGGAGGTGATGGCGGGTCAGGAGCGCCTGCGGCCGATGTCGCCGACCCAGACCGCCCTGCTCACCGCGCTGGCGCTGCAGGCGGGGCGGCCGGTCGGGGTGGAGGAGCTCATCGACGGCCTGTACGGGGAACGGCCGCCGCGCAGCGCGGGATCCACGATCACCACCTATGTGCTGCGGCTGCGGAAGGCCCTCGGCCCGGAACTGATCGTCCGGGTCGGGAGGGGATACGCCTTGAAGGTGCCCCGGTCGGCAGTGGACGCCCTGGAGTTCGAGCGGCTCGCCAACGCACCGCTGCTGGGCGACGCCCGGGCCGACGCGGCCCGCCTGCAGTCGGCGCTCAACCTCTGGAACGGCGCCACGGCACTGGTCGGCGCGATCGGACCGCTCTGCGAGCGCCAGCGCGAGGTGCTCGCCCAGCACCGGGAGCGGGCCCGGCTCCAGTGGTTCGAGTGTCAGCTGGTGCTCGGCCGTCACGCGGAGATCCTGGCCGACCTGGCGGTGGCCTGTGAGCTCACCCCGTTCGCCGAGCGCCTGCAGGCGCTGCGGATGACGGCGCTGTTCCGGTGCGGCAGGCAGGCCGAGGCGCTGGAGGTGTACCACCAGGTGCGCGAGCGCCTGCTGGACGAGCTCGGGATCGATCCGAGCGCCGAGCTCGCCACGGTCCACCAGGCCATCCTGCGCGGGGGCGACCCGGGACCCCGGATCGCACCGGCCGGCATCGAGCCGTTCGGCGGGACCGAAGCCGCCGCTCCACCACGCCAGTTGCCCTCCCCGCCCGCGGACCTGGTCGGGCGGGAGGATGAGATCGCGCTGCTGACCGCCGCGGTCCGCGCCGGCGGCCATGCCGTGGGCCTGGTCACGGGGATGGGCGGGGTGGGCAAGACCTCCGTGGTCGTCTCGGTCGCGCAAGCGGTGGCCGCCGAGTTCCGTGACGGGCAGTTGTGGGCGTGCCTGCGCGGCTCCACCGAGGAGCCGGCGGGCCCCGGCGAGGTCCTGGCCGGATTCCTGGCCGCGCTCGGTGTGCCCGCTGACCGGATCCCCGACGACGTCTCCGAACGGGCGGCCCTGTACCGGTCGGTGCTGGCCGGCCGGTCCGTCCTGGTGGTGCTGGACGACGCGAGCGACGACGCGCAGATCACCCCGCTGCTGCCCGGCACGGCGGGCTGCGCGGTGCTGATCAGCGCGCGATCGCGCCCGGCGATCGGGGTGACCGCAGCCGCTCGGCTCGACTGCCTGCGGCCGGCCGAGTCCGCCCGGCTGGTCTGTGCGATCCTCGGCGCCGATCGGGCCGGTGCGGAGCCGGAGGCCGTGGGCGCGCTCACCGCCGCCTGTGGCCATCTGCCGCTCGCCGTCCGCGTGCTGGCCACCCGGCTGGCCCGGCGACCCGCCTGGACGGTGGCGTCGATGGCCGCACGGGTGTCGGACGAAAGCCGCCTGCTGGGTGAGCTGGAGGCTGCCGACGCGGGCTTCGAGGATGCGTGCGACCTGGCCTTCGGCCGACTCACCGGCGCGCAGGCCCGGGCCATCCTGGCCCTGGTGGCGATGCCGTCGCAGGACTGGAGCCTGACGGCCGCCGCGGCGACGATGGGCCTGTCCGAGGCGCAGGCCGAGCGGATCCTGGAGGCGCTGGTCGATGCCGCGCTGCTGACCTCCCCCCGGCCCGCCCGCTACTCCTGCCACGAGCTGCTGGTCGCCTACGCCCGCGTCAGGGCGTGGTCCGGGGCGGGGGCGGGAGTCGGCCGGTGCTGAGACGCCCTGGGTGAGACCTCCCGGGCCCGGCCCGGGAGGTCTCACCCAGGGCGTCAGCCGAACGGCGGCTTCGCGAGGAGCGCCAGGGTGTCCGCCACCTCCGAGGACACCCCGAGCGTCTGGTAGATCTCCACGGCCTCGTCCAGGCAGGCACGCCCCCGGGCCGGGTGGCCGAGCCGGGCGAGGCTGACGCCGAGCGAACGGAGCAGTCCCGCCTCCAGCATGCCGCTGGTCTGGTGCGCCAGCGGCAGCATCGCCTCGGCGACCTCGATCACCTGCCGGTCGTCGCCCGCTTCCAGGTGGATCTGCGCGATCAGGTTGCCCGTGGCGGCCTCGAACGCGGAGAGGTGCAGGGCGCGCAGCACCGGGAGCAGTTCTTCGGCGCAGCTCAGCGCGGCGGCGGGAGCGCCGCACAGGCGCAGCACTCGGGCCAGTGAGTAGCGGCTGGTCGCCTGCGTGATCGAGGTAGCGGACCCGGTCAGCCGGACGCCCCGCTCGGCGGCCGCCCGTGCCTCGGAGAACCGGTCGAGCTTGGCGTAGTTGAAGGCGAGTTCCCCGAGGGCACTGCCGGCCGAGTGGTGGTCACCCAGGCTATCGAACAGGGCGATCGACTCCTCGCAGAAGCCGCGGGCCTCCTCGAACCGCCCGTAGACGCGGGCGTTGTAGCCGAGCGCGAGCAGCGCGCAGGCGCGCACCCGCCGGGTCGCGTCATCGACGCAGAGCGCGATCGTCCGGGTGAGCTCCTGCTCGGCCTGCTTGAAGTCGTTGACGTGGTAGAGCATGTTGCCGCGTACGTACCGCGCGAGCGCCTCGCACCGCCGGTCGCCCCGGGTGGCGGCGACGGCCGCGGTCCGGGAGGCCAGGTCCGCCACCGACCAGGAGTGGGTCCTGGTGAACAGGACCGAGCCCAACTTGTCGATCAGGTCGGCGGCTTGGACCAGTGGAAGCTGATGATCCGTCAGAGCCGCTGCGACCATGGCCTGCTGGAGTTGCGCCTCCGTCCGCATCCAGCCGACCGCCTGCTCGGCGGAGTCGAACTCCAGGCCCGGCGCGGCGGTCGGCGTCCCGGTCAGGTCGCGCTGCCCGACCGCGACGGAGTGGGCGGCGGCCTCGGCCTGGCGGGCGCTGGCGAGGCAGAAGTCCAGCAGTCTGGCGAGGGCCTGCCGCCTGGTCTCCGGCGCCTCCTCGCGGGTGCAGCACTCGGAGGCGTAGAGCCTGATCAGATCGTGGCTGCCGTACCGGCCGACGGCTCGTGGGTCCAGCAGGTTGAGGTCGGTGAGGTCCTCGAGCAGCACATCGGCCTCGGTGGTGCCGACGCCGAGCAGCGCCGCCGCACTGTCGAGGCCGATCTCGGGGACGTTCGGCAGGGAGAGGAGCCGGAAGGCGCCGGCCTGGGCCGGCGTCAGTCCGGCGTAGGAGAGTGCGAAGGTGGCCGCCACGGCCGTGTCGCCGACGGCCAGTTCGGCCAGCCGCCGGTGCTCGTCGGCGAGTCGGCCGGCGAGCTCGGCGACGGTCCAGTCCGGCCGGGCGGCGAGCCTGGCGCCGGCGATCCGGATCGCCAGCGGCAGGCGGTCGCAGGCGGCCACCACGGTCGCGCACTGCTCGGGTTCGGCAGCGGCCCGCTCGGGACCGATGACCCGGCCGAGGAGTTCGACGGCCTCCGCTTCGGTCAGCGCGCCCACCGTGAGGTGCCGGGCGCCGGCGAGGCCGGTCAACCGGGCCCGGCTGGTGACCAGGACCGCGCACCCGACCGCTCCCGGCAGCAGGGCGGTCACCTGTGCCGCGTCGGCGGCGTTGTCCAGCAGCACCAGCACCCGGCGGTCGGCGAGGTGGGAGCGGTAGAGCGCGACGCGTTCGTCGAGGTCCAGCGGGATCGCGTTGTCGTCCGCGCCGAGCGCCTGCAGGAAGCGGACCAGGACGGCGGCGGGGTCGGCGCTCTCGGGGTCGGCGCCGCGCAGGTCGGCGTAGAGGCGGCCGTCGGGGAAGCGCTCGCGCAGCCGCTCGGCGGTGTGCACGGCCAGCGCCGTCTTGCCGACTCCGCCGATCCCGTCCAGGGCGGTGATCGCCACGCATTGCCCGGACGGGCTCGAGAGCAGGCCGGTGAGCTGCTCCAGCAGCTCGGCCCGGCCGGTGAAGTCATGGGACGCGCGCGGAAGTTGCTCCGGTACCGGGTGGTTCTCCGCAGTGCCGGCGGGCAGCTGCGGCAGGAGCTCCGGGTCGGCGCGCAGGATCCGGGCCTGAAGGTCGGTCAGGCGCCGGTCCGGCAGCGGCCGGCCCCGCGTGAGGTCACCGGCGTGCCCGGCGAGGTAGCGGCGGGTGTCCTCGTACACCGCGAGCGCCTCGCCGGTGCGCCCGGCACGGTGCAGCGCGAGCATCTGCAGCTCGCGCAGCCGCTGGCGTCCGGGGTGTTCCACCACCAGGGCACCGAGCTCGGCCGCCACGTCGGCCCGGTCGCCGATCTCCAGGTCGAGCTCGAGCTTCGCCTCCAGCAACTGGGCGTGGACTTCGGTGAGCCGGACCCGTACCGCCTCGGCGTGCGGACCGGCCATCCCGGTCAGCGGCTCGCCGGCCCACAGCTCCAGGGCCTCGCCGAGCAGGGCGCGGGTCGCGGCGGCCGGTCGGCCGGCGGCCCGGTCGGCCGCGGCCTGCGCCGAGGCGCGCTCGAACCGGCCGGTGTCCAGGGCGTCCGGCTCGATCCGCAGGGCGTACCCGTCCCCGACGGTGGCCAGCACGTCCTGCGCACCGTGCTTGCGCAGCTCGGTGCGCAGCCGGTAGACGTGGGTGCGGACCGCCCGCAGCGGCTCGGCCGGCCGGGCCGCCTGGTCCCAGAGGCCGTCGATCAGCAGGTCGGTGGAGACCGGCCGGCCGGCGGCGGTCAGCAGGACGGCCAGGAGCTCACGCTGCTGCGGCCTGCCGAGATCGAGTTCGGCCGTGCCCGCCCAGCCGCGCAACGGTCCGAGCAGGCTGAACCGCAGCTCGGGCGTGAGCTGCCGGGCAGCCTGCTCGGGCCGGTCCGGCGCACCGGCGGCGGTGATCGTGGTGGTGCGGCCGGGCTTGGCCACTGGCATGACGGGGCTCCCTCTCGAGGCTCCAGGAAGGGGCCAGTCTCGCCATCAACGATAATCAGGAGATTGTCGACGAATATGTGGGTGGGGGGTGCGCTGTGCTGGACTTCAGCCTGCTGGGGCCGCTGCGGGGCTGGCACGACCGGCTGCCGCTCGATCTCGGGCGGCCGCAGCAGCAGGCCGTGCTGGCAGCGCTGCTGCTGACCCCGCAGCAGGCCGTCACCGACCGGCGGCTGATCGAGGCGGTCTGGGGTGAGGACGAGCAGCGCTGGCCCTGCAACGCCACCGGCGTGCTGCGCACGCACGTCAGCCGGCTGCGCCGGGCGCTGGGGCAGGCGTCGGCGACGGCCGCGCAGGCCGTCGCCTCGGTCACCGGCGGCTACCGCCTCGACCTGGCCCGGGAGCGGATCGACGCCCATCGCTTCGACGACGCGATCGCCGCCGGCTTCGCGCTCCGGCATGACGACCCGTCGGCTGCCAGGGCGTGCCTGACCGAGGCCTTGGGCCTGTGGGTGGGGTCGGCCCTGGACCGGGTCCCGGGACCGCTCGCCGAGCGGGCCCGCCGTGAGCTCACCGAGCGCCGACTCGCCGCGATCGAGCTGCGGATGGAACTCGACCTCAGGCTCGGCGGCTGGCGAGAGGTCGCGGCGGAGGCCGAAGCGCTGGTCGCGGAGCATCCGCTGCGTGAGCGCTTCCACTACTTGCTGACGCTCGCCCACCACCAAGGCGGGCGGACGGCCGAAGCGCTCGCTTCCTTCGAACGAGTGCGTGAGCTGCTGGCCGAGGAGCTGGGCCTCAATCCCGGGCCCCAACTCATGGAACTCCATGAGGAGTTGGTCAGCGGAGCGCCCGCGCGGCCGATCGGGCGCCAGGTCGCCTGCGGCCGATTGCGGCCGCGTCAACTCCCGCACGCGAACGGTGACTTCGTCGGTCGGGAGGATGCCATCGCGGTGCTGGAGGGCCGGCTGCGCACCCCCGAACGCCGAGAGCCGCCGATCGCGGTGATCGACGGCGGTGCCGGTACCGGGAAGACCGCGCTCGCGGTCCACCTCGGTCATCGGGTGCAGGACGCCTACCCCGATGGCCAGTTGTTCGCCGACCTGAAGGCCGGCCAGGGGCCCGGGTGGATGCGGCGACCGTGCTGTCGGGCTTCCTGCGGGCGCTGGGCGCCGGATCGGCCGTGGCGGCCACCGACGCCGACGCCTTGGCGGCGGAGTACCAGCGGGCCCTGGCCGGCCGGCGGGTCCTGGTCCTGCTCGACGACGCGCCGGGTGCGGAGCCGATCGCGGCACTGCTGCCGGATGCACCGGGCTGTGCCGCGATCGTGACCTGCCGCTCGTCCGCGGCGGCGGGCCGGCTCACGCTCGGCCCGCTGGCCGACGGTGAGGCGCGGGAACTGGTGGCCCGGCTCATCGGGGCGCAGCGCACGGCGGCGGAACCGGAGGCCGTGGCGGCGCTGATCGCCGCCTGCGGCGGGCTGCCCGCCGCGCTGCGGGAGGCGGCCGGTCGGCTCGCCGCGCGCCCGCGCTGGCCGGTGGCGCACATGGTCGAGCGGCTGGCCGCCCGGCCTGGGGCCGACCCACAGGGTTCGTGACGGCGGCCCCGGCCTCGGTTCACGGGTGATCGGGCGGGGCCGGCCTCCGGTGCGTCAGGTGCCTCAGCCGAGCTGCTGCAGGGGGAAGATCGAGTAGCCGACGACGCCGTTCTCCTGGACGATCTGGTAGCTGGCCCAGATGGTCATGTGGCCGCCGTTCTCGACGGTCAGGCCCTTGGAGATGTAGTTGTTCTGGGTGCCGCTGGCCCAGCACACCCCGTTCCCGGCCGAGTAGACGACGAAGTTGCCGTCGGTCTGCATCACCGCGCGCGAGCCGCAGCCCACCGTGCTGCTGTTCCAGGCCACCCTGGAGCTGGCCCACCCGTCCTGGGTCGTGTACAGCACCAGGTTGCCGTCGCTCTGCATGATCAGCTCGGTGTTCCCGTCATCGCTGTAGAGCCACCAGCCCTGGTCGAGCTCCTGATTGTTCATGATGGTGTTGCGCGGCGACGGGGCGATGGCCGCCTGCGCGGTGCCGCTGGTGGCGAGCACGCCGACGACCGCCAGCGCCCCGGCCATGGTGAGCCCGACGGCTCGCCGCAGACCCCGTCCGGTGTGCGCGACCTTGTTCCACATCTGCTTCTCGTCCTCCTGGTACCGCGTCGGCGCCGGTGGTCACCGGCCGAGGAGAACGTACTGACAAGCGATCAACATCCGATGAACGGGCTCAGCGGAGTCCTCCTGGCCGTTATCCATCCGTAACGAGCATTACATCTACCGATAAGAACAGGTCACCTGTAACGTCCTCTTCATGTTCGACGCCGGCGCCAGTCGTCGGCAGCACGCCAGAGGAGGGTCCGACCGTGTTGCTCACCCGCCCGATCCGTCATGCGGCCGCCGCAGTCGCTTTGTCGACAGCGGCCGTCGTATCGCTCGCCGCCTGCGGCGGGAACGCCGCCGACGCAGCCGCAGTCGTCCCCACCCGGGCAACCGTCGCCGGGGCGCAGGTCACCCGCGACCAGGCGCTGCACGACGCGCTGCCCGACCGGATCCGGCAGAGCGGCACCGTCCGGGTGGCAACGGACGTGCCCTACGCGCCCTTCGAGATGTTCGCCACCGAGGGCGGCTCGGACCTCACCGGACTCGACTACGACCTCGGCCAGGCGCTCGGCGCCAAGCTCGGCGTGCGGTTCGCCTTCACCCCGCAGAAGTTCGACGGCCTCGTACCGGCCGTCCAGGCGGGCAAGTTCGACGCCGCCATGTCGGCGCTGACGGACAGCAAGGAGCGCCAGCAGGTGCTCGACTTCGTGGACTACTCGGTCTCCGGCTCGGGGATCCTGGTCGCCAAGGGCAATCCGTCCGCCGTCACCAAGCTGGACGACCTCTGCGGCCGGCAGGTCGGCGTCGAGGCTGCCAGCCACCAGCTCCAGCTGCTCCAGGCCCACCAGTCGACCTGCGCGGCGGCCGGCCGGCCGCCCGTGGGGATCCAGACCTTCCCCAAGGACTCGGACGCCCAACTCGCGCTGCGCTCCGGCAAGGTCGTCGCCGACCTGCTCACCAAGCCGGCGGCCGGCTGGACCGCCAAGAACGCCGACGGCGGCGCCGCCTTCGAGGTCGTCGACGACCCCGCCGCCAGCAGCGGCTACGACGCGACACCGAACGGCATCGGCGTCAGCAAGCAGCTGCCGCAGCTCACCGAGGCCATCCGCAAGGCACTGCAGCAGCTGATCGACGACGGCACCCTCACCCGGATCTGCGCCGCGTACGGCGTGCCGTCGATCGCGGTGAAGCAGGCCACCGAGAACGCGGGGGTGTCCTGAGATGGCCGCCGCCTCGACCTCCGCCGAGACGGCCCGCTCCGACGCCCCGGCGCCGCAGGAGCTGGTCGCCGTGCCCGTCCGGTACTGGGGCCGCTGGATCGCCGCCGTCGCCGCCGTCGCCGCGCTGGCGGGCCTGGTCGGCTCGCTCGCCCGGAACCCCAACCTGCACTGGAACATCGTCGGCCACTACCTGTTCGCCGGACTGATCTTCGACGGACTGGGCACGACGCTCTGGCTGACCGCGGCCGCGATGGCCCTCGGGCTCGAGCTCGGCACGCTGGTCGCCGTACTGCGGCTGTCGGCCAACCCGGTGCTGTACGGCCTGGCCACGCTGTTCGTGTGGGTCTTCCGCGGCACTCCGCTGCTGGTCCAGATCCTGTTCTGGGGCTATGCGGGGGCGCTGTACAAGCACATCATGATCGGCATCCCCTTCACGCACGTCACCTTCCTCCAGGCGGACACCAACAGCGTGCTGACACCGACGGTCGCCGCCCTGCTGGCCCTCGGACTCAACGAGGCCGCGTACGCCAGCGAGATCGTCCGGGCCGGGATCCAGTCCGTCGACGAGGGGCAGACCGAGGCAGCGCACTCGCTCGGCATGCGCCCGGCGCTGACGATGCGCCGGATCGTGCTGCCGCAGGCGATGCGCGTCATCGTCCCGCCCATGGGCAACGAGGCGATCAACATGCTCAAGATGACCGCCCTGGTGTCGGTGATCTCGGCGCACGACCTGATGTCCAACATCCAGGACGTGTACGCCCAGAACTACCAGGTCATCCCCATGATCGTGGTGGCCAGCTGCTGGTACCTGATCCTCGTCACCCTGCTGGGCGTCCCGCAGTCCTGGCTGGAGCGCCGCTACGGACGCGGCTCGGGCCGGGGCGGCCACAGCAGCCCGCTGCGGCGCCTGGTCGCGGGGACCGCGCTGCGCCTGCCCGGCCTCGGTGCGCGGCCCACCCACCCCACCGTGCAGAAGGGATGACCATGGCAACTCCCATGGTGCGTGCCGAGGGTGTGCGCAAACACTTCGGAAAGCTCCAGGTCCTCAAGGGCATCGACCTCACCGTCGAACGCGGGCAGGTCTGCTGCCTGCTCGGGCCCTCCGGCTCCGGGAAGTCCACCTTCCTGCGCTGCATCAACCACCTGGAGAAGGTCGACGCCGGGCGGCTCACCGTCGACGGCGAGCTGGTGGGCTACCGGCAGCACGGCGACCGGCTGCACGAGCTCAGGGAGCGCGAGGTCGCCCAGCGCCGCCGTGACATCGGCATGGTGTTCCAGCGCTTCAACCTGTTCCCGCACCTGACGGCGCTGGAGAACGTGATGGAGGCCCCCTCCGGGTCGCCGGCACCGCCCGGACCCAGGCGCGAGGCGAGGCCGAGCGGCTGCTGGAGCAGGTCGGCCTGGCCGACCGGGCGGGCCACTACCCGGCCCAGCTCTCCGGCGGCCAGCAGCAGCGGGTCGCCATCGCCCGCGCCCTGGCGATGAAGCCCAAGCTGATGCTCTTCGACGAGCCGACCTCGGCCCTCGACCCCGAACTCGTCGGGGACGTCCTGGACGTCATGCGCCGACTCGCGGCCGACGGCATGACGATGGTGGTGGTCACCCATGAGATCGGGTTCGCCCGCGAGGTCGCCGACACCGCCGTCTTCATGGACGGGGGCGTGGTCGTCGAGTCCGGCGACCCCGCCAGGTCCTGACCGATCCTCAGCAGGAGCGCACCCGCGCCTTCCTGTCGAAGGTCCTGTGAGCGGGCCCGCGCGGCAGCAGTGCCGCGACACCTCCGCGCTGCTGGCCCTGGCCGAGCAGCGGCTGGGCGCCTACCTGGACGGACTGGCCGAGCTGGTGGCGATCGACTCCGGCTCCTACAGCCCCGACGGCGTCAACCGGGTGGCCGACTGGACGGCGGCCCGGCTGGCCGCCCTCGGCTTCGCGACCGAGCGGATCGCCGTACCACCGGCCCACGGGCACCGGTCCGGTGACGTCGTGGTGGCCCGCAGGTCCGGCAGCCTGCCGGAGGCCGACGGCGGCCGGCGGATCCTGCTGGCGGCCCACCTGGACACCGTCTTCGAGGACGGCACCGCCGCCGCGCGGCCGCTGCGGATCGACGGCGCGCTGGCCCACGGCCCCGGTGCCAGCGACGACAAGGGCGGGCTGCTGGCCGGGCTCACCGCCCTGGAGGTCCTGGACGCCGTCGGGTTGGACGGGTACGCCGAGTTGGTGTTCCTCGCCACCCCGGACGAGGAGATCGGCTCACCGGCCAGCCGTTCCGTCACCGAACGCACCGCGCGTGGCATGCACTACGCGCTGGCGCTGGAGTGCGCCCGCGAGAACGGGGACCTCGTCGTCGCCCGCAAGGGGGTGGCGGACTACGTGCTCACGGTCAGCGGCCGCGCCGCGCACGCCGGGGTGGAGCCGGAGCGCGGGGCCAACGCCGCCCTGGCGGCGGCCCGGTTGGTCATCGCCCTCCAGGCCCTCAACGGCCGGCTGGGCGACGTGACGGTCAACGTCGGCGTCATCCGGGCCGGCCACCGCGCCAACATCGTCTGCCCGGAGGCCGAGCTGCGCGTCGAGGTGCGGTCCGCCACCGGCGCGGGCCTGGCGCGCGGTCGCGCCGCGCTCGAACAGGTCGCGGCGCGGACCCGGGTCCCGGGGACGTCCGTGCGGGTCGAGCTGCTGGAGGTCTGCCCGCCGATGGAGGACACTCCCGCCGCCCGCCGCATCCTCGCGCACGCCCTGGCGGCCGGGGAGCAGCTGGGCCTGGTGTTCGGCGCGGCGGCGACCGGCGGTGTCGGTGACGCCAACCTCATCGCGGGTGCCGGGGTGCCGGTGCTGGACGGGCTCGGCCCGGTCGGCGGGGCCGACCACACCCCGCAGGAGTGGCTCGACGTCACGACCGTGCCGGCGCGGGTCGCCCTGCTGGCCGCCCTGATCGCCCGGCTCGGCGACGAGCGGACGGGCTGACCCGGGGACACAGACCTCCTGCACCGGTTGTACAGCGCCGTGGCCGGTGCAGGAGCCCACCGCGCGGGCCGCGGGCCGCGGATCGCTGCGCGGCCGGCGAGCCGGCGACCGCGCAGTAGGCTCGCCGGACACGGGCGGTGCCGACCGGACGGTGCCGACAAGGTGCCGACCGGACGGTGCCGACAAGGTGCCGACCGGACGGTACCGGCACGGTGCCGACGGCAGGAAAGGCAGGCAGGACGATGGCCCGCAGCACGCTGGCTGAGGAGATCCGGCAGAAACTGGGGGAGCTCAGTCCTGCCGAGCGCAAGGTGGCCCGGGTGCTGCTGGCCGCCTATCCGTCCGCCGGGTTCGAGACCGTCGCGGTGCTCGCCGAACGCGCGGGCGTCAGCGCGCCCACCGTCGTCCGCTTCGTCAACCGCCTCGGCTACCGCGGCTTTCCCGACTTCCAGGCCGCCCTGCGCGGTGAGCTCGACGAGCGCAACGCCTCACCGCTGTCGCTGTACACCACCCCCGGATACGGCCGCGAGCCCGAGGCGCAGGACCTCACGCCGGACCGGGTGCTCGGCACCGCCGTCACCCGCACGCTCGCCGAACTGCCGCCCCACGACCTGGAGCGCGCCGTCCAGGTGCTGGCCGACCCGAAGCGCCGGATCACGCTGTTCGGCGGCCGGTTCACCCACCTGCTCGCCGAGTACCTGGGCCTGCACCTGATGCAGTTGCGGGACGACGTGCGCCTGGTGCCCGGCCGCGATGTGGAGCGCACCGCCGTCCTGGCCACGCTCGGCCGCCGCGACGTGCTGGTGGTGTTCGACTACCGGCGCTACGAGGCCGACAAACTGACGGTGGCCCAGCTGGCGCAGGAGCGCGGCGCCCGCGTGGTGCTGTTCACCGACGCCTGGCTGTCGCCGGTGGCGCAGTACGCCGAGGTGGTGCTGGCGAGCCAGGTCATCGCGCCGTCGCCGTACGACAGTTACGTGCCGACCCTGGCGGTCGTCGAGACGCTCATCGCGGGGGTGCTCTCGGCGCTCGGCGAGGACGGCCGGCGCCATCTGCAGGCCGCCGAGGAGGCCGCCGACCGCGCCGGGCTCCACGACCGCTGACCCGGTGGCCGATTCCCCTGCCGTCCTACACGTGGAACGGGACCGTGGTGACGACGATCTTCGGCAGGGGCCGCAGCGCTCTGCGCAGCCGCGGTGCGAGGCGGTTGTGCAGGAGTCGGTGGCGCCGGTGCCGTACGACGATCTCCGGGAGGATGACGGTCAGGGTGAGGTCCGGGCGCTGGCGGTGGAGGGACTCGATGTAGTTGACCAGGGGAGCGACGATCGCGCGGTAGGGGGAGAGGACGATCTTGAGCGGCAGGTGGTCGCCCCACTGGTTCCAGTACTCGCGGAAGCGCTCGGCCTCGAACGCGCTGGGGCTGATGTGCAGGGCGAGGACGGGCTGTCGGAGCGAGGCGGCATAGGCGAGTGCGCGCATGCCGGCCAGGTCCAGCGCGGCGATCGGCACGATCAGCAGGGGGTGGATCTCCTCGGGAGTCTCCTCGCCCTCCGCATCCGCCCCCGTCCCGGACGGCGCCCGGAGTGCCGGGCTCGGCACGGGTGCGCCGGCTGGTGTCGCGCCCTCCCGTGAGCGTGGCGGTGTGATGGTGCGACTGGGGATCTCGACGGCGTGGGGGTGCAGGGCGAGTGCCTCGGCGACCAGGTCGTAGTGGTGCCGGATCCTGGTCGCCACCAGGATGAACAGTCCCACAATGAGTGCGGCGAACCAGGCGCCCTGGGTGAACTTGGTGATCGCCGCGGTGATGAGCACGATCGCCGAGAGCAGCGCGCCGACGGCGTTGAAGGTCAGACTCTTGCGCCAGTGACGGTCGCGCAGGCGCCACCAGTGAACGACCATGCCGGTCTGCGACAGGGTGAAGGCGAGGAAGACACCGACGGCATAGAGCGGGATGAGCGGCGCGGTCTTGCCGCCGAACGCCGCGTAGATCGCGGCCGCGGCGACCGAGAGCAGGACGATGCCGTTGCTGAAGGCCAGCCGGTCGCCCAGCCGTAGGAAGATCCGCGGTGCCTGGAGGTCGCGGGCCAGCAGGTAGAGGACGCGGGGGAAGTCGTTGTAGGCGGTGTTGGCCGCCAGGAGCAGGATCGCGGCGGTGGCGGCCTGGGTGAAGACGTAGCCGACACCCGAGCCGAAGGCGCGGTGAGCCAGCTGCGACAGGACCGTCTCCTGCGGGTTGGGGACGATGCCGTCGAAGTGGACCAGCGCGACCGTGCCGGCGAAGAGCACGATGAGCAGGCCGACCATCCAGGTCAGGGTGGTGCGGGCGTTGCGCCATTCGGTCGGCTGGAAGACCGGGACCGCGTTGGAGATCGCCTCGATACCGGTCATCGCCGTCGAGCCGGAGGCGAAGGCACGCAGGACCAGGAGCACGCTGACCCCCTCGGTCGCGGTCAGCCGCGGTGTCGCGGTCGGGTGGAATCCGCGGCCGCCCGCGTCGTACAGCCCGACGGCGACCAGTACGAGGACCGCGATGACGAAGCCGTACGTCGGTGCGGCGAACAGCGCGCCCGCCTGGCGTACGCCGCGCAGGTTCCCGGCGAGCAGCACGGCGATCACGGCGAGGCCGATCGGCACGATGTCGCGTTGGAGTGAGGGGATCGCCGAGGTGACCGCCGCCATGCCGGAGGCGATCGAGACCGCGACGGTGAGGATGTAGTCGGTCATCAGACCGGCGGCGGCCGCCAGCCCGGGGAGGCGGCCGAGGTTGGCGGTGGCGACGATGTACGAGCCGCCGCCGTGCGGATAGGCCCGGATCGTCTGACGGTAGGACACCCCGACCGCGAGCATCAGGAACGTGATCGTCACGGCGATCGGCACCGAGTAGCGCAGGCCGGCCGTGCCGGCGAGGACGAGGACCGCCAGCATCGCCTCGGGCCCGTACGCGACCGAGGACAGCGCGTCGGCGGAGAGCACCGGCAGCGCCACCAACTTGCGCATCCGCTCGTGCGCGATCGCGGTGCTCCGCAGCGGTGCCCCGAGCAGCACGCGCCGCACCCCGGAACCGACCCTCCCGAGCCGGGACGTCCGGGTGTCCTCACCGGCCGTCTCGACCGCCGGTGGCTGCCCACCGACCGTGGCCACCGGCACGAAGCGACCGAAGCGCACCGGCCGGATCTCGGAAGCAGGTGGATAGCGACCGAGATCCGGATCCACGGGCAGCGCACGGCGCCACGCCTGCGGATCCCCGGCCACCCGCCCCCACTCGCGCCCCACCCGGCGCAGCACCCCGAGCTGCTCCGCGTCGAGCGCCGGCAGCAGGGCGTCGGGGCTCGGCGCGCCGCCCTCCTGCGCACCGCCATCGTCCCGATCTGTACTTGACACAGCACACAGTGTTACGCATGGCATCCCCAGCCGGGGGCAAGGTACAAGCCGCGCCGCCACCCGAGCGGAGCGCTGGGGATCCTGCGCGTCCGCATGTGGTCGAGGCGTACTCCGGCGCCCAGTGGCGTGGCTCCAGTTCGGCCCCTACGGTCGTGTTCTGACACGGGCCCGTCGTCGCGGGAGGCCAGGATGCGGTACTACCGGTGGATCCTCGAGGCGCAGGACGACGACGGCCGCTGGTCCCAGCAGGACGGCGCTCCCATGCCGAATCCCCTGGAGTACGACGGGACGCCCCGGGAGGCGGCGAACCACCTGCGGGACGGGTTCGTCCGTACGCTCTCCAGACCCGCGCCCGGCCCGCGGGCGATCAGGGTCCGGGTCTGGGAGGGGCGGCACTCGGTCGGCGAGCCCCAGGCCGAAACCGAGTGGTCACGCGAACAGCCGGACCAGCCGTGGGCGGAAGGTCAGGGGCGGGGCCGGCGGTGAACGGCATGGTGCCGTCCGCTGCTGACCGTTGTCATCCGTCGGCCCGCGGGTCGGCGGTCGGCACGCCCTCGGCTGTCAGGAGGTCGGTGCCGGGGCGGGTGTTGGCCGGGTCGGATGCCGCCGTCATCAGCCGCTCGGCGGCTGAGGCCTCGGCCTCGGGGGGAATCACCAGAAGCTCCAGGCGCAGCGGGATGAAGGAGCACACCACCACCTCGTCCGCGTCCTGCTCCTCTTCGAACCACCCGACGTGGATGACGTGGCCTGCGACCGGAACCCGCCGGGGAATGACCGGCCAGTGCCTCGGATTCACGGTGACCCGGGTGATCTTGCCCCACTTGGGGTCCAGCGCCGCCGCCAGTGGCGGGAGTTCACTCAATAGGTCGTGCGAGCGGGGCCACCAGGCACCGTCGAGCCGACCCGGGGTGGCGCCCTCGGGTGTCAGTGAGAGCCGGACCGGCGGTTCTGGCCCCGGAGGCCGGGAGGCGGTGGGATCGGAGGTCGCGGTCATATCGAACACCAGCCCTGGGCTCGTTGTGGACGGCCTGTTATCGGCGCTGGGCACCGAAGGAACCCGCAGACCGTTGACGGTGAGTTCTTTCACCGTACTCCGGCCGCGCCACTCGACCACCTGGGTCCTTACGCCGGTGACCAGGGCCCAAGGTATTTCTCGGATGACTTTTCTGATCAAACATTACGCGTGGGAATTTATGAAGAAATCTATGCGCAGGGGAAGGTCCGAATTCTCGCGGTTCGGAGTATTCTGGAAAGTACCGGGAGAAGTTACCGGTAGGTCGATTGCGAGGAGGCGAAATATGCGGATCAGTGAGGCAGGATCTCTGACTCTGCGACTCGTGATCGCAAAACCGTCCTCCCTTTCGGCGGGAAGATCATAGAGTGGCGGGGGTGGGGGGCCGGGGGCGCGGACTCAGATCCTGTTGTTCCGGTCGGTGTTGCTTACGCAGGCCGGAAGCCCGTCCCCGCAGCGATGCGGGGACGGGCTTTTTGCGGGGTGGGTCGAGAAACGCAGCCGGGGCCCTGGTGCGCTAGGAACTCTTCGCCACGTCCATGGCGGCCGGATCCTGGTCCGGGGCCGGGAGGCCGAGGGCGGCCAGCTCGGCCTTGGTCTGGTCGGTGACCGGGACGCCCCAGGCGGAGAAGAAGCCGGCCAGGTTTCGTCCGGCGACCCGCGAGGCGTTCAGGACGAGGTACTGCTCGGGGTCGGCGGCCTGCTCCGCCCGGCGGGTCAGCTTGTGCAGCTCGGGGTAGAAGCGGTCGCCGAAGGCGAGGCGCAGCTGTTCGAACATGGCCAGCCGGACGAAGGGGTCGCCGTCCTCCGCGTCGTAGTTCCGGGCGGCGGCCGGCTTGGCCAGGTAGCCGCGGACCGCCTCGGGCGTGCCGTCGGCGGCGAGCCGGCTGGGCTGCGCGGCGTCGCGTTGGACCGCGAGGCTGTAGATGTTGACGGTCACCTCGGTGGTGCTGTCCCACGTCCACGAGGACTGCTGGTGCATGTGCCCGAGCTCGTGCCAGATGCCCCAACCCTTGTTCAGGGCGGCGGTGTTCAGTATCTCGTCGATCGAGTCGGAGGGGTAGCAGACCCGGGTGTAGTACGCGTTGGGGTCGATGTGCGCCCGGCCCTCGGAGACGAAGTACCGCAGCGGGCTGCGCGCGTCGCTCGGGGCCTTGCCGCCCAGTCCGCTGATCGCGTCCTCCACCGCGAGGATGTGCTCGTACCCGCGCAGCAGGTCGTCGGGGTCCTGCCCGGCGTTGCGGCGGGCCGAGTCGAGGTGGACGGTGAGGACCAGGTGCTCGCTGACGAACTGGGCGACCGGCACGTCCTTCGCCGCCTCCAACTGCGCCTTCCACTGCGCGGCGGGCGTCTTCCCCAGGACGTGGAAGGGGACCGGCCGGGCCGCGTCGCCGAAGTGCAGCGTGAGCTCGGGCGCGGCGCCCCCACCGTCCTTGGTGTAGCGGACGTACAGCAGGCCGCCGGTGTCGTCGCCGACCACCGTCGTGGCGTCCTGGAGCCGGTGGGTGCGCGGCTCGTCCTCGGTGCCGCTGTCGGTGCCGTCCAACCCGTAGGTGCCGACCAGCAGTTCGGGCACGGGCGCGTCGCCGGGCCGGTCGGCCGTGACGGTCAGGCTGGTGTGCGGCGGCAGGTACAGGCCGGTCGGCTGGGTGTCGTCGGGGTGGAACTCGGTGGCCAGGCGCTGCTGTTCGGCCTCCGCCGAGGGCGTGGCCGCGAGCGTGACGGTCAGCGGGGATGACGACGGCTGGGCCGGCCGGGCGGGCGGGTCTGCGCTGCACCCCGCGCTCAGCAGTGCCGCGGCCGCGGCGGTGGCCAGCAGGGCTGCCATCGGGACCCGGCCGGCAGCCCGGCGCCCGGTCGTGGAACTGCTGCTCATGGGTGGAACGCCCTCCTGCCGTCGGCCACGGACCGCCGGCGGCCGCGCTCTCCGGTAGTGGGGTGGATGGGAGGAGAGCGCGACCGCCGACGCCCGGAAGCCTCGTCGAACCGGCATGAGGATTTGATGAGGTGCCGGGACCGGAGGGATCGGCCGGCCCGGCAGGGCGTCAACCGTGCACGGGCAGGCGGAGGGTGAAGCGGGCGCCGCCGGTCGGGCTGCTCCCGGCGGTGAGGGTGCCGGCGTGAGCGCGGGCGACCCAGGAGGCGATGGACAGCCCGAGGCCGGTGGAGCCGGAGCCGCTGTGGAAACGCTCGAACAGCGAGTCGGCCAGCTCGGCGGGGATGCCCGGTCCGGCGTCGTCGACCGTGACCGCGCCATCGGCCCGCACGGTGAGCTCCACCCGGGCGGGCGCTCCGGCTGTGCGGCCGTGGGTGAGCGCGTTGCCCAGCAGATTGGCGACGGCGCGGCGCAGCAGTTCCGGGTCGGCGTTCACCACGGCGGGCTCGGTGCGGACGGTGACCTGGTGCCCGTCGGTGTGGGTGTCGTCGGCGACGGCCTCCACGAGCTGGTCGAGGCGCAGCGGTTCGCGGGCGAGGGTGACGACGCCCGCGGTGAGGCGGGCGCGGGTGAGCAGTCCGTCGACGAGCTCGCCCATCCGGGTCGCCAACCGCACGGTGCGCTCCAGCGCCGCGTCGCGCGCGGTGTCGTCGCGCAGGGCGGTCTCGGCGAGCAGGCGCAGCGAGGCGGCGGGGGTGCGCAGGTCGTGGGCGGCCTCGGCGAGGAAGGCCTCCTGCTGCTGCAGTGCGGTCAGCGCGGGCCGGATGGCGCGGCCGGAGAGCAGGTGGCCGGCGATCGCGGACAGGCCGAGCAGGACGGCGCAGCCGGCGGCGAGCAGGCCAGTCAGCTCCCGGTGTGCGGCCTGGTCCGAGGTGAGGTCGCCCACGGCGACGATCGAGCCGCCGGTGCCCTGGCCGTCGGCGGTGGCGAAGACTCCGGCCGCGAGCCTGAGCGGGTGGCCGTCCGTGCCGCGGCCGTCGGTCAGGACCCGGCCGCCCTCCTGCACCGACGCGGCGGCGATCGCCTGGACGTCGGCGGGGCGGGCGTGCGCGCACGGCTGGCGCGGGGTGAACGCGGGCTTGAGGCTGCCGCCGGTGTCGGACAGCACGAACAGCGACGGGCAGGAGGTCTCGACGTAGTCGTTCAGGGTCGTGGCGACGAGCTGCCCGGTGTCGTCGAACTCGAGGCCGGAGACGGCCTGGGTGATCTGCAGCTTCAGCTCGCTGTCGAGCTGGCGGCGCCGGGAGAGGTCGTCGTTGTGCACGGCGAAGCCGGCCAGGCCGATCAGGCCGATCGCGCTGGTCAGGGTGAACAGCGCGGTGAGGCGCCAGCGCATCCGGTGGGCCCGGCGGGCCGCGGGCGTCCGGTCGGCCCGGTCGGCATGCGGCCGGAACCGGCCGGGCAGCACTCTCACCGTCCGGACCCGGCGCCGTCGGTGCCGTCGGCGGCCAGCCGGTAGCCCACGCCGCGCACGGTGTGGACGAGGGGCGGGGCGCCGAGCTTGCGGCGCAGCTGTGAGACCAGCACGTCGACGACGTTGGAGTTGGGCTCGGCCATCTCGTCCCAGCACTTCTCGATCAGCTCGGCGCGGGGCACGGCCTGATCGGCGCGGATCGCCAGGACCTCCAGGAGCGCGTACTCCTTGGCGGTCAGCACCAGCAGCACGCCGTCCCGGCGCACCTGCCGGCGGGCGGTGTCGATCTCCAGGCCGGCGACGCGGTGCACCGGCGGGGTGACGGTGCCGGCCCGGCGGCACAGGCTGCGCACCCGGACGATGAGCTCGGGCACCGCGAACGGCTTGACCAGGTAGTCGTCACCGCCCGCGGTGAACCCCTCGACCCGGTCGGCGATCTGATCGCGGGAGGTGAGGAACAGCACGGGCACCGAGCGGCCGTTCTGCCGCAGCTGCCGGACGTAGTCGAGGGAGTCGCCGGACGGCAGCATCCGGTCGAACACGACGCAGTCGTACTCGGTGACGAACAGCGCCTCGTCGGCGGCCGGCAGATCCGCCGCCTCGTCGACGGCCAGACCGTCACCGCGCAGCGCGGCGGTGACGGCGAACCGCAGGTCGTCGTTGTCCTCGATCACCAGTACGCGCACGGCGGCCAAGGATAGCCGCAGTCCTCCTCATCAAATCCTCAGCATCGCTCGGCGAAGCTCCCATCTCGTTCGAAGCACCGGAAGGCAGGACGGAGCATCGCAGTGCAGCGGAATCCCATGAGGCGTACCCGCCGGTTCGGCCCGCACGCCGTGGCCCTGGCGGCCCTGGCGGTCCTGGGCGCGGCAACGCTGGCCGGATGCGACGCCCCGGCGCCCCGCACCCCCCTCGGTCCGCTCGGGCTCTCCGCGACGGCCCCCAACCCTGCCGCCGAGTGCGCCCTCGACCAGCAGAAACCCACCTGGGCGAGCTGCGGCGACAACCCGGCGGGCGCGTCGTCCCGCCCGTGGGCGGCGCTCGGGTGAAGGTGGGGGCCCCAGGCCCGTCCATCCCCCGGAGACACCGTGTGGAGCATCCCGGTCCGTCGGCTCGCCGCCCCGCTGGCCACCGTCCTCGTCGCCCTGCTGGTCACCGCCTCGGCGCCCGCCACTCCCGCCCCGCTCACCGCTGACCTGGACCGCCTGCTCGCCGATCCCCGCCTCGCCGGGGCCGAAGTGTCCGTGCTGGTCAGCGATGCCGCCACCGGCACGGTGGTCTACCAGCACGACGCGGACGCGCTGCTGCTGCCCGCCTCCACCCAGAAGACCGTCACCGCGGCCGCCGCGCTCGACCTGCTCGGCCAGGACCACCGCTTCACCACGCAGGTCCTCGCGACCGGCTCCCGCACCGGCGGCCGCCTCGACGGCGACCTGGTGCTGCGCGGCGGCGGTGACCCGAGCCTGCAGCCGGCCGACCTCGACGCGCTGGCCGCCCGGGTCGCCGCCGGCGGCGTCACCGAGGTGACCGGCGGCGTGCTGGCCGACGCCTCGCGCTATGACGACGTGCCACTCGGCGCGGCCTGGGCCTGGGACGACCAGGCCGCCTACTACAGCCCGCAGATCTCCGCCCTCACCCTCACCACCGACAGCGACGACGACGTGGGCACCGTGCGCCTCACCCTGACACCGGACACCGCGGCGGGCGGACCGGCGGCCGTCCGGCTCACCCCCGAGCAGGCGCCCGTCCGGGTCAGCGGGCAGGCCGCCACCGGCGCGGCGGGCAGCCCGAACACCGTGCAGGTGGATCGGCGTCCCGGCGGCAACGACCTGGTGCTCTCCGGCAGCCTGCCGGCCGACGCTGGCCCGACCGACGAATGGGTGGCGGTCGACGACCCCGCGCGGCTGGCCGGCACCGTCTTCGCCGCCGCACTGGCCCGGCACGGCGTCGCGGTGCACGGCGCACTGCGCGAGCAGCGGGCCCCGGCGGGCGCCGCCGTGCTGGCCGCGCACGACTCGGCGCCGCTCGGCGAGCTGCTGGTGCCCTTCCTCAAGCTCAGCAACAACGGGATCGCCGAGCACCTGGTGAAGGAGATCGGCGCGGTGAAGGCCGGTTCCGGCAGCTGGACGGCCGGGCTGGACCAACTGCGCGGCTACCTGCACCGCAACGGACTCGAGGTGACGCCGGCCCGCCAGGTGGACGGCTCCGGACTGTCGCGGCAGAACCTGATGACCGGGCAGCGGCTGGTCGCACTGTTCCGCTTCGCCAGGCGGCAGCCCTGGTTCACCACTTGGTACAACGCGCTGCCGGTGGCCGGCGACCCCCGCCGGATGGTCGGCGGCACCCTGAGCGACCGGTTCCGCGGCACCCCCGCCGAGGGCCGGGTGCACGCCAAGACCGGCTCGATGACCGGCGTGGACGCGCTGGCCGGCTACCTGGAGCGGGCGAACGGGCAGACCCTCGCGTTCAGCCTGCTGGTGAACAACTTCGCCGGGGACAGCCCGCGCCCGGTGATCGACGCCATCGTGGTCCGGCTGGCGTCCGACGCCGCCGCAGCCCCGCGCCAGGCGGCCCCGGCCGCCCCCGGTCCCGCGCACGACTGGGAGGCCGCCTGCGGCCGTGCCGACCAGGGCGTGACCGGCTCGGGTGCCTGCCGGGTCTGAGGGGCAGCCGGGCGGGTCGGTCAGCCCCGAGCGGGTCGGCTCCGATGAAGTGCAGCGGCATGGAAGGACGATTTCGCGGACTTGACGGATAGTCAAGGGCCGGCTGCGGAACGGGAATGCCGAACCCTGGGGTGAAAGCGTCTGCCTTGCTAGGACGGCGCCATGGTGAGCCCGGCCGCTGCCGCGCCACGACTGAGGACCACCGAGCGGATGTGGTCCAGGGCCTGTGCGTAGTCGCCGCGGTTGGGGTTCTGCCGGACCGCGTCGGCAAGGTCGAGGACCCGGTAGGGCGGCCCGAGGTCCATCAGCTGCGGGATGAACTCGGCCTTGGTGACCGTCCAGCGCTGACCCGGCTGGGCCGGAGGGGAGAAGGTGAACCGGGCGATCGAACTCCAGTTGCCGCGCGGGTCCTCGGCGCCCGTGTAGTTGAACATGTGCCCGGCGATCTGGTCCCCCATCCCGTAGACGGTCCAGGTGCCGTTGACCTTCTCGTACGCCTGGGGGATGTGGGCATGGGTGCCCAGGATCAGGTCGATGACGGGTGCGCCCTCCTGCTGGCCGGCCGTCAACTCGCGTGTGAGGGTGAGCTGCTGGTCGTTCGGATCGTCCTGCCATTCGGTGCCCCAGTGGATGCTGACCACCACGATGTCGGCGCCGGCGGTGCGGGCGGCCTTGGCGTCGGCCAGGATCCGGTCCCGGTCGATGAGGTTGACCGCCCAGGGCTGCCCCGACGGCAGGGGGATGTCGTTGGTGCCGTAGGTGTAGGCGAGGTGGGCCACGGTGGCACCGTGCACGTGCAGCAGGGACGGCTTGCCGGCCTCGTCGGCGTTGCGCGCCGAGCCGGTGTGTCTCAGGCCCACCGCGTCCATGGCGTCGAGGGTTCGCTGGATGCCGGCGGAGCCGTCGTCGAGCGTGTGGTTCGAGGCGGTGTCGCAGGCGGCGTACCCGGCGTCCTTGAGGGCTCGGGCGACCTGCGGGGGCGATTTGAAGGTCGGCCAGCCGGTGAACGGGCCGCCGTCGGCGCCGTACACCGTCTCCATGTGGCAGATGGCCAGATCGGCGCCGCTCACCACGGGTTTGACGCCCGCGAGCATCTTGGAGAAGTCGTACCCGCTGCCTCCGGCGTCGTCCGCGGCCTGCTGGATGATCTCGGTGTGCGGGAGGACGTCGCCCGAGGCGAGCAGCGTGAAAGCCCGCGGGCCGGCCGGGGACGCGGCCGCCGAAGGGCTCCGTCCGCTCCGTCCGCTTGGTCCGCCAGGGCCGCTCGGGCCGCGATGCGACGCGGTCGGGGCGCCGCTGCAGCCCGCGATGGTCGTGAGCAACGCGGCAGCCATCGTCAGGGCCGGCAGTCGCATCGTGGAGTCACCTCATCGTCAGGAAGTCGGAATGTATGACCAGGACTCCGACTATGCAGCCGACGGATCTCGAACGCACTCGCGCGAATCACCCGATCGGTGGGCAGACCGCCGGCGGGAGCGGCTCGGCCGGGCCGATGTGGTCGTCGCCGGCGGGGTCGAGGCGAGCATCCAGCCGCTGCCGCTGGCCGCGTTCGCGCAGATGATGGCGCTGTCTACCGCGAACGACGACCCCGAGCACTCCTCCCGGCCGTTCGACGCCAAGCGCGACGGGTTCGTGCTCGGCGAGGGCGGCGCCATCCTGGTGCTGGAACGGGCCGACCAGGCCCGGGCCCGCGGCGCGCGGGCCCACGGCGCGGTGCTCGGCGCCGGGATCACCTCCAGCGCCGCGCACATCAGCGCCTCCGACGTGCCCGGCCAGATCCGGGCGATGCGGCAGTCGCTGCGCGACGCGGGGCTCGACGGCACGGACATCGGCCTGGTGCACGCGCACGCCACCTCCACCCCGCAGGGCGACCTGGGGAGGCCGACGCCATCGCCACCGCCGTCGGCAGGCACCCGGTGGTCACCGCGACGAAGTCGATGACCGGGCACCTGCTGGGTGCCTCCGGGGCACTCGGCGCCGCCGCTGCCGTCCTGGCGCTCCGGGACGGCTCGGCGCCGCCCACGCGCAACCTGGAGAACCTGGACCACGCCGTCGAGTTGGACGTCGCCGCCGGTGCCGCACGGACCGGTCGCTGGGACGCCGCGCTCGCGAACTCGTTCGGGTTCGGCGGCCACAACGTCTCGCTGGTCTTCGGGCGGGTGTGACGCCGGCGCCTGCCGGGGGAGTTCCTCAGGCCTTGGCGGGCAGGTAGTACGGCCGGTTGTGGGCGGCGACCGGGGCGGACTGGTAGGTCCAGACGCCGGACGCCGGGGCGGTGCCGACGAGTTGGCCCAGGTGTCGGCCGACCTCGCCGGCCGGGTCGGTGACGTCGAGGCGGACCCGGGGTGCGGTGGCGGCATCGAGGCCGTGGTACCGGTAGGGGTGGTAGACGTTCATCGGGCCGGCGAGCAGGCCGGCTTCGGGGTCGGTGCCGTAGCCGGTGATCGGCGTGTTGTTGACCGGTTCGGCGGCGAGGCCGGCCAGATCGGCGTGCAGGCTGAACAGGGTGCGGTCGTCGTGTTCGATGCCCGAGCCGTCGGCGGTGAACCGGGCCCCTTGCAGGCGATGGACCAACTCTGCTGCTCGGCAGGTCCGTTGAGGGAGGGCATGGTGGCCTCGAACCAGCCTGGGTACTTGGGCTCGGCGTAGAGGCGGCGGCCGGCGTCGATGGCCAGCGGGTTGTCACAGAGCACATGGATGCGGGCGATGCCGAGCAGCTTGGTCTGGTCGAAGCCCCGCGCGTACTGGCGGTAGTCGAGGGCGGGCAGGCGGTGGGCCTCGGCGGCGGGGTGGGCGATGATGTTGACCTCCACCTCCTGGGTGATCCCGCCGCCGTTCGGGTACTGCGCGAAGTACAGCTGGTAGTTGAGCGACACGCAGGCCCGCCCGTCGAACTCGGCGGCCACCAGGCCGGGGTGGCGTTCGGCGAGCAACTCGCGGGCCGGTTCGGGGTCGACCAGGTAGTCGACCCCGATGTTGTGCAGGGCGCCGTAGTGGAACGGCAGTTGGTACGGCGCGGGGACGGGCGGCAGGGACGGGCGCTGGTCCGGGGTCACGGGAGGTCGGCTCCTTCGAAGGCGCGCTTGAGGCGGATCGGCCGGTGGCGGGCGAGCAGGTCCTGGTGCATGCGGTCGGCGCTGCGCAGGGCGAGGGCCGCCATGGTGAGCGAGGGGTTGGAGGTGGCGACCGTGGGCATCGAACCGCAGCCGACCGCATAGAGGTTCGAGTGGTCCCAGCAGCGCTGCCACTGGTCGACGACGGAGGTGGCGGGGGAGTCGCCCATGATGTGGGTGCCGGCACCGTGGCCGGCCGCCCGGTAGGCGTACGGCCGGCCCTCGTGCTCGAAGTAGCCGGGCCAGGCGGGACCCGGCTCGAAGCGGGTGCGGTCCTCGGCGCCGAGCAGGCCCATCAGCTGGTCCGAGACGCCCTTGGCGGCGGCGATCCCGCGCTTGACCCAGTCGGACAGGTCGTAGTGGACGACCGGGCGGGGCAGGCCGAGCCGGTCGCGGTGGCGGGGGTCGAGGGTGACCCGGTTGGCGGGGTCGGCGTCCTGCTCCATCTCGAACTGGAACGCGAACTCCCGTCCCACCCGGTCGCCGAGCGTGCGGCGCAGCTCGGCGCCGAACAGGCCGCGGCCGTCCGGGCCGCCGGTGCGCAGCAGTTCGGCGACTCGCAGATCGGGCGGGCCGAGCGCCCAAGTCCAGCCCCAGTTGCCGATTTCGACGCGGAACGGCGCCCGCCGGGCCCGGGCGGGCCCGAAGCGGAAGCCCTCCAGCCCGGAGGTCGACCCCGGCCCCCGGTACGGCCCGATCTGATGCTTCATCAGACCCCAGGTGAGCAGCACGGGATGGTCCATGAGGTTGCGGCCGACCTGGTCGCTGCGGTTCGCCGCATCGGAGAGCAGCAGGAGCTTGGCGTTCTCGATGGCGTGCGCGGCCAGCACCACCAGCTCGGCTTCGACGGTGTGCGTGCGGCCGTCGTGCGCCAGGTAATCGACGCCGCCGGCACGGCCGTTGGCGGCGATCCGGACCCGGGTGACGACCGCGTCGGTGACCAGGGCGACGGACGGTGCCCAGCGGGCCTGGGTCCGCAGCGGGGTGTACTTCGCGCCCGACGGGCAGATGGGCACGCAACTGGCGTGCCCGACGCACCGGCCGCCGTCGGGCCGGTAGCCGGCGCCGCCGTCGTGCCCGGGATCGGGAACGCCGTTGCGGGCATGGGGCGTTGTGGTGACCCGGAGCCGCACCCGCGCCTCGCGGTCGCGCACGGACCGGCCGTCCAGCGCCTCGGCCATGACGTGGTCGAGATGGCTGCGCGGGATCGCCCGCATCGGGAACCGGTAGCCGTCCGGGAACGGCAGGCCGACGGCCTCGCGCTGCTCGTCGGCGTCGGCGGCGACTCCGAGCTCGTGCTCGGCCGCTCGGTAGTACGGCTCCAGATCCTGGTACCCGATCGGCCAGTTGCGCCCGTGCCCGAAGTCGCCCGCCCGGAAGTCCTCGGGGTGCATGCGCGGCGCCAGGCCCGTCCAGGCAAGCCCCGTACCGCCGTTGGCCCGCAGGTAGCCGCTGGCGTACGGCAGCGGGCCGCGCTGCACCAGGTACCCGTGCGCCCGGTAACCGCCGTCCGGGCGGCCGGTGAGGTCGGGGACGTCCGGCGAGGGTGCGGAAGGGCTGGTCGGGTAGGGCGAGTTCGGCGACTTGACCAGCGCCGTCCGGTACGCCTCCAGGGCGCGGTCGGGCCCGGCATCCGTCGCGCCCGCTCCGGCCTCCAGCACCAGGACGCGCCAGCCGCGGTCGCCGAGCACCTTGGCGACCAGGCTGCCGGCGAAACCGGCGCCGACCACGATCACGTCCCAGCGGCGGCCCCCGGGCGCGGTCACGCCGGGTCCGCCGGCGGGTGCGACCAACTGCCGTGCCCCGGTGCGGCGGTGCTCGGGGCGTGCCCGCCGAACGTCCGCCAGACCAGGCCCTCGGCGTAGGCGCGCGCGGAGACCACGAACGCCGGGTCCCGCTCCGGGGCCGTGCTGCCGCCGAGCCCCGGCCAGGTGCCGAGGTACCACAACTGGGCTATCGCCTGCGCCAGTTCCCGTTCCGGCCCGTCACCGAACGCCGACGGGCCGATGCCGCCTCTGGCCACGGTGGCCGTGAGCCGGTCGAGGGGCTCCGCGCCCGCCTGCTGGACCACCAGCGCCTGGTAGGCGCCGACCATGCCCGTCCCGCGCAGCTCCGCCGGGCTGAAGCCGGTCAGAGCGGAGGACAGGGCCAGGAACTCCGCCACCGTCGTCATTCCGCGCTCCCAAGTGATCGTCATGCCCACGGCAGACTCGCCTGGGTGATCATTCCTCGGTTCGCCGGTTTCATGCACCGGCAGCGGGGTCGGCTCGGCGGTCCCTTCGGGTCAGTTGACCTGATATGAGATCAACTCGGCGCCTGTTGACCGGGGAAGCGTGCGCCCGGGCGGCCGGGCGCACGCTTGCC
This sequence comes from Kitasatospora acidiphila, assembly GCF_006636205.1. Lineage (NCBI taxonomy): Bacteria > Bacillati > Actinomycetota > Actinomycetes > Kitasatosporales > Streptomycetaceae > Kitasatospora > Kitasatospora acidiphila. The sequence goes on along the minus strand of NZ_VIGB01000003.1, from coordinate 2,129,577 downwards.
GCTGGTCAGTTCCGGTAGCGGTACAGGATCCGGCCGCGGGTCAGGTCATACGGGCTGAGCTCCACGAGCACCCGGTCGAACGGCAGGATCTTGATGTAGTTCTTGCGGATCTTCCCGCTGATGTGTGCGAGCACCTGGTGCCCGTTCTGGAGCTCCACCTTGAAAGTGGCGTTGCGCAGGCATTCGACCACGCTGCCCTCGATCTCCAGGCCCTTCGATGTTCTTGGCAAAGTCTCTCGTCTCTCGAATCGCTGAGCTATCGGGTGAGTAGTGGGTGAGTTGAGGTCGGAACGGTGAGCCGGCGTGGCGTCAGCGACGCACCAGTTCGATGGTGCTGCCGGCCCGACGGGCGCCGAGGCCCTCGAACAGCGCGATCGCGGCGGTGTTGGACTCGTCCACCTCGGCCCAGGCGGAGTCGATCCCGGCACGGTGCAGCGAGCCCAGCGCGTGGGCCAGCAGCGCCCGCCCGACGCCCTGGCGGTGCTGGTCGGCCCGCACCGCGATCAGGCCGATCCGCGCGCGGCGGCGGACCGGCACCACGCGGACCAGCCCCACGTACCGGCCGTTCCGCACCGCCACCGTGTACTTCGACGGATCCAGCACCATCGCCCCGGCCGGGCGGGGCAGCACCTCGGCCGGCATGGTCTGCCAGCCGACGGTGGCCTCGACCTCCTCGCGAATCGCGCGGTCCAGGGCACGCAGCAGGCCTTCGTCCGCCTCTCCGGCGGGCAGGACCGTCACACCCGCCGGCGAGGTCACACCCGCCGCCGGCCGCACCGCGTCGACCACGGTCTCGCTCGGGTCGGTCGGCAGAACGTACTCCCGCTCGCGCCGTGCGGCGGTGAAACCGGCCTGCTCCCAGCGGGACTTGAGGTCAAGGTCGGCCTCGCCGACCAGGGTGTGGAGGGGGTCCGTCAGGTCCGCCAGCATGGCGGCGGCGAGCTGGTCGAAGACCTCGTCCTGCCACACGTCGATGCTGACGAAGAGCCGCCCGTCGGGCCGCTGCGAGACATCGCCGTGGCCGACGATCAGATTGCGGGTCACGGCCTGCCACTGGGTCTCGCCGACCCGGGTGATCATCACAGAGTTCATGGCTGTCGTCCTCTCAGGAGTGCCTGGTTGCAGAGGCGCTCCCGACGACACCTAGGTCAGTCGCACACCGTGAAGAAAGGAGGGAGCACCCGCCTCGATACAGCGTTCACGGGTCTCACCTCCTAGCGTCCTGCCACGGTGCTCAGTACGTTAGCAACCATCGGCTTCCCGGCCAACTCAATTATTCGAGTGCTCAAGAGCGCGCCGTGAGGGAAGCCAGCGCGCTGGGCCGCACCGCGCCGGCGGCGGCCGAGCCGAGCAGCAGGCCGGCCAGGTCATGGGCCTGCGCCTGCTCGCCGGTCGGAGTCGCCGCGGTGATGCGGTCCAGCCGGAAGCCCCGGCCGGCCCGCCGGGTGCGGCACCAGGCGATGAGGTACCACTTGCCGTCGGCGGTGAGCAGCCCGGCCGGTTCCACCAGGCGGTCGCTCTCCCGGCCTTGCGCGTCGGCGTAGGACAGGCGCAGCGCCGTGCCGTCGGTGAGGGCCTGCTCCACTGCGGCTCGGACCGACTCGGCGGTCCGAGCCGGCAGCGCGACGATCCGTGCGGCGAGTTCCTGGGCCGCCTGCGAGGCGGGACCGGTCATCGAGGCCGCGATCTTCTGGGATGCCGTACGGGCCGCCCCCGCGTAAGGCGCGGAGGTGACGCACCGTCATGGCCCGCCGTACGGTCCGCCGTCTGGTCCGCCGCCGACGCGGACAGGTCGGTTTCGCAGCTGCGGGTCGCTACCCGGCGGAAGACGCGACCGAGTGCGTCTCGCAATCCGCCGGACGGGTGAGCTCCAGGACCCGCGGTCCGTACCCGCTGCCGGTCGCGCCGCTGCTGTCGACGGCGAGTCGGCGTCTGTCCATCTCTCCCCCTCGGTTCAGGGACGACGTTAGGCAGGCGCCACAACGTCGCTGTGCCGCTGTGGTCACTGTCGGACTCGCGGAGTTCGCCAGGCCCGGTCCGGCGGATCGAGTGACGCGAGCCCACCGCTCCGGGATCGCCGCAACCGGTTGTGCGACGAGCTCAGGCCGTCGCCTGCACGGTCGAGCCCGTGCGGGTCTGCCGCTGCACGACGCGGCGGCGCCGGGACGGCATCCCGAGAGTCGGGTTGGCGACGCTCCAGGCCGCGCCCTTGCAGACCAGTTCCTTGTAGCCGGCGGCGATCCGTCCGGTCAGGGCCGCCCGGACCGCGCGGTCGTCGGCGGTGACGTACTGGATCAGGCCTTCGCCGCGGCCCAGTGAGATGCACTGGTTGAAGTAGCGGATCGGCACCTTCGGGAGCTTCCCGCCCGTCAGGCGCGCCGCGATGCCGTCCGCGGCCAGCCAGGCCGTGGGGATGCCCGAGGCGCACGACATGCGCAGCGGCTTGCCGCCGGGGCCCGTCACCATGGCCGCGTCGCCGATCGCGTACACGTCCGGGTGCGAGAGTGAGCGCATGGTCCCGTCGACCACTATCTGGCCTGTGCCGGTGACCTCCAGGGTGGTGGCCTTCGCCATCGGGTGGACCGCGAAGCCCGCGGTCCACACCGTGACCGCTGCCGGGATGGCCGTGCCGTCGGCGGTGGCCACGCGGTCGGCCTCGACGCCGGTGACGGCGACCTGCTCGTGCACCGTGATGCCGAGCTTGTCGAAGACCTTCCGCAGGTGCCGGCGGCCCTTGGGCGAGAGCCGGGCGCCGAGGCCGCCGTGGGTGGCGAGGGCGACGTCGAGGTCCGGGCGGGCCTCGGCGATCTCGGCGGCCGCCTCCAGGCCGGTGAGCCCGCCGCCGACGACGAGGACGGGCTGCCCGGCGTCCAGGCGGGCCAGGCGTTCGCGCAGGCGCAGTGCTCCGGGGCGGCCGGCGATCTCGTGGGCGTGCTCGGCGGTGCCGGGGACGCCCTGGTCGGTCCAGCCGCTGCCGAGGGCGTACACGAGGGTGTCGTACGCCAGCTCCTCCTCGAGCTCCTCGAGCTCCTCGGTGGTCGTCACGTTCGTGACGGCGACGGTCCTGCGCTCGACGTCGATGCCGGTGACCTTCGCGAGCTTCAGCTCGACCCCGGTGCCCGCGAGCATCTCGCTGAACGGCCGGGGCTTGAGGTCCTGACCGACCGCCAGCTGGTGCAGCCGGACGCGCTCGACGAAGTCGGGCTCGGCGTTGACGAGGGTGATGGCGACGTCCTCGCGGTGCAGCCGCCTGGCGAGCCGCCCGGCGGCGATGGCTCCGGTGTATCCGGCTCCCAGAACGATGATCCGGTGCTGCATGTCGCTTCTCCTGTCTCGCGCGGTTTCGCGGGTTCGGCACTTGAACCGGGCGGCCCGCCGTTTCCTGACAGGAGTGCGATGTGAAGCACGTCACATCGGGCTAGAAGGCGCTGAGCAGGGGTTCCCCGTGATCGGAGGCCGCCCAACGCCCGGTCGCGCGAGCGAGCTTGTCGGGATTGACCTGGTTGCGGAACGCGGTGATGCCCTCGGCGGTGATCTCCAGGCACATGACGCCGACGACCTGGCCATCGACGACCGCCACGACGGCCGGGCCGCCGTTGGCACTCGTGACGTACACGTCGGCCGAGCCACCGACGATGGCGCGCTTGGCCGTGCCGGGCTTGAACAGGCCCCGCATGAACTTCGCGACCGCGAGGGTGCCCTCGACCACCCTGGCCCGCGCCGGGATCTTCCCGCCGCCGTCGCCGACCGCGATGGCGTCCTCGGCGAGCAGCCGCACGAGCGGCTCGGTCCGGCCACTCGTGGCGGCCGCGAGGAACTCCTCGACGATCCGCCGGGCAGCAGCTTCATCGATCTCGCTGCGGGCCTTGCCGTCCGCGATGTGCTTCTTGGCACGGTGGAAGATCTGCTGGCTGGCGGCCTCGCTGGTGTCCAGGATCTCGGCGATCTCCCGGTGCGGGTAGTCGAACGCCTCCCGCAGCACGTACACCGCCCGCTCGTTGGGGAGAGCCGCTCCATCAGCGTGAGGATCGCGTACGAGACCGATTCGCGCTGCTCGGCGGTGTCGGCCGGTCCCAGCATCGGGTCCCCGGCGAGCAGCGGCTCGGGAAGCCACTGGCCGACATAGGTCTCGCGCCGCGCACGGGCCGAACTCAGCTGATTGAGGCACAGGTTGGTGAGGACCTTCGTCAACCAGGCCTCGGGAACCACGACGCGCTCGACATCGGCGGCCTGCCAGCGCAGGAACGTCTCCTGTACCGCGTCCTCGGCCTCGCTCGAGGAGCCGAGGAGCCGGTAGGCAATGGCGTCCAGCCGGGGCCGAAAAGCCTCGAACCGCTCCACGTCGGCCATCGTCAAGGGCATGACCCGATCCTAGCGAGCCGGACTTCGGTGAACTCGACGGCGGTGGTGCGGACAGCGATGACGCGTGGCAGTACGTCCACGGCAGCACGCTGCACGGTTGGCCACTGTGTGGCCTCGTGCCGGCAGTCACCATCCCGAGCACCCCTCGCCACCGCACGGTGGCGGCCGGGTGCGCCCGTACGGGTTGACGTTCCGTCGACTCGGCGCGGAGCTCCGGCGAGCGGCCCGCTGTCCGCGTCACCATGGCCCGGTGGATCGGACAAGTACCTGACTGATCGCAGCGGTCGGCATCCTGAGCGCGGGGGCTGGGCTGCCGCTCGCCTGCTCGAGCGGGTTCTGGCGTGGCATCGCGCCGAACTGCGCCATCTGCCTCACCATCGTGGCCGATGCCGGCGGCACAGCCACGTACTGCTCGACGCATCCTGACCACTGAACCGGCGAGAGTCGTCACCTTCGCGGTCACTCAGCCAGTTTCGCCGGAGGAGTACCAACGACGTGAGTAGCAACGCCACACCGAATACGCCGGATTCCGACAGCCGGGAAGGCAGTCGATTCATCCGAGCCCGGGTGAGAAAGTTCATCCAGGATCTGATGAAGCTGGACATGCACAGCAAAAACCCCGTCGACAGGGATGCCGCGTACACGTGCTCCTATCGCAACATTCGCCTTAGCGTCGGCGCCATTGGCGTCCTGCTGCCGCTTGCCTTTATTTTCGGCGAGTTGGCCACTGACGGAAGAATCGGGCTTGAGGGCTCCATCAGCGCGTACTATCATTCATCAGTGCAGGACATGTTTGTGGGGGCTCTCTGCATCATCGGATTCATGCTCGTCACGTACATGTCCGGTGAACCCAAAGTACTGGACTTCTGGGTCAGCCTAGTCGGCGGCATTGCTCTGCTCATGGTCGTCATTTTTCCGACAAACCGTAGCCACAAGCAATTCCTGGATGACCCTCGGCCCTGTGGGAGCAGTCCACGGCCTCTTGGATGCTCTGCCCTGGAACAGATTTTCCATGAACATCCCGTCGCGAAAGTTCATGCTCTATCCGCCATCATCTTCATCCTCTGTCTCGCGATTATGAGCGCCCTCTTCGCGATCAGTGAGCTGATTGAAGACGGGCAGGGCGATCCGGGCAAAGTGCCAATCTACAGGCCAGGGCTATTGTGGCTGCATCTCGCGTGTGCCCTCCTCATCGTGGCAGCCGGCGCCTGGGCGCTCTTCGGGGGCCTCCTCAAGGCAAATATCGGTCAGGTTACGCCCCTCTACCTCGGCGAGGTCGTGTCCGTCTTCGCTTTCGGGATCTCCTGGGGTTTTGCCGGCTTGGCGGCAACGGCACCGCCCCGGCAACCTGTCCAGCCCCCTGTCACAAGCTGAATACCCCTCGATGCCAATTGTCCCTCAATGCCTGGAACCCCCGGATCGGCTTCGTACTGCCGGGGTTCTGGCTGCGGGCATACAAGGTATTGAATCCCTCAGCAGAGACGTGCACCCACTCGCCCAGACCGCTCCTGCGGGGCAGGGGCGTAGCGATCGGCGTGGCTCGGGCCGGGCTGGCAGTACCGCGGCGCCGAGTTCGTGATGACCACCGCCCTGACGGAACCCACCCCGCGGGTGCCGGACGGCTACGCCGTGGGTGCCGAGGAGGCCGACGGCATCATCCACGTCCGGGTGCGCACCACCGAGGGCGATGTTGCCGCCGCCGGATACGCGACCGTTACCGACGGCGTGGCGGTCATGGACCGGGTCGCCACCTACCCCGAGCACCAGCGCCGCGGCCTGGGCACGCTGGTGATGGACACCCTGGCCGCCACCGCCGTCGAGCGCGGCGCCCACACTGCCGTCCTGGGCGCGACCGACGAGGGCCGAGCCCTCTATGAGTCACTCGGCTGGACTCTGCTCGCCCCCCTTGGCGGGCTTCGTCCACCAGCCTTGAGACGTGGCCCGGCGTCCCTCCACAGCGAGTGGATCAGAACGCTCCGGCACCGCTCGGCAGTTGATCGGTGTGGGACTTGCAAGTGCACAACGGCCCAGGAGATCCGTCGTGCTGGCACAACGTCAGGAGTCGGACACATGCCGGAGCTGACCTGGGCGATTAGCCGAACTCCGAGCCGATCAATCGCGACCGAAACCGTCCAGAACGAGTGCGGTTGCGTGTGTCGGATCGGGCAAGCAGTAACACTGACACCATGAGCGAAGACGAGCAGCAGCCCACGGGGTCCGAGTTCGTGAAGTTCCGGTTGAAGTGCCCCAACTGCAGCGAGCAGGGGATCCGTCACCGGGCCCGCATGGGGGCCCGCGCCTACATCCGTCATGACGGCCAGGACTCCATCGCGGCCGGCACCAGCTACATCCCGGAGACCTGTTCCGACTGCGGCGGATCGGGCTTCCTGCTGCTGGGCTCCGGGGAGTGGAAGGGACGCCCCAAGCCCGACCCGTCTGACTGATCGACGGCCCTGAGCGGCACGTCAGTAGGCCTTGGCCGACGATCAGGCATGCAGCTCGCCATCCTTCCGCCGGGACGTGTCCGGTGCCGGCCATGGGCTGTGGCAGGGCATTCGGGGCAGGGTCGCGTGCGGCCCGATCCTGCGAAACCCGGCTGACACAGGCTCGTCAGTGCGACAGGATGTCCGGTTGTCGTACTGGCTCGTGAAAGGCAGTCCGCATGCCGCACCCTGCACCGCGACCGACTCCCGAGTCGACCGACATGCTCACCGCGGAACTGGTGGTGGACATGGCCGCCCCCGTGGCGCCGGCCATCTCGCCGGACGGTCGCCTGGTCGCCTACGGCGTGGTCGCGAACAGCGGAAGGAACGGACATCCGCACAGCTCTGTCTGGGTCGCCGCCGCCGATGGCAGCGCAGCCCCGCGCAGGCTGACCGACGGCACGGCCCGCGACGCCGCCCCGAAGTGGGCGCCGGACTCGGCTTCTCTGTATTTCACCTCCGACCGCGAGGAGCGGGGCACCGCTCAACTCCAGCGGATCCTTCCGGACGGCGACGAGGACATCGCCGAGGCAGAGTCCCTGACCAGGTGGCGCGGGGGCATCTGCGACCACTACCCGCTCGCCGACGGCCGCACCGTCGCGCTGCTCGCCGAGGACGAGCCCACCGCGGAGGACGAACGCCGGGAGGCCGAGGGAGACGACGCGAAGGTCTGGGGCCGGCACCTCCCGGTCACCCGGCTGCGCCTGCTTGACATGGCGACGGGCGTGGCCCGCACCGTGGACGGCCTCGGGGACCGCCATGTCGTGGAGGTGACCCAGCGTCCGGACGGCGGCCCGCTGGCCGTGTTGAGCTGGGCCACCCCCGAGCTCGATCCCGGCGTCACGGCGGCAAGACTGCATCTGGTCGCCCCGGAGACGGGAGCCGTCCAGGACCTGGGCCCAGTCGGATTCGAGGCCCAGTCCCCGGTCTGGTGGAATCACGACGGTGAATGGCATCTGGCCCACCTGGCGGTGACCCCTGGGCACTTGGTAGGCGCGCTCGCCGTGATCGACACGGTTCCGCCGGCGCCCGGCTCGACCGTCGAACAGCGCAATCTCACGGTCGGCCTGTCCGTCTGCCCCACCGAGCTGGTGCAGGTCGCCGACGGGCCGCCGCTGGCGCTGTTCGCCGACGGGCTGGATACCGCGCTGTACCGGCTCGACCCGCCGTCGCTACGGTTCCACCGATTGTCCTGCGCGCCCGGCACGCTCGCCGGGCTCACCGCGAGTCACTCCGGAGAGACCCTCGCCGTGCTGATGAGCACCGCGCGCGAGCCCAAGAACGTCCACGCGGGACCCACGGGCGGGCCGATGCTCCGGCTCAGCGACACCAGTCCCGAACTGGGCAGGATCCGCTGGGGTGTTCAGGAACGGCTCAGCTACCAGGCGTCCAACGGACTCCAGTTGGACGGCCTGCTGATCCTGCCTGCCGGCCGGACTCGGGAGGAGGGTCCGTTCCCGCTCGTCACCCTGGTCCACGGCGGCCCTTACTTCCGCCATGCCGACGAGTTCGCTCTCACTGTGGTCGACTGCGGCCAGTGGCTGGCGACCGCCGGATACGCGGTCTTCCTGGCCAACCCCCGGGGCGGGTCGGGCCACGGCCATGAATTCGCCGCCGTGGTGGCGGGCGCGGTGGGCGGCGACGAGTGGACCGACATCCTCGCCGGGATCGACCTGCTGGTCGCCGAGGGAGTCGCCGATCCCGAACGGTTGGGCATCTCCGGCTGGAGCCACGGCGGTTTCATGGCGGCCTGGGCCATCGGCCAAACCGAGCGGTTCAAGGCCGCCGTGATGGGCGCCGGCATCAGCGACTGGGGCGTGCAGGCCGGGACCGGCGACTGGGGAACCATGGACGCGACGCTCGGCGGCAGCACCGGTTGGAACGGGCCGGGACCGCACGTCCACGACCGGAACAGCCCGATCTCTTACGCGTCCCGGATCCGCACCCCGGTCCTGATCCTGCACGGCGAAGAGGACACCAACGTCCCACTCGGCCAGGCGGTCCACCTCCATCGCGCACTGCGCCACTTCGGCGTCGAGCACGAGTTCGTCGTCTACCCCCGAGAGGGCCACGGGCTTCACGAACGCGCCCATCAACTCGACGCCCTCCGGCGTATCCGCGCCTGGTACGACCGCTGGCTGTAGGCCCGTACCAGGCCGGGCATTGAGTCGTGATCAATGAGTGGCGAGAGCAAGTTCTTTGATCCAGATCATCGATGTGCGTATCGAATGTCCAGTCGAATGCCTGCGCCAGGATTCACCATCCAAGAGCACGAACGGCCTCCCTCGGTACCCTGCGTCATCTTGGACAACCTATCCGCGCACAAGGGCGACACGGTCCGGCGCTGGGTGAGGAAGAACCGGGTCGAGCGGTGCTTCACCCCGACTTACGCGCTCCTGGGCCAACCCGATCGAGGCCCACTCCGGGCCACTGCGGCAGTTCACCGTCGCCGATTCCCACCATCGCAACCACACCGTCCGGGCTCGCGCCCTGCACGCCTACTTGCGCTGGCGCAGCACCAACGCCCGCCATCCAGATGTCCTCGCGGCCCAGCGCCGCGAGCGAGCGAGTTCGTGTGACGAGCTGTCAGCCAGTTGATCCACTGTCGTCAACCTTGGCATGTCGACGTTCAGTCAGGTCGCTGCCCACACCGAGGAGATCAAGGTGCCCCGGTCAGCGACCCGAATGCGAGACATGTCTGAATCTGCTCCTCAACGAAGAACGTGAGCCATAGGCTGGCTGGATCTTGCGGACTGAAAGCAGAACCCCGTGCCGTCCCAAGCAGGAGCAAGTGAGAAGGAGCGTGTCAGTGGAACACGAGCTTCGAGCGGAATACCTCGACGGCCGCGGCGCCGCCGACCCGCTTGCCGAGGTCAAGGTCTGGCACGTGGTGCGCCAGGAGGCCGCCACGGCAATGTGTGGCCGCGACCTGGAGCCCGCTGCAGCGGTACGGTCCGCTGACGACTGGGGCACCCCAGGGGTGCCGATCTGCCACAGCTGCGGAGCCCTCTATCTGCGTGAACAACCGTGACGCGCGCCAATCCGGGGCAGCATCCAGACCGACCAATCCGAGCAACCGGCGCCGCTGCAGGTCTTCCTCGTCGGCCCGGGTAGCCGGCCGGCGGCGGCCCCGCCACAGGCCGCCGGGGCTCGCTCCGCACCGCCGGGCGGCCATGGCGGGACGGTTAGGATGCGGCGCATGTTAACAGCTACTGATGTTGCGGCCGCGAGTGCGGCCTGGATGTGGGCCCCGGACGATGCCGAGGTCGTCGAGGGCGACGGGTTCACGATCGTGCGGCTGCCCGAGCATTTCGCCTGGGACCTCTCGGTGCTCGCCTTCACGCCGACCGGGCCGCTCGGTCCGGCCGTGGACGCGGTCATTGAGCGGGCGCGAGCGTTCGAAGTGCCGGTGCTGGATTGGGAGGTGGGGCTCGGCGCTCCGGCCGGGCTGGCCGCCGAGCTGACAGGGCGCGGCGGGCAGGTGAAGCTGATCGCGGAGGTCCTGGCCAGGGACCTGAGCCAGGACGTGCCCGCGCTGCCACCGACCACGGCGGACCTGACGATGCGGTGGGCGACGGACTTCGAGACCGCGCGGGACGGATCGGCGGTCGCGGTCACCGGGTTCGGTGGGACGCTGCCGCCCGACGCGCGGATCGAGGCAGCGGCCGACAAGCACGCGGCCGCCGTCCCGGCAGGCGGTGGCGGCATGCTGGTCGCCTACGCGGACGGGGCGCCGGTCGGGTTCGGCTCCGTCTCGCTGGTGGACGGCGTCGCGCGGCTGTCGGGCGCGGTCGTGATGCCCGCCGCGCGCGGCCGGGGCATCTACCGGGCGCTCCTCGACGCGCGGCTGTCCTACGCGGCGACGCACGGCGCGACGATGGCCCTGGTGAAGGGGAACATGGACACCTCGGCCCCGATCCTGCGCAAGGCGGGCTTCACGTCCTTCGGTCAGGAGCCGATCTACGCCGTCCCGCTGCGCTGAAGCCTGCCTTGCCGGCGAGGCTACGCCCGGGCCCCGCCGTCCCGAGAGCTACCTCGCCGGCCTCAAGCTTCATGCCTCGACGATCTGGCCTCATGCCTCGATGATCTGGATCGGTGACTAGCTTGAGCAGGTCTGGTCCTCCGCCGGGAGCCTGCCGGTGGTCAGGTAGGCCGTGGCGCTCGCGTCCGCGCAGGACTTGGTGACGCCGAGGACACCGTGCCCCTCGCCACCGGCGACCGTGACCATCCGGGAGCCGCGCAGGGCCCGGTGCATGCCCTGCGCCATGGCCAGCGGCGTCCGGGAGTCCCACTGGTTCTGCAGGATGAGCACGCTGGCGTCGTTGTTCACCACGGTGGTGGGCTCACTGCCCGCGGACTTCCAGAAGGCGCACGGCTGGATGTTGGACCCGGCATCGCCGTACAACGGGTACCGGGCCTTGTCGCGGCTCGCGTCGCGGCGGTACTGCTCGGGGTCGCGCGGCCAACTGCTGGTGTCGCCGCAGAAGATGGCCCAGGCCGCGACGCCGGCGTTGTCCGCGGGAACGCTGTGGGCGAAGGTCGGCGGAGCGGGGTACGGGGTCGGCGTGGTCGGGCCGGCCGGGGCGGGCTTTCCGACCGCGGCCGCCTCCTTCAGCTCGGCGATCCAGGGGGTGGCGGTCTCGACGTGGACGAACGCGTCGTACCCGAGGCGGAGGTCGTCACCGGTGAGGGGTGCTCCCACGGTGGGGATGGGCTTGCGGTCGGCTTGGGCGACCAGGTCCCAGAAGGTCTTGCGGACCTTGGCCGGTGTGGCGCCCAGCCGATAGGTGGCGTTGCGCTCGGCGGCCCACTTGGTCCACCTCGTGAAGTCGAGCTCGGCTCCCTTCGCCCACCCCTGGAACGTGCCCCGCCAGATCGTCGTTGGGTCGACCGCACTGTCCAGTACGACCCGGTCGGCCCGCTGCGGGAACATCTGCGTGTAGACGGCGCCGAGGTAGGTGCCGTAGGAGTACCCCAGGTAGGAGATCTTCTTCTCGCCCAGCACCGCACGGATGACGTCCAGGTCGCGCGCGGTGTTGCGGGTGGTGATGTACGGCAGCGTGTCACCCTCCTTGGCCTGGCACTTGTCGGCAACCGTCCGGGCCCACGCCACGTCCTTCGCGAAAGTCCGGTCCGTGTAGGCGTGTTCCCAGTTCTGTTCGTCGTCGGTCAGACCACAGCCGAGCGGGGAACTCTGCCCGACGCCCCGCGGGTCGAACCCGATCAGGTCGTACTGCCGCTGCACGGCCGCGGGCAGCAGCGTGCCGACCGAGAGGGGCATGTCCAGCCCCGCACCGCCCGGGCCACCGAGGTTGAGCAGCAGGGCGCCGTGCCGCTCCTTCGTACTGCCCGCCTCGATCCGGGATATCACGAGGTCGATCTTCCGACCGCCGGGATCGCCGTAGTCCAACGGCACCTTGAGCGTCGCGCACTGGAAGGCGGCGGGGCTGCCCGGGGCGCAGCGCTGCCAGTGGGGCTTCTGCTGCGCGTACTGCTGCAGCGGGTCCCGGGGCGCGGCGAAGGCCGCCGCAGGAGTGAGCGCCGAGACCAAGGTCGCCGCGGCGCCGACGGTCAGCAGGAAGGTTGTTCGGCCGTTTCGCACAGTCATGCTGGTCCTTGCGGAGGAGAGGTGCATGAATTTTCCTCCAGCCTCTTACCTGCGAACGGCCGGTGAGTCCGCCGCCAGGACGGTCTGCCTTCCAACTTGCCGCGTATGAGCGAATGGTGACGTACCACCATGGGTCTAGGACTCTGGCACCACCGCATTGCGGCGAGACGATCCGGGCCCTGCCCGTACGGCAGAACAACTGTCCGGATAGCAGAACGGCTCGCCAGATGTGCTGACGAGCCGTCAAGCGAGCTAGAGACTAGGAATGGTGGTGACTCGGGCGATGCTACCTGTCCTGCAGGAACTGACCACGGCGTGTTGCAGGGTGGGCCACCGCTGCTTGAACTCGACGCCGGCGGCGCTCGCCGAGGGCCCGGACGTGCCGCACCAGGATGTCTGCCCAGATGGCGCCTGGGCTGGGGCGTTCCGTGGTAGTGGCCGCCCGTGCGGGGCTTGATGGCAGCTGGGCCGGTCGGGTGGTCAGCGCATGACGTGGTTCGGGTCGTCCAGCCAGGCCCGGTGTTCGCCCGCCGTGGTGACCGTCAGACCGAGTCGGGACAGGTCCGGTCCGCCATGCCGCTGCCACCAGCGGTATGCAGCCGTCACCTCGTCCCACAGGTTTCGGGGACCGGACTGGGAGACGGCGTGTTCCCCCTGCCAGTCGGCGAGGCGGCAGTGGGCGTACGACACTCCGTCCCAGATCTCGAACCGGCCCGTGCCGTACCGGTCGTAGGAGGCCCAGATGCTCTGCCGGAACAGGTAGGGCATCCGCAGGCCGATCGCGAACGACGCGTCGGTATTGTCGGCAATGGTTGCCGGGTCGATCTCCGAACGGCTGTAGCGTACGTCCTCGATGTCGAAAGCGCCGCTGCAGGGCCGCTGGTTGCGGACCCACATGAACGCTACGTCCGCCACGAACGGACCGCTGGCCGACTTGCCGTCCGCAGCGACGGTGAGCCGAGCCAACGCCCCGTTGCAGAAGGCCGTGCCGTAGGGAGCCAGGATCACCGCGCCCGGTTCGCACTGCTCGATCAGGGCGGCGGGCAGCTGCTGAACCGCGGCTGTCAGGTGCAGTCGCTGGAACGGTGCCCCAGCAGGGTGGCCGAGCATGCCGTCCCCGACCACCACCCGGGGCCGCAGGCCGAGCGCGCCGAGCCGGGCTCGCGCGTCGGCGGCGAGGGCGGCGTCCACCTCGATGCTGACGACGTTGACGGCGCCTAGCCGGCGGGACAGCAGGCCCGCCGTCCATCCCGTCCCGGTGCCCACTTCCAGGACGCGCATTCCGTCAGCCGCGTCCAGGTGGCGGAGCATCGTGGCCACGACGGTGGGCATGGAGCTGGACGAGGACGGGGTGTCGGTCCCCTCGTACAGCTGGGTGACCAACGGCAGATCCGAGCAAGCCAGTTCCGACCACCGGCTCGGTCCGGTCGCGCGGTCGATCCACTCGCCGTCGTGGTAGATCCGCGTTGGCATGAAGCGGTCGCGTGGCAGGGCCCGGAAAATCTCTTCCCAATCGGCCGACAAGGCCCCGGAGTCCATGAGCCTGTCGGTGAGTTCGTCCCAGCTCATCTGGTACCTACTTCTCGGGCTTGGGCAGGTTGGTGGGCGGCGCGTCCCGGTGTCCGTCGTGCGGGGCCGTGTCCGGCGAACCGGAGTGGCCGCCACCCGAACCGTCGCCCGCCTTGCCGGGGCCGTCCTGGCCGCTGCCTCCGCCGTGCTTACCCATGGCTTTGCCTCCCGTGGTTGGTGGTTGTCGGTCCCGGTGCGCCGGTCGGTCGTCCGGCGGCATCGGGCCGGGACCGGGCGGACGACTGGGGCCGGGCGGGGAAGTGGTCATGCTGGTGCGGCTAGTGGTCAATGCCCTTGCGCCCAACGCAGCGCCGGACACCTTCCCCTTGTCGGGGCACTTCTCGCTGCCGCAGTCGCAGAACGGCCACCCTGCGGGCGTACCAGGGCGCTCACTCCACGACCTCTCGAAGAACAGTGGGTCGTAATCGGCCCGGATGGCGGCCATGCAAGCCGCACTGGCGGTGTGTCGGGGGCGCCGCTCATGCTGTCGGCGTTCAGAAACGGCCTTGTCATCGCTTTTCGCTGCGGACATATCTGGCCTCCATAAGTCTCGACTTCGGAGGAGACCAAGTTAGGCGAGGTTCAGCATGAGAGGCAACAATATTCCCGTAATGGACTATAGATCACTGGCGATATCTGCGTGACCATTCGTTCAAGTGTTCGCGCGCATCCTGTTCAAAGACTGCGCACTGCTCGAACGGAGAGAAAATATCAAGGTACTGTCTTACGTCTCGCGGGTCCTGAAATACCATGCGGCCCGTGAAGGTCTCGGCCGTGGCAAGCCTTCCGTCATATACGGTGAACGTATTCATGGGGCCACGAGGCAGTACGGTGCCGTATGGGATTACCCCGAGGTTGACATTCGCAAGGTGCGACAAGGACGTCAAGCGGTCGATTTGAACGGACATGGCGGGTGGCGATACGACAGCCCAGTTGACGGCCTGTTCCGTCAAGATGAATGAAAAGTTCTTGCTCTTGTCGTATAGGATTGCTTGGCGCTCCAGCTTGCGAGCCATCGCAGCGGACTTATCGCCCGGCGTGTAAGCCAGGCTCGCCTTCACGTATTCGGGTGTAGCCAAGAGGCCGGTAATCATCGACGGAAGGAAGAAGCGAAGCCGGGTCGCCGCGGCTTCGAGAGCGGCAAGTTCGGCCTGCCGCCTGACGACTCCCCTGCGCCAAGACGAACGCTTGTCCTGCCATTCGGTGGAGGCCAGCCTCGCCAAAGAGGTCATCTCGCTGACCATCTTCGGGGATGCGCCCAGGGCTCGGAGAATGCACTCGACATCCGTGAGGCTTGGATCGATCTTGCCGGTTTCAATCTTGGAAATCTTACTCTGGGACATGTTGCAGTAGCGGGCCAGCTCCTCTCCAGAGAGGCCGGCCCGCTTGCGTAGTGCCCTGAGATTCTCCGCTAGGTCCTGTTTAGAGCGACCCAGCTCATCAGGATCGAATGTCACCAATTTTCTTTCAGGTACTGAGCGAACGAAATGGCATGGGTGAGGCAGACGTCACGCCAGCGCTTGTATTCGGTAATGTCCGGGGCCTCGACCAACTCTCGGTTGATCTGTGTCCCATCCGGCCGGAAGTTGAGATGAACGATTTGCGCTTCATCGAACATCCACCAGTCCTGGCCGGTCAGCGGTAGTCCGTAGTCCTCACGGGTCACGTCGAGAACGCGAATGTCCTCGCCCGCTTCGATGTTGCCGGGGATGCCCCATGCGAACTGATAGCGCTGGTAGTCCGTCAACGGCTGGCGGACGATCCTGACTCGGCCGATTCGCCTTCCTGCGGCCGAGTAAGCACGTACCCGCTCATGCCAGCGGGCATTGTGGCCATCTGGTTTCGGATCGCCCCGAAGAAATCGTGCCACGTTTTCGGTTTCGTTCGGCATGGTGTAGGCGGGCTGGGCCTCGAAGCGCCAGGCATCGTGCTGGTAGGAGTCGAATACCTCCCGCCACGATTCACCATCCAAGAGCACGAACGGCCTCCCTCAGTACGTGCTCCGGGATCTCCACGAGCCATTCTCCCTCCGGGGTCTTGAAGCCGTCGAAGGCGTCGCCCTGGACCACGAACGTTCCACGCTCAGTGCGGTACACGTTGGGACAGTCGTCATCATCGCACTCGGGTCCGTAGAGACGGCCCGTGAGACGCGTAAGTCCCGGCTTCTCTGCCATAGGTGACCCACTTTCACCGCCGGGAGCCTCCCGGCCTCATGTCAGACGCTACGGGCGGGCGGGCAAGGCGTCCACGTCAGGAGGCGAATATTCCTGTTCTGGCATAACGAGGCCAGCTGGTACTCCCTGTTCCCAGGCCACCCGCACCACCACCGCCAGTACCTGCCCGGTTGCTTCCCCATCGCCGAGCCCGTCTACCGTCACACGATAAAGCTCCCGGTCTGGCACCGTGAGCAGGATCTCGCGCTGGCAGAGCAATACGTCCGCGCGGCCGCCAAAGTGAGCAACCATCACAAGGAGCTGCTGACGTGAGCGTCATCTCCCCCGACTTCCTGTCCGGCCTGGTCGGCGACGCCCGAGCCGACGGCATCACCGGCTTCGTGGCCGCCGCCGTCGTCACCGATGCGGACCGGGTCCTTCTCCAGCGGCGCAAGCCCGACGACTTCATGGGCGGGATGTGGGAGATCCCCTCCGGCAAGGTCGAGGACGGCGAGACCATTCTCGAAGCCCTCCACCGCGAGACCGCCGAGGAGACCGGTCTGACCATCGAGATGGTCAACGGCTACGTCGGCTACTTCGACTACCCGAACAGCCGCGGCGGCACCACTCGCGAGTTCAACTTCGCCGTCACCGTGGCCAAGACCGAACCCGCCGTCCTGACCGAGCACGATGCCCACCAGTGGGCCCTGCTCGGTGACCTGCCCGAGGTTAGCGACGCGGTTCGCAAGCTGATTGCCCCCTGATTCAGAGCTGTCCTTCCGGCCCGTGCCCTGCTGGGCAGCCCACCCTCGAAGTCATCGAGAGCGGCCGGTGGGGCCGGTGCGATGGTTGTTCGCATGCGCGGGTGCTTGGCTCGGCAGGGGGCCGGGGTGGTGGGGTCAGCTGGTGTGGTCGGCGTGGTGGTCGAACTCGCCGGCCTTGATGCCCTGGAGGAACTTGGCGAACTTGACGGGGGTGGTGCGGACGATGATGTCGCCGGTGTCGGACTCGCGGACTTCGACCAGGCCGTCAACTGTGCGTACTTCGACGCAGTCGTTGTTGTTAGCGCTGTAGCTGGACTTCTGCCACTGTGACCTAGTCATTCCTGTCCTGCATCTCTTTCATGATGGAGCGAATGAAATCTTGTGATTCGGTTTCTGATAGTGCAATAGACCCGATGCGCTCAAGGGTCGCGCGATAGCGTCCGAGCTGGGCGGGCGAGTCGAAGAGGTGGGAGCCGTAAGATGCGTCTGCCTGAATGGTGTCCAACTCCGGTACTGGCCCTGCCATGTGAGCGAGTTCCTCGCTCGGGAGGGGAAAACCCACCACCTCGAACGGAACGACTCTGATGGAGATCCCCGGATGCTCGGAGTCCTCGACCAGTGAGGTGAGTTGGTCACAGAGCACTGTACCCCCGCCGTACTGGCTGCGCAGGGCGGCTTCATGTAGGAGCGCCGAGTATGGCGTCTTGCCGGACCGGACTACGTCCTGCCTTCGCATGCGGAAGGTAGTCCTGAGATCGATCTCTTGCGGCGGGAGAGGCAGGAGCCCTTTCGTGAAAAGGGCGTTGGCATAGGATTGCGTCTGAAGCAGCCCGGGGACGAAAGCCATTGCGAAGCTGGTGAGTTCCCTCGCATGCCCCTCCAGCTCCGCCACATCGAGGAAGTCGGTCGGGAGGACTCCCCGATACTCCTCCCACCAGCCGGGCTTCGCTCGGTCGGTGATGATGTCGGCCAGGGCGTTCAGCAGAGGCTCGTTGGTGCACATGCACAGCTCGGCGATGGTGTACAGGCGCTCCACGCTGATGCCGGTCTTCGCGGTCTCCATCTGCGTGATCTGGGCGGGAGCGCAGCCGAGCAGGCGGGCGAGTTGGCTGCCCCCGAGGTTGGCCTGCTCCCGCATCCTTCGCAGCTCAACGCCCAGGCGGCGTTGACGAAGAGTCGGGTTCGCTCGAAGGGCCATGGCGTCCTTTCTACAGGTGCTGGGACCAGTCTGCCTCAGCCTCCGGCCTGGTCGTAGCCACGAAAGAGGGAACTTCCCGGCGGTCGCCGTAAAGTTTTAGGCGACCTGCGCTATGGTCGGTGTCACACCGATCCAACGGATCGTCAGTAACGCCTGTTCACAGGGCAGCAGGCGCCTGCTGCCCCGCACCGCAGAGCAGCCATGCGCGGGATCAGCCAGCCGCGTCCTGGCCTGGCTCACGGTGACGCATCCGCCGACGGATGACACTCACCCCCCAGCACATCCCGGAGGTTCCCCATGCGTACCTTCACCCTGCCCAAGACCCCCGAGCCGCCCGACTGGTCCACCGCTCGCGAGGAGTTGCGCGAGGCGATGGCCGGCGCCGGGTGGCCCGACGACCTGATCGCCGACGCCGAACTGGCCCTGCACGAGCTGTTCGTCAATGCGTGGAAGCACGGCGGCAGTTCCGCGCCCGTCGTAGTGGTCGCGCTCCTCGCCGAGCCCACCCGCGTCCCCGCCACCGCCCGCGCCCTGCGCACGCTCCGCGTCTCTGTCGCCGATGACAGCCCGACGCTCCCCGAGCAGCGCAGCTCCGCCGATCCGTACGAACTCTCCGGCAGAGGCCTGCATTTGGTCCGGTCGCTCACCCACCGGTTCGGTGCCGCGCCGCGCAAGCACGGCGGCAAGAGCGTCTGGTTCGAGCTGGACTCCGCCGCGTGAGCGCCGCCCGCCCCCGGCCGATCGCGCCGGACGGCCCCGGGATGCGCGACTACACCGAGGCCCGGGTCACCGAGCTGATCCGTGAACTCCAGGAGCACGGGCGCCCGTTGGGCCTGCTCTGGGGATCGGCCCGGACCAGTGGCACCGTCGACGGCCACGTCCTGGTCAACTTCGGCAACGCCCCGGTCAGCACCCTGCTCAACCTGCTCAACCTTGTGCAAGAGGCAGAACGGAGCGGGTCGTGGGAGTCCTGATCACCCTCGTCGACAAAGGGGCGCACGTCGAGCGAACTACCGTCGCCCACCTCGATGTCGAGACCGTCCCGGACGCCGCTCTCCAAGTCCGGGTCACCGTGGACCTCGACATCCACGCCGGCCCCGGCGAGCAACTCGCGCTCGCCCTCACCCGGCGGCAGGCCGAGCAGTTCCTCCACGACCTCGCCGCCCGCCTCGGGCGCCGGCTCATCGGGGTGAGCCGGTGAGGTCAGCCGTCCCCGACGTCCTGATCGCCGTCGCGCTCGCGGTCGTCTTCACGCTCGCGCTTGCGAGTCTAGCCCTCGGCGTCGTCGCGACGCTCAGGATGGCCAGGGCTGCCGGCGAGGAGCAGTGGGCATCCCGTCGGCGACGCGAACGCCGAACATGATGAGGCGTCAGTCGAGCCCGAGCTCGCCCAGCTTGCTCCAGCCGTTGGCGCCCTCGATGGTGGTGCTGACGATCTGCGGTGCGCGCTGGACCAGCGGTCGCATGGTCCCCATCGCCGCCCGGAAGTGGTCCGAGTTCACATGGGCCTCGCCGGCGTCGTCCTGGAAGGCCTCGACGAGCACATAGGTGTCGGGCTCCTCGACACTGCGCGACCACTCGAACCAGAGGTTGCCGGGTTCGGCGCGGGTGGCCTTGGTGAAGGCGTCGACGTGGGACAGCCAGGAGTCGGCGTACTCGGGCTTGACCGGGAATTTCACCACGATGAAGATCATTCACCGAGTCTAGTCCTCGACTTGGGACGGCTTCCGTAACGCCGCCGTAGGCAGGGTGGCGCGCGCGATTGTCGGGTTGTCGTCGGAATCGCCCGACACGGGGGCCTGGGACGGTGCGGTCCGGGCGTCGCGAAGCGGCTGTCGCTACCGTCGGCCGCATGGTCACCGCGCCGGGCCCGGCCCGAGTCCTCGTCACCGGCGGGAGCGGTTTCCTCGGTGCCGAGATCTGTCGGCAGCTCACCGCCCGTGGCACCGAGACCGTTTCGTTCAGTCGCCGCCCGAGCCGCACACTGGAGCAGCTCGGTGTGCGACAGGTGCACGGCGACCTCGTCGACCGCGCCGCTCTCGATCGGGCGGTCCCCGGCTGCGACGCCGTCGTCCACAACGCGGCCCTCGCGGGCATCAGCGGCGCGCCGGGCCCGTACTGGCGCACCAATGTGGCGGGTACCCGTACCGTCATCGACCGCTGCCGCGCCCACGGTGTGCGCACCCTTGTCCACACCTCGACCGCGAGCGTCGTCTTCCGCCCCGGCGGCCTGGAGAACGCCGACGAGCGCCTCCCGTACCCCGTGCGCCATCTGGCCGCCTACCCGCACACCAAGGCCGTGGCCGAGGCGCTCGTCCTCGACGCCAACGGCCCCGAACTCGCCGCCCTTTCGCTGCGTCCGCACCTCATCTGGGGGCCGGGCGACCCGCACTTCGTGCCCGCCCTGACCCGGCTGGTCCGCCGCCAGACCCTGGTCATGCCGGGCAGCGGCGCCAACCTCGTCGACACCACCCATGTGCGCACCGCCGCCCACGCCCACCTGCTCGCCCTCGACCTGCTGCACCAGGGCCAACCCGTCGGCGGTCGCGCCTACTTCATCGCCCAGGGCGAGCCGCTGCCGCTCGGCGGGTTCCTCGCGCTGCTGCTCGCCACCGCCGGCATCCGCGCCACCTGGCGGCCCGTGCCGGTCCCGCTCGCCGTCGCCGCCGCGGCGGCCCGGGAGGCCGTGAGCCGGCTGCGGCGCGGCACGGGCAGCCATGCGGGTACCGGCACCCGTGACCTCAGCCGGTTCCTGGTCGCCGAACTCGTCCACCCGCACTGGTTCGACCTGACCGCTGCCCGGAGGGACCTCGGTTTCACGCCGCCCATCGGCCTGGCCGAGGGGATGCGTCACGCGTTCGAGGCCGCCGGGCGCCCGGGTGGCGGTGCGGGCGCCATCGCTGACCTGCTGTCCGACCTGGCGCTCGACCAGGCCCTGCCTGGCGTGTGGCGCTGATCACACGTTCGGGATGCAACCTGATGGCCGCGTCATTGGGTTATGGGGGGTGGAAGTGCGGGATTCGTGGCGGGGGTGTGTCTCGTGCTGTCTTCTCATAATGGTCCCCCGTGCGCGTGCCTTATCGAACATTAGTTTCATTAAGGCGGCCGTCAGTTTCCATTGACGGTCGCTCATGACCGGGGGGATCCATGACTCTCATCGACAACACCGCTTCCGTCGCGCCGATGACCGGCGAGCAGCGCGAGCAGTTCGAGCGCGACGGCTACCTGGTGGTGCCGGGGGCCCTCAGCAGCGCCGAAGTCGAGTACTACACGGACGCCCTGGACCGGCTCTACGAGCAGGAGCGGGCCGCCGGGCAGGTCTCGCCGACGGGTGCGATGCACAAGTTGAGCGCGGTGGCCAGCCTGCCGGAGGTGGTCGACCTGATCAACCACCCCAACACCTTCCCGCTGGTCTGGTCGATACTCGGCTGGAACGTGCACATCTACCACTCGCACCTGGACGTGCACCCGACGATCCGGGTGCCCAAGCCGTACCGGTTCGAATGGCACCAGGACGGCGGCCGGCAGAACCGGGAGATCGAGACCACCCCGCGCCCGCGTCTCTCCGTGAAGATCGCCTACTGGCTGTCGGACGTCTCCGAGACCGGCCGGGGCAACTTCAAGGTGGTGCCGGGCAGCCACCTGAGCGACCGGATCGACGGGCCGCCGAGCCGCGACATCCGCTGGCCGGAGCCGGAGGGTGCGATCGAGGTCACCGCGAACCCCGGTGACGCGGTCTTCTTCGACCGGCGACTCTGGCACACCCGCACCGACAACTACTCGGACATCACCCGCAAGGGCATCTTCTTCGCCTACTCCCACCGCTGGTCGCACGGCCGCGACGAGAACGACGCCCTCTTCGCGCACGAGGCCTTCGCCGACTTCTCCCCGGTGCAGCGCCAGCTGCTCGGCGCCAAGCTCGCCACCGAGGGTCAGGTGCCCGGCGACCACCAGTGGGGCCACTACCCGGAGACCACGCCGCTCCACGGCTACCTCCGGGAGCACGGCCTGCTGGACCCGTCGTACCCGCCGCTGATGCCCTGACGGATCCGAGCGGCCCCGGTCCGGGAGGGCTGGGGCCGCATGGCCGCCGTCTGGCGTCGCGCGTCGGGCGGAGGTCGGGAGTACGGGCCGGGCGGAGGCCATGGTGCTGGTGCCCCGGCCCGGCGGACTCATGAGCACGGCGATCGGCAACGAGGCGCCGCCGGAGACACCGGCGGCGCCTCGTTGGATTAGCGGGCGTCGCGGTGGTGCTCGGCGGCGTGATCCCCGACGAGGACTGGCCAGCCCTGGCCGCCGCCGGAGTCAGCGCCGCCTCGGGCCGGGGCGCGGTGCAGCCCGGGGTGGTTGGTGGACTCGCGTGATGTCAGCCGCGGGCGCTGCCGTAGCGGCGGTTGAACCGCTCCACCCGTCCGGCCACGTCCACCACGCGGGACTTGCCGGTGTAGAAGGGGTGGCTGGCGGAGGAGACCTCGACGTCGATGACGGGGTAGCTGTTGCCGTCCTCCCAATCGATCGTCTTGTCGCTGGTGGCGGTCGACCTGGTGAGGAAGGCGAGCCCGCCGGCGCGGTCGCGGAAGACGACGGGGCGGTAGGCGGGGTGGATGTCGGGCTTCATGGGCGCGCTCCTGAGGGTGACTGAGGGGTGGGGGTCTGGGGCTGGGGCTGGGGCTGGAGGGTCGGCGCTCTTCGCGGAACTCGACGTGGCGGCCCAGCACCGGGTCGTACTTGCGCAGGACCATGCGATCGGGTCGTTCCGGCGGTTCTTGCGGGTGACGTAGGTGTAGCCGGTGCCGGCGGTGATGGGGGCACCTCCCGGCCGAACGCTGGGGGAGGAGCTTGATGATCGGGCGAAGTTCGTTGCGGGCCATGGCGGTCCTCCTCGGGGCGCTCGGCAGCCAAGTCTACAGTGAAATGAAATCCGTTTTCATCTGGGCTATGGTGGAACGGTGCTGCGGGTGCGGCGCGCCCGGCCCTGGGCTGCGCCGTGCCCGCACCGTTCGCACCTGCCCGACGGAAAGGAGGCGGACCATGTCCGCCCACTGCCAACTGACCGGCCGCAAAGCGGGTTTCGGCAACTCGACCTCGCACTGTCCGTGCCGGACGAGCTCGTCGAGCACGGACAGCACACCGCCGGCCAGGACACCCGCACCCGGGCCGAGGCGCTCGCCCACCAGATCGAGTACGCCACCGTCCTCGCCGTCCCGAGC
Organism: Kitasatospora acidiphila; assembly: GCF_006636205.1. NCBI lineage: Bacteria > Bacillati > Actinomycetota > Actinomycetes > Kitasatosporales > Streptomycetaceae > Kitasatospora > Kitasatospora acidiphila. The sequence continues at coordinate 2,106,231 of NZ_VIGB01000003.1, read as the reverse complement.
GCACGCGCCGACGAGGACACCCCCGAGCGCCGCGCCGGGCTCGCCATGCTGCGCCAACTGCCCGCCACCGCCCGCGTCGTGCCGCTCGCGACCGGCGCGCTGATCCGGGCCGCGCTGGGCGGCTTCGACGTCGCGGCGGCCCGCGACCGGGTCAACCCGGCCATTGCCCAACTGCCGCAACCGCAGGACCGGGCGGGAGTCGCACCCTGGTCTGGGAACGCCGCCGCCCGCTCCACCCGGCCCGCTTCCACGAGGCGTTGGAGGAGCTCGTCCCGGCCGCGCAGCGCAGCCGTGGCCGCTTCTGGCTCGCCAACCGCCCCGAGTCGATGTTCGCCTGGGACGCCGCGGGGGCGAACCTCGCGGTGGAGGACTGCGGCCCATGGCTCGCCATCCTCTCCTCTCCGACGCCGACTGGGACGACTACCCGCCCAACCGCCGGGCCGCCGCCGCACTCGACTGGCACCCCTGCACGGCGACCGGATGCAGCAACTTGCCTTCACCGTAGAAGGATTGGACGTCGACAGGATCACCGAGCTGCTCGACTCCTGCCTGCTCACCGACGCCGAACTCGCGGCCGGCGAGGACGGCTGGAAGGCCCTGCCGGACGCCTTCGAGGACCTGCTGGACCCGATCCTCTGACCCGCACAAGGAGACCACCCATGGCCAAGCGACCTGGAACCGGACGGCCGGCCAAGCCCCGTCCCAACCCCCTGATCGAGGCCGGCATCACCTACATCGACTACAAGGACACCACTTTGCTGCGGAAGTTCATCTCCGACCGCGGCAAAAAACCTCCCCCAGCCTTCGGCCGGGAGGTGCCCCCATCGCCGCGTCACCCGGCTCACCGTGCAGCAGCAGCGCGCCATGGCCCGGGCCATCAAGAACGCACGGGAGATGGCCCTGCTGCCCTACTCCTCCGCCGCCCGCTGACACCACCCTTCGACACCACCCTTCGACACCCTTCGACCACCCAGGAGTTGCCCCATGGCCGTTCCCAAGCGCAAGACCTCCCGCAGTAACACCCGGCACCGCCGGGCCCAGTGGAAGGCCGCCGCCCCGCAGCTCGTCCCCCTCACCATCGACGGGCGCGAGCACCTCGTCCCGCGCAACCTCGTCAAGGCGTACCAGCGCGGGCTGCTCACCCCCTGAGCCCGGGGCGGCTCAGAGCCCTGCGTTCTGGGGCTGGGTGGCGACCACGATGACCGTGGGGCCGTCGGCGGCCAAGGCCTGAGTGAACTCGTCCTCCAAACCCTTGGTGCTGTCGACGTTCACCGCGTGGCAGCCGAAGCCGCAGGCCAGCGAGGCGATGTCGAGCCCCGGCAGGTCGAGTCCCGGCACGCCCGGCGTCCGCTCAAGCTCCGCGAAGGACTTGAGGATCGAGTACTCCCCGTTGCGCATCACCACGTAGACGATCGGCAGTCGGTGCTGGGCGGAGGCGGCCGGAGCGATCGGGGGGCGTGGTTCTGTCGCCCGGAACGCGGGGCTCGGCTGTGGCGTAGCGAAAGCCCGAGCGTGGGCTCGCCTGGGCCGGAGTTCCCCGCCGTATCGGCTGGGAAAACCGCTGTCGGGCGAATGGATCAGGGTGGTAGAACTACCGCCGTGCACAAGACTCTGGAGTTTCCCGATCTGCTGCGGCTGATCGACGAACGTGCAACCGCCTTCCGCGCCGCGATCGCCGTCGCGCCCAGCCTCGACCTGCCCGTGCCGACCTGCCCCGAGTGGACGCTGTTCGACCTGGTGCAGCACATCGGCGAGGGCCGCCGTCGCTGGGCCGCCACCGTCGCTGCCGGGCCGGACGCCACGTCCAGGACCCCGGCCCAGGGTGACGCGGTCGCGCCGCAGGAGCGCGAGGGCGTGCTGGCCTGGCTGGCCGCCTCGACCGAGCTGTTGCTGGCGGCCCTGCGGGAGGCCGGTCCGGACCAGGGCTGCTTCACCGGCTGGGGTGTCACGCAGACGCCGCACACTGCCGGTGGCGTCGCCCGGCACCAAGTCCAGGAGATCGCGGTGCACACCTACGATGCCCAGCTCACCGTGGGCGACTCGGCCTCACTGCCTGTCGAGGTGGCGCTCGACGGTGTCGAGGAGAGCCTGTTCATCGCCAGCTTCACGAGGAGTGCCTGGCCGCACAAGCCCACCGCCTTCGACTTTCACGCCACCGAGGACCGCTCCTGGCGCCTCACGGTCGACGGCGACGGTGCACGGACCACCCGGCTGCCCGCCATCGGCGAGGCCCCGGAAGCGGCAGGCCTCTCCATTCGCGGCACGGCCAGTGATCTGGTCCTCTGGCGGTACGACCGCATTTCGGTGGACTCCCTGCAACTCGACGGGGACCCGGAGCTGCTCGACCTGCTCTTCGCCTGGGAACCGGAGGACTGGGCGTGACGACAGGCCACCGCGTACAGACCTGTCGCTGAATCGCGAACGGACTCGCGCCGAACACATGATCGATTTCGAGGGTTGGCTGCGCGCTTGAGACGAGGGAGTCCACAGTCAGGTCGTTAGTGACTGTTGCTCTATCGATCTTGGTGGGCATTGGTTCGAGCGGTGGTCCCCGGTCGGGTGGTGTCGGGCTGGAACGCGCATGAAGACAGGGCCTCTGGTGCAGCTCGTGGTTGTCGAAGACCGTTGAGCGCGCCGGGAGGCCCTGTTGCCGCAGTTCTATGCCCTTGCCCCGGTGGGGTCCAACTCGGCTGCGCGTGGGTGTGATTGTCTCGCGCACCGGTTCGGGAACGCCGGGGACCGCCCCGTACGGGCGGTCGGGTGTCCCTCGGACATGACCGACGCGGAGTGTGACCAGGTCCGTGTCCTGCTGCCGGTGCCGGGCTGGTGGAGGGCCGTGGCGGGCGGCCGGAGGGGTACTGCCATCGGCACATGCTGGACGCGGTGCGGTACCTGGTCGCGGGCGGGATCACCTGGCGGGCGATGCCCGCGGACTTCCCGGCCTGGGACCGGGTCTACCGCAGCCCGGCCGCCTACGAGGCCGTGCTCGCCGCCCGACCAACACACCAAAGGTGTTCGTCAAAGCGGAGCAGGCCCAGTTCTGCGTGACCGCAGGTCCCGGCGCCCTGCGCAGGGCAGTGATCGCTAGATGACCAATTCCAAGGGATGCCTGCGGAGGGTGTGGGGTGGGCAGCGGCCGAAGCCACCGCGAGACGGTCAGGGGGCGGGCTGCCGGCCCCGGTTGTCGAGGTGGCAGCGGGCGGTCAGGCGTCAGGGTCGACTTCGGGGTGCGTGAACCGCACGGGCTTGCCCAGCGACCGGGCGTAGGCGATTTCGGCTCGGGTGCTGTCTCCGATGTAGTCGCCGACCAAAGCGCCTAAGTTCGCGATTTCTGAGGCGCTGGCACCACGAACTTGGCTCTGGCGGCCGGGATCCTCGGCTGTGCACGGCTCGGTTCCGACTGATTCGGTGTCGAAGTGCATGACGTTTTCGGTGCCCGGTGAGCCGATCCGTGGTCAGCCGACTTCAGGTACCGCGCCAGGCGGAGCAGGCTCCTCCGCGGTGACACGCCGGACCTCCTTCGACAGGCTCACCGAACCTCCTGAGCTGGCACGCTGAACGATGCTCGGCCGCAGCCTCGGGCTCTAGGGCAGTTGCCGCGGCACGGCCGGCTTCATGTCGCTGACCTGAACGTGACGGCTACGACACCTCACCGCGAGCGGAAATAGGATCGCCACGAGTGGAGTTGGTGAGGGACGTTTGCCGTTTCAGGAGGGGTCATGCGAGCGATTCAGATGTCCGAAGTGGGCGGTCCCGAGGTGCTGCGACTGGTCGATATTGATCAACCGACGCCGGGCCCGGGCCAAGCGGTCGTGGAGGTCGCCGCGTCCGGCGTCAACTTCCTCGACGTATACCACCGCCAGGGCCGGTACACTCTCCCGCTGCCCTTCACCCCGGGCACTGAGGGCACGGGCACGGTCCTCGAGGTTGGACCCGGCGTCACCCACGTCGCTGTGGGAGACCGGGTCGGCTGGGTGGAGATTCCCGGCACCTATGCCGAGCAGGCCGTCGTGGACTCCTCCCGGCTCGTGCCCCTGCCCGACGGCGTCGACTTCGAGGCCGCCGCCGCCGTGCTGCTGCAGGGCATGACGGCGCACTACCTCGTCAAAGACGCCTACCCGGTCCAGCCAGGCGACACGGTGCTCGTGCACGCTGCTGCCGGCGGCATGGGGCTTCTGCTGACCCAGCTCATCACCCATCTCGGCGGCAGAGTGATCGGCACAACCTCGACACCGGAGAAGGCCCAGCTGGCGCGGCGCGCCGGGGCCGCCGAGGTGATCCTCTACTCAACAGTGGACGATCTTGCGGCCGAGGTGAAGCGGCTCCATGGCGGCCAAGGCCTGCCTGTCGTCTTCGACGGCGTTGGCAGGGACACCTTCGATGCGAGCCTCGCCAGCCTGCGAACCCGCGGCCACCTGGTGCTCTTCGGCGCCGCGAGTGGTGCAGTGCCGCCCTTCGACCCCATCCGGCTCGCCCAGGGCGGTTCGCTGACCCTGATCCGGCCAAGCCTCGGGCACTTCATCGCCGATCGGTCCGAGCTGCTCCGACGCGCCGCCGACGTGCTTGAACTGGTGCGCACCAAGGCGCTTGAGACCACCGTGACGGCCCGCTACCCGCTCGCCGAGGTCGCCCAAGCTCACCGCGATCTGGAGGCTCGGCGTACTACCGGCAAGCTACTCGTCATCCCGTAGGCACGGGGTATGGAAAGCAGCCGGTAGCGGATTTCCCCAGGGAGGCGCCTACCGCACCAACATTGGCTCCGAACCAGGCGGGCCAGCACGACGGTCACGGCGGATCGTCACATACAGCTCAACCTTGGACACGGAGACCCGCATGCGGGTATCCGCGGGGCGGCACACCGATCCTCCCCGTCGAGCGAGCCGCGCGTCACCGCCGTGCACCGCGGGTTCCTCGCCCGCTGCCAGCCGGTCGACGGCGGCCACGGCCTCCCCACGCCCCCTGCCCACCGCAAGATGCGCCGCGACTACGAGCGCCGGGAGGTGCAGGCTGCACAGCGGCCGTGGCGGTGCCAGGTGCCCCAGGCGAGGCAGTCGCTGCAGCTGTCCGCGTAGGGCACGCGAGGGTGGCAGCGGCGGCAGTAACCGCCGACGTAGTGGGCGTCGCTGCCGCATGCTGTACAGGTCGGCGGGGGCAGATCGGGGTGCAGGCAGCTGAAGCAGCGGAGCCGGCCGTACTCCGCGATCTTGTTGCCGCATTGCTTGCACGGCCGAGGCCGCAGGTTGCTCACAGCGGTGGTTCCGTCCGGCCGACCCGACGTTCGATCCTGGGGTGCTCGCCCGCGACTGCCGCCGGAGCGTGAGTGCTTGCGGGACGCCGAGCGCGGGCCTTCTCGGGCTCCGGGGCCAGAAGGTCGTTGGGCTGGCAGCCCAGAACCTCGCAGATGATGTCGAGGTCATCCAGGCCTGGTGCCGCACCTCGAGGAACTCGAAGTACGTCGCCAGAGCCTGCGCCTTGCGGACCTTCGTCAGCGTTGCCAGCCGCCGCTGGTCCTCACCGAAGAACCGGTCGAGGTCGCTGGGTACCAACTCCCACAACGGGCGGCCGAACCAGCCTCTCATCTCCATCAGGACGTCCACGTCTCCGGAAATCGTCTCGTCGGCGAGCCCGGCCGCAGCACGCGCGAGTACGAATTCCGACAGCAGGTCCTGCTCGAAGTCCGCGATGTCCTGCGGCGACTGCAGGAGCGGTCGAGATCGGATGGGTGCAACAACTGCGAGCGACATCCCGCCCCCCCAACTTCGCCAAATCCAAGCTAGTTTCAGCCTGACGGAGGAAGGCTCAGGATTTCCGATGTTCGCTCAGTTCTCACCCTTGCGGGTGACGCGACCCGTCGATGCACTGCACAGGGCTGCGGGGGGACGCCGCCCGGAGCGGGGCGCCGGGGAACTCAGGCGCACATTCACAACGAGCACCTCATCAGCGAGCCGGATCTTCGCCCGGTGCAGATCGTCGAGTCGAACCTTCAGCGCCTCGGCCTCGACAGGATCAGACCAAAGTTCGTGCGGCGACTTCATGTCACAGCCAGGCTTGACGACGATCTTTTGACCCCTGGAATTGATCATCTAGGTGAGCGGGACGTGCTGGACGAATCCGGTGATCGAGTGGCCGGCGGGGTTGGCCAGGTCGGCGACGGTGATGCGCCAGGTGCCGGGGGCGGGCAGGTCGACGGTGGTGGAGTAGTGGCCGTCGCCGCGGTGGCGCAGGCCGCGCGGGCCGGTGCGGTCGCCGCTCTCCACGTCCTCGGCGGTGACGCCCAGGGACAGCCGCTCGTCGTCCGCGATGACCCGCACGGGGCAGCGGGCGTCGGACACCGCCTCGGGCACGTCGAGGGAGAGTTCGAGCCCGCCGTCCAGGAAGCTCCGCGGCTGCTGGGCGGTCAGGATCGCCTCGATCTGGTTCAGCAGTGCGGGGTGGTTCTGCAACGAGCCGTGCTGCTGGGCGAAGTAGCGCACCGAGGAGTCGTCGGCGAACCGACTGGGGAAGCAGGAGAAGCGCGGGACGGTTCCGTCGCCGTCCCGGTCCACGCCATCGAGATGACGGTTCGTCAGATACCGTGCACCGTCCGGCCCCAGAGCGGCGCTCTGGCGGGTGGGCTGCCGGTAGCCGCCGAAGACGTGCACCTGGTAGGCATCGTTTGCGGCGGCCGCCAACTCTGCTCGCAGGCGGCGCGCGTCGGCTGCCAACACCGGGTCTGCGCCGGGGAGTTCGATGTGGTCGAGGCCGACGCGCGCACCGTCCGCCCCGGCCATGCAGCGCCAGTCGGGGAGCAGTTGGTGGAGTGAGGGGAGGGAGCGGGCCAGCCGGGTGACCGGTTCGGCGAGCCCGCCGAGACCGGGCAGCACGCCCGCGTTCAGCACCGCGACCGCATTGAGCGAGCCGCGGAACGGCGTCCCCAGGGTGATCAGCGCCCGCGCGTCGGCGTGGCCGCCGAGCACGTCCAGGTAGTAGCCGGCCACCAGGCCGCCCATGGAGTGGGCGAGAAGGACGGTCCGGGCCCCGGTGTTTCCGCTCTGCTCGCGCCAGCGGGCCAGCGCGCCCGAGACCGCGCGGTCCAACCGGTGGGCGTTGCGGCGCACCGAGAGCCGCCAGTCGTAAGGGAAGGGCAGCAGGTTGCCGCCGGAGAAGTCGAAACGCCGGTTCAGGAAGTCGAGCAGGCCGGCGTAGCCGTCGATCGCGGACACCCCGGGCAGGATGTGCAGACCGGGGAGGAGCGCGACCGCCTCGACCCCGTCCTGCGGGTCCCCGTCACCGATCCCGGGCGGCAGCGCGAGCTCGCCCAAGTCGCGCATCCCGCGCAGCGCGTGGCGGCCCATCACGGCGACGCGGCTGTTCCACACTTCCCGGCCGTCCCGGACCAGCACGCTGCCCATGATCCCGGGCAGCACCACGATCAGGTCGGCCACCGATGCCTTGGTCACGGCTCCCCCAGCACTCCGCAGGCCGTACAGTAGGCCCGTTCGGGAGGACCGATCCTGTCACATCGGCGAGCCGGTCCGCAGCGCCGGTGGGAGGACACGGCGACGTGGTGTGGTGCGAGTGATGTCGGGGGACGCTCGGTTCGTCACGATCGGCATGAGCAGCTACCAGGACCGGCGTTGGCGCCGGCTGACCCGGGTGCCCGAGAGCGTCCGCCGGGTCGCAGACCTGCTGCGCTCCATCGGCCACCAGCAGGAGCTGGCCGAACTGGCCACCGGCGGGCCGTGCCGCGAGATCAGCGACCGGCTGGGTCGATGGCGCGGTTCCGGCGACCAGTTGGTGCTCTACTGGACGGGCCACGGCTCGGTGGACGCGGGCCTGCACTTCCTGGTCACCGCGGACTCGCCCGCCACCGGCCTGAGTTCCTACAACGCGGTGCCGACCGAGCAACTGGCCCGGCTGCTGGCGCAGGCGGACTTCACCCAGGTGCTCTTCCTGGTCGACTGCTGCGCGAGCGGCGTGGCAGCCGCTCAGATCGCCGCCACCATCGGCGAGGTGGTCAGCCACACCAGCACCGCGTTCCCCGACCGCCGGTTCTCGGTGATCGCCTCGGCCTGCGGCTACGAGAGCGTCGAGGAGGGCGTCTTCGCCGAGGCACTGGACCAGGTGCTGCGCCGCGGCCCCGACGACCGGCGGTGGACCGAACACGACGAGGTGATCCGCACCGACGACCTGGCCAGGGCGCTGTCCCAGAAGCTGGCCGTCCGCGACGGCGCCACCTCGTACCATGCGGTCGGCGCTCCGGTGCCGACGCTGCGCAACCCCCTGCACCCGGGAGCCCGGATCCCGGACGAGGACGTGGAAACCAAGCGGCAGCGGCGACTTCGCGCCGGCGACGTGGACCAGCACCTGGTGCTCTCGGCGCGCGGCATCGAAGTCGGCGAGACCGGCTGGTACTTCTGCGGGCGGGCACGGCTACTGCGGCGCGTCCTCGGCTGGTTGGCGACGGCGGAGCGCGGACTCTTCGCCGTCACCGGCTCACCGGGCACCGGCAAGTCCGCGCTGCTCGGGCGGATCGCCACCCTGTCGGTGCCCGCGCTGCGGGCCGTCGCCGAGCGGGAAGGGGCGCTCGCGGACACCCCCGACACCCTGCTGCCGGTGCTCGGGTCCGTGGACATGGCGCTGGTCTGCCGCAACAAGACGCTGCAGGACGTGCTGCTCACCGTCACCGAGGCGCTCAACCTGCCGATGCCCGCGAACCCCGGCCGGCTGCGGGCGGTCGACGTCGTGCACGCCGTCGGCGAGCTGGGACGGCGGATCGTGCTGGTGGTGGACGGCCTCGACGAGGCGGCGCCCTCGGAGGCCATGCTGATCGCAGCCGACCTGCTGCGGCCGCTCGCGGACCTCCCCGGGGTCCGGCTGCTGGTCGGCACCCGGCCGGGCCTGGCCGGCCTGACCTCGTCGGACGGACAGCCGCGCCTGCTCGGCGGATTGCTGCAGCCGCTCGCCCCGGACGAGGTCGCCGTCCTGGACAACGAACCGCAGAGCGAGCAGGACCTGACCGCCTATGCGCTCAGGCGCCTGCGCGGCGCCGGGAACCCGCAGCTGGCGGCGGACGACGGCACCGCCGAGCGCTGGGCCCGGATCGTCGCGCGGGCCAGTGCCGGGGTCTTCCTCTACGCCCGGCTGGCCACCCGGATGCTGGCCTCCGGGGCCGTCCCGCTGTCGGCCGACTCGGACGGCGGCTGGCAGAAGTACGTCACCGTCGAGAGCCTGCTGGACGGCGAGTTCCGCCGCTTCCCCGAGACGTGGCGGGTGATCGACCTGCTGCGTCCGCTCGCCTGGGCCGAGGGGGCCGGGCTGCCGCGCCGCGACGTCTGGCCCAGGATGGCCACCGCGCTGGCGCTGAGCGGCCGTTCGTACGGCGACGAGGACATCGCCTGGCTGCTCCGACATGCCGGGTTCTACCTGGTGGAGTCCGGCGAGTCGGGCCAGACCGTCTACCGCCTCTACCACCAGTCGCTCACCGACTACTTCCGTCGCCGCACCCCCGACGACGCCCAACTGCGCATCACCCGCGCCCTGCTGGCGGCGGTGCTCACCGACGGCTCGAACAGCACCGACGGCCCGAGGAGTACTGACGGCCCGAGGAGCGCCGACGGTTCGAGGAGCGCCGAGGGTCCGAACTCCTGGGCGAACGCCAATCCGTACCTCCACCAGCACCTCGCGGCACACGGGCGCGCCGCCGGCCTGCTGCCCCAACTGGTCCGCGACCGCGGCTTTCTGACCCACACCGACCCGGCCCGCACGGCCGGCGCCCTGCTGACCCTCCCCGACCGGTTCGAACTGCCCGCGGTGCGGCTCTACCTGCGAGTGGCGCACCGGCTCCAGGGACTGGCACCCGAGCAGCGGCTGCGACTGCTGCAGATGACCGCGATGACCAACGAACCCGAGCTGCTGCCCCTGCTGGGCGGGCGGACGGCGGTTCCGGTGACCGTCGTGGCGGGCTCGGCCCCGCCGCGCGACTTCAGCATCAGCCTGCGCGGCCACTTCGGCCCGGTCACCGCCCTGGCGAGGCTGCGGCTGCCGGACGGCCGGGAGCTGCTCGCCTCGGCCGGCGGGGACAGCAGGATCAGGATCTGGGACACCGACACCGGGGAGACCGTGCTGGTGTTGGTCGGAGCGGAGGCGACCGTCACCGCGATGGCCTGCTTCAAAGACGCCCGAGGGCGTCAGCTGCTGGCGGCGGCGGCCGGATCGGTGATCCATGTCTGGTCCGTTCCGGACGGCACACCGGTCGCCCTGCTGCGCGGGCACGCCGGCCGGGTGCTCTGCCTGGCGGCCGCCGACTCCGAGCCCGGCTGGCCCGCCATGCTCGCCTCCTCCGGGAAGGACCGCCGGATCTGGCTGTGGAACCCGCGCGACTGGAGCAGCCACTCCCTTCCGCCCGACCACCTCGGCTACGTGACCGCGCTGACCTTCTGCCGCTCGACGGCCGGCGAGCGGCTGCTGCTGTCGGGCGGTGCGGACTGCACCGTACGGGTGTGGGATCTGGACACCGGTCGGCTGGCCGCCCGGCTCTACGGCCACACCGCCCCGGTGCACGCGCTCGCGGACCTCGGCACGATCCGCGGTCGCCACTACGCCGCATCGGGCTCGGAGGACGGCATGGTGCGGGCGTGGGACCTCGGCGCCCTTCGCCCTGCGGCGGCCTGGCCGGGCAGGGTCGGCGCCATCCGGTCGCTGACCTGCGTTCGGGGGGCCGATGGGCTCGGCATCGCCGACAGCCTCTTCAGGACCAACGGCCACGGCGGGGCTGACGGCCTCGGCATGGCCGACGGCCTCCCGGAGCTCGCGGTCGCCGGCACCGAGCCGCGGATCGCGCTCGTCGACCCGCTCAAAGGCACCCTGAGGCGACTGTTCGACAGCAGGATCGATCCGGAAGTCGAGGACGCGGCCACCGTCCGCGCGCCGAGCGGCGCCGCCGACCTCGACCTGCGCGACTCGGCCGCCGGGCTGGAAGGCGCCGACTGCACCTATGCGCTGGCGTCGATCACATCAGCCGGACACGTCCCGCTGATCACCTCCGGCGGTTGGGACGGGATGCTCCGGATCTGGCATCCGGCCCTCGCGGGACCGCCCCAGCAACTGGCCCACGACGGCCGCCGGGTCCGCCGACTGTGCGCGGTCCGGGTGGCCGTCGACGAGTGGCGGCTGGCCATGGACTGGTCCGGGGAACTGAACCTGCTGGAGCCGGACACCGGGAGGACGCGACCACTCGACGACGCGCCCGCGGACCTCAGGGCGATCGCCGCCCTGACGACCCCGCAGGGCGTCCCATTCGTCTTCGCGGCCGGCGACCACGGCATCGCCTGCTACGACGCGCGCCCGGGCGAGCCTGTCGACCCCGAACTGCTGGCGCTCCTCGCAGCCGCGAATGGCCTCAAGGTCCGGTCCCTGACGACCTTCGTGGACGATTGGCGGGTCGCCGTCCTGGTGGTCACCTACGTGCACGTGGGTCAGATCGATGTGCTTTTGTGGGAGCGGTACGGCAAGTGGCATATCACCGTGTCAGCCGAGGACCTGCTGCCCGTGTCCGTCATCGGAGACGACGCAGCCGCGGCCGCACTGCCGGTGCCGGTGCCCGTGCCCGTCGTTCGGGACGACGGAACCGTGCTGCTCGCCTTCCCGATGGGGGAGGACGGCATCTTCGTCTTCGTCGTCCAGGAGGACCAGGTCGTCCCTGCCGTCCAGGAGGACCAACAGGAGTCTGCCGTCCAGGAGGAGCAACCGGCACCGGTGGACGACGAGGATCTCGGCGAGGAGCCCGAGTGGATCGCGCTGCCGGTGCAGACCACCCTCCCCCCGCTGGGTGTGAAGCTCTCCAGTGGCCGGTACGCGCTGGCAGCGGCCGATTCCGAGGGCATCGCGGTGAGTCCGACCGGGTACTGGCAGCCGACCCCCCTCGGCGACAGCAGCGGGCCCTTCGACCACTGGGCCACGCTGCGTGTCGGGGGCACGACCTGATCGTTGCCACCAGCAGCGACGGAAACCTCCGGGTCTGGAACCCCTCGTTCCCGGAGCGGTGGCCGCTGACCGTGCCACTCCCCGGGCGGGCGACCGGGCTCAGTGTGGCCGCGCCGGATGTCGTCTATCTGCTCCTGGGCGACCGTTGGCTCGGGCTGCGGTTGACCGGATTAGTGGAGTTCGCGCGGGTGCCGTGATCAGGAGCGGGCATCCGCGAGTTGCTCGATGACCGGCGCGAAAGCCGCCATGTCCCGTTCCTGGACGCAGACGTAGGAGATGCCGTAGCGCTCGCGGCGGGCCAGCAGGGTGTCGGCGATCTGGGCTGGGGTGCCGACCAGGAGGGTGGGGACGTCGAGGATCTGGTCGGCGGTGAGGTAGGGGAGGCGGCTGCGCATGGCGTGGGCGGCGGCGCGGCGGTCGTCGGTGACCACCACCGTCTGCACCAGGGTGTTGCGCTCGACAGTGGCCGCACGGGGTCCGGCGTGGGTGGTGAAGTACGCGACCCGCTCGTCCATGGCGTCGGCGTCGATGAGGCGCAGGGTGCCACGGGCAGAGTTGGGGGCGAGGGTGGCGCCGGAGAAGGAGACGATGTCGGCGTGGCGGGCGGCGAGGCGCAGCACGCGGTCGCCGTTGCCGCCGATCAGCAGCGGCGGTGGGGTGGCGGGTGCCGGGAAGCCGAGGGCGCGCGGGTCGGCTAGCAGGGCGCGCAGGGTGGTGGCGGTGTCGGCCAGGCGGCTGACCCGGGTGGCGGCGGTGCCCCACTCCAGGCCGGCCGCGTCGAACTCGGCGCGGACGTAGCCGGTGCCGAGGCCCGCCTCCACCCGGCCGCCGGTCAGCTCGTGGGCGGTGAGCAGGTCGCGGGCGAGCAGAACCGGGTTCCAGAAGGCGCAGTTGAGGACGAAGGTGGTCAGCTGCACGCGCTCAGTGGCGGCGGCCGCGGCCATCATGGCGAGGAACGGCGAGTGCACACCGAGGTGGTCGGGGACGGCGATCACGTCATAGCCGAGGCGTTCCGCGGTGCGGCAAGTCTCCGGCCAGGACAGGCCGTTGGATGACGGGACCAGGTTGACGCCGAAGCGGAAGGGGCGGACAGGACTCGTGGGGTTTGTGGCACCTGTGGGGCTCATGGGGCTTGTGGGGCTCATCGGGGTTCAGCTCGTTTCGGTGCGGCGGAGGGCGAACACGGGCTCGCTGGAGAGGTCGTGGAAGTGGTTCAGCAGGCCGGCCAGATCGATCGCCAACTCGTCGGCGGCGTCGGGGTGGAGGAAGCTGCTCCGGTAGGCGAGGGTGCCGAGCAGGGCGTCCGCGTGGCGACTGAAAGTGACCGTCAGGCCGAACTTGTTGGCCGCCTCATCCCGCAACTCATGGTCGAGTGAGGTGAGTTCGGCCTCACCGAGGGTGGTGGACCAGGCGGTGGTGCCCACGCTGTTGAGCAGGCAGTCGAGGTAGGGCGTCCGGCCTGCGGTGCGGGCGGGCCGCAGGCGGCGGACCAGCTCGTCGAACGGCGCGCTCCGGTGCTCGAAGGCGTCGATCACCTGCTCCCGGGTGGCGTGCAGCAGGTTGCCCAGGGTGGTGTCGGGTGCGCAACGGGAGCGGAGCACCACGGTGTTGAGGCACGGGCCGAGAACTGCGCTGTAGTCGCCGCCGGCTCGGTCGGCGACCGGGACACCGAAGGTGAGGTCCGCCTGGCCCGACCAGCGGTGCAGGGCGGCGGCGAGCGCCGTGGCGAGCACGATGAACTGGGAGGCCTGGGCGGCCTCCTGGACTGGCTGCAAGCGCTGGGTCAGATCGGTGGCGAGAGGCAGGGCGACGCTGCCGGAGGGGGTACTCGGTGCGAGGGCGTCCGGGTTGGGGGAGGGCGGCTCGAGGGTGCTGGGAGCGCCGGCGAGTGCGGTGGACCAGTAGGCCAGGTCCGCCGCCGCTCGCTCGCGGCCGGCGTCGGACTGCTGGGCGTGCAGCAACTCCCGGTACTGGCGCGCGGGGGAGTGCACATCGTGCCGGTAGCAGCGGTCCAACTCGGTCAGGAGCAACGGCACCGACTCGCCGTCGAGTACCAAGTGGTGAACGCAGAGGGCGAAGATCCGCTCGCCGCCCGGCAGGGTGAACAGGCCTGCGGTGAGCAGGCGTCCGGCCGCCGGGCTGAAGTCGGTGGCGGCCTGCTCGAACCAGTCGGTGAGCTGGTCGGGGTGCTCGGCGCTCACCAGCGTGAGCTCGGGCTCCCACGGTGCGCCGATCTCCTGGACCAGTCGGCCGTCCTGGTCGGTGAAGCGGGTGCGCAGGATCTCGTGCCGGGCGGTGAGGCGGGCGAGCGCGGCGCGCAACCGGGCCGGATCCAACTCGCCGTGCACCCGCCAGGAGAGCGGGATGTGGTAGCGCGCATGAGTCGGGTCGAGGCGTTCGGCGAGCCAGATGCCCTCCTGGAACCGGCTGGCGGAGAGGGTGGTGGAGTCCTGGCTTGCTTGGTCGTCGGCGTCGGCGTCGGCGTCGGCTTTGGCGTCGCCAGCGTCGTCGGCGTCGTCGGCGTCGGAGTGCTTGAGGGATGCTGCGGAGGAGGCTGCGCGCTGCTGGTCGACGACTGCGGCCAGTGCGCCGAGTCGCGGGTGGTCGAACAGGTCGCGGACGGTGAGCTCCACGCCCAGCCGGTCGTTGATCCGGGCCAGTAGGGTGGCCGCGATCAGCGAGTGGCCGCCGAGTTCGAAGAACGAGTCCTCCGGCAGCAGGTCGGGCACGCGCAGCACCTCGGTCCAGACCGCGCTGACCTCGGCGAGGGTGGCAGGGGAGGCGGTCGGTGCATCTTGCGTGGTCGTGGGGTTGGTCAGGGAGTCGGGTGTCGTATCGACGGCCGGTAGCAGGGCGGTCGCCTCGGCCAGTGTGCGGTCCGGCACGGCGGCCATGTCGGCGAGCACAGTCAGGTAGTCCCGGGTCAGAGCAGTGGTCGTGGCGGGGCCGACCGAGCCGTCCGCGTCCTTCCACAGCAGCCGACTGCCGTTGCTGCCCTCGGTCAGCATCACGGTGAGGCGGTAGTCGGGCACGTCCATCGGGTCGAGCATGCGCACCGAGCAACTACCGTGCTCACCGGCCAACTTGAAATCGAAGACGTCCAGGCCGTTGTCGGCAGCCGAGTCCCAGTACTGGAGGACCGCTTGGTGGGTCTGCCGGCGGCCGTCGGGGCCCAGCAGGCCGGCGCTGCGCAGAATGGCCGGTAGCGGCAGGTCGCCGTGGCGCAGGCCGGCCCGGATGGTGGTGCGCAACTCGCGCAGCAGGTCGGTGTAGCGGTCGGTGGGACGGATCCGCTGGCGGAACGGCAGCACGTTGGCGAAGAATCCGACCCGTCCTCTCAACTCCTCGGTGGAGCGGCCGTGGTAGGGGGCCGAAACGATCAGGTCGGTGCTGCCGGTGTGGTGGTGCAGCGTGACGAAGAGTGCGCCGAGCAGGACGGTGAAGTAGGAGGTGCCGGTGTCCCCGGCCAGTTGGCGCAGCCGGCGAGTCAACTCGGCATCCACGGTGAGTGGCGAGGGCCCGGTGGCGGTGACGGCCGGGCTCGCTGGCAGCTCGGGCGAGGTGATGGGCAGGGGTGGGCCGCTGGCAGCTCGGGCGAGGCGGTGTGCAACGGGCGGGCCGGCGGCAGCTCGGCCAGTGCCTCGCGCCAGTAGGTCCGCAGCGGCTCGCCGCTCGCCTCGTCGGCGGCCGCGCGGGAGCGGCTGGCATGCTCGACCAGCGGTGCGAGGTCGTCCGCAGGCGCCAACTCCTCGCCCGCGTACGCCCGGCGCAGGTCGTCCAGGAGCAGCGGCTGCGAGGTGCCGTCCATGGTGATGTGGTGCACGGTGATCAGCAGCACCGTCCAGTCCGGGCCGGTCAGCACCTCGAACCGGGCCAGTGGGCCGGCGGCCAGGTCGAACGGCCGCTGGGCTGCTGCGAGTTCCCGCTCGGGGGTGCCGGTCACCAAGCGCTCGGTGACCGGCACGGCGTCCGGTGCGGTGCCGGACCAGTCCAGGCACATCCCGTCGGTGCCGCGCGTCACCCGGGCACGCAGGGAGGGGTGGCGGTGCAGCAGCTTGGTGACGGCGGTGCGCAGGCGCGGCAGTTCGAGCTCACCGTCGACCAGCAGGGCGATCGGGATGATGTGCTCCCACTTGGCGGGGTCGAGCTGCCAGGTCACCCACATCGCCTCCTGGGTGACGGACAGCGGTAGCGAGCGGGACTGGTCCATGAGGTTCCTCCTGGCGGGGGTGAGTCAGCGCAACTGGTCGACGAGGGCGCGCTTGTCGGTCTTTCCGGAGGGGCTGAGCGGCAGTTCGGGCACCTGGACGAACCGGCCGGGCACCATGAAGGCGGGCAGCGCCGCCCGGGCGTGAGCGGCGAGGTGATCGGCCTGGAAGCCGGTGCCGGCGGTGCTGCCAGTTTCGCCCGTTCCGCCCGTTCCGCCCGTTCCGCCGGCTTCAGCGGTGCTAGCGGTGCCAGCGGTGCCAGCGGCTCCAGCGGTGAAGAAGGCGACCAGCATCCGTTCGCCGACCCTGCTGGTGGCGGGCACCACCACCAGGTCGCCGACGCCGGGTGCCGTTCGCAGCACCGACTCGACCTCGCCGATCTCGATCCGGTAGCCGTTGATCTTCACCTGGTCGTCGGCGCGCCCGGCGTACTCGAGCACGCCGTCGGCGCGGACCAGGGCGAGGTCGCCACTGCGGTAGTAGCGGCGGGGCTCGCCGTCCGCCAGGGTCAGCACCGGGTAGCGCTCGGCGGTGAGTTCGGGGCGGTTAAGGTAGCCGATCGCCAACTGCGGTCCGGCCAGGTAGATTTCGCCGAGCTCACCGGCGGCGGCCGGCCGGCCATCCTCGGTGAGCACGGCCACCTCGAACCCGTCCAGCGCCGGCCCGATGTTGAGGCCCGGGTCGGCGGCGCCCTCGGATACCGGAGTGCCCACCGGCACGTCGATCTCCGCTGGGAGCAGCCGCCGGCCGGTGGCGAAGACGGTGGTCTCGGTGATGCCGTACATGTTGACGAACTCAGTGCCGGTGCCGTGCGCTTGGCGCCACTCGCGGACCGCGTCCACATCCACGGCCTCGCCGCCGAAGATGACATAGCGCAGGTCGGGTAGCGGTTCGACGCCCGGGGTGGTGGCGGCGCGGGAGAGGTGGCGGAAGACCGAGGGCACCTGGTTGAGCACGGTCACCCGCTCGGCGCGGAGCAGCCGCAGCAGCGCTTCGGGGGATCGGGCGGCCTCGGCGGAGACCACCACCAAGGTGCCGCCGTGGGCCAGGGCGCCCCACAACTCCCAGACGGAGAAGTCGAAGCAGTAGGAGTGGAAGAGGGTCCAGACGTCGTCGGGCCCGGCCGTCACCACCTGCTCGCAGGCGTCCAGCAGCGCGGTCACATTGCGGTGTGAGACCTCGACGCCCTTGGGCGTGCCGCTGGAGCCGGAGGTGTAGATGACGTAGGCGGGTGACTCCGTTGCCACCGGGGGACTTCGACGAGGGCCGCTGTCTCCTCGGTCCAGAGCGCCGAGTCGATGGTGAGCACCCGGTGGCCCGCCGGTGCGGCCGCCGCGCCATCGGCGTCGGTCAGCACCAGGTCCACTGCGGCGTCGTCGGCCATGTACTGCACCCGCTCGGCCGGGTAGGTCGGGTCGAGCGGCACATAGGCGCAGCCGGCCTTCAGTACGGCCAGGATCGCGACCACGACGGCATTCCCGCGCCGCAGATGCAGGCCGATCCGAGCCGGGCCCGACCCGATTTCCCGCGTCAGCAGTGCCGCCAAGCGGCTGGACCGCTCCTCGAGTTGGCGATAGCTCAACTCCTCCTTGTCGTCCCGGACCGCCGGTGCGTCGGGCTGGTGGGCAGCCTGCCGGGCGAAGAGCTGGTGGAGGCAGAGTTCGGTGTTCATGGTGCTGATCACTCCTTGCCGGTGGTCGGCTGGCGCAGGCTGAGCGGACGCAGGTCCGTCCAGACCTCCTTGATGTGGGCCAGGCAGGCGGCCTTGTCGCCGGTGACCCCGGCGTCCTCCCAGCCGGCCGGCAGCTCCCGGCCCGCCGGCCAGACGGAGTACTGGTGCTCGTGGTTGCGGACCACGAGGTACGGGCGGTCGTCGCCGTCCTCGAACATGTGGTGTCCCTTGGTCATTGAGTCGTCGAATGCGGTTCAGCTGGGCTAGGTCAACGCCGCTGTGGTTCAGCCGAGCGAGGCCGGCTCCGCCGTTGATCAGCCGAGCGGGTCCAATTCCGCTGTGGTTCAGCCGAGTCGGGCCAACTCGGCGCCGAGGTGCGCGAGGAGTTCGGCGCCGGCGGGGCCGGTGGGTTCGGCGGGGAAGAAGTGGCCGCCGGGCAGCATCCGCAGAGTGAAGGTGCCGCTGGTGTGATCGCGCCAGGCGGCGAGTTCGGGCTCGCTGCACGTGGTGTCGGCGAGGCCGCCGTAGACGCTGACCGGGGTCGACAGCGGCGGACGCTCGCGATAGCGGTAGCCGTAGTCGAGTGCGAAGTCGGCGCGGATCGGCGGCAGCGCCAGCCGCAGCAAATCCGGCCTGGCCAGCACCGCATCGGGCGTACCGCCGAGCGCCGTCATCACCCCGGCCAACTCGGCATCAGGCAGCTGGTGGTAGGGCAGCCCGGCGCTGCCGAGCCAGGGTGCCCGGTGAGCTGCGGCGACCAGCGCGACGGGGGCGTGGGCGGCCGAGTCGCGCAACCGGTCGGCGAGTTCGAAGCCGATCACCGAGCCCAGGCTGTGGCCGAAGACGACGGTCGGCAGCGCGGGTTCGGCCAGCACCGCCCCGGCCAGGGCGTCGATCAGCGGATCCATCGCGGTGTACGGCTGCTCGCGCAATCGCGAGCCGCGTCCGGGCAGTTGCACCGCGCAGACCTCCACGCTCGACGGCAGCCGCTCGCTCCACCCCCGGTACATCGCGGCGGCGGCCCCGGCACCGGGCAGGCAGAGCAGCCGCACCCGGGCGTCGGGGCGTGGCAGGAACCGCAGCAGCCAGCGGCCGTTCACCCCGTGCCCTCCTGCCGCAGGCGCTCGGCCAGCTCCCCGATGGTCGGGTGGTGGAAGAGCACGCTGACGCTGACCGTCAGTCCGGCCTCGCGGGCCCGGTGGACCACCTGGATGCTCTTCAGTGAGTCGCCGCCGATCTCGAAGAAGTCCTCGTTCACGCCGAGTTGGGGCCGGCCCAGCACCTCGGCCCAGATTCCCGCCAAGGTCCGTTCCAACTCATCGCGCGGCTCGACCAGTTGAAGCTGATCCGGGTCGCTGTGGTCGGGCAGCGGAAGGGCCGCCCGGTCGACCTTGCCGCTGGAGGTGACCGGGAATCCGGGGAGCACGATCAGGTGGGCGGGGACCATGTGCCGGGGCAACTGCTCACGCAACCGCTCGCGCAGCGTCGTGATGTCGGCGCCGGCCTGGTCGAGCAGCAGGTAGGCGGTGAGGGCGGGTTCGGCGCCCGTGGTGGCGGCCGGTGTGGTGGTCACCAGGGCGTCACGCACCTCGGGCTGGGCGCGTAGGGCGTTTTCGATTTCGCCGGGTTCGATTCGGAAGCCGCGGACTTTGAGTTGGTGGTCGTTGCGGCCGAGGTAGTCGAGGGTGCCGTCGGCTCGCCAGCGGACCAGGTCGCCGGTGCGGTAGAGGCGGGCGCCGGGGGTGTTGGTGGCGAAGGGGTGTGGGACGAAGCGGTCGGCGGTCAGGTCGGGGCGGTTCAGGTAGCCGCGGGCCAGGGCGATGCCGCCCAGGTACAGTTCGCCCGCCACGCCGACCGGTACCGGGCGCAGCTCCGCGTCCAGTACGTAGACCTCGACACCGGCGATCGGCCGCCCGATCGGCACCGAGGCGCTGGGGGCCAGGTCGGGAGGGCAGGCCCACTCGGTGACCTCGATGGACGCCTCGGTGGGGCCGTAGAAGTTGGTCAGCCGCACTGGAAGCTCGCTCAGGCAGCGCTCCACCAGCGGTGCGGGCAGCGCCTGGCCGCTGCACAGCACCCGCTGAAGGGACTTGCAGCGGTGCAGGTCGGGCTCGCCGAGGAAGGCTTCCAGCATCGGCGGCACGAAGTGCACGGTGGTGACCGCCTCCTGCTCGATCAGCTCCACCAGGTACGCCGGGTCGCGGTGCCCGCCTGGGGCGGCGATCACCAGGGTCGCGCCGACGGTCAGGGGCCACAGCAGCTCCTGGACGGAGACGTCGAAGGTGTACGGGGTCTTCTGCAACACCCGGTCGTCCTGGGCGAGTTGCAACGAGCCCTGGAGCGTCCGGACCCGGTTGGCCAGCCCTCGGTGCGGCACGCCGACCGCCTTGGGCTCGCCGGTGGAGCCGGAGGTGTGGATGACGTAGGCGAGTTCGTCCGGCTGGACCTTGGCCGGCCCGGGCATCGCCACGGACGGATGGGGTGCGGCATGCGGTTCGTCGAGCGCGTCGACGGCCAGCACCGGGACCCCGGCCGGCGCCAGCGCGGTGGCGAGTTCGACGGTGGTCAACACCTGGGCTGCGCCGGACTGTTGCAGCAGACGGGTCAGCCGCTCCGGTGGGTCCTCGGGCGACAGCGGGAGGTATGCGCAGCCGGAGCGCAGTACGGCCAGGATCGCCGGGACCAGGTCCAGCCCGCGCGGCAGGCAGAGCGCCACCACCGTTCCGGGCTGCAGTGGCGCCCGCTCGGCCAGCCGGGCGGCGATCCGCCCGGTCCGCGTGGCCAGTTCGGCGTAGCTCACCTCGGCGCCTTCGAAGACCAGCGCGGTGTGCCCGGGCGTCTGCGACATCTGACGAACGATCAACTCATCGACGGATCCGTCCCATGGATGCGGATCCCCGCTTCGGCTCCAGTCATGCAGGACCTGAGCGGTCTGCTGCTCGTTGAGTAGTGGCAGGTCCGTCACCCGGGTCTGCGGTGCGGCGAGCGCGGCGTCCAGCAGGGTGCGGTACTGCTCGGCCAGCCGGGCCACGGTCGGTGCGTCGAACAGCTCGGTGCGGTAGCGGAAGGTCGCCAGTGCGCCGTCGCCGTGCGGGCGGATCTCCAGCCACAGGTCGGTGAACGTGGTCGGTGGCCGCACCGGCAGCACCTCGACCGCCAGGCCGGCCAACTCCGGCACGGTGAGAGGCTGCTGGAGGGCGAACATGACCTGGAAGAGCGGGTCGTGACTGGGAGTGCGGTCCAGTCGCAGTTCCGTCACCAGCTGGTCCAGCGGCACACCCTGGTCGGCGAACGCCGCCAGCGCCGTACGCCGGGTGCGGGTCAGCAGCTCGGCGAAGCTCGGTTCGCCGGTCAGATCCAGGCGCAGCGGCAGCGTGTTGACGAACATGCCGATCAGCGGTTCCACAGCGCTGCTGGTGCGGCCGGCCGCCGGGCTGCCGATCACCAGATCCCGGGTGCCGGAGAGCCGGGAGAGCTGCACGGCGAATGCGGTGAGCAGGGTCATGAACGGCGTTGCCCGGTGCTGCCGTGCGGTGTCCAGCACGCGCTGCCACAACTCGGCGTCCAGCGGCAGGTCGTGGGTGGCGCCGGCGACCCCCTGGACGGCGGGGCGCGGGTGGCTGGTCGGCAGCTCCAGTACGGTGGGTGCGCCCGCCAGGCGGTCGCGCACCCGGGCGAGCGACTGCTGCCCGTCCGGGCCGAGCAGTGCGGCCCGCTCGCGTGCCGCGTACTCGCCGAACTGCATGGGCAATGCGTCGAGTTTCGGTGCGGTGCCGCTGCGGTGGGCGGCGTAGAGCGTGCTGAGCTCCAGATAGAACCTGCCCATCGACCAGCCGTCGGACACGGTGTGGTGGCAGACCACGGCCAGCACATGGTCCTGCTCGCCCAGTTGGAGCAGGCTGGTGCGGATCAGCGGGCCCTGGGCGAGGTCGAACTCGTCCAGGGCGTCCGCCTCGACGAGGGCGGTGGCCCGGGCGGCGCGCTCCTCGGCCGGCAGGCCGCGCAGGTCGGTGAGCGGAAGGGCGAGCTCGAGGTCGGCGGCGATCTGCTGGCGGGGTTCGCCGTCCACCAGCTCGAAGGTGGTGCGCAGGCTTTCGTGCCGGTCCACCAGCTGCTGCAGTGAGCTGTGCAGAGCGTCGCGGTCCAGGGGGCCGGTCAACCGCAGGGCGGAGACCAGGTTGTAGGCGCTGTTGCCGCCGGTGAAGTGGTCGAGGAACCAGAGCCGGCGCTGCGCGAACGAGGCGGGTGCGGTCCGCCGGTCGGCGGGCGGGGGAGCGGTGTCCGTCACAGGGCTTCCCCAGTCGCGTGCAGGGTATCGAGCAACTCGGCGATCACGTTGGCGAGTTCGGGAACGGTGGGGTAGTCGAAAACCGCCTCCAGCTCAGGCGCGACGCCGAACTCGTCCTCGACCAGCGAGATCAGCTGCACGGCGGTCAGCGAGTCGCCGCCGAGCTCGAAGAAGTCGCGGTCGGCGAGGGCACTGCCGTCGCCGCTGGCGTCGTCGCCCAGCACCTTGGCGAAGAGCACCGAGAGGCGTTCGGTGATGGTGCCGCTCACGAGAGCGGCGGGAGCCTGCGCCTGCCCCGGAGTGGTCTGGTGGCCGATGAACGGCTCGGGGCGGACCAGGAGTTCGCGGCGCTCGAACGGATAGGTGGGCAGCGGCACCCGGAGCCGGCGTGCGGTGCCGTGCAGTCGGGCCCAGTCGACCGCGGTGCCCTGCTGCCAGTGCCGGCCCACCGTGTCGAGCATCGCGGGGCGTTCGGCCTCCGGGGCCTGCTCAAGCCGGTCGAGGAGCTCGTCGAGTTGGGCGTTCGGCTCAGCGCTGGTCACCTCGCAGTCGAGCATGGCAACCGCCTCGGCCACGGAGGCACACACCAGGTAGCGCCGGTGTGCGAAGGCGTGGCGGCCGGTCTGCAGTGTCCAGGCCACCTCGGCCAGTGGCAACTGCGGCTGCTGGCGCAGGTGTTCGGCGAGGCGGCGGGAAGCGGCGGCGAGCGCGGCAGGCGTGCGGGCGGAGAGCACCAGCAACTGGGCGCGCTGGTCCGGGACGTGGGGCACGGTCGGCGCCTCTTCGAGCACCACATGCGCATTGGTGCCGCCGATGCCGAAGGAGCTGACTCCGGCCCGGCGCGGCTCACCGGCGGTCGTCGCCCAGTCCCGTGCGTCGGTGTTCACCGTGAACGGGGTGGCGGTGAAGTCGATCGCCGGGTTGGGCGCGGTGAAGTGCAGGGTGGGGGGCACGATCCGGTGTTGCAGGGCCAGCGCGGTCTTGATCAGGCCCGCCACACCGGCGGCGGTGTCGGTGTGGCCGATGTTGGTCTTGACCGAGCCCAGCAAGACCGAGCCGGCCGGCAGCCGGTCGCCGCTGCCGGCCCGGAACGCCTGGGCCAGCGCGGTGACTTCGATCGGGTCGCCGACCGGGGTCCCGGTGCCGTGCGCCTCGACGAAGGAGATGGCGCCAGGTTCCACCTCGGCTGCCAGGTGCGCCAGTTGGATCACCTCGGACTGGCCGGCGACGCTCGGCGCGGTGAACCCCGCCCGCTCATGGCCGTCGTTGTTCACGGCGGAACCGCGGATCACGGCGTGGATGTGGTCGCCGTCCTCCAGCGCGTCCTGCAGCCGGCGCAGCACCACGACACCCGCGCCGTCGCCGCCCACGATCCCCTTGGCATCCGCCGAGAAGGTGCGGCAGCGGCCGTCGGGCGACATCGTGCCGCCCTCCAGGTAGCGGTAGCCGGAGCGGGGCAGCCGCAGCGTCACCCCGCCGGCCAGCGCCAGATCGCAGTCACCCGCGAGCAGCGCCCGCCCGGCCTCGTGGACGGCGACCAGCGACGACGAACAAGCCGTCAGCACCGCCATGCTGGGGCCGGTCAGGCCGAGCTTGTAGGAGACCCGGGTGGCCAGGTGCTCGGGTTCGTTGGAGATGGCGAGCGCGAGGTCGTCGACTCCCGGGAACCGCTCGGCCTGGGCCTGGACCAGCATCGGATAGCCGTTGCGCCCGGCGCCCGCGTAGACGCCGACCGTACCGGGCACGGCCCGCGGGTCGTAGCCCGCCCGCTCCAGGGCCTCCCAGGCGCACTCCAGGAAGAGGCGGTGCTGCGGGTTGAGCAATGTCGCGTCGCGGGTGGAGAACTGGAAGAAGTCGGCGTCGAACTCCCCGATGCCGTCCACGATTCCGTGCATCGGCACCTGGCGCGGGTCGTCCAGCACGGCCGGGTCGTGGCCCCACTCGGCCAACTCCTCGGCGGTGAACGGGCGCACGCAGTCCCGGCCGGCCACCAGGTTGTCCCAGTACTCCTCGGGTGTCGCGGCGCCGGGGAAGCGGCAGGCCAGGCCGACGATGGCGAGGTGCGTGTCCGTGTTGTCGTATTCGGTGGTGCTCACGTGTCAGTCCTTCCGGGTGTGCTGGGCGCGCAGCGCCTTGAGTCGGGCGGTGCCGCGGCGCAGCCGGGCGACGGCGGGGGCGGCCGCCGCCTCGCGGATGGCGGGCGCCTGTTGGCGGGTGGCGGGCACCGGGGCGTCGGCTGCTGCCAGATGGCGGGCCAGGGCGGCGATGGTGGGGTGCTCGAAGAGGGTGAGGACGCCCAGGTCGCGGGCCAACTCCCGGGCCAGCCGCTCCCGGACGCCGGCCAGCAGCAGCGAGTGGCCGCCGAGGTCGAAGAAGTTGTCCTGAGTGCCGAAGTCGCGGTGGCCCAGCGCCTCCGCCCAGACCTCGGCGATCTGCTGTTCCAGCGGCGTGAGTTGGCCGCCACCGGGGGTCGAACGGACCGCCAGCGGGGTGCCCTGGCCGGGCAGCGCGGCGCGGTCCACCTTGCCGTTGACGGTCAACGGGAGTGCGGGCAGCAGGCGGTAGTCCTGCGGGCGCATGTAGCCGGGGAGGCGGCTGGTCAACTCCTCGTGCAGCTCGGCGCGGTCGGGCGGGGTCGTCGGGTCGGCGGGCACCAGGTAGGCGGCGAGCGCCTCGCCCTCCAAGCCCACCACGGCGTCGCGGACCCCGGGGTGGGCGCGTAGGGCGTTTTCGATTTCGCCGGGTTCGATTCGGAAGCCGCGGACTTTGAGTTGGTGGTCGTTGCGGCCGAGGTAGTCGAGGGTGCCGTCGGCTCGCCAACGGACCAGGTCGCCGGTGCGGTAGAGGCGGGCGCCGGGGGTGTTGGTGGCGAAGGGGTGTGGGACGAAGCGGTCGGCGGTCAGGTCGGGGCGGTTCAGGTAGCCGCGGGCCAGGGCGATGCCGCCCAGGTACAGTTCGCCGGCCACGCCGACCGGTACCGGGCGCAGCTCCGCGTCCAGTACATAGGCGTCGACACCCGGGATCGGGCGGCCGATGTCCGGGAGGGAGCCGCGGTCGTCAGGGGTGACCGCTCCCGAGGTGGCCACCACCGTGCACTCGGTCGGGCCGTAGTTGTTCACCAGGCGGAACGGCAGCTCGCCTGTCCCGAGGCCGTGCAGGCGGTCGCCTCCGGTGAGGACGGTGCGCGGGGCGCCGGCCGGCCAGGGGGCGGTGGCCAGGCGTTCGACCAGCGGGTGGGCGTGAAGCAGCTGGTGACCGCCCGCTCGGCCAGCCACTCGGCCAGCTCGCGCGGGGCCAGCACGGTGGCTGCGTCCGGCACTTCGAGGGTGGCTCCGGCGGCCAGGGCCGGCCAGATCTCCCAGGCCGAGGCGTCGAAGCCGGGGGCCGCGATCAGAGTGGTCCGGTCGCCAGGGGTCAGGCCGAACTCCTGGTGGTGCCAGGCGACCAGGTTGGCCAGCGCCCGGTGCTCGATCATCACGCCCTTGGGGGTGCCGGTCGAGCCGGAGGTGTAGATGACGTAGGCGAGATCGGTGAGGGTGGGTTCGGTGGGGCGGGGTTGTTGGGGACGGGTTGTTGGGGACGGGGTTGTTGGGGGTGTGGGGGGATTCGCGAGCGGGGGCGTAATGCTGGGCATTATTAGCGCGCCGGGGTCGGCGTCGGCTGGCGCGGGGTCCGGTGCTGCGGTGGGCGCGCCCGTCCTAATGGGCATTATTAGTGCGCCGTCGGCGGTGGATGCGGCGCCCGGTGTTGCTGCCCGTGGCGCCCTAATAATGGCCATTATTAGGCCCCCGCCACCGCCATCTCCGTCACGGCCGCTGGCACCGTCGGCCGGCGTGACGTCCGGCGCTGCCCCCGGTGCGCCCGTCCTAATGCCCATTATTAACGCGTCGCCGCCCGCCGGAGCAGGCAGCGCGCCCGCCTCCGCTCCCGCCCCCGACTCCCTCGTACTAATGGGCATTATTAGATCCGGGCGGTCCGTCACCACCGCCATGGGCGCAGCCTCCGCAAGCACAGCGGCCAGTCGCCCACGCGGGTTTGCCGGGTCCAGCGGCAGATAGGCGGCGCCACTCTTGAGGACGCCCAGCTCCGCGATCACCAGCTCTGGCCCACGCGGCAGGCAGACGGCCACCAGGCGGCCGGGCCCGGCCCCCTCGGCGACCAGTCGGGCCGCCACCAGGCCGGCCTGCCGGTCGAGTTCGGCGTAACTGAGTTCGCTCGTCGCGGTGCGCACCGCGATGGCCGACGGCTGCGCCGCGGCCCGGCGCTCGATCAGCCGGTGCACGCAGTCGTCGACGGGCACCGGCGGGACCCCGCACCGGCCAGCAGCCGCCGCTCCTCCCGCGCACCCAGCACGGGCAGCTGGGCGAGCACAGTGTCCGGCGCGGCCAACGCCGCAGTCAGCAGCCGCAGATAGCGCTCGCTGAGCAGATCGGCGGTTTCGGGTGCGAAGAGGTCACCGCGGTAACCCATCCAGCCTTCGGCAGCGTCGGAGCCGAACGCCACGTGCAGGGTCAGCTCGAACTTGGCGGTGTCGATCCGGACCGGTACCGCGCTGGCGGCCAGCCCGCGCAGCCCGAGGTCGGGGCCGGCCTGGTCCTCGTAGGTGAAGACGCTCTGGAAGACCGGGTGGCGCGAGGTCAGCCGCTCCTCGACCAGCTCCTCCACCAACTGCTGGAACGGCAGATCCTGGTACTCATGGCCGGCCAGGAAGGTGTCGCGCACCTGGTGCAGCAGCTCGGCGAAGGTCGACTCGGGCCGCAGCCGGACCCGCAGCGGCAGCATGTTGACGAAGAGCCCGACCAGCCCCTCGTCCGCCAGCCTCGTGCGGCCGCTGACCGGTACCCCGACCACCACCTCGTCCGTGCCGGCCAACCGGCCCAGCAACGCGGCGTAGGCGGCGAGCAGCACCACGAACCGGGTGACCCGCTTCTTGATGGCCAGTTGGCCTGCCTGCTCGGCGAGTTGGGGCGGCAGGCCGAACCGGCGGGCGCCGCCGGCGCTGCTCGCCACCTTGGGGTGCGGCCAGTCGGTGGGCAGCTCAAGGCAGTTGGGGGCGCCATCCAACTCGCGCCGCCAGTAGGCCAGTGCCTCGGTGCGGCGCTCGGCGGCCGACGGCGCCCGCTCGGCAGCCGCGTAGTCCCGGTAGTCATGAGCGGGTTCGGGCAGCGGGGAGGCAGACAGCGTGCCGTCGAGCGCGGCGGCGTAGTCCTCGGCCAGATCGCGTTCCACGATGCCCAGCGACCAGCCGTCCACCACGATGTGGTGGAACGACAGCACCAGCACATGCTCCTGCGGCGCCAGCCGGACCAGCCCGGCGCGGAACAGCGGCCCCTCGCAGAGGTCGAACGGCGTCAGGGCGAGCCGGTCGACGGCCTCGGCCAGCGCCTGCTCCCGGGCCGGCTCCGGCAGGTCGGTCAGATCGGCGACCGGCAGCGGCACCGGTGCGGTGGCAGCCGGGATCCGCAGCACGGGTGCACCGTCGCGCAGCGGGAAGGTGGCGCGCAGCAGGCTGTGCCGCTCGGCCAGCCGCGTCACCGCACGCTCCAGTGCCGGGAGTTCGAGCGGACCGCGCAGCCGAGTGGCCTTGGGCACGTGGTAGTCGCTGCTGTCCGGGCGCAGTTGCCAGAAGAACCAGAGCCGCTGCTGGGCCGCCGAAAGCGCTGAGAACTCGAGCCGGGACTCCTGGGTGCTACCGGGCATCACTGGTCTCCAAGCCCGCGGTGTAGAGCGCGAGTTCGGCGATGGTCGGGTGCTCGAAGAAGGCCGCCAGCGGGACCTCCACGCGCAGCGCCTGCCGCATCCGGGAGATCACCTGCGAAGCGGTCAGTGAATGGCCGCCCAGCTCGAAGAAGTTGTCCTCGGCGGTGAGGCCGTCCAGGCGCAGCACGTCCTGCCAGATGCCGGTGATGGTGGCCCGCAGTTCTTCGAGCGATTTCCGGCCGGACGCGGTTTCCGGTGCCTGCTGCGGCGCATTCTCCGCCGATTGTCCTCGGCCAGTCATGGCGCGGCCTTTCTCTTGCTTCAAGGGAGTTGATGGAAGGGCGTCAATTGGGCCCCGCCGCAATGGCCGCAGAGCGCTTTGCGGTTCTTCGCAGCGGTCCCAAGATGAACGGATCCGGAGAGCGGACGCAAGCCGTCCCACCCCTTTGTGCAGGGAGGGTTGCACCTTTGGGCAGCGTCTCGGCGGGGCGCCGGGTTGCCGGGAGGACAGCGTTCGGCAGCCGTTCATGCCCTGCTCAGCGGCGGGATGGGCCTTCGTTGCCCCTTGGGGAGGGTTCCGCTGCCCATGGGATTCCCAGGCCTCGCCTGTCCGTTGATCGACTGTGAACGCTCGTGAACTCCCGGCTGACCGTCGGCCGTAGAACCGGATGGCGAGGGTGGCGGACGGCACTGCGACGGGGAACGGAGTGGCGCGAAACTGACGGTCAGTCAGCACGGCGGGAATTGCGGCGCATAATGGGTGGTGCGGGCGGACAGCGGATCCGCTGTTCCGCCACATCGATCGCAGGCGAATTCCTGACCGGGAAATCGCCGCCGAACCTGGCGGGGGGAACGCCGATGACCGACAAGTCCGTGAAAACCGTCACCGTGGCCGTGTTGGCGAACGATCCGGTGACCGGCGAGGGAGCCGTCTGGTGGCTCTCCGCGTGCAAGGAGATCACCGCGAGCTACTGGCGGTGGGGCCAACCGGCCGACGTGTTACTGGTGTTAGCGGCCGAGGTCACCGCCGACACGCTGGCCAGGGTGGAACGGGTGCAGCATGAGACGCCCGACGGAGTGCTGCCGATGGTGCTGGTCGCGGCCGACTTCCCCGAGCAACACATCCTGCGCGCCATCGATCTGGGCCTGGTGAGCTATCTCAACCGCCAGGAGGCGGGGTTCGACGACATCAGGCGCGCCGTCCACGAGGCTGCCGCCGGGCCTCGCGACGAGTCGGCGGGCGTTCAGCAGTCGCTCATCGCCCACATCCGCGCCATCCGGGACACCGCGCTGGCCCCGGCCGGCCTGAATCTGGCGGGCCTCTCGGACCGCGAGGTCGAGGTGCTGCGCTTCCTCGCCGACGGGCTGAGCACCAAGCAGATCTCCGCCAAACTGAGTTACTCGGAGCGGACGGTGAAGAGCGTGGTCCATGGCGTGGTCACGCGCTTGAACCTGCGCAACCGCACCCACGCAGTGGTCCACGCCCTGCGGACCGGGGTGATCTGAACGCTAGTGATGGTTGGGCTCACCGGTCATCTGGATCATCCAGGTACTGGTCGGCGGTGGCGCACTGGTCGGCGTGGAAAGCTTCGAGCGAGACAATCGGCGCGCTATGGGACATCGCTGTGAAATCCTGCCGGGAGACGAACCGCCTGGACGATCGCCGCGGCACGAGCTCGTCGATCTGGTGCCCGTCACGAGTGACCGTGAACGATTGGCCCGCCTGGACCGCGTCCAGGATCTCCTTGGACCTCTTCCGCGGATCGGGTTGCGTGATCTCTGGCTGTGCCGTCATGTCGGCCACGGTAGAACGGCGTTCCACGCAGTGCTACCAGATGGCACTGCGTGGCATCCATGCCCGGCGGGGGCGTGATCTCGTGCCGCAGGCCGGTGGCGGGCAGGTCGCCGCAGCGTCGTCAGGTGGGCGGGAGGAGGTGGCGCTGGTACCAGGTGCCGGGCTTGCCGCCGGGGTTGGCCGGGCCGGTCGGGAGGAATCCGGCCTTTGCCAACACCCGCTGGGAGGCGGTGTTCTCGTGGGTGACGGCCGCCTTGATGGTGCGCAGGCCGTGCTGTGCTGCGGCCAGTTGGCAGAGCTCCAGGACGGTCGCGGTCGCCACACCGCGGCCGGTGACGTGCTGTGCGACCCGGTAGCCGAGTTCGGCGGCGCAGTGCTCGATGTCCACCAGGTTGAACCGGCCGAGCACCGAGCCGTCGTCGGCGACCAGCACGTGGAAGGCGCACAGGCCGCTCTCCTGCTCGGCCAGCAGGGCACTGAACCGGTCGGCGAAGTGGCTGAAGTAGTCGTCGCCGCGGTCGGGTATCGAGGCGGCGAAGTAGGCCCGGTTCGCCAGCTCGAAGGCCAGGACTGCCGGGGCGTGGTCGGCGTGCAGGCGTTGCAGGTTGGGCATGGCCCGATGCTAGCGAGACACGTGCTGAGGTGCCCAGGCAATTTGGCCGGCACGGTGAAGCGCCTTGCCCTCGACTGGCTGCAACGCCCTGGGCCGCCGCTGTGCCCGGGAGAGCTTGCTCCCTTCAGGGATGGTCAGTTCTGGAAGAGCACGCCCACCGTGGGCTGCAGGGTGCCGACCGTGATGCCCGCGGCGGAGACGGTCAACTGGTCGAGCGGCTTGTTGTCGAGGCCCGTGACGTCGGCGGTCAGCTGGGTGGTCTGGTCCGGCGGGGTGACGACCAGACCGGCCAGCACGTGGCAGGTGGTGTCGGCCTTGTCGCAGGGGCTCCACTTGAGGCCGGCGAAGGCGTTGTCGCCGGGCTTGATGATGGTGGAGTTGTCGGCGGTCGGCGGGAACGGGAGCGGGACGCGGGTGGTGTTGAGCGACAGCTGGCTGTTGTCGGCGAGCAGCCCGCCCAGGCCGGCGTAGCCGGTGACTTCGCAGCTGCGCTTGCCGACGTTGGACAGCTTCAGCAGGCCGGAGCTGAGCTTGCCGATCGGCGGTTCCAGCTGGATGTAGGCCTTCAACTCATCGGTGCGGCAGCGGCTTGCGGCAGGGACGGGCTTGGCGCTGCTGCCGTTGCCTCCGCTGCTGGAGCCGCCGGTGCTGCTGCCACCGGTGCTGCCGGAGCCCCCCGTGCTGCCGCCGGAGCCCGTTCCGCCACCGGTGGTGCTGCCACCGGCGCCGCCGGAAGTGCTAGGCGCGCCAGAGTGCGCGGCAGTCGGAGCGGCGGTCGGAGCGGCGGACGCCGGCGGGTTGGCGGAGCTGGAGGAGCCGTCGTCGTTGCAGGCCACCGCCCCCATTGCCAGCGCAACCGTGCTCGCCGTGATCGCCGCCGCCTTGGTGATCCTCATGACTGCTTCCCCTCCGAACGGGCGTTTGTGCTTACTCCCTTCATCACGTGCTGTATCCGGCCGAGGGTTCGTGATCTTGCGTCGCAGGCGCGTAACAGGAAGGTCGCCGAACTGTCAGGCCGAACTGTCAGGCGGGCCTAGGCCGGTTAGAGCTCGGGCACGATCATCGCCGTGAACGGCACAGTGGCGGCCAGCCGTTCGTCCAGCAGCTCCTGATAGCGGGCCGACTCGTAGACGGCGCGCGCCTGTTCGGCGTCGCGGAAGCGCAGCACGACGGTGTGGGTGCCGCCCGGCGGTCGGCCGCCCTCGCGCAGGTGGACCGTCTGGTCCGTGCCGGCCAGCAACTCACCGCCGTCGGGGCCGAGAAGGACGGGGTGGCCGCCTGCCGGTAGGCATCGAGGCGCTGCGGGTCGGTCACGTCGTAGTTGAGGATCAGGAGAGCGGTCATGGGGAACTCCGGTCAACTCGGGTGATGGGAATGCTCGACTACCCATGTTGGCAGTTGAACTGATGGACAGTCGCACACCCGAGGAGCGCAGGCGATGTTGGCCGTCCGTCGCCTACGTGAGCTCCTGCAGCCGGGCGGAACCCTCTTCGTCAGCTGGCGAGTTGTCACCGGCGACAGCCAAGGCGATGCTCATGGGCGGCTGTACGCGCCGATCGAACTGAGAGCGGTCCACGAGTCCCTGGCAGGAAGCGAGTTGCTGCTGGACGAGGAGTCGACGAGCGCGTCCTCCGGCCGGACAGTGCATCGGATCGTCGCCCGCTCATGACCACTACGCCCGCGCGAGGACCCGTCCCGCGGAGCTCGACCGCCTAGCGGTCACACCCCGATGAAGCTCACCGTTTCCGCCAGGTCCGCCCGCCCGGTGCGCAGCCGTGGCACACCTTCCTTCTCGAACCCCACCGCGACACCGCAGAACAGGACCAGCCCGTCATCGGCTCCGACCACCTGGCTGACTGTTTTGCGATACATCGTCCACATGACCTGGGGGCAGCTGTGCAACCCTTCCGCCCTCAGCAGCAGCATGACCGTCTGCAGGTACATCCCCGCGTCCCCCATTGCCCGGGGCCCATCGTCCGGTCGAGGTAGCAGAAGAGTACGGCGGGCGCCCCGAACGCCTCCGAGTTCAAGGCGGCGATCTTCGTGGGCCTGTCAGGATCGTCACGTTGGATTCCCAGCGCTTCGTACCGCTGGGCGGCTGCGGCGGAAAATCGGTCCAGATAGGGCGAGGTCAGGTCGGCCGGGTACATCGGGTACTCCCGCTCGTCGCCCGGATCCCCCGCCAGCGCCCGGGTTGTCGCGCGCTTCTTCAGCTCGGCCAGGGGCTCGCCGGCCACGACGTACAGGTGCCACGGCTGGAGGTTCCCACTCGACGGAGCCCTCGTTGCTGCGGCCAGCACTCGCTCGAGTATGTCCTTGGGCACCGGTTCGTCGCTGAACGCCCGTACGGCCCGGCGGCTGTCCACGGCCTCATACACATCCACGTCTTCTCGTCCTCTCACTCGACGTCGACCACCTCAACCGTATTCAGCGGTCAGCGCCGAGCATCGGCAGGGCTCGGACAGCGTCCTGACGATCAGTTGGGGCAATGAGAGGACAGCGGGAGAGAAGGGGCGATCCCCGCGACCGGTACGGCATCACGGTCGCTGGCGCCGACCAGCGGGTGTGGCTCGACACGCCGGGCGGCCCCGGCTGGCCGGTTGGTTGAGCACCTGACGGTTCGAGCGCCCGACCTGAGCCCCACCGCCTTTGCCGAGGCTCCGAGGTGGCAGGCTGAGGGAGCGGTAGGCAGGCAGAACACACGGGCGAGGGGGAGCGGACGCGGTGGGGTTGAGGAGGCCGTCTGGACCTGGGGGCGCGCGCTGCCGCTCAAGTACGTGCTGGTCAGCGAGGAATGGGACGGTGAGCTGATCGTGTGGGCGCGCTGCGCCGAGGTCGACGGCCTGTTCGTTGAGCCGGCCCTGCGCCGGGAACGGCTGACGCTCGTGGGCTGCGCCCCGACCGGTCGACTGCTCAAGGCGGCCGAGCGAGCCCGGCACCGGTCCGGCGAGCCCATCGACCTCGGGTCGCTCGGCCTCATCGTGGGCTTCCCCGTGCCTGGGGCCGACCCCGAGGGCGACCCGTACGACGCCTACGACGACGACCACTGGGGGCTACTCGCCCCCGTCCTGATCGACTGCAGGCCCTCAAAGCTCGGCACCTCCCTGTTCGACCTGGTCGTCGAGGCCGAAGTCGACGGCCCCGTGTGGCGCAGCGAGCCTGCGGACGCCGAATGGCGGCTGTTCAACGGACCGGGCGGTGGGAGCCTCGGCGAGTGCCTCCGGGTCGAGGGTCTTTACGGCAAGCGGCCCTTCCCCACCTCGCCGCCCATACGGCTGATCGGTTGCGAGCCCGGTGAGAGGTTGCTGCGGCGGCTGGTGCGCCCGCGGGGCGACGGCGACCGGGTGACGCTGCTCGCTGTGGACCGGACCGGCCAAGTCATGCGCCACCAGGAGCACATGCCGCTGCAGGTCGTCGCCTCCCGCCCGTCCGCGCTCGGTGGGACACTGCTTGACCTATGGCTGAGCGAGGGCCCCGCCGTCCGACCCGTGCCGGCAGCCCGACCGGTGTGGGACGCCTGGTTCGAGGGGCCGCCGACCGAGCCCGGTGCGTGGGCCGCGTTCCCGTCCGAGGGCCGGGCCGAGTGGGCCGCATTCGCCGCCGCCCGCCAGGGCGCCGGCCGGCCGCTGCCCGACCCCGTACGGCACCTCGACGGCCGGCATGTCACCGATGTGCCGGGCCTGGTGTGCGCGATCGGCGAAGCGGTCGCGGGCCCCGGCGGCTACTACTCCCAGTGCTGGCACACGTTGCGAGGCTGCCCGTGCGGCGGGGATCTGCCGCCCACACCGTTCACCCTGGTCTGGCACGACGCCGAGGTGGCCCGGCGCGCGCTCGCTGCGGTAAGCGTGGACACGGCGGGTGAGACGCCATACGTCGACGACATCCTCCGGTTGCTCGCACGGGTCGGCATCACCGTCGAACTCCGCTGATCGTCCATGGACGAGGCAACGGCGAACGCGGTCGCGGCTGTGGTTGCGGCCGAGTCCCAACGGCGGTGTTGCCGTCCTTGACGCGGTCAGCGGTCAGCGGTCAAGCGGTCGGCGGTCAAGCGGTCGGCGGTCAAGCGGTCAGCGGCGGACAGTCGCTGAAGCGCAGGCAGCCGAACGAAAGTCGGTGCGGAGGAAATCCAGGGGAGCAGGAGCCCGCGGGGTGCTACGGTCGGGCGCCATGAGCTGGCTTCCCGATGACTTCGTCCACCCCGTCCTGGTACCGCTGCCGGGCGGCGGCCATCACTTGCGGCCGATCCGGGAGGCGGACACCCCGCTCGACTATCCGGCCGTGATGGGCTCGCGCGAGCGGCTGTGGACCATCTTCGGCCCGGCCTGGGGCTGGCCCGCAGCCACCATGACCTACGAGGCCGACCAGGCCGACCTGTTGCGGCACGAGAAGGAGATCGCCGCACACCAGTCCTTCAACTACGCGCTGTTCGACGCGGCCGAGACGGCCCTGCTCGGCTGCGTCTACATCGACCCACCGGAGAAGGCCGGCGCGGACGGCGAGATCTCCTGGTGGGTGGTGGACGAGCTGGTCGGCAGCAAGGTCGAGCAGGCCCTGGACGCGCTGGTGCCGCAGTGGATCGCCGCCGACTGGCCGTTCGAGCAGCCGCGCTTCATCGGCCGCGAGATCTCCTGGGCGAGCTGGCTCACCCTGCCGGCGCACCCCGACGCGTAAGTAGCCGTTTGTCGCACCGGGCGCTTCTTGATCGAACGGGAGTCTCGTTCCACCGCCGATGGGAGGGGAGCCATGGCAAGGCCCGCGGTCGGAGCACCCCTGCGGCGCTGTGGTGAGTGCGGGGGGTATGAGTACGGCGGGGCGCCGGGCTGCACCGCCTGCCGGGAGTTGGTGGACGGCATCGTGGAGGGGGAGTGGGCCGCCTTTCTGACCGAGTGGGGCGGCAGCAGCAGTCAGGAGGCCGAGGTCCTCGCCGAGATGGTGGTGGCGGAGCCCAAGCGGCATGACTGGCGGGTGGTGGATGCCGCGTTGGACAGGCTGGTCTGTTCCGAGTGCGGTGGGCGGTTCAGCCGGGGGCCGGTCGGATGTTCGGCGTGCGATCTGGCGCATGGCTTCCGCTACGCCGCGATCGAGACGGACCGGCCCGGGGTCCCGTGGGGCAACGAGCATGCCATTCGGGTCAATGTGTCGGTCGTGCGCCGGCCGCAGGTGACCTCGGCTAACGAACTGCTGGCTCGGCGCCTGCTGTTGCCGCTGGTCCTGGTGGGGATCCTGCCGAGCACGGAGGAGGCCCAGCGGATGAGTGCCCTGGTCAAGAGGAGCCCTCCGGCGCAGCGGGCCCGGCTCATCGAGCAGGCGATCGAGGAAGTGCTCCGGCGCGAGGGGGAGCGGGAGCGGAGCCGCCCCGGGCAGTGAGGTCGCCCCGGGTAGTGAGGTCGCAGATCAGGCTCGGTCCTGGTCGGCCTTGGACAGTGCCTCGGCGATCAGGCGGGTGGCGAAGTCGCGGTCGTCGCCGGCGACTCGGTTGACGTGCTCCGCGAGCAGGACGGTGGTGGCTTCCAGGGGATTCATCTCGGCGCTGGTCCAGTCTCCGTACTGCGCGCGCCACAGCTTGGGGCTCAGGCCGGTGCCTGCGGCGACGAGCATGCCTGCCATGGTGGGGATGATCTCGGGGCGGAAGGTCCTGGGCATCATGCGCATCGTGCCCACGAGCGCGGGCACCACGTGCTCGATGACGTCCTCGTCGTGGTCCTCGCAGGCCATCCGCAGCCAGTGCATGAACATGTAGATGAGCGTGCACGCGCCGTCCAGCAGCTCGTCGAAACCGGCCGGGCCCAAGGACGCGGTGAACTGGTCGACCATCTTCTGCTGTTCGCCGTCGGCCTCGGTGCTGCCGTCGTAGATGGCCTTGAGCCGGGAGTCGATCACCATCAGCGCCGCGCTCACATCGCCGGCGGAAGCGTATTCGGGGTCACAGGGTGACTGCGGCGATGACGGCGATGACATGGGAGTCCTCCTCAAGCGGCCACAGTGGGCAGCGCGGCATGTACGTAGCGTAGACCGCCGATCGGATGGCGGACGGCGGATTCCGCGGGAGGGCCGCGTGGTGTGACCGCACCCCCAGCTGCAAGGCGGTGACTGCGGGCGCACCGTGAGGTTCGAGGGCGCGCGGTGACTCATGTGCGCTGCTGTGTGCGGTGTGCTCTGGTCGCTTGCGAGTTCGCGGTTCGCCTGGGAATGGTTCGGGCAGAAACCGACATACCTACCGGGGAGTTGACACACCCACCGAGGAGCCGGCCATGGCGAACCTGACCGAAGCCACCGTGTCCTTCCACACCAACGACGAGAACAAGGACCACGACACCAACGTCACGGTCGAGGTCCGCGACCGCAACGGCCAGATGGCCGCGCGCGTCTCCGACACCTTCGGCGCGTTCAACGACCACACCAACAACGGGCCCTACAACCTCAGCATCCTCAACCACGCCAGCAAGGACGACCTCCAGGGCGGCAACGTCCTGCTCCGGGTCGATCCGGTGGGCGACGACACGTGGCGGTTCAACCTCTTCGTCGACCTGCTGTTCGCGGACGGCTCGCACCTGACGGCGACGGCGGACGGCCTGGAGGTCAACGAGGAGTCCGAGCAGCAGCAGACGTTCGGACTGAACTAGCTCACGCCTAAAGCAACATGCCGTGGCCCGGAGCAGGGGGGAGCTGCTCCGGGCCACGGCGACACACCCGTGGTGCGGCGTCAGGCGATCCGCCCACCCCCGTCCACGAACAGCGTGGTCCCCGTCGCGTATCCGTTGCCCGCCAGGAACAGCACCGCCTGCGCGATGTCCTCCGCCGTCCCGATCCGCCCGACCGGCAGGCGCTCGGCCACCGACTGGTAGAGGCGCTCGCGGTCCGGCTCCGCCAGGCCGTCCCACAGCGGGGTGGCCAGCGTGCCGGGGGAGACGGCGTTGACGCGCAGCGGCGCGTACTCCAGGGCGAGGCCGCGGACCAGAGCCTCCAGGGCGGCGTTGATGGCGCTCTGCAGGGCTGCCGCCTTGCCGGGGCGCTGGGAGAGGTAGCCGGACACCAGGGTGAGTGAACCGGAGGCGTGGATGCCGACGCTGCGGGCGATCCGGTACGCACCCCAGAACTTGCTGTCCATCGCGCCGTAAGCGTCGCCGAGCGGCAGCGTGTCGACCCGGCCGGTCGGGGTCTGCGCGGCGCTGACCACCACGTGGTCGAACTTGCCGCTGGAGGCCGCGAACAGCTCGACGTCGCCGTCCGACCGGATGTCCAGGGTGTGGCCGGTCACCGTGCCCGGGAGGTCGGCGAGTTGGGCGAGGGCCGCGTCGACCTTCTGCCGGCTGCGGGAGGCGATGACGGTCCGGGCACCCTGGGCGGCGAACCCCCGGGCGGTGGCCAGCCCGACGCCGGAGGTGCCGCCGACGATCAGGACCCGCTGGCCGGCATATGCGTCGACGGCGGTGGTGGCGTTCATGGGGTGATCTCAACTCCTTTGCAGAGAACGGATGTCAGGCGGCGCGGGGGATCTGGTGGTCTGCGGAACGGGAGCGGGCGTAGCTGGTCCGGTCCAGGTCGGTGATCTGCACCGAGATGTCGCAGGCGGTCTCGCGCAGGGTGGTGGCGAACGCCTCGATGAGCACCGCCAAGGCGGCCTCGCTCACCGCCGCCCGCACCTCGGCGGACTTGCCGGCGAAGGTCCGGATGTCGAGGTTGACGAAGGACTGCTCGTAGCTGCCGTCACCGATGAAGTAGCGGTCCATCCGGACGGCGCGGCTCTTGAAGTCCTGGTGCCGGAAGCCGCCCGCGTCGGTGAGCGCGGCGTGCAGCTTGCCGAGGACGTCGGCCGGGTCTATGGCCTCCCGGATGTTCCCGGAGTACTCGAGGACGAGGTGGGGCATGGCGGCAGCTCCTCAAAGGGCGGCGGATCAGCGGGGGTTGGCGTCGTCAGCGGGCACTGGTTTCAACGCGGCTGGTGTCAGCGGGCGCTGGGTTCAACGCGGTTGGCGTCAGCGGGTGCTGGTGTCAACGGGCCTGGCGTCAGCGGGCGTTGGCGGTGGTGGGGACGGCCTGCGGGGGCGTGGCGGCCGGCGCCTGCGCAGCCTGCGCCTTGC
Source organism: Kitasatospora acidiphila (assembly GCF_006636205.1). NCBI lineage: Bacteria > Bacillati > Actinomycetota > Actinomycetes > Kitasatosporales > Streptomycetaceae > Kitasatospora > Kitasatospora acidiphila. The sequence goes on along the minus strand of NZ_VIGB01000003.1, from coordinate 2,067,910 downwards.
GCACGCCGTAGGCGCTCAGCACCCCGCAGAGGGCCAGCGCGATGCCGGCGGCGATCAGGGCGGCGCGCAGTCCGCTCAGGAAGTGGCTGGAGGCGGCCGAGCCGACCAGCAGGCCCATCACTGCGACGCCGATCAGACCGCCCAGCTGGCGCGAGGCGTTGAGGACACCGGAGCCGATGCCGGCGTTGGTCGGGTCGACCGAGCCGAGCATGGCGTTGGTCATGGACGGCACGACCAGGCCGATGCCGAAGCCGGCGACCAGGAACTGGACGATCAGCTCGACGTACGACCGGGAGCCGACGACCGGCACGATGCCCAGGTAGCCGATGGTGGCCAGGGTGCTGCCGGTGATCAGCACGGCGCGGGCGCCGTACCGCTTGACCAGCCGGGCGCAGGACAGGTTGGCGGCCATCACGGCGGCGGTCATCGGCAGGAACGCCAGGCCGGCCATGATCGGGGAGTACTTCCAGGTCTCCTGGAAGAACAGGCTGAAGATGAAGATCAGGCCGTAGAAGGCGAAGTTGAGCAGCACACCGATCAGCGAGGTGGCGGTGAAGGTCCTGCGGCTGAAGAGCTGCAGCGGCAGCATCGGGTCGCTGCTGCGGCGCTCGATGGTGATGAAGCCGGCGACGGCGAGGACGGTGACGATCAGGCAGGTCAGCACGGTGGTCGAGGTCCAGCCCTGGGTGTTCGCCTCGACGATGGCGCCGGTGAAGGCACCCAGGCTGATCACGGCGAGCAGCTGGCCGGGCAGGTCGAGCGAGCGGCGGCGGGAGCCGGCACGGGGCGCGGTGCGGGCGTAGGCGCGGATCAGCACGATGCCGACGATGGCGATCGAAACGTTGACGTAGAAGATCGAGCGCCAGCCGAGCGCGTCCACCAGCACACCGCCGACGACCGGGCCGAGGGCGAGGGCGAGACCGCCGGCCGCGGCCCACAGGCTCACCGCGCGACTGCGGGCGGCGGGCTCCGGGAAGTTGCTGTTCACGATGGACAGCGAGGACGGGACGATCATCGCGGCGCCGATGCCCTGGAGCACCCGGGCGGCGATCAGGGCGACCATCGAGGGGGCGGCGCCGCAGGCCAGCGAGGTGGCGGCGAAGAGCGCGAAGCCCGCGATGAAGATCTGCTTGGGGGCGAAGCGGTCGCCCATGGCTCCGGCGGTCAGCAGGAAGGCGGCGAAGGTGAGGGTGTAGCCGTTGATCACCCACTCCAGGCCGGACAGGCTGCCACCGAAGTCGGTGCCGAGCGCCTTGGTCGCGACGTTCACGACGCTGACGTCCAGGATGACGACGACGAAGCCGAGGCAGGCTGCGAACAGGGTCAGTCCCGGCCGGTTCTTGTGAGCTTGGGTCTGTGGCACGGGTCTTCCTTCCATACGTGCCGGATGGGTGCCGGACATGTCTGCCGGAGGCAGGCGGGGGAGGTGCTTGACGTGCGGGAGGCGCCAGAGGTGCTGGAAAACGCAGGAGGTGCGGGAGGTGCGAGGTGCGGGAGCCGGGCGAGGTGACGCCGTCTCCGGTAGAGTGTTCGCTAAGCGGCGAACACTCCAAGAGTGTACGCAGATCGTCGAACACTCTGCAATCCGTTAGTGGCGGATCCGCTACGGACCGCGCGAACAGGGATGGAGCAACCAGCCATGACGGCACAGACCAGAGAAGACCCGGCGGCCGCGAGCCACCGCACCCCGCCGGTCCACACCGACCCGGCCGACGTGCCCCTGGAGGCCGCGCTGATCGCCCTCGCCGACCCGGTGCGCCAGAGCCTGGTGCGGGAGCTGGCGGGCGCCGCCGACTGGGAGCGCAACTGCGGCAGCTTCGACGTGCCGGTCACCAAGGCGACGCTCAGCCGCCACTTCGCGGTGCTGCGCGACGCCGGACTCCTCGAGCAGCGCGACGCCGGCGCCAAGCGCCTCAACCGGCTGCGCAGGGCCGAGTTCGACGCGCAGTTCCCGGGCCTCATCGACCTGGTGCTCCGTCACGGGGAAGCCTCCTAGTAGTGGGTCAGCCGGCCCGGTGCGCCGCGTCGGGGCGCACCGCCCGGTCGTGCAGGCCCTTGGCCACCGCCCGCACCAGCGCACGGTCGACGGCCGGGACGCCGAAGGCGAGGACCGGGCCGAACGTGCCGCGCAGCGTGCCGAGATGGAGCACCACGCCGTAGTTGGCGCCGGTCCGGTTGACCACCGTGCGGTAACCGGTGACCCGGCCGAGGTGCGGGCCGAGGGCGGGGTCGGCGATCCCGACGTTGGTGATGCAGATCGCGGCGGCCGACCGCGCGGCCGCGGTCTCCTCGACCGTCCGGCGGATCGCCGCGTGCTCCCGGGCCGGCGGCCGCCAGGCGGCATCGGCGCGGCTCAGCGCGACCCCGTAGGCCCGCGCGTGGCCGGCCAAGTCGCCCTGGTCGAGCCGCAGCGGCACGGTGTGCACGCCGATGAAGCATCCGACGTCCGGCAGCGGGGTGTCGGACGTGTAGCGCCGTCGCAGCGAGACGGCCGTCGACAGGCCGACCGCGGAGCGGCCGGTCGCCTCGGCGTACGCTTCGGCGAGTGCTGCTCCGAAGAACTGATTGACCGTCATCTGGTGTTCCCGGCACCAGGACTTGAGCGCCTGGCTGTCCTCGCGGGTGAGGGCGACCGGCACCAGGTCCGCACCGCGCTCGGCCCAGGGCCGGTGCTCCGCGAACGGCAGCCGCTCCGGCGACGGGTGCGACGGGTGCGAAGGGAGCGACGGGTGCTGCGAAGGGGGTGTCTGACGTGCGGCCCCGGTGGCGCCGGAGGGGTGGCGGTAGGTCAGGTCGCCGGCGGTGGGCGGCACCTCCCGCACCCGGAACGGGCTGGTCTCGCCGCTCGGCCCGAACAGCTCGTCCAGCAGCGCCCGGATCACCGCGCCGGTGGAGTGGCCGTCCGAGACGGCGTGGTTGCGGGTGAAGTACAGGTGGGTCCGGTCGGCCGCCCGGTCGCGGACGGTGTGCAGCCGCCACAGCGGACCGCCGGTCTCCAGCACGTCGTTGAGCTCCCGGCGCAGCACCTCGTCAGCCGAGTCCGACGGTCCCGATGATTCCGAGGAGGTGAGCTCGCTGTGCCGCAGCTGCCCGTCCTGGAGCCGTGGACCGCCGGCGAACCACAGCTCGCCCGCCAACTCCTCGATCCGCAGCGACAGCATCGGCAGCGCGTCGGCCCAGCGCCGGGCCGCCGCCTCCAGTCGCTCGGGGGCGAGGTCGCCGCTCACCGTGACCTGGGTGGTGACCTGGGTGGTGCCGCGCATCAGGGCGTGGGTGTAGGCGAACGTCGCCTCGATGTCGCTGAGTCGGCGCAGCAGGGTCATGACGACGACTCCTCGGTCCAGGCCAGCGGGTGGGACAGCGTCACGCCGTGGCTGGCGATGTCGAGGGTGACCAGGTCGCCGTCCGTGGTCCGGAAGCCGGCGTGGAAGCTGCCGCGGTCGGCGCCGAGGTAGACGTAGTGCACCCGGCCGGGGTGGTGCAGAGCCCGGTAGGCGAAGAGGCGGGCCATCATGGTCGGCAGGTCGTAGTGCAGGGCGTCGGTGCCGGTGCGGAACTGGCTCTTCCAGGCCGGTGATCCGTCCCGCTCGATGACGGTCTCGCCGGTCACGTCGCGCGGCGGCTCGTCCAGGTGCAGCCAGGGGGAGACGCCGGCGTCGCACAGCTTGGCGTACGACAGGTGTCCGGCGTGCTGCTTGAAGCGGCCGATGTCGGTGACGTCGTTGCCGAAGGTGTAGCCGGCGTAGCGCGGCACACCGGTCCGGTCGCCGACGTAGACCAGGACGACCTCGGCCTCCTCGCAGACCGCGACGGCGTCGGCGGGCACGGACAGCGGTTCGCCCGGCACCTTCAGGGCGTCGCCGAGGCCCTTGACGAACCAGTTGGGCTGGTCCGGGACTTCGGCGTCGACCTTCACGTTGTGCGTCATCATGAAGCCGCTGACCAGCGCGTCGCCGAGGTGTGCGGGCAGCAGCGGCGGCAGCATCCGCACCCGGTGGCGCTCGGCGGCCGGCACGGTCACCGAGGCGCGGTCCATGGTGAGTTGGGCGACCGCGACCGCCACGTCCCCGTCGGCGGGGGGCAGTTGGCCGGCCAGGGTGTCACCGGCCAGCGGGTACAGGTGGAGCGGTGCGTCGTCGGCGGGCAGGCCGAGGCCGAGGTGGCGCTCGCCGTCGTACTCGCATTCGAAGATCACCGTCATGGTGGGGGTCTCCTGGGGCGTCGAAGGGGGATGCCGGAGGGGGATATCCAAGTTGGATGCCGATGGGGGATGTCGACGCGGGTGGCGGTCAGTCCATGAGGATTTCGACGAGGACCGGCTTGCCGTGCTCCTTGATGTGGGCCACGGCCGCCCGCACCGTCGACTCGACGTCCTCGATCCGCTCCACCCGGGGCAGCGCGTGCACCCCGTAGGACTCGGCCAGCCCGGTGAAGTCGACCGGCTGGTCGTAGAAGCTGGTGGCGACGGTGGCCCGGGCGGTGTCCCGGTCGCGGTTGCCGGCGATCCGCTCGGCGTGCTGGGTGGAGTTGAGGTACAGGCGGTTGTTCATCACGATCGTCAGCAGCGGCACGTCGTACGCGGCGAGGGTCCACAGGGCGCTCGGCGTGTAGAGCAGGTCGCCGTCGGCCTGCAGGTCCACGCAGAGGGTGCCGTCGCCCTGGTGGGCGAGGGCCGCGCCGACCGACGCGCCCAGGCCGTAGCCGAGCCCGCCGCCGCCGTTGAGGCCGAGGTAGCTGCCGGGGCGCTCCAGCGGCCAGAGCTTCTTCACCCAGCCGTCGATGGTGAGGCTGCCGGTGTTGGTGAGGATCCACTCCTCGTCGCGGACCGCGCGGTGGATCTCGACGACGGCTGCGGAGACGTGGATGCGCTCGTTCCCCTTCGCCTCCTCGGCCTGCCGCGCCCATGCGGCGCGGGCCTCGGTGTGCACGTTGGCAAGGGCCTTCACCCGCTGCTCCCGGCGCTCGGTGAACTCCGGTGCGGCGAACGGGCCCTGAGGGTCGGCGGCGACCGCGTTCAGCGCGGCCAGCGAGGCGGCGGTGTCGGCGGCGATCGCCCGGTTCACCGGCACGAACTGCTGGTAGTCGGCGGCCCACTTGCTGGTCAGCAGCTCGTTGAAGCCCAGGGTGACCAGCTCGGCGCCGTTGGAGGGCAGTCCCTGGTCGGTGAGGGTGAGGAAGGAGCCGAGCGCGCCGACCAGGTCCTGCACCTCCAGCGCGATCACCAGGTCGGCGCCGGCCAGCAGTTCGGAGCTGGTGTGGCTGACGTTGAGCTGGTGGGTGTTGGGGAAGTTCATCCGGTTGCCGCGGTCGATCACGGCCAGGCCGAGGGCGTCGGCGAGGGCGGTCAGCGGGGCCACCGTCTCCGGGTCGCGTCCGGAGAAGTCGACCACCAGCACCGGCAGTTGGGCGGCCCTGATCAGCTCGGTGAGGTGCTCGAGGTCGGCGCCGCCGAGTGCGGGCAGCCGGGTCGGATCGGTGCTGCTCGCGGGCAGCAGCCGCACACCGTCCTCGAGGGGCTGCTCCTGGACGTCGAAGTCGAGCGCCACGAACACCGGGGCCTGCTGCGGGCTGCTCATCAACTTGAAAGCGCGGTAGAGGGATTCAACGGTGGCCCGCTGGCCGATCGGCTGGTCGCACCACTTCACGTAGTCCTTGACCACCGACTCGATATTCTGCGAGGTGTGGATCCAGTCGATCCAGGGCCGGCGCTTGCCCGCGTCGACCGGGCCGTTGCCGCCCAGGACGAACAGCGGCACCCGGTCGCACCAGGCGTTGAAGATCGCCATCGAGGCGTGCAGCAGGCCGACGTTGGCGTGCACGAAGACGCCCATGTGCCGCCCGCTCGCCTTGTGGTAGCCGTGCGCCATGGCCACCGCGATCTCCTCGTGGCAGGCCATCACGATGTCCGGTGCGATCTCGGCGTTGTCCTCATGCACCAGGGAGTCGTGCACCCCGCGGAAGGACGCACCGGGGTTGAAGGCCACCTTGTCGATGCCCTGCTGGTTCAGGAACTCCACCAACAGGTCGGAGAAGTAGGACGTACTCATGCGTTAACCTCCGGTCGGGTCGGGGGAGTTGCGGGACGCCAGGCGGGGTCGCCCTCGGTGCGGTGGGCCACCGCCCAGGCCGCGGCGCGTTCGTTGAGCTCCAGGCCGAAGCCGGGCCCGGGGGCCGGGGCGACGGTGTTGGCGGTCCGGTCCACGACGGGGCGCGGCGAGACCACCATCTCGGGGAAGAACCGGTCCCACTGGCCGGCCTCCACGGTCAGCGCCTCCGGGTGGGCGAAGGCGAGGGCCCGGCCCGCGTTGATCAGCGGGCCCACCTCGGCGACCTGCACGCCGATCTGGAAGGCCAGCCCGGCGGCGCGGGCCAGGGCGATCAGCCGGGCCGCAGCGATCGGGCCGCCGTTCTTGGCGACCCGGATGTTGAAGGCGTCGCAGGCCCGGAACGTCACCGCCCGCCAGGCCTCCTCGGGGGTGCAGACCGACTCGTCGAGCATGATCCGCAGGCCCGACCGGGCCCGCAGCTCGGCGAGTTCGACCCAGGAGCCCTTGGAGAGCGGTTCCTCCACCCAGTCGGCGCCGGCGTCGCACAGCACGGCCAGGTGTCCGGCGGCCTCCTCGGCGGACCAGCTCATGTTGGCGTCCACCATGACCGGCACCTTGTCGCCGAGCCGGTCGCGGATCGCCCGGACGGTGGCCGCGTCCCGGCGGATGTCCGAACCGGCCTTGACCTTGACGAAGTGGAACGGGCCCCGGGTGTCCAGGAACTCCTCGACGTCCAGGCTGAGATCGAGCACCTGGGAGACCGGCAGCGTGCCCGTCAGCACCTTGCGGCACTCCACCAACTCGGTTCCGCCGAGCCCCAGTCGCCGCCCCAGCAGATCGAGCAGCGCGGTCTCCAGCAGGCACAGCAGATTGCCGGCGCCCCGCACCCCGAAGGTGTCGGCGACGCCCGACTCGCGCAGCCGGGCCAGCAGTTCGGCCGGCTCGGCTGCGCGGAGCCGTGCGAAGACCGCGTCCAGCGGGGCCTCACGCAGCGCGGCGGCCACGGAGTCGCTGGTCTCGCCGGTGACGTAGGCCCGGGGAGCGCACTCCCCGAGACCGGTCACCCCGTCGACCTCCAACCGCAGCAGCAGGCTGTCGGAGGTCGAACGGCGCTTGGCGGGGTGGTCGAAGCTGGTCGCCATCGGCTGCTCGACCCGGTACAACGTGGCCTTCGCTGGTTCAGGCATTGCGGTCCAGCCCCTGCAGCAGCGTGAAGGTGGACGCCCAGTCGACGAGGCGGGCCCGCACATCGGTGTAGAAGAGGTAGTGCTTGTCCGTCGGGAACTGGATCATCGCGCCCTGCCCGCCGGTCAGTTGGAGGAAGGTGCCCTGGGCGTCGTCGAGGTCGACGATCGGGTCGCTGAGCCCGGAGACGAAGACCGTCGGCACCGCGGGCAGTGCGCGCTCGGGCCGCAGGTAGAGGGTTTCCAGGCCGAGCAGCACGCCCCGGGAGCGGCGGGTGAGTTCGCGTACCGCCAGGTCGTCGTTGTCGATGAAGTGCCGGTGCCGGGGCTCGTCGGTGAAGTCCGAGGCCAGCAGGCCGGCGTCCCACAACTCCCCGCTGGTCTCGGCCGCGAGGGCCTGCCGCTGCTCGTCGTCGAGGGTGGCGTGCAGCTTGCCGAGCCAGGCCGAGCAGAAGATCGCCGCGTCATAGCGGGTGGTGAACTCCGGGTGGTGCATCAGGGCCGCCATGAAGGAGCCGCCCAGGCAGTGCCCGAAGAGCGACAGCGGCACCTCCTCGCCGATCGCCTGCCGCACGTGGTCGACGGCGGCGATGTAGTCCTGCACCACGGTGTCGACGTCGGGCAGCTCGTGCCGGCTGCCCGCGCTGATGCCGCTGCCGCGGCGGTCCAGCACGTAGAAGGCGATGTCGTTGTCGGCGAACTGCGGGCCGACCTCCCAGAGCCAGCCGGCGTGCGACTGCAGGCCGTGGAAGTAGAAGACGGCGCCCTTGACCTGCCCGCGCGGTCGCCACAGGTGCAGGGCCAACTCGGCGTCGGCGACCGGCAGTCCGACGATCTCGCGGCGGATGTTCTGCGGCGGCCTCTTGGTCTCGATCATGTCCGAACTCTCCTTTCAGCAGCGACCGGTGAGGGCGGCCACGAAGTCGACGTCCTTCTGGAACGGCTTGTACTTGTACTGGGTGGCGTTGCCGGCCTGGCGGCGGCTCTCGACGTAGCCGCTGATGGCGTCCCGGGGCACGGTCACGACCTCCAGCGCGCCGAGCCGGCCGCTGTCCCGCTTGGACGCGTACTCGATGTTGATCTCGTGCAGCGCCCGGTCGACGGACTGCGACAGCGCCTGGTCCAACTGCCCCGAGGGCTCGGGCGCTTCGGCGACCACGATGTAGTTCGGGGGCTCCGCCCAGCGCGGGCCGCACATGTAGAGGCTGGTCCCGATGCCGTGGGCCGCCAGGCCCCGCTGGATGGACTGGGTCACCTGGTTCTCCGTGATCTTCTCACCGGTGAAGGAGTGGAAGATGCCGTCGCGGTGGACGAAGTGGACCCACGGGGTGCCGTCGGTGATCCGGTCGACGTGGTAGACGTCGCCGGTCCACAGTCGGTAGAGGCCGTTGCCCTGCGTCATGATCAGGTGGTAGTCGCGGCCCGCCTCGACCTCGTCGATCAGCAGCGTCCGGACCGGCTCGCCGTTCTCCACCAGTTCGCCCAGCGGCACGTCGGCGGGCACGAACTCGAAGAACGCCTGTCCCACGGCGAGTGGTTGGCTGTGCAGCGAGTCGTCCACCGGGATGGTGGTGACGCCCTCGGTGCCGCAGCTCATGAACGGCAGCTTGGCCACTCCCGGGAATACCGCGTCCAGCTTCTCGGTGTAGAGCCCGGCGGAGGCGGACAGCCAGCAGGTGTAGAGCGACAGCGACGGCCAGACGTCCTTGAGGCTGAAGTCCGGTCGGCGCAGCACCTCTTGGAGGTGGCGGGCGGTCGCCTCGTCGGGCTCGCCGTACGGCTGTCCCTCGATCGTGCCGTTCCGCAGGTCGCGCACCAACTCCTCACCGTGCTGCGCGAGTAGGTCGCGCAGCGAGATCAGGGTGCTGGGGTTGATCGACGAGATGTAGTGCAGGTCCTGCCCGAGCAGGTGCCGGATCCGGTGGTACATACGGCCCTCGTGGCTGCTGGGAACGTTGGGGCCGAACCACGGCGACTCGTACCACGGCGGGTTCCAGTCCCGGCTGTTGATCTGCGGATGCCGGTTGCTGACGGCCTGGTGGCCGATGCCGTGCACGAAGTCGTACACGTCCTCGCGCACGGTCTGGGTGTCCAGCGTCGCGTACGGGTGGGACAGCAGCTCCGGGTGGTACTCCAGATAGGTGCCCCACATCGCCTTCATTGCGGGGATGCGGTAGGTCAGCAGCCAGTGCAGGGTGTACGGCACCAGCTTGGGGGTCCCGGTGGTGCCGCTGGTCTTCAGCCAGCGCAGCACGGGGCTGCAGGTCAGGGTGCCGCCCTTGGTGCGGGTCTCGCGCTCGATCTGCGGGACGAAGTCGTCGTAGCGCATGATCGGCAGCAGCTCGCGGAACAGGGCGGGGTCGGTGGCGGCGGCGTCGTAGCCGTTCTCCCGCCAGTGCACCGAGCCGGCGCTCATGTCGATGACGTCCGCGAGCACGCGCTGCTGGGCGCGGCCGGGCTGCCGGAGGTCGGCGAGCAGTTCCTCGCGGGCCTGCCGGCACTCCTCGGCGAAGGTGTCGCGGCGGTCGTGCCAGTGTTTCTGCCAGTTCGGTATGTCCACGGTTGCTCCTGAGAAGTGTGTGGGGGGCACCAGGGGTCTGCGCGGGCCGGGCAGGATCAGCCGGGCGCTTTCAGCGTCAGCCGGGCGTGATCAGCGGTCGATGAAGGCCATCATCCGCTCGTTGTAGCGGGGGCCGGCGACGGCGTCGGCGCGCACCGCGGCCTCGATCTCGGCCAGCAGCTCGGAGTCGAGGACCACTTCGGCCGAGCGGGTGTTCTCCTCCAGGTAGGTCCGCCGCTTGGTGCCGGGGATCGGGACGACGTCGTCGCCCTGGTGCAGCGTCCAGGCGATGGCGAGTTGGGCCGGGGTGAGGTCGTGCCGGGTGGCAACTTCCTTGATCTTGGCGGCGATTGCCATGTTCTGGTCGTAGTTGGCGCCCTGCAGCCGCGGGTCGAAGTGGCGGAAGTCGTCCTCCGGATACTCCTCGGCGCGCTTGACGCCGCCGGTGAGGAAGCCCCGGCCGAGCGGGCAGAAGCCGACCAGGCCGATTCCGAGCTCGCGCAGCACCGGGATCACCTCGTCCTCCAAGTTCCGCTCCCAGACCGAGAATTCGGCCTGGACCACGGAGAGCGGGTGGACCGCGTGGGCGCGCCGGATGGTCTTCGCGCCGACCTCGCACAGGCCCAGGTAGCGGACCTTGCCCTGCCGGACCAGCTCGCCCATGGCGCCCACGACCTCCTCGATCGGCACCTTGGGGTCGAGCCGGTGCTGGTAGAGGACGTCGATGTAGTCGGTGCCGAGGCGCTTCAGGGAGGCCTCGACGACCTCGGTGATGTGCTCCGGGCGGCTGTCGGCCTCGGCCGTCGAGCCGTCCTTCAGCTTCATCGGGAAGCCGAACTTCGTTGCGATGACTGCCTGTTCGCGGCGTCCTGCCAGCGCCCGGCCGAGCAACTCCTCGTTGTCGTAGGGGCCGTAGGCCTCGGCGGTGTCGAACAGCGTGTAGCCCAGTTCCAGGGCCCGGTGGATGGTGGCGGTCGACTCCGCATCGTCGGTGGCCCCGTACCACTGGCTCATCCCCATGCACCCGAGGCCCAGTTCGGAGACCGCGAGCCCGTGGCGGCCCAGTGTCCGTGTCTTCAGCATGCTGCCCATTCCTTCGCTCTCGGCGGCTGGCTTCGCAACTGAAGCACATTCATGTACTGGAGTTCAATCAGTGGACCTTAGTTCAACTATCCCCGAAGGGGTCTAGGAGGGTTGCAGTCGAACAGCTAACTGAATAGCTGTCAGGTCACCTGTTGGACCTTGGTTTCAGGTACCTTTCACGGGCTGTCGGGAGGAAAACGAAGCCGACGCATCAGTGCCCCTAAAGGACAGGTTTGGCCTTCGGTACAGAGTTGGACCACGGGTGGAGAGGAAGCCGAACAGTGAACACGACTGACGAACCGATCGCGATCATCGGTATGGGATGCCGCTTCCCGGGCGCAGCAGGCGTCGCGGAGTTCTGGAACCTTCTGGAGAGCAACACCGACGCCGTGCTGCCGGTGCCGGCCGACCGCTTCGACGTGAACGCCTGGTACGACCCCGAGCCGGGCACCCCGGCGAAGCTGATCTCCCGTCACGGCGGCTTCCTGGACGAGGTCCACGGCTTCGACGCCGCGTTCTTCGGCATCTCGCCACGCGAGGCCCGCACCATGGACCCCCAGCAGCGGCTGCTGCTGCACACCGTGTGGGAGGCCTTCGAGGACGCGGGCATCCCGCCCGCGTCGGTGCGGGGCAGCCAGACCGGGGTGTTCGTCGGCCAGGCCACCGCCGAGTACGCCGACGCGGCCGGCGATGCCGCCAGCGCCGATGTGCGCACCATGGTCGGCAGCCGGCTGCGGGCCGTCACCTCCGGCCGGGTCTCCCACGCCTTCGACCTGCGCGGCCCCAGCGTGGTGCTGGACACCGCCTGCTCATCCGCCCTGGTCGCCGTGCACGCCGCCCGCCAGAGCCTGCTGACCGGCGACAGCGACATCGCCATCGCCGGCGGCGTCAATGTGATCCTTTCGCCGATCGACGCGGTCGCCTACTCGCAGGGCCGGATGCTCTCTCCGGACGGCCGCTGCAAGTTCGGCGACGGCAGCGCCGACGGGTTCGTCCGCAGCGAGGGCGTGGGCGTGATCATCCTCAAGCGGCTCTCCGACGCCGTCGCGGACGGCGACCGCATCCGCGCCCTGCTGCTCGGCAGTGCCGTCACCAACGACGGCAATGGCAGCGGCCTGCTGATGCAGCCCGCCGTCTCCGGGCAGGCCGCGATGCTGCGCAACGCCTGGCGCAGCGCCGGCGTCAAGCCCGCCGAGGTGGACTACGTCGAGGCGCACGGCACCGGCACCACCGTCGGCGACGGCGTGGAACTGAGCGCCCTGGCCGAGGCGCTGCGCGAGGAGGGCGCACCGCAGCAGCCGCTGCTGGTCGGCTCGGTGAAGAGCAACATCGGCCACGCCGAGTCCGCCGCCGGCATCGCGGGCCTGATCAAGACCGTGCTGATGGCCGAACACCGGGTGATCCCGGCCTCGTTGCACCTGAACTCGCCGCACCCGCAACTCACCGAGCCCGACTTCCCGGTGGCCGTGGTCACCCGCAACACCCCGCTGCGGCCGCGCGGTGAGCGGGCCGTGCTCGGCGTGAGCTCCTTCGGCCTGTCCGGCACCAACGCCCACACCGTGATCGGCGAATACCTCCCCGACCGCGAGCCGGTGGCCGACACCCCCGAGCCGGCCGACCACCAGGGCCCGCAGCTGCTGGTGCTCAGCGCCCGCACGCCCGCCGCCCTGCGCCGCCTGGCCCTGCGCTACGCGAACCACCTGGGCGCCGACGGCGAGGGCCGCGGCCACACGCTGCGCGACCTCTGCCGCTCCGCCACCCTGGGCCGCGACCACCACCCGCTGCGCCTGTGGGCCGTGGGCGACACCCACGACGCCATGGCCGCCACCCTGCGCGCCGTGGCCGAGGGCTCGCCGACCCCCGACGGCGGCATCCACGACGCGGGCTTCGACGGCCCCCGCCAGGTGGCCTTCGTCTTCCCCGGCCAGGGCTCGCAGTGGCGCGGCATGGGCGTGGAACTGCTGCGCACCTCCGCCGCCTTCCGCACCGCGATGGCGGGTTGCGATGCCGCCGTCCGCGACGAACTCGGCTGGTCCATCCTGGAGTTGCTGCAGAACGAGAACGAGAACGAGAACGCGGACGTGGACAGCGCCGTCGACGTGGTGCAGCCGCTGCTGTGGGCCATGGAGGTCGCCCTGGCCGCGCACTGGCGGTCGCTGGGCATCGACCCGGACGTCAGCATCGGCCACAGCATGGGCGAGGTGGCGGCGGCCTGCGTCACCGGGGCGCTGTCGGTGCGGGACGCGGCCCGGGTGATCTGCCGCCGCAGCACCCTGATGCAGCGCCTCGCCGGACGCGGCGCGATGCTCGCCACCGAGCTCTCCCCACAGCAGGCCCACGAGTTGCTCGCCGGCTACGGCGACGAGGTGTGCGTGGCGGTGGAGAACTCCCCGTCCGCCACCGTGCTGGCGGGCGACCCGACGGTCATCGAGGAGATCGCCGCCGAGCTGGAGCGGCGGCAGGTCCTCAACCGCAGGGTCAAGGTCAACGTGGCCTCGCACTCCCCGGTGATGGATGAGATCCGCGACGAACTGGCGACCGGGCTCGCCGACTTGAAGCCCACGGCGGCGCACGGCGAGCTGTTCTCCAGCGTCCGCTGCGCGCCGGTCGAGGGCACCGCGCTGGACGCCGGGTACTGGGTCGACAACCTGCGCCGGCCGGTCCGGTTCGCCGAGTCGGTGCGGCAGCTGGCCGAGGCCCGGGGCGCCGTCTTCATCGAGGTCAGCCCGCACCCGGTGCTCAGCCAGGCGGTCGAGGAGGTGCAGGGCGCCGCGGGGCTGGACGCCGCCGTGGTGACCACGCTGGTCCGCCGCCAGAGCGAGTCGACGGCGGTCGTCCGCGCCCTGGGCCGCGCCTTCGCGCTCGGCGTCGCGGTCGACTGGCGGCGCTGGTACGGCGACTCCACCGCCCGGGTGCCGCTGCCGCTCTACAGCTGGGACGCCGAGGACTTCGCCCTGGAGGCCACGCCGACGGCCGCGGGGGCCGCCGAGCCGACCCGGGTCGCCGAACGTCGGGTCCGCCTCTCCCGGTTGGGCGTGGCGGCGCTGGGCAGCGGTGTGATCGCGCGCGGCACCGCGCTGGTGCCGCCGGTGGTGTACTTCGAGGCGCTCGCCGAGACGGTGCGCGACCTCGTCGGGGAGGGTGCCGTCGAGCTGCTCGACGTCCGCCTCGGCGACGGCCTGCCGCTGCTGGCGGACGCTGCCGAGACCACGCTCGCCATTCAACTGGACGAGCTGGAGGGCGAGTACGGCTTCCGCGTCGAGGCGCTCTCGGACCGCTCGGGCACCAGAGTGCGCTGCCTTCAGGGCCGGGCGCGGGCTGCCGAGCAGGCGCCCGCGCCGTCGACCGCCGAGCTGGACATCGCGCTCACCCGGTGCGTCGAGTACGTGCCCGGCGCCGAGTTCTACCGCCGGGCCGAGGGCCGTGGCTACTCCGTCGCCCCGACGCTGCGGGCCGTCCAGCAGCTGTGGCGGCGGGACGGCGAGGCGGTGGCCCGGCTGGACCTGCCGGGGGCCGGAACCACCGGGGCCGCCGGAGCGTGGGAGGCCGGCCTGCTGGCGATGCTGGCGGCCTGGCCGAGCGACCCCACGACCGCGTTCGTGCCCGTCGCCTTCGACCGCATCCTGCTGGCCGAGGCGCCCGCCGGGGAGCTCTGGAGCATGACCCGGTTCGAGCCGGACGGCGACCAGGACACGGCGCGCGGCGATGTCGTCCTCACCGCGTCCGACGGACGGGTGCTGGCCGACTTCCAGGGCATGGTGCTGTTCCGCACGGCGGGCCGCCAGGCCGCTCCCGCCGAGGCGCCCCGGGCGCGGGCCGCCGTCATCGAGCTGGCGCCGCGTCAACAGCCGAAGGCCGTCCGGCCTGGGGCAACCCGGCCCGAGGTGGTCCGCACTGTCACCGAGCGGTTGACCGTCCACGTCGCCACGGTGCTCGGCACCACCGTCGACCGCGTCGACCTGCGGCGATCGCTGCGCGAACTGGGCCTGGACTCGCTGATGGCGGTCCAGCTGCGGCGGACTCTCCAGCAGGAGTTCGGAGTCGAGATCCCGACCGGCCGCCTGCTGGGCGACCACCGCCTGTCCGCCCTCGCCGCCGAACTGGAAACCGCCGCCGCCGAGTTCAATGAGATGCGCGCAGCATGATGACGCCGTGTCAATCGTGAACTAGAATCTAACAATGAACCACAGTATAGGTTCGTGGCCCGGGCTAGGACGGGCCTGGCGATGTCGGTCGCAGCCATGCGGTCAGCTCACTTCGGTCTGACTTCGGGGGGCCGGACGCGCATCGACGGGACGAGAGGACAGAGCCGATGACGACCGAGACCGAGACACCCCAAGCCGAGCGCCCACTCAGCCGGCGGGAGCGGAGCAAGAACCGCATGCACGACCGCCTGTACACCGCGGCGCTGGAGCTCTTCGCCGAGCAGGGGTACGAGCGGACCACGATCGACCAGATCGCCGAACGTGCCGATGTGGCCCGGGGAACGTTCTTCAACCACTTCCAGCGAAAGGAGGACTTGGTCACCACCTGGGCCCAGCAGCGTCAGGAGAAGCTCCGTGAGCTCATGGACCGCTCGCTGGCCCACGACGACTACGACACCACGGTCCAGCTGGAGCGGTGCATGTCGGCCCTCGCCGAGTTCAACGAGGGGGAGCGCAAGCTCACCCAGGTGATGCTGACGGCCTGGCTGAAGTCGGGCCAACCCCTGCTGGAGGCGCCGGAATACGCCGGAGCCGTCTTCGTCCAGGCGATCTCCGCGGGCCAGGTCCGCGGCGACATCGCCGCCGACATCGATCCGGTGCTGGCCGGCAACATGCTGCGGGACGCCTACCTGGGCCTCCTCTACCGCTGGTCGCAGTCCGCCGAGGAGACCATCCCGCTCCACGTCGAACTGCGTGCCTTGCTGCGGATCACCCTCACCGGCGTCAACTCCTACGCCAAGCGCGGCTGGACCGCCCAGCGCGCCCCGGAGTCCGCCCCGGTGGCGAGCTGACAGGGCCGACGCCTCGGGGCCCCAGCGGCAACTGAGGGCCCCGAAACACTCGAACGCCTCACTCGGCGGGCAGGAACCCCGGCAGGGTGTAGCGGCGGGTGTTGGTGGCGTGCCACCAGTGGTTGCCGTCGACCCAGTCGGCAATGCCCTTGAGGTAGCGGGCCGTCAGCGGGCTGGGCAGCTCGGCGGCGCAGGCGGCGGCTTCCGCCTCGAAGCGGTGCATCACGTCGTTGTGGATGGTGATGGCCTTGGCGTACGCCTCGTCCGGCGGCAGGTCGTCGTGGGTCTGCACCACGGTGGGCAGGTTGACGTGCGGGCGCGGCGAGCGCAGCTCCTTGGTGTACGAGTACAGGTCGTTGACCAAGGTGGTCGCCAACGAGGCGAGGGCGATGACCTGTTGGACCTTGGGGTGGTCGTGGAGGTCGGCCGGGAAGGCATAGCCGTCGATGGCGTCCACGATGGTCAGGCAGGGACGGAAGCTGTTGTACTGGCGGACCATCAGGTACTCGGGGATCTCCGGCACCACGCCGTCGATCGACCAGGCGGCCTCGGCGAGATAGCCCAGGTGGAGCCGGGCCAGGTCGTGGATCTCGCGGTCCCGGATCTGGTCGCTGGTGTGCTGGTTGAAGAACTCCATCGCGGCCCGGTAGGCGCGGCACGGCGGTTCGCTGTCCAGCTTCTCCTGCCACTGCTGCTCATAGGGGGTGACGGCATAGGGGCGCTCCAGTGACGAGTGCGCCATCAGCAGCCGGGCGCCGAGGCCGTGCGGCGAGCCGCCGTGGTCCTCGCAGTAGCAGTCGTCAACGGCGTTCTCCGCCACCAGTAGTCGGGCCGCTGCCTCCAAGTGGTCCAGGCCGGCCGCCTCGGGATAGGTGAGGCAGACCGAGCGGCCGGTGCCGAAGGCCTCGAACTCGTCCGCCCACTCCGGCGGGACGAGGTTGACCTCCTCCACCGCCCAGCGCGCGGTCCGCCGGTCGATCTCGGCGACCACTGCGGGCTCCGGCTCCTTGACGGGGTGCCAGTACAGTCCCGGGATCGGGCGGACGGGTTGTTCGCCCGGCTGCCGGCGGGCTTGCAGCGAGCTGGTGCCCAGTCCGGTGGGGCCGGTCGAGAAGGTCACGGTCATGCGCTCGTCCACCTCGATCTCAGTTGGTTCGTCAGTCGGCCGTGCGTGTGCGGTCGTCGGCCCAGCAAGGACATCACGGCGCGGTGAGCATTGGGCGCGGGCTTGGTGGGCCGGGTGCGGCTGTTGATGTGCAACACGGCGCGCGGCGCTGGAGTGCGCCCCTGGGATCGGCCAAAGCGCCCCCATGAGCAGGGTGTCCGATGGTATGGCTCGCCGATGCCATCTGATATGTCACGTGCTATTGAAGGGACATCAGCCGCGTGAGACGGTGCGTCTCACGCCTCCACAGTTCGTACCGAGGCGCGCATCCACCAGGTCCCCCACCAAGGAGTGACGATGCGTCCCCACTTCCGGCTGCCCCGAGGGCTGGCCGTGCTCGCCGCGGCGAGCACGGCCCTCGTCGGCGCACTGGCCACGCCGAGCTTCGCTGCCCCCACGCAGCAGGCTCCGCAGGCCACCCCGCAGGCCAGTCACGCTGGGCTGCTCCCGCCCGCCGGCGCCCCCACGCTCGGCACCCCCGACCAGGCAGCAACCCAGCAGCAGCGGCTCACCCCGGCCCAACTCCCGCCGCGAAACCCGCAGTCAGGGCCCAAGACCGCTTTGAAGCCGACGGTCCGCACCGGGACGGCAACCGCCTCATGTACCCCGGCCGACTTCAGCGGCCGCAGCGGTTCCGACCTGGCCGCCTACGTCCAGGCCTCCACTCCCGACTGCATCAACACGCTCTTCCAGATCACCGGTTCGGATGCCTCCGGGGTGTTCCGCGAGAGCCAGATGCTGTCCGTCGCCAGCGCGTTCCAGAGCCAGGCCGCCGCCTACACCGGTAACGACTCCACCGGCATCTGGCAGTTGGTGCTCTTCCTGCGCGCCGGCTACTACGTGCAGTTCTACGACTCGGCCGACGTCGGCAGCTACGACGCCACCCTCACCAGCGCGGTGCAGAGCGGCCTCGACTCCTTCGTCGCCAACTCGCACCTCGGCGACGTCAGCGACGCCAACGGCCAGGTATCCGGCGAGGTCATGGTCCTCACCGACAGCGCCAACCTGCAGGGCCGCTACCTGAACACCTACAAGCAGGTGCTGAACGCCTACAACCCCGCGACCTACAACGCCTCCTGGTACATGGTGAACTTCGTCAACGACGTCTTCACCCCGCTCTACCGCGGCCACCAGAACCCGGCCTTCGTCACCGCCGTCACCAGCGACCCGAGCATCATCACCACGCTCGACACCTTCGCCCTCAACCACAAGGACCTGCTGGGCACCACCAACTCGTTCCTGGACTCCAACGCCGGTCTGGAGACCGCCCGTTTCATCGAGCACTCGGCCCTGCAGGCCACCGTGAAGCCACTGATCAAGGGCCTGCTCGACGCCTCCTCGATCACCGGGCCGACCGCTCCGCTCTGGGTCGGCGTGGCCGGCATGGCCAGCTACTACGACGCGTCCAACTGCTCCTACTACGGCGTCTGCAACCTGCCGCAGCAGCTCAAGGCAGCGGCCCTGCCGGTCAGTTACACCTGCGACGCTACCCACAGCATCTTGGCGCAGAGCCTCACCGCCGCCGACCTCACCGCCGTCTGCTCCAGCCTGGAGAACCAGGACTCGTTCTTCCACAACCTGGTCAAGGACAACGGTGCGATCCCCGGCCAGTACGAGAACTCGCTGCAGATGGTGGTCTTCGCCAGCCCGCAGGACTACCAGACCTACGCCGGCGGCATCTACGGGGTGAGCACCAACAACGGCGGCATCACGCTGGTGGGTGACCCCACCAACCCCACCAACCAGCCGATCTCCCTCACCTACCAGAACGGCAACGACGGCTTCACCGCGGGCATCTGGAACCTCAACCACGAGTACACCCACGCCCTGGACGGCCGCTACGACATGAAGGGCAACTTCACCCAGCAGACCGCCGTGCCGGACGTCTGGTGGATCGAAGGCGTGGCCGAGTACGTGTCGTACACCTACCGGAACATGACCGACACCGGCGCGGTGGCCGAGGCTCCCAAGCACACCTACGCGCTCAGCACGCTGTTCCAGACCACCTACAACAACACCAACCAGACCCGCACCTACCCGTGGGGCTACCTGGCCGTCCGGTACATGGTCGAGAAGCACCCTGACGTCATCGCCAACATGCTGAGCCACTTCCGCACCGGCGACTACACCAGCGGCTACGCGGTCTACAACTCCATCGGCACCGCGTACGACGCCGACTTCAACACCTGGCTGGACGCCTGCGCCGCCGGCGCCTGCACGGCGGGCAGCGGCGGTGGCGGCGGCGGCGGTACCACGGCCTGCACCGCTGCCAACACCCAGGTGCTGGACCGCAACTGCTTCCGCGCCGGCCAGTCGGCCACGGCGGGCAACCTGGACTACTACTACATCTACCTGCCGGCCGGAACCACCACGCTCAACATCACCGCCAGCGGCGGCACCGGCACCGCGTACCTGCTCTACAACCCCAACGCCTGGGCCACGCCCACCGCTTACACCAACGGCTCGCTCAACAACGGCACCAGCCAGAGCCTGACCGTCACCAACACCACGGCCGGCTACCGCTACATCAGCCTCTACGCCCAGACCGACTTCAGCGGCGTCACGGTCACCACGCAGTACTGACACGCACGTTCGTCGCGTCCGTAGCGTGCGGCCCGGGGCAGCCAGCCCCGGGCCGCACGCTGCTGCTCAACGGAAGAGACGGAAGAGTCAGGATCGGATCCCGTCGGCGAGTCAGACCAGGAGGCCGATGCCGGTCGCCAGCATCACCAAGGCCGTTGCGCCGTGGACGCCGTAGGCGGCGGCCTTCGGCCCACCGCCGTGCCGCACGACCACCGCATCCCCGGCGGGTATCCCAGCGAACACCACCACGTACCAACCCAGCACCGACGCAGGCGCGACGAACATCAGAACGAAGACGAAGGCCCCGGACGCGATCTCGCGCAGACCCTTCACGCGCAGCCAGGACCGGAAGGCGGGGTCGTCGGCCGGTGTATGGGGAATGCCGAACTGCTGCCTTGGTCAGTGGGTGCACTCAGCCCAGACCGTCTTGCCGGGCGCTGCCGGGCGGGGAACCGTTCCCCAGCGCTCGGCCAGCGCGGCCACCAGGAGAAGTCCGCGGCCCGACTCGGCGTCGGGTTGCGGCTCCTGGGGTTCCTCCGGGGGCTTGCGCTCGGTCCGGGTGTCACTCACTTCCACGCGAGCGGTGGTCTGCCCCAGCGTCAGCCTGACCTTGAAGTCCCGGTCCGGCACGTATCCGTGGCACACGGCGTTGGCGGCGAGCTCAGCGGTGATCAGGGTCAGCTTCTCGTTGAGCGGCGAGTCGTAGTCGTGGCCCCAGCTCTCCAGGTACTGCGAGACCAGCCGCCGCGCCAGCCGGGCGCCGCGGGCGTGGAGCTGAACTGCATGGCGAACTCCCGTTCGGGAGTGGCAGGGAGAGGGAAGTCGAGAGATTCCATGCGGAGCAGCGTGCCGGGTCGGTAGGGCTCTGACCAGCAGCAACCCCCGTACCCTGGCTGGCTGTACGTCGCTGCTGCGGCGGCGTACGCGGATGTCCTGTCCGCCTGTTCGAAGGCGAACTCCGCTTACGCCGTGCTACCGTGCGACCACAAAGCGATAGTTGACCCCGGCGGTGCTGGAACACCCCGGGGTCCGGCACGGGAGCGGTATCTCCTCATGCACGTTCACTTTATCGCGCCCGAGCGGTATGTCCGGGCGTCACACGACATCATCCGCCACCCGCGTCTGCGGGCCACCGCGAAGACCCTGCTGCTGTGGGCGCTGTCTCTGCCGCCCGGCAGTCGTGACACCATCCTCACCATCGGCAAGCGCATGCCCGAGGGCCGCATGGCGGTCTCGCGCGCCCGCGCCCAGCTGATCGAGGAGGGCTACCTCCACATCCGCCGCACGCAGGATCCGGTCGAGGGCACGTGGTCGACGCGAGTGCTGGTCAGCAGTGTGCCGTTGACTGACCATCATGAGATCGATGCCGCCTGGCGAAGCGTTGGCCAAAGCCCGGCACTCGGTGAAGCGGTGAGTCGGGACGTCGGCAGTTCCCCCCAGGTTTTGAAGACTGAGGAGAAAACCTCCCCACCTATCAAGGCGACGGACCCTCCTGACGACTCCGACGGCGAGCGCAGAGCTGCCGCCGCCAAGCTCCTGACCCGGCTGACGGCTGGTCACAAGCCGGTCCGCCTCGGCGTGGTCGAAGCCCTGGAGTTGGCCCCGCTGGTAGCCGAGTGGCTCGCCCGAGATCCCGACGAGCGACGACTGCGCATCGCGCTGCTGGGGGATCTGCCTGCGGGGATCGTTTCGCCGCTGGGCCTGCTGCGCTCGCGCTTGCAGCGCAAGATGCCAGCGGAGTGCGAGGCGGCGGCGCCTGCGGTGGCGATGGGGGAGTGCGGCCACTGCGCCGACCCGATGCCGGGTGGCGGCACGATCTGCCGCCGCTGCACGGGAGTTGAGCCCAGGGTGCTGTCTTCCCGGGACGCGGCCGCCGTCGAACTCAACCGTCGTGGCGCGGCGCTGGCTCGCAGCCTGCTGCGTGGCGAGGCGGCTGGATAGCACGTGCGAGGGAATTCGCCGGTTTTCGGCCACGCGCTGCCATGGCTGTCCGTATTGTTCTGGTAGCCGACCGTATGCATGCGTGACGAAGGGTGGCCGACATGGCGGACCAGGACGAAAACGCGGGCCTCCTGCGGGCCTTCGGCCGCCAACTGAAACTCCTGCGCGAGCGCGCGGGTTTGAGCCGAGCCGAGCTGGGCCTGAAGGTGGGCTACGGCGAGGACCTGATCGCGTCGGTGGAACAGGGCCGCCGCATCCCCAGGCCTGAGTTGATCGACATGGCCGACCAGGCGGTGAACGCGGGCGGCTTGCTCATTGCGATGAAGGACGAGGTCGCACGGGCACGCTACCCCGCGTTCTTCAGGGATGCGGCGCGCTTGGAGGCGGAGGCTGTTGAGCTGTGTGCGTACGACACGCACGTGGTGAACGGCCTGCTGCAGACCGAGGAGTACATGCGGGCGTTGCTTGCGATGCGCAGACCTCTCCTGGATGAGACCGTCATCGAGCAGCGAGTTGCTGCCCGCCTGGCCCGCCAGCAGGTCTTCGCAACCCGGCTCACACCGCTGTTCAGCTTCGTGATGGAGGAGTCTGTCGTCTTGCGGCGACTCGGTGGTTCGGCAGGCTGGCGCGGCCAACTGGAGCACCTCCTCCTCACCGGGCACAGACGCAATGTCGAGATGCAGATCATGCCCCTGGACCGAGAGGATCACGCGGGCATCGACGGTGGCTTCACCCTGTTCGCTCGCAAAGGTGGTGAGCAAATCTGCTACCTGGAAACGCAGGGCCGTAGCACACTAGTCACTGATCGCGAGGAGGTTCGTGCCCTCAACTCGCGCTACGGGATCATCCGAGCCCAGGCGCTGACTCCTCGTGAGTCGTTGACCTACATCGAGAAGCTGCTGGGAGACCAATGAACGCCTGTGAGACCGCCGAAACCCACCAGGCCCTGCAGTGGTTCAAGAGCAGCCACAGCGGTGCAGAAGGCGGCCAGTGCGTGGAAGTGGCAGCGTCGGCGGCGACCATCCACATCCGCGACTCCAAGGACCCCGCCGGCCCCTGGCTCCAGGTCACCTCCACCGCTTGGTCTTCGTTCATCCGCTTCGCCGCTGAGTGCGGTAGCTGACCCATGCCCTGTAGGCGCCTGGGGCGCCTACAGGGGCTCTGGCGATCAGCTGAGGTAGACCTTCTGCCACTCCACGGAGGTCATGGTGAGCGCCGCCTCAGCGAGTGTGCGCGCCGAGGCGGTCTTGAGGCTCGCAAGGCTGCTGTCGATCCAGGGCTGGATGTTCTGGTAGCCCTGTTCGCGGTACTCGACGGCCTGGATCAGGCATTCGAGCTTGTCGGCGTCGTGGGCAACCGTGACTTCGAGGTTCTCGGCATTCTCGTACTCCGCCGTGATCGCCTGGACCCCGGCGATGACGGCCGGGTGCGCGGCACTGACCTGATCAGCCGTCACTCGCTCGTTGGAGGCGGCGGTGAGGTAGCGGCGGCCGATGTGGGGGATGTCGCCGATGCGGGTTTCCTGGGTGTCGTGGAAGGTGCACAGCAGCGCCACCTTTGCCGGGTCCGCACCCTCCATCATGGCGAGCACGGCGCCGACCACGGCCGTCCGGAAGCTGTGCTCAGCAATGGTTTCCGGGTCCTTGACTCCGGCGATCCACCAACCGGACCGCTTCGCCCGCTTGAGCATTCCCATCTCCAGCAGGAAGCTCGCCGTGCCCTGCGACTGCTCGTCGTCCGTCATCGCCGTCCTTCGGTGCGTTGGATCAGTGCCTGCCGTCTCAACGGCCGATCGCCCCCTGCGTTACCAGGCGATGACCATCATGCCCGTCGCCCGGCGGTTCCGGACTGGCCGGACTGCGCCCGACTCTCCGTTGTAGCCACCGCCGAAGCCGGTGCCGCCGCTGCTGCCACGGCGGTGAGCGTGGCGATGCGGGGTGCGGAAGATCGGATTGTCATGCGCTCAGACCAGGAAGCTGTTTTCACTCAACTGATGGTCCGTCATTTCGCTTAAAGGTGAATGGTCGACCGATTGCGGTCGGTCGCCTGCCCGTCGTGAGCCGATGTCTAATCAACATCAGCTATCCATCGGCTCATTGGAGTGAATCCAGGACTTGTGAGTATGCGGATGGGTAGCTCCACCAGCGAGGGCTCCGTGCACGATCCAGCGGGGCCGACCCACCTGCCTCTGGAGGATTCATGTCTGCTTCGCGCCGCAAGCCCAAGCTCGTCACGGCGGCAGTCGTCGCGGTTCTCCTCGCCACCGTCGGGGCCGCCGTTGCCGCGCCGGCGAGCGCTGCGAGCACTGCGCCCCGGGCTGCGCGGGCCGTCCGCTCCGCCGGCTTCAATGCCAGCGGCAGTTGGGACATCTTCCAGACCAACGCCACCGTGCATGTGAACATCAGGCAGGACAGCGACGGGAGCCTCTACGGCAGCGCCTCGTCGGGCAACACCGTCGCGACCCTCCAGGACGGTGCCGTGGACGGCGAGAACATCCACTTCACCCTCGCCTGGTCGCAAGGCCCGCTCGGCCGCTACACCGGTGTCCGCGGCGCCGACGGCCGCCTCTCCGGCACCACCGTCGACCTGCACAACCCGTCCAGCCAGTCCAGCTGGTTCACCCAGCGCACCTTCTGATCGACCGGCAATCACCCGGATCGCCCGCCGAGGTGCTGCGCCGGCCGCTGCCCGCCCGCTCTCCGTGATGCGGTCACCCGGGCAGCGGGCGGGCCGTTGACCTGGGCTGCTCGCCGGCCCCGTTCCAGAGCTCGAAGACCCTGGCCGGACTGGACGAGCACCAGGTCCGCCGCTGGGACTCCTGGCGCCGCCGGGGCACCCTCATGCACGGACTCCAGTTCGCGGCGGGAACTGCTCGCGGAGGGCGGCGGCGAGCGCCCCGGCCACTTGGGCGACGTCTGCGGGGTGGTACGTGCGCGCCACTTGCTGTCACCCCAAGTACAGTGTGGCGCATGGATGTTGCTGCGGACTCCGTTGGCATTCGCAGTGGCGTACAGGCAGGCCGCTCTGATGGTCGGCCAGGCTCGGGCCAGCTGCATGCACGGTTTGAAGCGGCGGGGAACGGAAACGGAGCACCAGCCACAGGGCCAGTCCCCGCCCCTACACAGAGGGCCGCTTCAAAAGAGGTCGACAGGGGGCCAGGTGGAAATATGACCGACAATTGTCCACATGAGGTTGTCGAGGTCGATGCGCATCGTGTCGAGCTCAGCATCGTTGCGTGAGTTGACCAGCACCGCCCATCCCTTTCCACCACTGGTGCGGACCATGACCGATGCAGTGCCTGGGAGATCACCGAGGTGCCACCGGTTGCCAACCGCGTTGGTAGCCCATCCCTTGGCGTAGCCACCGGCGCCGACTGCAGTCGACGGAGTGCACATGGTCGCGATCGAGTCCGGCGACAGCAGATCCGGCTTGGTGGGGAAGCCGTCCACGCGTACCAGGAAGCGCATCAGTTCGGTGGGGGACGCAATCCAGCCGCCATGGGAGTCCATGCGGGAGATACGGATGTCGTACGGGCTGACCGCACCCTGCTGCACGTAGACGACCTCGTTGTTGCGCCGTTCGGCCAGGGAGTCGCCTGCCAGGTACATCTCGGTAATGCCGCAGGGAGCAAGAACGTACCTGCGTACGGCGTCTTCGTAGGGGAGCCCGGTCAATGCCTCAATGATCCGCCCCAGCAGGCAGTACCCGAAGTTGAGGTACTCGAACGTCGAGCCTGGTGCGTGTGTGAGGAGTTCGGTGTCCAGCATGCGATCGATCAGCTGCCGTTGGCTCAGCTCAAGGTGCTCGAACATCGGGTCCTGCGACTGGGCCCAGCCGCTGGAGTGTTCCAGCAGGTGCTGCACAGTGATCTGGTCGACACCCTGATGGTAGGGCTGTGTGCCGAACCTGTTGCCCAGGATGCCGGACGAACCGAAAACGATGTCGCCGAGGCGGAGTTCCCCCAGCTCGATCAAGCGGAAGATAGTGACTGCCGTGATGGGCTTGGAGACACTGGCGATGCGGAAGAGATGGCCGGGGGTGACGAGTGCATTCGTCGCCGGATCCGTCACGCCGAACCCTTCGACGTAGACCAGACGGCCCTGATCGGTGAGCGCCACCGAGGCGCCTGGCACACCATGGCGGGTCATGAATGCGGTCACGACCCTGCGAATGAAGGTCTGGTCACCGTCACTGAGGCAGGGCTCATCCGGAAGGCGGCCGTGACCTCGTCGCCGACGTGCAAAGGATTTCAGCATGGAAACGCGGGCCCCCGCACTTAGATAGGGTCACACCTTCACAAGCGTCGAACCAAGCAACGTTGTGCCGGTGTCCTGCAGCTTCTTGTTGCCCTTGAGTAGTCCATGGCCTGTTGCTCCCGACCATGAAACGCATGACGGCCACACCGTGGCCCGGGACCTTGAATGCGATGCATCCGCACGCGCGAGGCGTTACACCACCAGCCTGCGACAGCATCAGCTCCGGCGCATCCGCGAGCGGTCGTCCGAGCGCTCTGGAGGGTGCCCGACGAAGACGGCCACATGAGCCGTCACGAGCTTCGGTGTGCCCTACGCCAATCGTGCGCAGATCCCATCCATGCCGCGCGTCATGCCATCCGGCAAGACTGACGCCTGGTACACCGGCAAACAGCGAGCGTGTCACTCATGGAACAGTCCAGGGAGCATATGGTGGAATTCTGGCTTTGGCTTATGTCTCGCGAGGGCGCCGTCGGCGTTGACCTGAAAACGCTGAACTTCCCTACGCGCGGCGTACTCTGCCAGTCGGCGCTCAATCGAGTAGATGTTGGAACAATTACCGGGGGAACGAACGCCGCAGGTTTCAGCGCATTTTCGGGCATTGAAAACGGTGAACCGTTCACCGACCGCCCGCTGCCAGCCCACTTCGAAGGCGCCTTCACCCATCCGGCCGTGAACTCTGTAACCGTCTTCGCTATTTCCAACACTCAGGGTGCGATCACGCATTCCTGGGATACCATCTTCCTCCTGTGAGTAAAACGAGATGACCTTCCTGACAAACATCAAGCTCGGGGTCAAGTCCAGCAGGTCCTGCGTCCTGTACGACGCTGAAGGAGAAATCCGCGTGGTGCACGAAGAGGTGACATTGGACGGCGCACACGAACGTGCCGACAAGGATCTCGAGCGACTGACTCGTGAACTTTCCCAGCGTCAAGGCGTAGACGTGGAGGGCCTCAACACCCTGCTGCACGCGGGGGCGCTGGAACCAGGAGCCTCCTACCGCGTGAACGTCGCGGACAAGTCACTCATCCGCCAGCCATGAGTACCTGACACCGTCGCCGCGGTCCCCGCTGCCACCCAGGGCCGTTTCAAAGGCCCGATGAGCGCATGAGTCCGCAGGCCACGGCGGTGTGAGATGGTCCCGGTCCGGCCCCTCACGAACGCAACGAAGCTCCGGTTGATCGGGATGACCTTCCCAAGTCGCCCTGAACGACCGGAGCTTCGATGCGCCGCCATCCTCGTTCCGTCGAGGTTCACCGGCGCGGCGTGGGCGGGGGGTCGAATTCCTGGCCCGGTAGCGCTCGTTGACCTGTCAGAGTGCTTCGTCGGCAGGTGGTTTCAACCCCAGCGTCGTCGCGGCCTCGCGCAGGGCCGCGATCACGGCCTCCGTCAGTGGGTCGGGGCCGGAGCCCGAGGAGCGGCGGAGCGCGGCGACGCGGCGGTGGCCGGCGACGGGCAGGGAGGGGAGCTTGACGAAGTCGGCGCGCGTGCCGCCCAGGGCCAGGCTGGGGACGATCGCCGCGCCGAGGCCGGCCGCCACCAGTGCGAGAACGGTGGGGAACTCCACGGCGGTGTGCGCGTGGTGCGGGGTGAAGCCGTACTCGGCGGAGATCCGCTCCAGCGCCCGCCCGCAGGCGCTCCCAGGAGGGCCGACCACCCACGGACGGTCCGCCAGGTCCCTCACGGAGCCGGGCGGAGGCGACCAATCGGCGGGCAGGACGACGCGGTACTCGTCGTCGGCGACCGGCGCGGTGGAGAGACCGGCCGGGTCCGCGGTGGCGCCGGGACCGCCCACGTCGTACTCGGCGACCACCAGGTCGAGCCCGCCGGTCCGCAGTTCGCGCAGGGCCACGGGGCCCTCCAGTTCCACCACCCTGGGCTCCAGGTCCGGCTGGGTGGTGGTGAGTTGACGCAGCGCTGGGACCAGGAGGTGGCAGATGGCCGAGGAGAACCCGGCGATGGCGACCGGGCCGGTCACGCGCCCGCTCACCCTGGCGAGTTCGCGGCGCGCCTCGGCCAGCTCCTGCTCGATGCGCTCGGCGCGGGCGGCGAGGAGCTGCCCGGCCGGGGTGAGCCCGACCCTGCGCCGGGACCGGTCCACCAGCGGCTGGCCGACTTCCCGCTCCAGCTGGGCGAGTTGCTGGGAGACCGCCGAGGGGGTCAGGTGCAGCAGTCGCGCCGCGTCCACCACGCCGCCTCGCACGGCTACCGCGTGGAGCACCCGGAGACGTCTGGGGTCGAGTTCCATAAGCGCGACTGTAGCGGCACTTCAGAAATCCTCGATTGTTCTCCAGCACAGCTTCAGTGATCATCGTGGACATGGAGACGGAGAACATGGAGCAGGGCCTCGACCGTGCCGACGGGCAGCAGTGGCGCGTGCAGTTCGACGCGGATGTGGCGTTCGCCAACGGTGGCGGCCTGCAGACCCAGGGGTTCAGGCTGGACGTGCCGGGCCCGGACCTCGGCGACGACGACATCGCCGAGCTCTTCGTGCGACACCTCGGCCTGCTGATGGTCGACACGGTGCGCATCAGCGGCAAGCGCACGCTGCGCGAGCCGCACAAGGGCGGCCGCGGCACCGGCGGGGCGGCCGCGCAGACGGCAGGCCGCCGGGTAGTAGAGCTCAGCCACCCGATCCGGCACGGCATGGTCACCCTTCCGGGCCTGCCCACGCCAGAGATCAGCGACCACCTCTCGCGAAAGGCGTCCCGCGACCACTACGCGCCCGGCACCGAGTTCCACATCGGCCGGATTTCGATGGTCGCGAACACCGGCACCTACCTCGACAGCCCCTTCCACCGCTTCGGCGACGGGCCGGACCTGGCGGGACTGCCGCTCGCCGGGCTGGTCGACCTGGACGGGCTGGTGGTCCGGGTCCTCGGTGCGCACGGCCGTGCCGTCGACCGGGACGCACTGCTGCCGTACCAGGTCACCGGCCGGGCGGTGCTGATCCACACCGGCTGGGACCGGCACTGGGGCACCGACCGCTACGGATCGGGCGGCCACCCCTTCCTCACCGCTGAGGGCGCCGCCTGGCTCGCCGATCAGCGGCCCGCGCTCGTGGGCATCGACTCGCTGAACATCGACGACACCGAGGACCCGACCCGTCCCGCGCACACCACCCTGCTGGCCGCGGGCATCCCCGTCGTGGAACACCTGTGCAGTCTGGAGCAACTGCCGGTGGACGGATTCCGGTTCCACGCAGCGCCGCCCGCCATCGAGGGCATGGGCACCTTCCCGATCCGCGCCTACGCGATGCTGCCCGGCGCGGAGCGGTAGCCGCATGGGGAC
Organism: Kitasatospora acidiphila; assembly: GCF_006636205.1. Lineage (NCBI taxonomy): Bacteria > Bacillati > Actinomycetota > Actinomycetes > Kitasatosporales > Streptomycetaceae > Kitasatospora > Kitasatospora acidiphila. The sequence goes on along the minus strand of NZ_VIGB01000003.1, from coordinate 2,038,807 downwards.
CGAAGTCACCGCCGCCGGCTGGATCGGGGCCGGGCTGCTGCTCACCGCCTACGCCCTCGCGTCGGCCGCGCGCATCCGCGCCGCAGGCTCCGCGTTCCAACTCCTCAACCTGCTCGGCTCCGCCGCACTGACTGTCAACTCCGGCTACCATCACGCCTGGCCGTCCGCAGTGCTCAACGCCGCATGGATCGCCATCGGGGCCGTCGTGCTGGTCCGCCACACCACCTCACCCGCCGCACGCCGCGACCGGGCGGGTGCCGGAACGGCACCGGGCGACGTGACGTGACGCGCTGTGGTGATGGTGGGGTTCCAGGCGGTGGACGTCAAGCAGCCGGAACGGGTCGGCGCCCTGCTGTCGGAGTCGAACCGCTACCGGAGATCAGAGCGGGTTGAGGCGGGCCTTGAGCAGGCAGAACTCATTGCCTTCGGGGTCGGCCAGGACGTGCCACGACTCCTGCCCCGTCTGGCCGATGTCGGCCGGGCGCGCACCGAGCTTCAGAAGGCGTTCGAGCTCGGCGTCCTGATCGCGGTCGGTGGCGTTGACGTCGATGTGCAGCCGGGACTTCCCCTGCTCCGGCTCATCCCGGCGACTGAGGAAGATCGTCGGCTGCGGACCGCCGAACCCCTCCCGCGGCCCGATCTCCACCGAGCCGTCGGCCTCGCGACCGAGCACGACGAAGTCCAGGACCTCGCACCAGAACCGCGCGAGCACCTCGGGCTCGCGGCAACCGAGCACGAGCTCACCGATACGACATGCCATGAGGAACCTGCTCTCAGCCTGGGAACTGCCGGGGAGGCCACACGCGAACCTCATGGGCTCCCAGCAGTGACGACAAACCCGGACCGTACCGGACGAGGCGAGCACGTGCGAGGTATTTCAGGGCCGACCCTGTCCGGGCAGCCGGGCAAGGACACCGAGTCAAAGCTGATGAAGTGTCAGAATCGTTTGCCCAGTGGCACATCAGGCAGGGCGCCGTCGCCGGTAGTAGGCGCAGGTCAGGGCCAGCACGATTGGCCCCCACAGCATCGCCGGGCTGATGCACACCCGGGCCAGGAGCATCCACCATCCGTTGCTGAATCCCACCTCGGGCAAGACGCCTGCCCAGGCGAACGGGTAGAGGTCGAACATCGCCACCAGGGCCAGGCCACCCAGGACCGCCGGGATCACGGCGGCGAGTGGGGGCACCCGACGGCCGCCGACGAACGGGATCCAGCGCGGGAACAGCTCGCCCCAGCCGGCCACCAGCCCAGTGCTCAGCAGGCACAGCGCCTCGGTGAGCACACTGAGCCCGACGACGTAGCCCGGCGCCCACCAGGGCATGGGCGTGCGGTGCGGGTCGACCTGCCCCATCGTGAAGTCGACAGCGAACGGGAGCCGCCACAAGCAGTGCGGCAGCACGACGAACGGGAGGGCCTTGGCGAGCCGCAGGGCCCAGACGGGGACGGGGCACTCGGTGTCGCCGAGCGGAATGGCGAGACGGGTGATCGGCATGGCTCCACCCTCGCTGACGCCCAACTGCAGTGCGTCGGCTCCGCGCACGATCAGGATCCCCCACGAGAGCTAACCGTCGGTCGCCCTGGCGGCCGACTGCCGGCTTCTTCGGTCATGCTCACAAGTGCACCGCCGGGAGCCTGCCAGTGTCCAAGGCCCATCCCGCGGCGCCCATACCCCGTGGGTATCGTTGCAGCGTGGAGCTACGGACCTTGCGCTACTTCGTGGCCGTCGCCGAGGAACTCCACTTCGGCCGGGCCGCCACCCGACTGCACATGAGCCAGCCGCCGCTGAGTCGGGCGATCAAGCAGTTGGAAGCTGATGTCGGGGCCCTGCTGTTCGCCCGCTCGCCGGTCGGCGTGACGCTCACTCCCGTGGGCGCGGTGCTGCTCGACGAGGCGCGGGCCCTGCTCGACCACGCCGACCGCGTCCGCGTCCGCGTGAGCGCCGCAGCCGGCGTCGCGACCATCACCGTCGGCATCCTGGGCGACGGCACCGACCCGGGCGTGTCCAGGCTGGCCGCCGCCTACCGCCGGAGCCACCCCGGCATCGACATCCGCATCCGCGACACCGATCTGACCGACCCGACCTGCGGGCTGCGCGCCGGACTGGTCGACGTCGCCCTGACCCGGGCGCCGTTCGACGAGACCGCTCTGACAGTGCGGGCGCTGCGCACCGATCCGGTCGGCGTGGTCCTGCGCGCCGACGATCCGCTGGCCCGCCGCGACCGGCTGCGGCTGGCCGAGCTGAGCGACCGCCGCTGGTTCCAGTTCCCGCAGGGCACCGACCCCGTCTGGCAGGCGTACTGGAACGGCGGCAGGCCGCGTGAGGGCCCGGTGGTGCGAGCCGTCCAGGAATGCCTGCACGCCGTGCTGTGGAACGGCACGGTCGGCCTGGCCCCGCTCGGGCACGACCTGCCCGCGGAGTTGGCCGCGGTGCCGCTGATCGACATGCTGCCGAGCCGAGTGGTGGCGGTGTGGAACGAAGGCGACGCCAACCCGTTGATCCGTTCCTTCATCGAGATCGCGACAGCCGCGTACCGTCACTGAGCTCCTGCAACCGGTGCCGCCTCAGCTTGTGAACGGTTCGGACGCTGCGGCCCTCGGAACTCGCGCTCGCCTGCTGCTGGGATCGTGAGGGCGGCCCCCAGGGCCGGGGTTGACGTGGCGTCAGAAGTGCGCTTCCATCATGGGTGTGTAGCCGCTCGGCTGCATGATCTTTGGGGGGCAGGCTTCGTCGCGCGAGCGATGGAAGCCGGGGAAGTAACCCCACGAGACATGCGGCGCGATGCGGCTGTTTGGTTTGCGGGGCTGAACTCCTCGGGGCCTGCCTTCCCGACCGTGGGAGGACAGCAGTGTCGACGCAAGTTCAGTCGCCGCAGGACGGGCACGCCGCTCCTGAGTCCGTCCCGGAGTCCGTCCGGGAGTCCAACGCGGGCCCGGACCACCGCTGGCTCGACCTGATCGCCCTCATGTCGATCCTGGCCGTGTGCACCTCGGTCTGCCTGCTGGCCGGCACGGAGGCGCTTCAGGCGGTCATCGGCGCTGCCGGCATCCTGTTCGCCGCCTGGCGAACGCCCCGACGGCTCGGGCAAGGCCACAACCGCGGGCGCCGCTGACCCGACGCATGGATCGGACGGTCTCGTCCCCGGGGCCGGTGCGGGCACGCGGCGGGCCGTAGGGCGAGCGCTCGCTACTCGGTTGTGGTGGGCCCCTGGCGCTGCTCGTACCGCGAGGGTGCGTCGAGGATCCAGGACCAGGCCTGGCGGTCGTCGACGGGGCCCACCCGGGCGGCGGCGTCGAGGCAGCGCGGATCATCCCGTTCGGCGAGTCCGAAAGCGGCCCAGATGCGGGTCATCTGGTCCTCCGCGTCGAGGAGTTCGGCCAGGGCGTCCCCGATGGCGGGCGCCGGATCCCGGCTCTCCGCGAGCTGGTGGGCGACGAGTCTGCGAACGGAGGCATCGGTGTCCCGGGCCAGTACGAGCATGGCGTCCAGCCCCTCGGGGGTGTAGGTCCACCGGTCCGGGCGGCCCGAGAGCGTGCGTTCCAGGGTCGCGGGCACCTGGGCGCGCACCTGCGAGGCAGGGTGGGCGAGGTACGTGAGGCCCAGGGGCTCGATCCTCGGGTCGTCATGGTGGCCCAGGCCGGCCAGGAGCTCCGCCAGGACGTCCGGGTGCCCCTCCGCCGGCGCCCAGCCGAGGAAGAACTCCAGCGTGCGCAGGTCGAACGGGCTCGGGGCGTCGGACAGGGGATCACCGAGCACGAGTGAGACCAGGACCTCCGCGCCGAAGCGGCGGTGCAGGGGATCGGGGTGGGCTCGCAGGGCCGCCGCAGCCTGCCACGTGGCGTCGTCCTGCCTCTCGGCAAGGGTGCCGGTGATCTCCCACCAGGCGGCGTGCTCCCGGTCGGGGTACTCGAGGGCGCACGCGCGGGCGGCCAACTCGCCGACTCCCGGGCGTAGTCCGAGGTGCTTCTCGACGAGGGTGAGGATCCCCGGGTGCCCGTCGCGGACGGTCGTTCCGCCGAGCCGGATCTCGTGGTACTCGGTGGACCACTCCCGGTCCCGGACCCGGACCCGCTCGACCGGGCCCGGGGAGCCGGTCTGCTGGCGCAGCATGGCGACCGGGCCGGTTTCGTGCCACTGCCGGGCGCGTGCCAGCAGTTCCGCGCGGGTGGCCTCGCCGAGCAGGGCCGCTTCGCCGAGCAGGCAGTGGACGAGACCGATGGAGCCGCTGTCGACGGCCCGCAGCAGCGGGGTGGTCCCGTCGGGCAGCCGGCGGACCGCATCCGCGCCGCCCGCCACCAGGTAGCCGGCGACCGACGAGCTGAACGCGCTTATGGCCAGGCAGAGTACGGGGTTGCCCTGCTCGTCGACGTGATCGGGATCCGCCCCGTCCTCCAGCAGCACCCTGACCGCGTCCTCGTCCCCGCTCCGCACCGCCGTGACGAGTGGATCCTCGCCCATACCCCGCAAAACCCCCTAGCCGGCCGTTGGGACCCTGACGACGTGTCGCATCAGCGGTCGGTCACGGCTGGCAACCTATCGCACGCCCGCCAGGCAGGAGCCCGGCGCTTCGTTCACCCATCGTTGACCAGCTGTGGAGCCGGGCCCGGTTGGGTGTGGTGGTTGCGGCCGACCGGCCGGATCCCCTGCTCGTGCCCTGGAGAGCCATTTGCGCCGGCCCAGCACCGTCTGGCTGACCGTCAGCCTCACCCTCAGCCTGCTCCTCGGTCTCGTGCAGGCGCTCCTGCTGCCTGCTGTGCCGGCCTCCGCCGCCGTCTCGGACTACCGCGTGGCCACCTGGAACATCGCGGCCAAGGGGGATCGGCTGAGCAGCACCGCGCCCCAACTGATACAGGCGCTGAACCTGAACCTGATGGCTCTCCAGGAGGTGCGCGACGACCCTCTGCCCGGAGCCGCGCAGCAGCCTCTGGCAGTTGTGGACGCGCGTGATGCCGCAGTGACCTGGACCGTCGAGACCTCCCAGTTGACTCCGGTGGCCGGTGGAACCATCTACTACGTCTACCGGGTCAAGACACCCGGAATCGGCAACCGCTCAGTGGTGTTCATCAGCGACACCCAGGTCGGAGCGGACCGGCTGATGATCTTCAGGCCGGACCTGCATCCCGAGGACAAGAAGGATAACTCCTTCCCCGTCCTCGGAATCCAGTTGGGCGACACCTGGTTCTTCAGCGCCCACGCGACCAGTACCAAGCCGCGTGGCAACAACAACTCGGACCTGATCGTCTCCGACCTCAGCGAGATCCTCGACGGCAAGCACCTGCAGCACTGGGCTGCGATGGGCGATTTCAACCGCCTCCCCAACCCCAAGCCAAGCATGACGCCCGCTGCAGTGAATCGCGAGAAGCCGCTGAACTCGACGTTCACCTGGGGCCCCGACGAGAAGGTCTACGCCTCCGGCAAGGACACCTACCGGAAGGGCCAGAGCAGGGCAGAGCTCGACTACGCGGTGGCCAAGAACGCGGCAGCCGGTTACCACGCCACCCGGCTCGACAGCCAGTACGGGTCCGACCACTACCCCGTGGTCTTCTCCACCGCTCAGGTGAACTCCGCCGTCTGCGTGACGGCGCCGCGCCCGATGAGCCTGCTCGACACCGCCGGTCCTGCCTGCCCTGACCAGCGGCCGCCCGCCACCGTGGCGCTGGGCGACAGCTACATCTCGGGCGAGGGCGGCCGCTGGGAAGGCAACGCCAACACCTGGGCGACCGGCCATGCTTGGGGAACCGACCTAGCCGCCGCGAACTGCACCGGCCCGGACGCCTGCGACCACGACCTCGGCCAGGTCTACGACGTCACCTCGTACGGCATCGGCAACGGCTGCGACCGGTCGGCGGGTTCGGAGATCGCGGGAGCCGACATCGACGGCGCGGCGCCCGATCAGCGCTTCAACCTGGCCTGTTCGGGGGCCACCACGGACGCCGTGACCAGCAGCTCTTTCAAGGACGAGGATCCACAAGTCGCGCAACTCGCGCAGCTCGCCCAGGACTACCAGGTCAAGACCGTGGTGCTGTCGGTGGGCGGCAACGACCTCAACTTCTCCGGCATCGTGGCCGAGTGCGGCAAGGCGTACCTCTACCCGCTGCGGACGCACTGCAACAGCAGCCAGGAGGCCACCTTCGCCTCGGGGTTGTCCACGGTGCAGAACAAGGTGACCGCGACCCTGCAGGCGGTGCGCAGCACCATGCAGCAGGCCGGCTACCCGGACGGCAGCTACACCCTGGTGCTGCAGTCGTATCCCCAGGCGCTGCCCCGCAGCACCGACAACCGGTACCGGCAGACCCTGGGCAGCCGCTACAACTCGGGCGGCTGCCCGTTCAACGACGACGACTCGGACTGGGCGCACGACTCGGTCATCCCGCGGATCTCCAACATGCTGCAGCAGACCGCCCGGGCCGGCGGCGCCACCTTCCTGGACCTCCAGGACGCCTTCGCCGGGCACGAGTTGTGTGCCGGCGCCGCCCAGCAGGCGACCTCGGCCAACAGCCCGACCAGCCCGCTGCCCGCGGCCCAGGCCGAATGGGTGCGCTGGGTGCCGTACTTGAAGGACTGGACGCAGAACCTGGGGTGGCAGTCGCAGGGCGACCAGCAGGAGGCGCTGCACCCCAACGCGTACGGGCAGCAGGTGCTGAGCGCCTGCCTGAGTCAACTGGTCGCTTCCTCGCCCGGTGCGGACACCGACTTCCGCTGCACCAACACGCCCGGCCAGGGCCCCGAGGGGGTGCGGGTGCGGCCGGGTTCGGGGCGCGGCATCGACGCCACCCTCTCGGTCGCCGACAACGAGGCCTACTTCTTCCACGGCGACAAGTACGCCCGGGTGACCTTCGACAAGCTCAACGCAGGCAGCGCGATCGTCGGCGGAGCGGACGCGGGGATCAAGAACATCGCCGACAACTGGCCGAGCCTGCGCGGCACCCCGTTCGCCGACAAGGTCGACGCGGCGTTCTCGCTGCCCGACCACAAGGGCGAGGCCTACCTGTTCAGCGGCAACCAGTACATCCGGATCAACAACGTCACGCCGGGTACCACCAACGACACCCGGGTCAACGGTCCGTGGGACATCTGCACCGGCTGGACCAGCCTGTGCAAGACGCCCGAACTGAAGGCGCTCTTCGGCAACGGCATCGACTCGGCGCTCTCGGTGCGCGACAACGAGGTGTACTTCTTCAAGAACGACCAGTACGTCCTGGTGCAGGCCAACATCGGCAGCATCGACCAGGTGCTCAACGGTCCCAAGCCGATCGCGGGCAACTGGCCGAGCCTGGCGGCCGCCGACGCGAAGGATCCGACGGCACACTTCAGCACGAAGATCGACACCGGCTTCGGGGTGCCGGAGTGGTACTGCAACTGGTTCCAGGCCATCGTGAGCCTCGGCATCCAGTGCGCGATCAGCAACCACCCGGGCTACGCGGCCTTCTTCAGCGGCGGGAAGTACGCCGTGACCTCGGTCGTCCCCGGCACCACGGACGACAAGCTGCTCTACGGCCCGACCCGGATCCGGGACACCTGGACGGCGCTGCGCAACACCATCTTCGACGACCAGCCGGACGCGGGCACCGCGCTGGCCCGCTCCATGATCACCGGCCCCTCACCCGGCGCAGACGGCGACCCGAACGGCCCGGGACCGTTCTCGACCAACCCGGCCGACCAGCCCGGCTGCCGCCCCGACGGCATGACCCCGACCGACGGCGTGAACACCCCCTACTGCCTGCGCTACGACAACACCGGCCGCGAACTGCTGGGCACCGCCCACCAGCGCCGGGTGGTCGGCTACTTCACCGGCTGGCGGACCGGCAAGAACGGCCAGCACATGTACCTGCCCAGCAGCATCCCGTGGGGGCAACTCACCCACGTCAACTACGCCTTCGCCCACCTCGACAACAACCAGCTCTCGGTCGGACCCGACGGACCCGACAACCCGGCCACCGGCATGACCTGGCCCGGCGTGCCCGGCGCCGAGACGGACCCGACGCTGCCGTACCAGGGCAACCTCAACCTGCTGACCAAGTACAAGAAGCAGCACCCCCGGGTCCGCACGCTGATCTCGGTCGGCGGCTGGGCCGAGACCGGCGGCGTGCTGAACCCGGACGGCAGCCGGACCGGCAACGGCGGCCTCTACACCCTGACCACCAATCAGGACGGCAGCGTCAACCAGCCCGCGATCGACACCTTCGCGGACTCCGCCGTGGCCTTCATCCGCCACTACGGCTTCGACGGCGTGGACATCGACTACGAGTACCCGGACGCGCTGCCCAACACCGGCAACCCGGCCGACTGGTCCGTCTCCAACCCGCGGCGCCCGGGCCTGACCGCCGGCTACACCGCCCTGATGAAGACGCTCCGCCAGAAACTGGACGCCGCGGCCGCGGCCGACCAGCACTACTACGAGCTGACCGCCGCCGGTTCCTCCTCCGGCTACCTGCTGCGCGGGATGGCGGACAACTCGGCGCTGCAGTACCTGGACTTCGTCAACGACATGTCCTACGACTTCCACGGCTCCTGGAACCGGTACGTGGGCCCCAACGCCCCGCTCTACGACGACGGCCGGGACGCCGAGCTGACCGCGGCCGGCATCTACGACACCGCCCACAACCCGGAGTACCAGCAGGAGGGCTACTTCAACACCGACTGGTCCTACCACTACTACCGCGGCGCCCTGCAGTCCGGCCGGATCAACGTCGGCGTGCCGTACTACACGCGGGGCTGGGACCACGTCACCGGCGGCGTCGGCAACGGCCTGTGGGGCACCTCGGACCTGCCCGACCAGTCGCAGTGCCCGCAGGGCACCGGCAGCAACGGCGGAACCGTCGCCTGCGGCTCCGGCGCCAAGGGCGTCGACAACCTCTGGCACGACAGCAACCCCGACGGCACCGAGCTCGGGGCCGGCTCGAACCCGATGTGGCACGCCAAGAACCTGGAGCGCGGCATCACCCCGTCCTACCTGCCGCGCTACGGACTCGACCCGACCGACCCGGCCAACCAGCCGAGCGGCTACTCCCGCCAGTGGGACGACACGCTCAAGGCCGGCTGGCTGTGGAACGACGCCAAGAAGACCTTCCTCTCCACCGAGGACGAGCAGGCGATCTCCACCAAGGCCCAGTACGTCAAGGACAACGGCATCGGCGGCATGACGATCTGGGAGCTCGGCGGCGACTACGACTGCCCCGCCCAGGGCGAGTGCGCGCCCGGCTACACGCTCACCAACCTGATCGGCTCCACCCTGAGCGGCGCCGCCCCCTACGGCAACACCCGTGCCGACCAAGCGCTGCCGCAGCAGACCATCGCCGTCACCGCCCAGTTGGTCAACTACCCGACCGACCTGGCCGACATGTGGCCGATGCAGCCCACGCTGCGGATCACCAACAACACCGGATCGGCCCTCTCGGCCGGCACCCAGCTCTCCTTCGACATCCCCACCTCCACCACACCCCTGCTGAAGGACGCGGCCTGGCACCCGATGACCGGCGTCGCACCGGGGCGGAGCGGGCCGAACACCGGCGGGCTGGGCGCCGACTTCCACCGGGTGACGATCACCCTCGGGTACTGCGAGGACATCCAACCAGGCAAGAGCCGTGACATCGGGATCAAGTACTACCTGCCGATCACCGGTCCGGCGAACTTCACCATCACCATCGGTGGCACCCAGTACGGGCTCGCCCAGGACAACCGGCAGGGCACCACCCTGGTCCAGCCCACCGCGCCCGGCTCCACCGGCTGCCAGGCCGAGCCGTGGGACGCGGCCCGCACCTACAACCCGGCACTCGCACCGTTCGCGCTCTGGCACACCGGCAACCTGTGGAAGGTCCAGGACGTCAACAGCGGCAACGTGATCGACCACCCGGGCGACTGGACCACCGCCCACCTGGTCGACTCGCAAGCCGGCAACGGCAACCAGCTGTGGAACGTCGTCGAGGACGGCGGCACCGGCCGGTACCGGATCAAGAGCAGCACCGGCGGCCACGAGCAGTGCCTCGGCGCCGACGGGCAGTTGGCCGACCTGTCCGTCCGGGACTGCGATCTGAGCAGCGGCCAGTGGTGGCAGCTCTTCGACGACCAGGGCAACCGGCTGTCGGGCGGAGTGCCGGCCGATGGCAAGGCGTTCTCCCTGCGGTCGGAGGCCGGCTCCGTCGCCGAACCCTTCAACAGCGGCGTGCTCCCGGGCACCCGGATCGTCGCCGGTGCCGGCGACGGCAGCACCCGCACCGTCGTGTCGTCCAACGGCTACTACTGGAAGGCGAAGTACTGGACCAAGGGCAACGTGCCCGACGCGACCGATCCCAACAACGCCTGGACCCGGCTGGGACCGGTGTCCTGACCCGACGGCGCGGGCCGCACGACGGCGCGGGCCGAACGACGGCCGGGGCGGCCCAGGCGGATCTCCGCCCGGGCCGCCCCGGCCGTCATCGGTCCCGTGGACCAGGGTGCCGCCGGGTCGGTACACGTCGGACGACGCCGCACCGACCGGACCGACTCGGATCGACTCGGATCGACCCGGGCCGTCGAGCGCGTGTCGGTTCACTCCCACGGCCGATGACCGGTCGCTCGACCGCAGGCCGGATCGTAGGCTCCGGCTATGGAGACGCGTACGGACGAGATCGCCGACCGCATCTACCGGATCTCCACCTTCATCCCGGAGGTGGCCGCACCGGCCGGGTTCACCTTCAACCAGTTCCTGGTGGACGCCGAGGAGCCGCTGCTCTTCCACACCGGAATGCGGCAGCTGTTCCCGCTCGTCTCGGAGGCGGTCGACCGGATCGTGCCGGTGGAGCGGCTGCGCTGGATCACCTTCGGGCACGTGGAGTCCGACGAGTGCGGCGCGATGAACGAGTTCCTGGCGGCGGCCCCGCACGCGCAGGTGGCCCACGGGCTGCTCGGCTGCCTGGTGTCGCTGAACGATCTCGCCGACCGTCCGCCGGTGCCGATGGCGGACGGCGAGATCCTCGACCTCGGCGGCAAGCAGCTGCGCCGACGCGTACGCCACCTCAACACGCCGCACGTTCCCCACAATTGGGAAGCTCGGGTGCTCTTCGAGGAGACGACCGGCACGCTGTTCTGCGGAGACCTGTTCACCCAGTTCGGTAATGGTCCGGCCGTGACCGGCGACGGCCTCATCGACCAGGCGCTTGAGGCGGAGATCGCCCTCCGGCAGACCTCCTGTCTCACCGCCGCGATCCAAACCCTCCGTGCACTGGCCGAGTTGGGGCCGACCACGCTCGCGGTGATGCACGGCTCCTCGTTCCACGGCGACGGCGCTGCGGCGCTGCGCGCCCTCGCCGAGGCGTATGAGCAACGCTTCAGCCCGGAAAGCGAGTTCGCGGCCCGCCCGAGCGTCCTGGAGAGCCCGCCGGCCTGAAGTGGCCGGCCGCTGAGCGGCCTCAGGCATGGTCGGTGTCAGAGCCGTGACAGTCGTATGTCAGGTCCGTCGGCGATGGTGGATGCACCAACCGCCCACGGAAGGACCTCCGATGACCACCACGGCTCCCATCCCGAACGGCCTTCCCATGGAGCGCGATGCGGGCCCCTTCGACCCGCCCCGCGAGATCAGCCGGCTGCGCGAGGCTCGGCCGGTCAGTCCCATGCTCTTCCCCGACGGCCACGAGGGTTGGCTCGTCACCGGCTACGACGAGCTCCGCCAGCTCATGGCCGACACAAGGTTCAGCTCCCGGCAGGACATCGGCGTCCTCCACGTGCCGTACGAGATCCCCGGCATGCCCGAGATGACCGAACCGGCCCCCCAGACGCCGGGACTGTTCATCAGCATGGACCCGCCGGACCACACCCGGCTGCGGCGCAAGCTCACCGGCGCCTTCACCGTCAAGCGCATGAAGCAGCTCGAGGCGCACATCGCCGACATCGTCGAGCGGCAGCTGGACGAGATGGCGCGGCTCGCCCCGCCGGTCGACCTGGTCAAGGAGTTCGCGCTGTCGGTGCCCTCGCTGGTGATCTGCGAGATGCTCGGCGTTCCCTATGCGGACCGGGAGGAGTTCCAGGTCAACTCCGCCAAGTTCCTGATCAGGGACCAGTCGCTGGACGAGAAGATGGTCGCGTACAACGCCATGACCGCGTACCTCGCCGAACTGGTCACGAACAAGCGTGCCACCCCCGGTGAGGACCTGCTGTCCGACCTGGCCCGCGACGAAGACCTCAGCATCGCGGAACTGATCGGCATGGCCTTCCTGCTGCTGTTCGCCGGCCACGAGACCACCGCCAACATGCTGGCCCTGGGCACCTTCGCGCTGCTGGAGCACCCCGAGCAGCTGGCCGAACTGCGGGCCGACCCGGAGCTGCTGCCGGGTGCCGTCGAGGAGTTGATGCGCTACCTGTCCGTCGTCGACATCCTCTTCCGCTACGCCACGGAGGACATCGAGCTCGGCGGTGAGACGATCAGCCGGGGATCGACCGTCGTCGTCTCCCAGTTGGCCGCCAACCACGACCCCCGGCGCTTCGACAACCCCGACACCCTGGACATCCACCGCGACGCTCGCGGTCACCTGTCCCTCGGCCACGGCGTCCACCAGTGCCTGGGGCAGCAGTTGGCCCGCGTCGAGATGCGCGCCGGCTTCGCCGGACTGCTGCGGCGCTTCCCGACCCTCCAACTCGCCATCCCCGCCGGTGAGGTGAGGCTCAGGACCGACATGACCATCTACGGCGTCCACGAACTCCCGGTCAGCTGGACGGAATCGGCCTCGTAACCCCCCGGAAAACGGGGACGGCCCGTCCCGTCAGACGTCGCGGCGGCGCACCACCAGCAGGGTGAGCAGCAGCGCGAGCAACGGCCAGGCCAGCAGCGCCACCCAGCACTGCAGCGCGCCGGGCGGGAACGGGCCGTCGTTGTCGAAGGCGGTGTGCTGGCTGACCAGGCCGAACCACGCGTTGCGCGGCATCGCGTCGCTGATCGCGGCGAGCAGGTGGTTGCCGCTGTTGCTGGGGATGGCGTCGGCCAGCAGGCTCTGGGCCACGAAGACCGTGAAGAAGGAGGCCACCGGGATCCGGATGAGCGCGCCGATGAACATGCCGATGATCGCGCTCACCGGAACCAGCAGCACGGAGGCGAGGAAGGCCTGCAGCACAAGGGGGTTGCCGAAGGAGATGCCGAGCTGCCTGGGGCCCAGGATCGACTGCGCGGTGACGAACGAGGCCACCGCGGCGACCAGGCCGGCGGCGGTCGTGACGGACGCGAGGACGGCTGCCTTGGCGAGCACGATCCGCCGGCGGTCCGGGACGGCGATGAAGGTCGTCCGGATCAGCCCGCTGGAGAACTCGCCGACCATGGAGAGCGCGCCCAGGGCGCCGGCCCCGATGGTGAGGAAGGCGAAGGTGCCCTCGCTGAAGGAGCCGCTCACCCGGTCATAGCCGGCCCGCGCCGAGGCGTTGACCAGGTGGACGCCGCCGCTGGTGAGCCAGGCCCCGCCAATGCTCATCAGCAGCGCCAGCCCCAGCATGACGTAGGTGGACCGCTGGGCGAACAGCTTGATCCATTCGAAAGCGAACAAGTCACTGAACCGGCCGCGGTGTTCGGCATCGGACGCGACGGGTACCGGGGTCGTCGGCATGGTCCTCATCAGACGTCCCGGCGGCGCAGCATCAGCACCACGATGGCGACCGAGACGATGGGCAAGCCGATCAGCGCGCTCCAGGCCGTCGGCACCGACTGGAGGTGCCCCACGATGTGCCCGTGGGCCATGATGCACAGGCGGGCCCACGCGTAAGAGGGCAGCGCGTCGGCGAGGTGGTTCCGCAGGTCGGCGCTCAGCAGCGGCACCTGCCCCTTGACAGCCACCGGCCCGACCAGGAAGAAGGCCAGCACCGCGAAGACGGTGCCCGCGGTGTTGCGGATCAGCGCGGCCAGCGCCATGCCGATCAGACCGCAGACCGGCAGCATCAGCGTGGTGGCCAGGATGCTCCGCCTCACGCCCGGAGTGCTGAACGAGTAGCCGGGGATCCGGTCCGAGAAGACCATGAAGGTGACGGCCCAGATGGCTGTGCTGAGGAGCAGGCCGACGGCGGCCAGTACGCCCGCCACCACGGCGACCTTTGCGAGCATCACCCGGTTGCGGTCCGGTACGGCGATCAGGCTGGTACGGATCAGCCCGGAGGCGTACTCGCCGGAGATGGTCATCGCGCTGACCGTGCCGACAATGGCCTGCAGGAGCAGGAAGGTGGGCATGTCGAAGGCGTCATGCGCCGGGTCAGGGTCGGCCTTCATCCAGTCGGCCATGGTCGGCCAGGCGTCGTAGGTGTTGGCCGCGGCCTTGTACGCGAAGTACACGTACATGATGACCAGGCAGCCCAGCACGATCCCGGTCGACCGCAGTGACCAGAGCTTGATCCACTCGGCGCCGAGCAGGTCGCGCCAGCGTGCGCGCCGTTCGGCGACTTCGGACGGAACGATCGCGATCGTCGCGGTCACCGGCCCGCACCCCCGCTCGCCAACGAACCAGCGCGGTACTGAACGGAGTCGGCAGTCAGCTCCATGAACGCGTCCTCCAGCGTGCCGCCGCGCGCGGTGACCTCGTGCACCATGACGCGGTGGGTGAAGGCCAGTTCGTTCACCTGCGCCGCGGTGAGGCCGGTGACGGTGATGCTCTCGTGGCCGGTGACCTGCGCCGCGCCGCCCGCCTCGTGCAGCACCCGCGCCAGTGCCTCCGGGGCAGGAGTGCGGACCACGACCTGACCGGTGGTGGCCCGGGCGGCGAAGGTGGCCAGGGGCTCGTCGGCGATCAACTTGCCACCGCCGACGACCACCAGATGGTCGGCGGTGTGCTCCATCTCGCTCATCAGGTGGCTGGAGACGAAGACGGTGCGTCCCTCGGCGGCGAGTCGGCGGAACAGCTCGCGGGCCCAGCGGATGCCCTCCGGGTCGAGGCCGTTGACCGGCTCGTCGAAGAGCAGCACGGGCGGGTCGCCGAGCAGCGCGGTGGCGATCCCCAGGCGCTGGCGCATGCCGAGCGAGAAACCGCCGATCCGCCGCTTGCCCGCGTCACCGAGGCCGACCGTCTCCAGCACCTCCTGGACCCGGCGCCGCGGCAGACCGTTGCTGCGGGCGAGTGCGGCAAGGTGCGCGTTGGCGGTGCGTCCCTTGTGCACGTCGTTGGCGTCCAGCAGGGCGCCGACGTGTCGCAGGCCGGTGCCGAAGTCACGGAACCGGCGACCGTTGACGGTCGCGGTGCCGCTGGTGGGCGTGTTCAGACCCAGCAGCATGCGCATCGTGGTGGTCTTGCCGGCACCGTTCGGGCCGAGGAAGCCGGTCACCTGACCGGGGTGCGCGGTGAAGGTCAGGCCGTCGACGGCGATGACGCTGCCGTACCGCTTCGTGAGCTCGTTGATTTCGATCACGGCACCGATGGTTTCCCAGGCCAGGAGGGCGACACATCAGACCGCGGGGTGCATCGCATCAGCCCGTGGGCGCAATACCGGGGAAGGATCCCGGTGATCGGACCGACGGTTAGCATCTCAGGCGTGCAACGATCTTCGAGGCTGTTCGCCCTGCCGAGACGACTCCTGACGCTGTCGAAGCGGCTGTCGCCGGACGCCCTGGCGGCCCTCAGCTGGTGCGCCGTGCCTCCCTACGCGTTCCTGCTCTACGTCACCGTGCCGCAAGCCCCCCATTCGGGCTCCTTGCTGGCGGGCATCCTCCGGCCGGGCTCGCTGAGTGTGCTGCTGGCAGCGGTGGTGCTGGCACTGCCGATCGGCTGGACCAGCCGGCGCGCGCCGCAGGTCCTCGGGGTGGTGCTGGCCGAGGTGCTCGCGACCCGAGCCTTCGGGGAGAGGAGCTGGCCACTGTCCGTCGCGGCGGCCGTACTGGTCTTCTACATCGCCGCCAGCCGGTCGCGCCTGACGGCCGGCCTCGCGCTGGCCGCCACCGGGGCCGTCTGGGTCGTCGACTCGCTGAGTCTGCGATCAACCTCGGCGGCGGTGCGCTCGCTCACCGGCCCGTCCTCGGCCGTCATCGTGGTCACCGCGTCCGCCTGGATCCTGGGCAGCTGGATCCGGCTGCGGCAGACCCACGCCGAGGCGCTGCGCGCCCAGGCCGCCCACCAGGCGGTCCAGGACGAGCGGCTGCGGATCGCCCGCGAGCTGCATGACATGGTCGCCCACAGCATCGGCGTCATCGCGATCCAGGCCGGTGTGGGCAAGCGCGTCTTCGAGACGCAACCGGCCAGTGCCCGCGAGGCGTTGAGCACCATCGAGAGCAGCAGCCGGGAGACCCTGGCGGGGCTGCGCCGGATGCTCGGCGCGCTGCGGGAGGCCGACTCGGACGATGCCGACTCCGCTCCGGTGCCCGGCCTGGCGGACGTCGAGCGGCTGGCCGCGACCACGGCCGACGCCGGGCTCGAGGTCGAGGTGCACTGGGGCGGGAGGCGCCGCTCGCTGCCGCCGGAGATCGAGCTGTCCGCCTACCGGATCATCCAGGAGTCGGTGACCAACGTGGTGCGCCACGCGGGGGCCGGCCGTTGCCGGGTGTCCGTCGACTACCGGGAGGAAGAGTTGTCCATCGAGGTCACCGACGACGGTCGGGCCGGTGCTGCGACGAGCGTCGGCAGCGGCTACGGGCTGATCGGCATGCGCGAGCGGGTCGGTCTGCTGCACGGTCAGTTCACGGCGGGGCCCCGGCCGGACGGCGGCTACCTGGTCGCTGCGAGGCTGCCGGTATGACGATCCGTATCGTGCTGGCCGACGACCAGCCGCTGGTGCGCGCCGGACTGCGCGTGCTGATCAGCGACGCCCCGGACATCGAGGTGGTGGGGGAGGCGGGCACCGGCACCGAGGCGCTCCGACTGGCCCGGGAGCTGCAGCCCGACGTCGTGGTGATGGACATCCGGATGCCCGGGATGGACGGGATCGAGGCCACCCGGCAGATCACGGCCGAGCGCCTGCCGACCCGCGTCATCATGCTCACCACGTTCGACGGCGACGAGAACGTCTACGCCGCGCTGCGCGGCGGCGCCAGCGGGTTCCTGGTCAAGGACATGGTGCTGGACGACATCTTCGCCGCGATCCGGGTGGTCGCCGCCGGCGACGCGCTGATCGCACCGGGGGTCACCCGGCGTCTGATCCAGGAGTTCGCCGCACGGGGACCG
Source organism: Kitasatospora acidiphila (assembly GCF_006636205.1). Lineage (NCBI taxonomy): Bacteria > Bacillati > Actinomycetota > Actinomycetes > Kitasatosporales > Streptomycetaceae > Kitasatospora > Kitasatospora acidiphila. Next base: position 2,021,716 of record NZ_VIGB01000003.1, on the reverse strand, counting down.
GCCACCCCGCCGCGCCGCCTGCTCGACGGGATCACCGAGCGTGAGCGCGAGGTCCTGACCCTGATCGGGCGCGGCTTGTCCAACAGCGAGATCGCGGCCCAGCTGTACATCAGTGTCGCCACCACCAAGAGCCATGTGGCCCGCCTGCTGGCCAAGTTGGGCGCGCGCGATCGGGTCCAACTGGTCATCACGGCCTATGACGCGGGCATGGTCGCGCCCAACGGCTGAACACTTGTCCATCGCCCGTCTCATCGCAGTTCACCCGATAGAAGGCAACTCCGATATTCAGGCCATACCGCTGGCCGGCCGTCCATAGAGTCTGCCCTGCCGTCCGGACGGGACGGCATCCATCGGTATCCATCGCTGGTGATCAGGAGTGGACATGAGGGCTTCCGGGCGTCTGGCCGTCTCGGCCATGGCAGCGGCCATGGCGGCGCTGGGGGCAGGAGCCGTCGCTCCCGCCTCCTCCGCCGCCACGGCGTCGTCGACGTGCAGCGGGGCGGAATGCCCCAGCCTGAAGCCGACCAGGTTGACGGCCAGTCAGGCCAGCCTGAACGTCACCCAGATGCAGTTGGAGAACATCAACGCGATGGCCTCCGACGCGGTGACCGGGGAGCCCGTTCGCGGTGCGAAGATCGTGTTCGCCACCATGGGCGGCCGGACGCTCGGGGCGGCCTACACGGACTACGACGGCATCGCCGCGATCGCCGCCCCGGAGAACCTGGGCCCCGGAACCCTCCAGGAGCTGCTGGGCGGCTATGAAGCGGCGATGGTCGGCGACGGCATCCACGCCCCGGCCGGGGCCCACGGAGCGATCACCATCGGCACGGACCAGGGCCCCGGTGTCCCCGGCAACCCCTGCTCCATCTGCAGCGACCGTGCGCTCAAGCAGGACGTGGTGCCGGTCGACTGGAGCCGGTAGCGGTGGGGATCTTCCGTCGGCGGCTCCGGGCGGCTGACTGCGGTGCTGCGGCAGGGCTCCGGGTCGGGGTCCGGGAGGTCGGGCGGGAGGCCGGTGCTGTGGCACAGGTCAGCCCGGCCGGCCCGGTCAACGGCTACGTGGTTCTGGAGACCGTGGCCGCGCTGCCGATCAGCACCTGGCGCTACCTCTGGGAGCCCGAGGAGGTGCGCCACCTCGGACCGATGGCCCAGGACTGGCACGCCGCCTTCGGCTTCAACCAGGACGACACCACCATCCCCGTCGTCGACGGCCTCGGTGTCGCCCTGGTCTGCATCCAGGCGCTCAACCGCCGCGTGGACGAGCTCACGGCCGAAGTGGACCGCCTGCGACAATCCGCGAGCGTGAGCAGCACCGTGGGCGCCAACCACCGCACCCCAGAAGGGAGAAGGACACCTTGGCTCGACACGACACCGTGACGGAAGCATCCGAGACGATGGATGACCGGCCGGCGGTGAGTACGGACGCGGTCTGGCGGCTACCGGTGACCGTCTGCCGGATCACCCAGTTCCTGGGCGAGCCGACGGCCGGCGCCCTGCTGGAGCGCGCCATCGCCTGCGCCGACGACACGTTGAAGCCCTCCATGATTCGCGACCGGGAGGTGGATCCCGACTACCGCCGGTCCCGGTCGCGCGGAGACTTCGCCGCGCCTGAGCTGATGGCGGCCATCGGCGAGGTCCTGGAGGCGGTCGAGCACACCCTTGGAGTCTCCTGCCACAACACGGAACCCGACTGCAGCCTCAACGTGCACAACGACGGCGACTTCTACCGGTCGCACCAGGACAGCGACATGAGGTTCGCCCCCAGGCGCCTGCTCACGTTCGTCTACTACCTGCACCGCACACCCCGGCCGTTCGATGGCGGCGAACTGCGCATGTTCGACGCCGCGTTGCCGCTGCACACCGGGACAGCCGGAAGGTGGCAGGAGCGCACCTGGCGGGACTGGGAGCCCGAGCACGACAGCATCGTCTTCTTCCTGCCCACCGCCTGGCATGAGGTGCGGCCGGTGAGCTGCCCGAGCAAGCGGCACGCGGACAGCCGCTTCGCCATCAACGGCTGGCTGTGCAGCCCTGACCCGGCGAACCGCGGGAGCCTTAGCTCGGTTGGCCGTACAGCTCCGTGATCTGCGCTGCGGCGCGGGCGAGTTCGGTGCGTGCCTCGGGCGGCGTGAGGACTTCGAGGTCCGCGCCGAACGGGAGCAGCGTGCGGGCGGCCCCGATGGTGCCGAAAGCGAAGACGACTTCGGCCCACTCGCCGTCAAGAGGGTTGGGCGGGACGGCCATTCGCGGCGCGTGGATGCGCAGCAGCAGATCGAGGCGGGTGCGGCGGACGCGGACGTGGACGCGCACGCCCTCGGAGACGCGCTCGACCTGGTCGCGGAGTACCGTCCACACATCGGCCAGGCCGAGGCCGGGTCGGTGGCGCACCGGCTCGTCGCAGACGGCGGCCGCCAGCACCCGGTCCACCCGGAACAGGCGCGGTGCGGCGTCCAGATCGGCCACCAGGTACCAGACGCCGGCCTTGCTCACCAGTCCGTACGGGTCGACGGTGTACTCGCTCGGTTCGGTGTCACCACTGTGACGGTACGTCAGAAAGATGCGCCGATCGGCGAAGACGGCCCGCTGCAACTCGCCCAGGGCAGCCGCCGAGTCGACCGGACGCTGCATCCAGCGCGCCGGGTCGATCAGGATCCGCTCGCTGGTGCGCTCGGCCACCGGGCGGTGCGGGGCCGGGAGAGCCGCCATCACCTTGCGCAGCGCCGAGTTGATGGCGTCCCCGAGGCCCAGTTCCTGGTGCGACCCCTGGGCGGAGAGGACGAACAGCGCACGAGCCTCGTCGCTGGTCAGCCCGGTGACGTCGGTGCGGTAGCCGGGCAGCAGGTTGATCCCGCCGTGCCGACCGCGCTCGGCCCAGACGGGGACGCCGGCCGCCGACAGAGCCTCGATGTCCCGGTAGATGGTGCGGACGGAGACCTCCAGGCGCTCGGCCAACTCGGTGGCGGGCACCTGGCCGCGGGTCTGGAGCAGCAGCAGGATCGACAGCAGTCGGTCGGCTTTCACAAGATCCCATTAAACCTGACGCTCGTTGTCAGGTATGGCCGGAAGAGTGTCCCTCGCAAGGAACGCAAGGACCGCAAGGACCGCAAGCAAGAACACCGCCGCGCACAACAGGAGTTGCCCCGATGGACCCGCGCCCCCTCTACCTCCGCACCCTCGACCAGCTGGAGACGGTCTTCGCCAAGGTCACCCCGGCCGACCTCGACCGCCCCACCCCGTGCACCGAGTACGACCTGCGGGCGCTGCTCGGCCACGTCATCGGCGGCATCCACCGGATCGCCTACATCGGCGAGGGCGGCCGAGCCCTGGACATCTCCCCGAACGTCGACCGGGTCGACGACACGGACTGGTCGGGCGCCCTCGACCGGGCCCGCGCCCGTGCAGTGACCGCCTGGGCGGACGACGCCAAGCTCGACCGGATCGTGGAGGTCCCCTGGGGCGAGATGCCCGGCCGGATGGCGATGGTCGGCTACGTGATGGAGGCCGTCACCCACACCTGGGACATCGCCCAGGCGGTCGCCCTGGACGCCGCCCTGGACGAGGAGTTGGCACTCATCTCGCTCGACATGGCCCAGAAGGCGCTCCCGGCCGAGCGCAGCCGCGAGGGCCTGCCCTTCGGCCCCCTGCAGGCCGTCCCGGCCGACGCGAACGGCTACGCCCGCCTGGCAGCCTGGCTCGGCCGAGCGGTCTGAGCCCCACCGCCCTGCGGGGGCCGCCCGGGCCCCCGCAGCAGCGCTCACTCCTCGACGAATCGGTCGCGGTAGGCCCGCTCCTTCCACCAGGAGAAGTCGTAATCCGCCTCCTCCATCGCATCGAGCCGACGCAGCACATGGCTCACGAACTCGGCGGGAAGCCTGACCGAGTGGGCGGTCACGTAGTGACTGAGTCCGCTGGGCCAGACGAACGCGCCGTCCGTTCGCTCGCCATTGCCATTGGACCGATCGCAGACACGGCAGCGGGACATGCCCATGAACTCGCGGCTCAGCTGCCCCTGGTCGAGGTAGGTGGCCACCAGGTACCGCTCCTCCTCGTCCCACGTCGGATCGATCAGCGGGACGGGGTCCGGCAGTTCCGGGGCGGCGGCGGACCGCCAGTAACCCAGTGCCCTGACAGTCATTCGGCCTCCCTACGGCCTGATCGGAAGAACAGCGGACTCCAGACTCGGGGGCTCCGGCGCGGCCTGTCCAGCGGATATGTCCAGGGTGTGGGTCGGCGGTCCTAAGTCTTCAGCCCGTTACGCCACTTGCCGCTCCCCGCCTACCATCCTCGCCATGGATTCCACAGGCACCCTCGACGAAGCGCTCCAGCGGTTGCACGGTTCGGGGCCGGAGCGGCGCGGGCGGTTGACCAACCATGCGCCGATGGTGGTGGAGGCCCTCGCCGCGCACGGGCAGGCGGGTGCGGTGCACCGGTGGCTCGACCTGTACGCGCGCAAGTTGGAGGAGTTCCCGGTCGGCAGTGAGCCGGTGACGGTGGCCAACTGGTGGGCGGCGCTCGGTGATCCGAGCCGGGCGGCGGACTGGATCGGGTACTTCGAGGGTGAGCTCGCCGAGCGGTCCTGGCAGGAGGTGCTCGGTGAGTGGTGGCCGCGGCTGCTCCCCGGCATGTACGGCGGCTCGACGCACCCGGTGATCCGGGTGGGCCATGCGGTGCGCACCCTGCTGCTCGGTGAGCGGAGCGAGCCGCGGCTGGCCGAACTCGCCCACGGGCTCGGGTACTGGGCCGCCCGCCACCACCCGGTGGTGGGCGTCGCCCAACTGCCCGGCGCCGACAGCGCGGTGGCCGCCCTGGACGCCGTGCGGCCGCTCGGCGAACGTACCGGCACCTTCCCCGCGCGGCTTGAGCGCGTCACCGGGCTGCCGGTGTGGGCGGCGGCGGTCACCGACCCGCAGCAGGCACACGACCGCCTCGCCGAGCTGGTGGCGGCGGCAACGCACCGGTACGCCACCCACGGCCATGGCGAGGAGACGATGCTCGTCCACGCGGCCACCGCCCCCAACGCCGTGCTGCGCACCCTGCCCGCGCTCCCGCAGCACCTCTGGGTGCCGAGCCTGCGGGCCGCCTGGACGGCCAGCGCAGCCGTGACCGCGATGTACGCCCCGGACGCACCCGTGGCGTACACCCCGCCGGGCAGCCTCACCGCCGAGGAGGTGCTCGAACGGGCGCTGGCGCACGGCGACGAGCACGTCATCAAGCTGACCGACACCGCCCTCGACGTCGGCGACGAGCAGGCCCTGGCGGCCGCGCTGCGGTCGATCGAGCTGAGCGAGCCGCTGACGTGAGCCGGGACCCCGTCACTTCTGGTAGTTCAACGGCTGCCTGGCATTGAGCTGTTCGACGAGGTTGAAGACGGCGACGGCCAGCCGCTTCAGCTCACCCGTCGCTATGTTGTCCTTCATGCGGCGCAGTTCGGCGACGACGGCCTCGTCGGAGCCCTGCGGGCCGACGAGGTTCTGCTGCTGACCGAGGGCACCGAGCGACTTGTGCACGGCTCGCGCGCTGTCCTCGTCGACCATGTCTTGCTCGTCCGAGGCCAGGTTCTCCCAGTTCTTGAGCAGGTCGTGGCCGGCGGGCAGCGCACCCAGCCACTGGGCGCGGGTCAGGGTGACGGTGGTCCGGGTGCGGTCGTTGGCCATGCCCCGCTCGACCTCGCTGCCGAAGACCCGCGCGTTGCCGGTTCCGGCCATGTTCGCCGCCTGTAGGACCAGCCTGACGAACGCGCCGGTGTCAGCCTGGAAGTGGTTCCGCAGGTTCTGCGGTAGCAGGCTGAACCCATGGGCGAAGTCGGTACGGGCCATCAAGGCCCCGGCGATCGACTTGGCGTTGGCTCCGGCCTGGAGGTTCTGTCCCTGGATCAGGTAGGCGGCAAGCTGCGTGACCAGGCCGGTGAGCGTCTTCCTCTCGTCGTTCGAAGGCTGGAAGCCGAGCTGGGGCAGCAACCCCGCGATCGCGGTCTCGGCACCGGACTTGGCGACGGGGAGCTCGCCCAGGCTGCTCGCCAAGTCGACGGACGCCTGCCTGCGCCCCTCCTTCCGACGCTTGCCCATCCCGGGGATGCGGTCAGCCAGGCCCATGGGCTCCTTGTTGTCGAGGTACTTGACCAGTTTGGGCAGCCGACCCAGGGCCGCCCCGAGGGTGGCCTGCGGGGCGAAGGCCAGCGGCTTGCCGTCCGGGTAGATCCGCAGGCCGGGCTCCGGGCGCCCGCCGCCCGCGGTGACGTCCTCGGAGGGGATGAACCGGTCGCCTTGGCGGCCGTCGAGGTAGGCGGCCATCGCGGTCACGTCGTCCATCACCGTGTTGACCTGCGCGACGTCGGTGAGCGGGTCGGTGACCCACTCCAGATTGGAGCCGCCGGTGGGGCTGGCGTCCGCCGTGAGGTCGAACTTGGTGCCCCCCACCACGAGTCCGTGGACGCGCCCCTTGCCGAGGTTCTCGCCCGCCAGCGGTTCCTCGGGTACCAGCCCCTCGTTCAGCAGGGACGGGAGCACGAGCTCGTACTCGTCGTCCGTCAGCTGGAGCGCATCGAAGATCTGCTCACCGGACGCGGTCAACAGGGCGTCGTCGCCGAACCATTCGGTCCGCAGCGCCTGCAGCTCGGCACCGTCCGCCTGCACGGACGCCGCGGCAAGCAGCTTCTTGTGGTACCCGGAGTAGGGGGAGAGGAAGCGCTCCAGCATCCGGGCCCTGATCACTCGTTGACGGTGGTCGGAGCGCTGCTGGCGGACCTGCTCGGAGTCGGCCTGCATCCTGCGGACGTTCCACTGCGCCTCGAACTCGAATCCGACCGCACGCTGCACCGCGCTCGTCCCGGCCGGGTTCGGGCGTCCGCCGACCTGCTCCTGGGCTGAGCCCTCCAGGTCCGGCAGCGGTCCCGCCATTACCCGCGTCGCGTTCGCCTCGGCCGCCCGCTCGAAGCGGTCGGAGGGGTCGCTCACCCGCAGTCCGTCGCCGCTGTCGGTGCCGGCGACGGGGCCTTGCCGCTGCTGGATGACGTGCGTCAACTCGTGGGCGAGGGTGTGCTTGTCGGCGCCGCCCGAGCCGATCACGATGTGCTCGCCCGAGGTGTAGGCGCGGGCGCCCAGCTCGCTCGCCGAGCGCTGGGCGGCGGCGTCCGTGTGCAGGCGCACCTGGGAGAAGTCCGCGCCGAGCCGGGCCTCCATCTCGGCACGCACCGGGGTGTCCAGGGCCCGGCCGGGGGAGCGGAGCACGGTGTGCGCGGTGGCCCGCTGGACGGGGTCCGCACCGGCCGAGCCGCCGCCGCGCCGCTGGGCGAGCATCGCGCTCACGGCCCGGTTCCCGACGGCGCGTTGCAGCGCGAGCAGGTGCTGCGGGGAGAGCACACTCGGGGCAGTCGGCGCAGCGTGCGGAGTCGACTGCCCAGCTTCGCGTCCCCGCTCCCGCTCCCCGCCGGACGATCCCTGGTGCGCCCGCTCGTGTGTAGCCATGAGCTGCCCCCATCGGCCGAGTTCCACGTGCCGTCTGCCCGCAGAGGCCCAACTACCCATGCGGACAGGCAGAAACACCGCGATCAGCCCCGCTCTACTGTTGTGTAGTGCGGGACTGATCGCGGTGGCTGACCGACGCCGCAGCTCAGGCCTGCGCGGCCGCGAACTCCAGGGTCAGCGGGTGGGTGGCCAGCGCGGACACCTCGATCTCCGCGTAGGGGCGGATCGGCAGGCCGGCGAGCACGGCCTCCAGCGCGTCCGCGTCCGCGGCCGACCAGATACCGACATTGGCGCGCTGTCCGGGCTGCCGCCAGATGTACTTCAGCACGCCGGCCGCGTGGAGCTCATGCGCGTGCGTGTGCTCCTTTTCGACGATGGCGTTTCGCTCCTCGACCGGCAGTTCGTAGACGCGGGAGCCATCGATGCGGACCAGGAAATCCATGAAGTCCTCCGTAAAGCCGTGCCAACTGGTATGACGACGTACCCCAGCGAGCGTAACGTCCGCCTTCAGTTCGTCAACGCTCTTACCGGGCAGCTTGGTTGACCGAGTCGGATCACGCCATTTCGGTTCACGGACAATGGCAACTCGGGTACTTCTACGCGCGCTGCTCCCACGGCCAGGCGCCGCTGACCCCGCTCTCCAGCAGCGGCACCATGCGGAATGCCGCGTCGGTGAGTCCGCCGAAAGTGTGTCGATTGTGAACGCCCGATGGCGCGTGGCCCGTTCGGTAGCCGGCCAGGTTCCAGGTGTACATGGGCACCGAGGCCGGGACGGCCTGGCCGACGTTTCCGGACGCCGCCTGCTCGTCGGTCACGATCACCACCCGGTCGTGGCCCCGGAAGGTGGCCTGCAGCGCGGCCGCGGTCTCGGTGCCACCGCCGATGAACCAGCCGCCGTCCTTCCAGCGCCGCACCTCGGCCAGCACCGAGCCGCCCGCGGTCAGGGGGAACGGCTTCACCAGGTCGTAGCTGCGCCCGTACCAGGTGCCGGCGGCGGAGAACGACACCACATCGGCCTGCTCGCAGCGGTGGCCGAGGGCGATGCCGAACAGGGCGGCCGCATCCCAGCGCATCAGGGTGCCGTCCTTGGAGAACCCGGACTCCATCGAGCCGCTGGTGTCCACCAGGATCAGCGTCCGACCGTCCAGCCGAGGGATGTTGGCCAGCGACGCGGTCAACGCCTTCTCCAGCGCCCAGGACCAGCGCAGCGAGGGGGCCGCGTTGAAGGCGGAGTAGAACCGCATCGGCAACTGCCGCGAGCGGGCCACCTGTTCCGGATCGGCCAGCTTGGCCGCGATCCGCTCGGCCACCTCGTCACCGACGCCGGCCTGGTCGAAGTTCCGCAGGTTGCGGAGCAGCGCCATGTACCCCATCGACGGGATGATCGCCTCCCACGCCTGCCGGTCCATCGGGCCCTGCAGCCAGCCGGCCAGCATCTCCCAGGTGAACCCGCCGGCGTTCAGCTGCTCGACGGCGTCCGGGCGGCTCAGCAGCTCCCGCCGCTCCTCGACGGGGAGTTCGCGCAGCAGCTGGTTCGCGCTGAGGGTGCGGTTGGACGGCGGCACGACGGCGGTGTCCGGGTGGTGGCGCCGGTCGAGCGCGTAGCGGAACAGCTCGCCCTGCCACGGCTTGTCCGCGTCCGGCGTGGCGTGCACCAGGTTGAGGACGTCGCCGAAGCGGTAACCCTTGCTGTCGGTGTCGTACTTGAGCAGCGCCTTGCCGTTGTAGAGCCGCTGGACGGCGTCGGCGATGCCGCGCTTCACGGGCTTGGGAACGGCGCGGCCGTGGGTGGCCGTCCAGTAGGCGAGCAACTCGCCGGGCTCGTCGGCGCGCTGGAGCACGGAGCCGATGACCGCGCGATTGCCGGGCGCGGTGGGCTCGTTGACGCCGGCGTCGAGGCGGGCCTTGACGAACTCGGCGGCCCCGACGATCGCCGCGGTGCGCAGATTTCCGTTCCCGCGCAGCCAGTTGAGCAACTCGGCGGTCCACTGCGGGTCTTCGACGGCGAGCTGCCGGATGAGCGCGGTGTAGCGGTCGTCGCGGTTGCGGGCGTTCTCGTAGAAGGTGTCGGTGCCCACCATGTTGGCGACGGCCAGCAGGAACAGCTCGGACTTGGCGTCCCGCAGGTAGCCGGTGCCGCCCTGGTGGTTGGCGGTAGTACGCCCGGTGCTGGCGACCGGTGAGGTCGCGGTCGGGCGCGCGGTACGGGTGTTGAAGCGTGACAAGAGAGGATCCCCCACTGTGGAGGGGAGGCTGAGCAGCAGCGGGCACCCGAGATCACATCGGCGGCGGTCGTATCGGGAGTCGAACCCGGCCCCCCATGGGGGAGCTTCACCAGAGAAGTAACCGTTGCCCGCACACCGGGCGCCCTGCTGCTGCGGCCTCCCGAGATCTGAAGCGGGATCGGCAGCTTTTCAAAGAAGTAGCCGAGCCCTGCGCACCGGGAGGTGCAATGCATCTGTGATGCTGTGAAGTTGCGTGAAGCTTGGGTCCAGAGATCAGAGCGGCTGAGGTGACATAACGTGCTCTACCGTTGAGCTACCGTCGGACTCGCGCCCGACGCCCGGGATTCGAACCCGAAACACCGTCCTCCAAAGGGAAGTAACCCCTGCCTTCGCACCTGGACGACGTCACTCTAGCGCGGGTCTCAGACAGGCGTTCGGAATTATTCGCCGCGCTCCGCAGGGTGGTGGGTGGTGCGCGGAGGCGGGCCACTGAGCCCGGGCATGGCCCGCTGGAGTGGGACGTCGGTGCGGTCGACGTCCCACTCCAGTGCCAGACAGCCTCCAGTCAGCGCAGGTCAGTTCTTCAGCAGGAGAGGTTGCCGCCGCCGTCGCCGGTGCCGAGGACGCCGACGAACTGCTTGAACAGATTGATGCGGTCGTTGCGCTCGTCCGGGTTCTTGCCGTTGCACTCCAGGTCGCCGTTGATGCTGCGGATGGTCTCGCCGAAGCCCCTGTTGTTGACGATGGCGTCGTGCGGGGTCATCGACCCGGCACCGTTCTGCGAGTCCCAGAACCAGAGCCCGGTCTTCCAGGCGACGGTCGGGTCCCTCTCGACCTGGTAAATCGGTGGCAGGGAGAACCCGGATGGCCAGCGAACTGTTCGCGCCGCTGCACCTGCGCTCCGGGGCGGTGCTGAGCAACCGGATCGCGAAGGCGGCCATGCAGGAGGACCTGGCCGGCCCCGGCCAACTGCCCGACGGGCGGATGGCGGCGCTGGGCCGCGGGCGGTTCCGGGCTGCTGATCACCGGCAACGTCATGGTGCACGCCGCAGCGCTGACCGGCCCGGGTGGCGTCGTGCTCGACGACGCCGCGCCGCTGGAGCCGTTCACCGAGTGGGCCAAGGCAGGCAAGGCGGGCGGCGCGGCGCTGTGGATGCAGATCAACCACCCGGGCCGCCAGGTGCAGGCCGAGATGCCCGGCGTCGTCTGGGCCCCGTCCGCGGCGGCTCTCGACCTGGGGCGGCACAGCAGCCGGTTCGGTCGTCCCGTCACGCGACACCGCCGAACAGGTCCTGGCCGGCGGCGTGGCGGTCATCGGGATGGGCACCGCCCTCGCCGTCAGCCCGGACCTGCCCGACCGCTGGCGTGCCGGGCGGGAGGCCGACCAGCGGATGCGGCCGGTGACCTGGTCCGACAAGGCGCTCGCCTCGGTGGCCACCATGGCGCAGGTGCGCCACCAGATGCACCGCCTCGCCCGGGGCAGGGACCCCAAGCCCGGCACCCACCCGGCGGTTGCCCTGGTGGCCGACCAGCCGAAGCAGCGACGGGCACTGCAGCGGTACCGGGCGTGGCTGTCCGCATCATCGCCATCGCCGTCATCGGCGAGTTGGGCCCGTGCCGCGTGCTTGACCACGGGCGGAGGGCCAGGGTGGCGCACACCCCGGCCTCCGCCCGTTCCGGTCGGCAGCGAGGTGCAGTGACGCTGCTCACCAGGGCCGATTGCGGAAGTCGAACATCCTTCTGGCTACGATGTGAGCACCCTCTAGCTCAATCGAGAGATGGACTTGTGACTGTCAACGACGACGTGTTCACGGACTGGAAGAACCGCGAGGAGATCGCGGAGGCGATGATTCCGATCATCGGCCGACTGCACCGGGAGCGGGACGTCACTGTCCTGTTGCACAGCCGCTCCCTGGTGAACAAGTCGGTGGTCAGCATCCTCAAGACCCACCGGTTCGCCCGCCAGATCGCCGGCGAAGAGCTCTCGATCACCGAGACCATGCCGTTCCTCCAGGCCCTCACCACGCTCGACCTGGGTCCGTCCCAGATCGACCTCGGCATGCTGGCCGCCACCTACAAGGCCGACAGCCGCGGCCTCTCGGTGGCCGCGTTCACCGCCGAGGCCGTCGCCGGCGCCACGGGTGCCAACAAGCTGGAGCGCCAGGAGCCGCGCGACGTCGTGCTCTACGGCTTCGGCCGGATCGGCCGCCTGGTGGCCCGCCTGCTGGTCGAGAAGGCCGGTGGCCTGCGGCTGCGCGCCATCGTCGTCCGCAACAGCGGGGGCGACGACCTGGTGAAGCGCGCCTCGCTGCTGCGTCGTGACTCCATCCACGGGCAGTTCGCGGGCTCCATCACCGTTGACGAGGCGAACAGCACCATCATCGCCAACGGCAACGCGATCAAGGTCATCTACTCGGACGACCCGACCAAGGTCGACTACACCGAGTACGGCATCGACAACGCCATCCTGATCGACAACACCGGCAAGTGGCGTGACCGCGAGGGCCTGTCGAAGCACCTGCAGCCCGGCATCGCCAAGGTCGTGCTCACCGCTCCGGGCAAGGGCGACGTGCCCAACATCGTGCACGGCGTCAACCACGACACCATCAAGCCGGACGAGCAGATCCTGTCCTGCGCGTCCTGCACCACCAACGCCATCGTCCCGCCGCTGAAGGCGATGGAGGACAAGTACGGCGTGCTCCGCGGCCACGTGGAGACCGTCCACTCGTTCACCAACGACCAGAACCTGCTGGACAACTACCACAAGGCGGACCGCCGCGGCCGTTCGGCACCGCTGAACATGGTGATCACCGAGACCGGTGCCGCCTCGGCCGTCGCCAAGGCGCTGCCGGACCTCAAGGCGAAGATCTCCGGCAGCTCGATCCGCGTGCCGGTGCCGGACGTCTCGATCGCGATCCTCAACCTGCAGCTGGCCACCGAGACCAACCGCGAGGACGTGCTCGACTACCTGCGCGAGGTGTCGCTGACCTCGCCGCTGCGTCGCCAGATCGACTTCATCGACTCGCCCGACGCGGTCTCCAGCGACTTCATCGGCTCGCGGCACGCCTCGATCGTCGATGCCGGTGCCACCAAGGTGGACGGCGACAACGCCATCCTCTACCTGTGGTACGACAACGAGTTCGGCTACTCCTGCCAGGTCATCCGGGTCGTCCAGTACGTCTCCGGCGTCGAGTACCCGACCTACCCGGCTCCGGCGGTCTGACCGCTAGCAGCTTGAAGGGGCGGTGACCGGTTCGCCGGTTGCCGCCCCCTTCGCATAGGCGGCCGGTGAGACGCCGACCGTGGCCGTGAAGTCGCGGGTCAGGTGCGCCTGGTCGGCGTACCCCAACTCGGCTGCCAGGGCGGCCCAGTCGACACCCGCACCCTGCTCCGCGCGGGTCGCTGCCTCGTGCAGCCGGGCCCGGCGCAGCACCCACTTCGGCGCGGCGCCCACGTACTCCGCGAACAGCCGCTGCACGCTGCGCACCGACAGCCCCAGTTCGGCGGCGAGTTGGTCCACCCGGAACAGCGCGGGCGATTCGGTGATCCGGCCGACGATCGCGGCCACCTGCTCGGCCACCGGATCCGGCTCCGGCAGGAGTTCGCGCAGGAAGCGTTCGGCGTGCTCGGCCATCGCCAGAGCGTCCGTGCCGGCCAGCACGGTTCGCGCCACCTCGGTGGCGGCCGGGCCGAACAGCTCGGCCACGGGCACCGCGCGGTCGGCGAGGTCGGCCACCGGGAACCCGAGCAGCGGGCGAGCCGCACCCGGGCGGAACTTCACCCCGAACACCTGCCCGGCGCCGGTCAGTTGCCGCACGAAGAGGCCGCGCTGCACCCCGTAGAGGTGGCCGGCGGGGGCCTCGAAGGCCAGGTGGACGTTGGGGTGCGCCAACACCTTCTGCTCATGCGGCCGTTCACCGTCGAGGCGCCAGCGGACGATCCAGTAGAACTCCACGTGGCGGGCGAGGTCCGCGGTCGGCATCCGGCGTTCCACCGTCAACCCGCCGGGCGCCGCGGCCTGGTGCAGCACGCCCCGCCCCATCCCCGCGTCGCTCACCCGGTAACCCTAGCTGTCGCCTTTCTTCTATCGCCTTTCTTCTGTCGCTTTTCTTCAAGACCGGTGGCTGCCGGGCCGAATACCGTCGTGATCATGAACGACACCCTGTACCGCTGCCTGGCGGAGCACGCCGGCGAGAGCGCCCGAGTCGCCAAGGGCATCACCGCCGACCAGCTCTCCGCCCCGACCCCCTGCACGGACTTCGACACCCGGGCCCTGGTCAACCACTGGGTCCTCTACACCTCGCACGGCCTGGAGCACCGCGCCCTGCGCAAGCAGCTCCCGGAGGAGCTCACCAACCGGGACTTCACCGCCGACCCCGCCTGGGCCGAGGCCTATGCCGCCCAACTGGACCGCGCGGTGGCCGCCTGGGCCGACCCGGAGGCCTGGGAGGGCGACATCGACCTCGGCGGGTCGGCGATGCCCGCGCCGGCCATCGCGGGCATGCTGCTGCTCGAACTGGCCCTGCACGGCTGGGAGGTGGCCCGCGCCACCGGCCAGGAGTACCACTGCTCCGAGGAGAGCGCCGAGGTGGTCCTGGCCATCGTCCGGGAGAACGCCGAGCTCTACCGCCAGTACCAGGGCTTCGCCGAGGCGGTGACGGTGGCGGACAGCGCCCCGGCGTTCGAGCAGGCGCTGGCGCTCTCGGGTCGCGACCCCGACTGGCGGGCCGCCGCCTGAGGTCGGCTGAGGCCCGGCGGGGTTCGGGCCGGGCGGGGCTCGGGCCGGGATTCAGGCCCGGGGCTCGGGCCGGGACTCAGGCCTGGAGCTCGGGCCGGGATTCAGGCCGCGATTCAGGCCGGGGTCCGGGCCGGGAATCAGGCCTGCCGCACCAGGGTGAAGCCGGCCTGGGTGACCGCGCCGCGCAGCACGGCCTCGTCGAGCGCCGCCGTGGACGCGACGGTCACCTGGCCGGCCCTGGCGTCGGCGGCCACGTCGGCACGCCGGGGAGGGCCAGCAGACCGGCGCTGACCGTGCGCTCGCAGTGGCCGCAGCTCATGCCGTCAACGGTGAGCACGGTGGTGACGGGGGCGGTGGACATCGGGGAACCTCCGGTGGGATCACGGGTCTTCGGCGGCCGGAACCCCTCGGGGCGCGGCCGTCGGAGACAACGACAGCGCAGCCCGCGCGGCGGAGCACGGGACACGCCGCCCCGGTGACCCCAACGAGTGGATGGCGGCGCCGAACCGGTGGACCGGACCAGTGGATCGCGGCGCCGAACCGGGCGATCGGCTCAGTGGATCTGGGGGATCAGTTGAAACCCGGACATGACGAAGTCTTGAACCGGAATCGGCTGACAGCCAGTTGACATGTCGGGGATAATCCCAGAATGTCTGTTGACGAGGGATCACCCTGGCGGCACCGGGACTTCCGGTTGATCTGGGCCGGCCAGACCGTGAGTCTGATCGGTTCGCAAGTGACCGTGCTGGCGCTGCCGTTGGCGGCGCTCGGCCTGAAGGCCTCGACCTTCCAGGTCAGTCTGCTGACCGCCTTCAGCTCACTGCCGTTCCTGCTGGTGTCCCTGCCGGCGGGGGTGGTGGTGGACCGCTGCCGCCGCCGCTCGGTGATGCTCTGCGCCGACCTGCTGCGCGCCGCACTGCTCGGTTCGGTGCCCATCGCCGAGCTGGCCGGGGCGTTGACCCTCTGGCAGCTCTACGCGGTGTCCCTGGCCGTCGGCTGTTGCACGGTGTTCTTCGACAGCGCCTACCTGAGCTTTCCGGCCACCCTGCTGGAGCGCGACCAACTGGTGGCCGCGAACAGCATGATCAGCAGCGCCAACGCGCTCGCGGGGGTGGCCGGGCCGAACCTGTCGGGCTTCGTGGTCGGCCTGATCGGCGCGGCCCGGACCATCACCCTCGACGCGTTCTCCTTCCTGGCGAGCGCGCTGAGCCTGCTGCTGGTCAAGCACCGGGAGCCGGCCCCGGAGCCCGCACCGCCGGCCGAGCGGGGACTGCGCCGTGAACTCCTCGAAGGGCTGCGGGTGATCGGCACCAACCGGGCGCTCGGCAGCATCACCGCTTCCAACGCCATCGGCAACATGATGTTCACCGCGATCCTGGCGATCTGGACGCCCTACGCGATCCGGGAACTGGACTGGTCGGCGCGGACGCTGGGCATGGTGATGGGTGCCAGCGCCCTCGGCAGCGTGGCCGCGACCATCGTGGCCCAGCCGTTGATCAAGCGGTACGGCCTGGCCCGGATCCTGCTTTTCAGCCAATTCCCGGTAGTCCCGGCCTGGCTCGCCGCCGGTCTGGCACCCAAGGGCCTGGGTGGCCAGTTCATGGCCGCCGCCGGCCTGATGGTGGGCCTGGTCGCGGCCGTTCTCTACAACATAGCCCAGCGCACCTACCGGGTCACCGCCTGTGAGTCCCGCCTGCTGGGCCGGGTCAACGCGACCACGATGTGGCTGCAGCTGGGGATCCGGCCGATCGCCGCCCTGCTCGGCGGCGGGCTGGGCACCCTGCTGGGCCTGCAGCCGACCATCATCTGCTGCGCGGTGCTGCTGGTGTTCTGCCCGGTGGTGCTGTGGACATCGCCGCTGCGCCGGGAAGTGCGCGAGGGGCCGGCCCCTGAGCCGGAGCCCGCCGCCGACTCGTCGGAACCCGCGCAGCCTGCCGGTCGCTGAGGGGGCAGCCGAGCAGGGCTGGCTGAGATGCAGCGCTTCATCAGCGTCAACTAGACTCGCGCCCACCGCAGCTTGACATTGCGTGGTACCGCGTGGGCGCTGTCCTCGTGTTACCCCCCTTTAGAGATCACGAGGGCTTGAACATGGTAGAGGCTTCCCCCAAGGTCGTTGTCGTCGTTCCCACGTACAACGAACGGGAGAACCTGCCGATCCTTGCCGGCCTGCTCGAGGAGCTGAAGCTCGAGAACCTGCACCTGCTCGTGGTGGACGACAACTCGCCCGACGGCACCGGCGCGCTCGCGGACGGCCTGGCCGCCGAGCGCCCGGAGAACGTCAGCGTGCTGCACCGCACCGAGAAGGACGGTCTGGGCCGCGCCTACATCGCCGGCATGTCCAAGGCGCTGGAGAACGGCGCCGACATCGTGGTGCAGATGGACGCCGACCTCTCGCACCCGGCCTCGGTGGTCCCCATCATGATCGAGACCCTGGTCACCCGCTCCGACGCCGCCGTGGTGCTCGGCTCGCGCTACGTGCCCGGCGGCTCCACCGCCTCCGAGTGGCCGTGGCACCGCAAGGCGCTGTCGGCCTGGGCCAACTTCTACGTCAACACGCTGCTGCGGCTGAAGGTCAAGGACGCCACCGCGGGCTTCAAGGCCTGGCGGGCGGACACCCTGCGGGCCATCGACCTGCCGTCGATCAACAGCAACGGCTACTCGTTCCAGGTCGAGATGAACTACCGCGTGGTGCGCCGCGGCATGCGCATCGTCGAGGTGCCGATCCGCTTCGAGGAGCGGGCCGAGGGCGTCTCCAAGATGAGCATGGCGGTGCAGATCGAGTCCGCGCTGGCCCCGTGGAAGCTGCTCTTCTCGCGCAGCGGGAAGTGATCCCGAACTGACGGGCCATCAAGCATGCTTGATGGCCCGTCAGCTGTTTTCGGGCGACGGTGCGGGCGGCCGCTACGTTTCGGGTGGTTGCTGCGTTTCAGGCGGCGGCGCGGGCGGTGGCGGGATTCAGGCAGCGGCGCGGGCCGCCGCCACGAAGGCGCGGATGCGGGCGTGGTCCTTGACGCCGCGGGTGGATTCGACGCCGCTGGAGACGTCCACGCCCCAGGGGCGGGCGGCGGTGATGGCGGCGGCGACGTTGTCGGGGTTGAGGCCACCCGCGAGCAGCCAGTGGCCCTGGGGCGCGGCCTGGTTCAGGCGGGCCAGGTCCCACTGGGCACCGGAGCCGGCCACGGGGGAGTCGAGCAGCAGGAGCTCCTCGCCGTAGGCGCCGGCGGTGAGTTCGGCGGTCTCGTCCAGCGAGGTGGCCCGCACCAGGCGCAGCGGCAGCCCGGCCAGCTCGTCGAAGGCCTCGCGCGGGTACGGGCCGTGGAGCTGCAGCGCCCGCACCCCGGCGGCCAGGGCCAACTGGCCGGCCTCCGCCGCCGGAACCCCGGCGGCCACGCCCACGGTGAGGATGTGCTCCGGCACCGCGGCCGCCAGCTCACGCGCCGCCGCCGGCTCCAGTCGGCGCACGCTCTCGGTCAGCACGAAGCCGATCGCGTCCGCCCCCGCCTCGACCGCTGCCGCCACATCGCCCGGGGTCCGGACACCGCACACCTTCACATACATGCCGACCAGGGTAGTCGCCCTCAGTAGTGCCAGTGGTTGCGGCCGCTCACCAGGCCGCAGTAGATGGTGGTGCCGTGGGCGTCGACGGTGGACTTGCCGGCGTCGGCGTCGGGGCAGAACTCGCCCGCCCGGTAGTAGTGGCCGGTCGGGGACATGATGATCCCGGCCTGCGCGGGTGCGGGTGCGGGGGCGTCGGTGGTGGCGGGGGCCTCGGGCGCCTGGGTGGGCAGGGTCGGCTGCGCCTGCTCGGTCGGCTGCGCCTGCTGGGCCGGCTGGGCAGCCTGGGCCGGCGGGGGAGTGGGGCTCGGCTCGTGGCTCGGGGTAGCGGGTGCCGCGCTGTGCGTGGGCGCGGCCGAGCGGCTGGGAGCCGCCGGCACAGGCGCCTGGGCGGCGGGTGCGGATGTCGCGGGCGCTGCCGACGGAGCCGCCGACGCACTGCCCTGTGCGGTCGCAGCGGCTGGAGCCGCCTTCGTCGAGGTGGTGTTGCTGGGGTGCGTCGCGCCGATCCCCACGAACAGCACCAGGGTCGCTATGCCCGTCCCCGCCAGGATCTTCCGCTTCGTCCTCCTCGAAGCGCCGGGAGGCTGCTGCTGACCCCAACCGGGCGGCACGGAAAGTGTTTTCGGCATGGCGGTTCCCTGGGCAAAGTGTGGACGGTTTGCGAGGGAACAGCCTGTCAGCTCTGGTTGACGTGCCGTCAGGATGTGATGATCCCGTTACCGTCCGCCCAGGGAATCGTGATCATGCCAGGGGCGTACGACGGCATGGACACGAAGGGCGGGACCGAGCCCAGCCCAGGGCCCCTGCCCGGGCCCCAGGCTCAAGCCGCCCGGTGGGCGCCGTTCCGGCGGGCCTTGGCATAGATGAGGTCGGCGAGGGCCTGGGCGGCGTCCGGGTGGCCGAGGGCGCGGGAGCGGGCGGCCATGTCGGCGCGCCGGCCCGGGTCGGTGATCAGCTGCCAGACGGACTGCCCGAGCCGTTCGGCCGTGACGTCGGGCCGGGTGATCGCGAACGCCGCGCCGTGCTCCGCCAGGTACTCGGCGTTGCGGCGCTGCTCGTCCGCCGCCGTGGGCTCCAGCGGGATCAGCACGGCGGGCTTGCCGATCGCGGTGAGCTCGGCCAGGGTGCCGGCGCCGGCGCGGGAGATCACCACGTCGGCCGCCGCGAAGACATCGGCGAGCTCGCCGTCGACATAGGGCACCGGCCGGTAGCGGTGGGCGAGTTGGGGGTCGAGGCCGGCCGCGTGGGCGGTCATCTTGGCGTGGTGGTCGGGGCCGCACTGGTGCAGCACCTGGCAGCTGCCGAGCAGCGCCGGGAGCACCTCCAGCACCAGCCCGTTGACCTGCGCGCTGCCCTGCGCCCCACCCGTCACGTACACCAGCGGCAGCTCGGGGTCGAGCCCGTAGGCGGCCCGGGCCTTGGCGCCGTTGCCGCGCAGCAGCGCGGGCCGCACCGGGTTGCCCGTGACCTGGGCCCGGGAGCGGGCCCGGGGCGGCAGCGCGGCGAGCGAGGACTCATGGCTGAGCGCGACGGCCTTCGCCACCCGGGAGAGCAGGCGGTTCGCCAGGCCGAGCGAGGTGATCTGCTCGTGCATCACCAGCGGGGTGCGGGTGAGCGCCGCACCGAGGCCGACCGGGACGGCGACGTAGCCGCCGGTGGACAGCACCACGTCCGGCCGCTGCCGCGCCAGGTGGACGGTGGCCTGCAGGATCCCGTACGGCACCCGGGCCAGGTCCACCATGGTGCGGGCCACCGCCGCGGGCTTCAGCGACCGGCGCACCTTGCCGGTGGCGATCGGCCGGAACGGGATGCCGTTGTCGGCGCTGATCCGCGCCTCCAGCCCCGTCGGGGTGCCGTACCAGGTCACCTCGAGCTCTCTGCCCTCGGCGGCCAGGCGCTCGCGCAGCGCGTTGATGGCGGTCAGCGCGGGGTAGGTGTGGCCGCCGGTGCCGCCGCCGGTGACTGCCATACGGATGGTGCGCGAGGGGGCCATGAGGATACGGGTCTCCGGAATTGGCGGCGTTTCGGGCGAACCGGGGCAGCCTACCCGACGCCGCGAACGACCCCTTCCCGACTGACGATCAGTCAGCCGACTGCCCGGAGCTCGGGGCCCGGAACTCCCGCACCACCTCGATGCGGCCGACGATGTGCTGGGGGTTCAGCCGCCGCAGCCGCCTCAGCCGCCGCCCAGGCGGACCGCCTTCACCAGCAGCAGCACTGCGCTGAGCACCAGGTACGCGCGCAGCGCCAGCATGCCCAGGCGCAGCCCCGGGGACCACTCGACGGGCTTGAGCAGCGCCAGCGGCGGCATCCGCCAGGCGAGTTTCTCGGCGGGGGAGAGCACCCGGGCGGGCGGCGGGGCGGGGGCACGGCGGCGGGCCCGCCGCAGCGCGAGCAGGCCGGTCAGCGTGGCGGCGGCCAGCCCGGCCGCGAGCCAGGCGGTGAGCGCCTTGACGTCGATGGACGGGAAGAGCGTGGTGGTCATCAGGATGCAGGAGAGCAGCAGCAGCACGCCGATGATCACGCCCGCCAGCACGTTCAGCCAGCGCGGGTTGACCCACGGCCCGAGCACCTCGGGGTCGTTGCAGAGCAGCAGCAGGAAGACGCTGGCGGAGGGCAGCAGCAGCCCGGCGAGCGCCTGCACGGCCTCGGTGATCACGCCCAGCGGCGCACCGGGGATCAGCACGATCCCGGCGGCGAGCAGCACCATCAGGCTGTACGAGGCGTAGAACTGCTTGGCCTCGCCGAAGCCGCGGTGCAGCGAGTGGCGCAGGTTGAAGACGTCGCCGAAGGCGTAGCTGGTGGCGAGGGTGACGGCGGCGGCGCCGATGATGCTGGCGTCCAGCAGCACGATCGAGAACATCACGGCCATCGCATGGCTGTGCTGGGCGAGCGCTTGGGCGACCCCGCCGGCGTCGGTGAAGTGGCCCGCGAAGGGGGTGCCGCGGGCGGCGAAGTCGGCGATCATCACCAGGGCGGTGGCGCCGATCACCACCACGAACGAGCCGATCACGGTGTCGGCCCGCTCGTAGCCGATGAACCGCGGGGTGATCCGCTTGTCGATCACATTGGACTGCTGGAAGAACAGCTGCCAGGGCGCCACCGTGGTGCCGACGATGGCGATGATCAGCAGCACGGCGTCGCTGCTGATGCCGCCCTGGACGCTCGGCACCACGAAGGAGTGCGCCGCGTGCAGCCACTTCGGCTGGGACATCAGCAGCAGCGGGACCAGCAGCAGGCTCACCGCGATCAGCGCGAACATGGCCCGCTCCCAGCGGCGGAACGAGCCGCTGGCGGTCATCGCGATCAGCAGCAGCGCGGACAGCGGCACCACCCAGTACTTGGAGGCGCCCAGGTATTCGGAGGCGAGCGAGATCCCGATGAACTCGGTGACGATGGTGAGGAAGTTGAGCACGAACAGGTCGCCGACGCTGAACCAGCCCCAGAACCGCCCGAACCGCTCGTTGATCAGCCGGGCGTGGCCGACGCCGGTGACGGCGCCCAGGCGCACCACCATCTCCTGGTTGACGATCAGCACCGGGATCAGCAGGAGCAGCACCCAGAGCAGCGAGTAGCCGTAGTTCTGGCCGGCCTGGGAGTAGGTGGCGATGCCGCCCGCGTCGTTGTCGCCGACCATGACGATGATGCCGGGGCCGACGATCGCCAGCAGGGTGAGCAGCCGGGTGCGCAGGCCGGGCCGCTCCTCGGTGTGCTCGCGGGGGATCCGGCCGAACGCGCCCTCGATGTCGCCGAGGTGCGCCTCGTCGAGCACCGCGGACCGGGCCGGCTTGGGGGCGGGTGCGGGCTTGGGCGCGGGTTTCGCAGCGGGGGCCGGCTTGGGCGCGGCAGGGGGAGTGGCCTTGCGGGGCGGCTCAGGTGGCTCGGGCGGGTCGGCGGGGGCCGTCACCCTTCCGGCTCCGTGCGCTCCGCGTTCGCCGGGTTCGCCGGGTTCTCGTCCGCCGTCCAGTGCGCCGGGTGCGGCGCGGGCTCGCGGCGGCGCCAGTCCTCCGGGATGACGGTCGCCAGCAGATCGTCCACGGTGATCACGCCCAGGATCCGGTCCTGCTCGTCCACCACGGGCACGGTCAGCAGGTTGTAGTCGGCCATCAGCAGCGCGACGTCCTCGGCGTCGGTGTCGGGGAGCACGCAGACCGGCTCGGTCGCCATCAACTCCCGCAGCGGCGTGGTCGGTTCGGCCTGGACGAGGGTCACCAGGGTCGCGGTGCCGGACAACCGTTCGCCCGCCTCGATCGCATAGACGCTGGTGAGGGCCTCCGGCTGCATGATGCGAGCGGCCCGCACCCGGGCGAGCACCTCGGCGGCGGTGGCGTCCGGCGCGGCGGTGACGAAGTCCAGGGCCATCAGGCCGCCCGCGCTGGACGGGTTGAAGCCCATCAGGGTGAGCACCTTGGTGCGCTGCCCGGCCGGCAGGGCGTCCAGGACGGGCTGCCTGCGGCGCTGTGGCAGGTCGTTGATGGCGTCGGCGGCGTCGTCGGCGCGCATCCGGGCCAGCACGGCGGCGATCTCGGCGTCGCTGCGCTCGGCGAGCAGCCGGGTCTGCGAGTCGGGCTCCAACTCCTCGAAGACGTCGGCCTCCAGCTCGGGGTCGGCGTGCACGGTCGAGAGGATCTCGGCGGACTCGGTGCGGTTGGCGTCCTCCAGCAGGTCGGCGAGGTCGGCCGGCTTGAGTTTGCCGAGGCGGCCGAAGGGGCCGCGGACCCGGGCCGACTGGGCGTGGCCGATCAGCGGTTCGAAGGCCTTCCAGTCCCGCCACTGCGGCGGTGACTCGCCGGCGAAGAAGCCGAACAGCCGGGGCCGGTGCGGATGCGTGTCCAGGCGGTCCACCACCCAGCCGTCCGGGCGGTCGCGCAGTTCCAGATCGTGGGCGCGGACGAGTTCGGCGTCGGCCACGTCGATCACCCGGTGGCCGAGCACGTCCCGGCGCAGCAGCACCTCGCCCTCGCGCCGCTCGAACGGGCGCAGGTCGACCACCTCGCTGGTGAGCCGGATCCGCTCGCCGCCGAACGCGGCGACCTGGGTGATCGGCAGGAACACCTCGCGGGCGCTGATCCGGGCGACCAGCCCGGTGACGACGGGGTAGTCGCGCCCACGGAGCCGGACGATCACGTCGGCCAGCCGCCCCACCGGTTCGTCGTTGCGCCCGGTCAACGGGCGGCGCAGCAGTTGGGAGAGCACCACCACTCGTTCCACCCGCATGAAGCTAGCGGGGGCGCCCGGCGGCTCGCGGTGGCGCGGCCGGGGGCACTGGGGGATCACCCCGATCGGCTCAGCGCGGCTACCCGGCCGGGATGCGGCGCCGGGCGGCCGCGACCAGGGTGCGGGCGATCGGCCCGGGCAGCCCGAAGTGGTGCTCCAGCCAGACGACGTCACGGCCGTGGGTGGCACTGACCCAGGCAGCCTCCAGCTGGTGCGGGCTGGGCGGTTCGTCGAGCGTGGCCACCAGGGCGGCCAGCTCCTCGGCGGGGTAGTCGGCCAGGGAGTCGGCGGTGAACCACGGCCCGGGGGGCTCGGCGGCGGCCGGCGGCAGGGGCGGCCAGGAGGCGTGGGCGGCCGCCCGCCGCAGCCGCAGGGCGAGCAGCAGTGCCGCAATGGCGAGCGCCGCCGCGCCGATCAGCAGACCGCCGACCAGCGGCCGGTCGTCGACCGGGGCGAACGCCATCGCGATCATGGCGACCGCCAGCACGGTCAGCACGGTCAGCACGGCAGTGCCCTCGGCGGTCCGGGGCCGGAGCAGCCGGCGCAGCTGCGGTACCTGGAGCATGGACGGACACCTCCCTCGTCTCCAGGGTGCGCCCAGTCGTCCGGGGTGCGCCCGGTCCGGAGGGCGCCTACCTGCCCCGAGCCGCGCTCAGGCCAGCGCCTCGGCCTCCTGCTCCGCCTCCAGGTGCCAGTGCAGGTCCGTCACCCCGGGCTCCAGCGACAGCCGGGTGATCACCTGCTCCAGCGCCGCGGTGGCATCGCCGCTGATCGCCACGGAGGCCTGCAGCGTGGTCTCCGCGTCGTCGGCGTCGCGGTTGGCCCGCAGGCCGAGCGGTGCCAGCCCGGAGGCGGCCAGCGCCTGCAGCAGCAGCGCGCGGATGTGGGTCTCGGAGCGCCGCTCGCAGTCCAGGTGGATGGTGGCGCGCAGGGTGGCGTCCGGGTCGGTGCCGGCGGACGGCGCCCGGTCCAGCAGGCGGCCGGCGGGCCGCAGCACCAGGTGCACGGCGAGCACGGTGAACGCGGCCAGCCAGGCCAGGTCGAGCTTGCCGGAGGCGGCCAGCACACCGACGGCGGCCGAGCACCAGAGCGTCGCCGCGGTGTTCAGCCCGCGCACCCCGGCGCCGTCCCGCAGGATCACCCCACCGCCGAGGAAGCCGATCCCGGAGACCACGTAGGACGCGACCCGGGTGGGGCTGCCGGTGTCGCCGACCGCCTCGCTGTAGAGGACGAACAGCGTGGCCCCGGTGGCGACCAGGGCGTTGGTGCGCAGGCCAGCCATCCGGGCGCGCCACTGGCGCTCCACGCCGATCAGCGCGCCGCAGCCGACGCCGGTGGCGAGGCGGATGAGGAAGTCGAAGGTGCTCAGTGCGTGCATGGCGGGTCTCCTGGCCGGTCGGCGGCGGCAACCGGCAGCAGTCGTCGGCGAGTTGGCTGGAAAGGCCAACCGACCGACGGGAGGCACCGGTTACTGCTCGGTCACCGTACGCCGAGGTAGGCACGAGGGCGGGCTGGGGCGGGGCTGTGAGGGCCCGTACTACTGCAGTCCATGTCACTCGCCTCCCCTCGGTCGGAGTCCACCCGGGACCGCGGCAACGCCCCGACGCGGTTGCGCCAGGATGTCCCGGACCAGGGTAACCACTGCAGACGACGAGCCGGCGAGGCCTGTGCGAACGGCCGGCGGACTCAGGCTCTGTTGACCCCCTCCCCGTCCGTGCTGAATCCTCCACAGGTTGCCTTCGAAGGCAGCTCATAGGACAAGACGACAGAACTGGACCGACATGCGGCCCAAGAGCCTGATCGAGGCCATGGCCCAGCGGTAGGACCGGTCCCGCGCACCCCGGCCGCACGCCGGTCGGGGCGCGCGGCCGCCCGCTGCGCGCCGGGTGTTAGGGTCGCGGTTCGGCGTCGCCCCTTGACCCCATCGCTGAAGGAAACCTCGCAGTCATGGCCTCCACCCTTGTCATAACGAATGACTTTCCGCCCCGACAGGGTGGGATCGAGACCTTCGTCCATGCGATGGTCACGCGGATGCCGGCGGACGACGTCGTCGTTTACACCTCCCGCGAGCCGGGCGATCACGCCTATGACGCCACCCTCCCCTTCCCGGTGGTGCGCGACTCCAGCCGGATGCTGCTGCCCACCGCCCGGGTCGGCCGGCGAGCGGTCGAAATAGCCCGCGAGCACGGCTGCGACCGGGTCTGGTTCGGCGCCGCCGCGCCGCTCGCGCTGATGGCGCCCACGCTGCGCCGCAACGGGATACGGCGCATGGTGGCCACCACCCACGGACACGAGATCTGGTGGGCCAGGATCCCCGGCGCGCGGCAGCTGCTGCGGCGGATCGGCGGCAGCGTCGACGCGGTCACCTACCTCGGTCAGTACACCAGGGACCGGATAGCTCCCGCCCTCGGGCCCCGGGCCCGGCTCAGCCGGCTGGTGCCCGGTGTCGACGCCGGACTGTTCCGGCCTGACGCCGAGTCAGGTGCGGCCCTGCGTACGGAACTCGGACTGCAGGACAAGCGGATCATCGTCTGCGTGGCGCGGATGGTGCCGCGCAAGGGGCAGGACATGCTGATCCGCTCGCTCCCGCTGATCCAGCGCTCGGTCCCGGAGGCGGTGCTGCTGGTGGTCGGCAAGGGGCCGCACGAGGCGGAGCTCCGCCGGCTGGCCGAGCGCCTCGCTCCGGGGTCGGTGATCTTCACGGGCGGCAAGACGCACGCCGAGACGCCGCCGTACTACGCCGCCGCCGACGCCTTCGCGATGCCGTGCCGGACCCGCAAGTTCGGGCTGGAGGCCGAGGGCCTGGGCATCGTCTTCCTGGAGGCCGCCGCGAGCGGCCTGCCGGTGCTGGTCGGCCGGTCCGGCGGTGCACCCGACACCGTGCTGGACGGCAGGACCGGACGCGTGGTGAATGGCGCCGACCCGGCGGCGATAGCCGCGGCGCTGACCGGGATCCTGCTCGCCCCGGACCGGGCGCAGATGGGCGCCGCCGGCCGGGAGTGGGTGCAGGAGTCCTGGTCCTGGGAGGCCTCGGCCCGCCATCTCACCGAGCTGCTGGTTCCGGAGCCGGTCGAGTCCGAGCTGTCCACGGCACGCCACGCCGGCTAGCAGGCAGCCGGTTCCCGCTCTGGGACCGCCATCGTCGACCTGCCACAGTACGGACGTGTACCTGACGTCTCGACAGTTGCGCCTTGAATGGTGACGATGGTGAGTGGGCGGCTGACGGGAATGGCGGGACAGGAGTGTCGGTCGGGGGCTGGTGTGACCTCTTTTGGTGTTCGGCATGCCGATGGCCCCCGGCGTACTCCTCAACCCTCCTGTGAGCGGCGGATTCTCAGCCTGCATCCAATGGGGGAGTTAAGAGTGGATCAGCTTGGCGGCGTCTTGCGAGTCCATCGATCCGGCGCGGAAGGCGCCGAGGTCGTTGAAGCGGGGGTGGCAAGCGGCGGGGCAGAGGTTCGGGGTACGACGGTGACGGTCCCGATCACCAGCTTGCTGGCGGGTGAGCCGCTCCGCTCGGCCGGGCATGACGTCGAGCACGTCATGCTGCTGGCCGGACTGGAGTCAGCCCTCCCGCCGATCCTGGTGGAGCGCCGCACCATGAAGGTGATCGACGGCATTCACCGGCTGATGGCAGCTTTCGTGAAGGGCCGTCAGAGCATCGAGGTCGAGTTCTACGACGGTCCCGCCGAGGACGCATTCCTGCGGGCGGTCGAGGCCAATGTGTCGCACGGCCTGCCGCTTTCGCTGGCCGATCGCCGGGCGGCGGTCGAACGGATCATCTCCTCGCACCCTGCCCTCTCCGACCGGGCGATCGCTCGGATCGCCGGCGTCGGCGCCAAGACGGTCGCCGCGACCCGCAAGCGTTCAACTGCGGCGGACGCGCAGTTGGACGGGCGGGTCGGCAGGGACGGCCGGGTGCGCCCGGTGAACGGAGCACTCGGCCGACTCCGGGTGGCCGAACTGATCGCGGAGCGCCCCGACGCCTCGGCGCGTGAACTCGCGCGGATCGCCGGCGTGTCACCGGCCACCGCCAGCGACGTGCGCAAGCGGCTGAGAGCGGGCGAGGGCCCGCTGGCCGCCGGCGTGACCACCGCCTCGGCCGCCCTGGACCGCCAGGCCGTCCAGGGCGGCCGCGGCAGCTCCGCCCGGCCGCTTCGGCTGGTCCAGGGCGACCCGACCGAGTTGCTGGAGAAGCTGCTCCGCGACCCGTCGCTGCGACACAAGGAGGAGGGCCGCCAACTGCTCCGGCTGCTGCGGCAGAACTCCCTCGGGACCCACCAGTGGTCCGAGCTGACCGCGGCCGTTCCCCCGCACTGCAGCGACCTGGTGGTCAGCCTGGCCCGGCAGTACGCGGCGACCTGGCAGGAGTTCGCCCAGGAACTGGACGAGCGGGTGCGATCACTGAGTCACCGTCAGGAGCCGCCGCTGGCAGAGGCGTTGGGCAGCTGAGCCACTGCAGGAGAGTCGCGGGGCGGCCCGGTCGGAGGTGTCCGACCGGGCCGCCCCGCCCGTGGTGCTCAGTGTCCAAGCCACACCGGTCCGCGCTTCTCGGCGAAGGCCCGGGGACCCTCCAGCACGTCCGTGCTCCGCTGCCGCCGCCGCTCCCAGACGAATTCGGCAGCGAACGCCTCGGCGAGCGGCATGTCCACCGACCGCATCGCCGCCTCCTTGATCGCCCGGACCGACAGCGGCGCACTGCGCAGCAGGTCGTCGGTCCACTCGGCGACGCAGGCGTCCAACTGGTCACCGAGCCCGATCCGGTGAGCGGACTGCTCGGCGCCCGGCTCGCCTACGTGCGGCAGCTCTGCGACAGCGACCCGCGCTACCTCTGGCTCAACCAGTACGGAAACCCCAACAACTGGCGTGCGCATCACCGGCGGACCGCGCCGCGGATCGCCGAGCAGTTCCCCGAGCTCGACGTGCCGTTCGTCGGCGCCGGCACCACCGGCACCCTGGTGGGCTGCGCCCGCTGGTTCAAGGAGCACCGGCCGCAGGTCCGCACCGTGGCGGTCGACAGCGTCGGTTCGGTGATCTTCGGCGGGGAGCCGGCCCGTCGGCTGATCCCCGGACTGGGCTCCGGGGTCCGGCCCCCGATGCTGGACGAGTCCTTCGTCGACGACATCCTGCTGGTGCCGGAGCCGGACACGGTGCGGGCCTGCCACCGGCTGGCCGACCAGGGCTTCCTGTTCGGCGGCTCCACCGGAACCGTGGTGGCCGGTGCGCAAGTCTGGTTCGCCGAACGGCCGCGCGGTGGATCCTCCAGCTCCGTCCCACCCGGTTCCTGACGGACAGTCAATCACCGTCGGCCGGGGGGATATTGTTCCGCCGAGTACATCCAGAGATGTGTCCAATATCAACGTCCAGGAAGATCCATAAGCGGTGACGGGTGGCTAGCCTCGCTCTGAGATCTGATGCCCGGAGGAGATAGCAACCGATGAACCGCAAGACGCCCGCCCGGGGCGAGGTGGCAGCAGCCAGCGGTCCGACACGCCGGGGAGCGGTCCTTGCGGACTTCGCGACGGCCCTGAGATGGGTCTCCCGGCGGCGGCCGGCCGGCCTGCGGGAGCTGGTCCGACCGGGCTCGGTCTGCCTGGAGGTGCGGGCCGAACCGCACCTCGTCACCTGGACGTTGTCGATCCTCGCCGGCCCGACCGGGCAGGTGCACTGCCTCGAACCGCTGCGTTCGACGCCCCGGTGGCTCACCGTCGCCGGGGCACTGTTCGGCCGTCGCAACATCGTGGTGCATCGCTCGCTGCCGGCTCGGGCGAGCGAGCCCGGAACCCTCCGGCTGCCCGCGCCCGCTGGTTCCGCCGACATCGTGGACGTGTTCTGCCGTCAGCTCAGCCTGGAGCGGGTCGACTTCATCAACGTCGGCGTGACCGAGGCTGCGGTGGTGCTCGGCTCGTTCAGCACCTTGCTGCGCCACCGGCCCGCCCTCCTGGTGGAGTTGGAGGATCGTGTCTGCCAGGACAGCGGCATCGAGTCGGCGGTCCTGGTACGCGGGCTCACCAACACCCTCGGATATCTGATGTACCGGTGGCAGGGCCGGCAGTGGCAGCCCGTGACCGAGGCGACCACGGCCTGCGGCAGCTACCTGTTCACCAGCCGCCCGATCCTGCTGCTCGGCGCGTGATCCGAGGCCTCGGCTGGACCTTCCGGCGGCTGTCGACCGTGACCTGCCACGGCGACGGCCACCTGGCACTGTTCAACCGCAGCGGTGACAGCAGTTGAACGAAAGCGGCGCCGCTCTGCCAAGAGCGGCGCCGCATCGCCTGGCACGTCGACGGTCAGCCGGTGATCCAGCCGTGGACCTTCGCGGACTGCAGCAGACCCTGCCGGATCAGCAGGATCTGCTCGCCGGTCAGTGACGGAGCCGCTGCCAGCAGCACCTCGGTCACCTCGGCGGTGTACTCCTCGACAGCGAGCGCGTCGCAGACGGAGTCCTCCTCGGCCGACGAACGGACACCTCGCTGCACAAGGGTGTTCGGCGGCGTGACGGGCTCACCGTCCGGCCCCAGGGCGAGCCGGACCGCCGAAGCCTTGAGCCCGCGGTCCCCCTCCTCGACCTCGAAATCGACCGCGAGACCCGAGCGGACATAGGACTCCGGAATTTCCATGTCGTTGACATGGAGGAAGACGTCCTCGCCACCGCCCTCCGGCGCAATGAAGCCGTAGCCACGAGAACTGTCGAAGCGCACCACACGACCAGCAACCATGCTGAACCCCCCAAAAAAACTCATCGGGCCCCGTGCCCGAGAAACCAGGTCGCCAGGATAGTGGGACGGCTGCCGCGCGGGCGAGCGTTCGGCGGTTGCTCGCAGGCGAATGGCCTGGTTCTTGTCCAGAAACTCGATGATGGCGGTATTGGCCGCCGCCGGCCGCTCCAGGTTTCCCAGATGGCCGACCAGCTGCTCGAGCGTGTGCCGCCGGGTGGCGCGTCCGACGGCGCGATGCCGCGGTTGTCGAACACGATCGTCTCGTAGCCCGCCTGGTGCAGGGCCGGCGTCTGGTAGGTGGTCCACACATGGCCGGCGGCCCCCGAGCCCGTGATCATCAGCACCGGTTCGCCCCGGCCGGACCGCTGGTAGGAGAGCCGGATTCCGCTGGTGTTCACGAAAGGCTTGAGTCGCTCCCCGGGCCGTTGTTCATCGTGGACAAAGGGGCCTCGAAAAGTAGATCGAGCGTGACGGCCTCACGATCGCACTGGCCGGGTGAACACCACAAGGGACTCGGAATGTCCAGCGCCCGGTGGTGCGGACGGTTGGACGGTATCCGGGTGCTGCAAGAACGTCGAAAAGAGGACCCGTGCGTAGCCGGTTTGACCGGATCTGATTCTCGACAGCGGCGCTGGTACGGGTCAGGATTGATCAGCTGGGGCCGGACTCGCAAATAGTCTACGTTCCTGGAAGGAACCTGAAAGCCGACTGTGAGCAACGGGTTCTGAATAGCTATCCAACGGGGTGTGAATTGAATCAGACAGCTGCTCTCGAGTCGCCGCGACATGCGGCACGGGCTGAGCCGGCCGCGGCCGGCCGGGATACCGACCGGCCGCCGGGCGGGGTGGTGACGGTGCTGATCGAGGCGATCCGGCTGCCGGAGGAGTCGCCGCGATCCCAGGGGCCGGATGCCGAGCACGTCGCCCGGCTCGCCGAGCTGGACCAGCCGCTGCCGCCGATCCTGCTCGAGCGGGACACCATGCGGGTGATCGACGGCGTGCACCGGGTGCTGGCGGCGAAGGCGCGCGGTCAGCTGAGCATCGAGGCCGAGTTCTTCGACGGCGGCCAGGCCGACGCCTTCCTCCGGGCGGTGGAGGCCAACGTCTCGCACGGGCTGCCGCTGTCCCAGGAGGACCGGCGCGCGGCAGCGGATCGGATCCTGCGTTCGCATCCGCACCTGTCGGACCGGGCGATCGGTCGGGTGGCCGGGCTCGGCACCAAGGCGGTGGCGGCCCTGCGCCGGAACTCGGCCGGTGCGTCACTCCAGCCCGAGATGCGGCTGGGGCGGGACGGCCGGGTGCGGCCGGTCAGTGGCGAGGCGGGGCGGCAGCGGGTGGCGGAAATCATCGCCCAGCTGCCACAGGCCTCGCTGCGGGAGGTGGCCAGGCTCGCCGGCGTCTCGCCCGCGACCGTGAGCGCGGTCCGCCGCCGACTGGTGGCCGGCGAGTCGCCGCAGGCGGGCCGGACGGTGGCCGCCACCGCGACCAGCCCGGTCCGCCGACAGCCGGTGCGACGCACCCCCCAGGAGTGCTCGGACCCGGCGGCGGTGCTGGAGAAGCTGGTTCGCGATCCGTCGTTGCGGCACAAGGCGGAGGGCCGGCAACTGCTGAGGCTGCTGCGGCAGAATGCGATCGGCACCGAGGAGTGGTCCGAACTGACGGCGGCCGTGCCCGCGCACTGCGGTGAGCTGGTGGTCGACCTGGCGCGGCAGTGCGCGGAGATCTGGCTGGAGTTCGCCCAGGAGGTGGACGCCCGGATGCGGACCACCGAGCGTTTGGCGGCAAACGGCTGACGGTCGGCTGGTCCACGGACCTGCCGACTCAGGCCGGTTGACGGGACGGCAGCACCTGCCGCAGCCAGGTGCGCCGCTCCCGCTTCTGCCACTCGCGCGGGTAGCCCACCGAGACCTCCTCGAAGCGCACCCCGTCGTACCAGGTCTCCCTGGGGATGTGCAGGTGGCCGTAGATCATGGCGGCGGCGCGGTACTTGAGGTGCCAGTCGGCGGTCAGCGCGGTGCCGCACCACTGGGCGAACTCCGGGTAGCGCAGCACCATGGTGGGCTCGCGGACCAGGGGATAGTGGTTGACCAGCACGGTGGGCAGCGCCGGGTCGATCGCGTCGAGCCGGCGCTCGGTCAGCTCGATCCGGGCCCGGCACCAGTCGCCCCGGGTCGGGTAGGGATCCGGGTGCAGCATGAACTCGTCGGTGCAGACCACCCCGGCCTCGTGGGCCAGGCGCAGCGACTCCTCGACGGTGGCGGCGCCGGGGGCCATGAACGAGTAGTCGTAGAGCGTGAAGAGCGGGGCCACCACCACCGGGCCGCCGTGGCCGCGGAACACCGGGTACGGGTCCTCGGGGGTGTGCACGCCCAACCGGCGGGCGAGTTCGACCAGTTTGAGGTAGCGCTCCTCGCCGCGCAGCTGCACCCGGTCGTTCGGATGGGTCCACAGCTCGTGGTTGCCGGGGGACCAGATCACCTCGGCGAACCGCGCCCGCAGCACGGCGAACACCCAGGCGATGTCGTCGAAACGCTCGGCCACGTCGCCGGCGATGATCAGCCAGTCCGACGGGTCATCAGGCTGCAGCGACTCCACGATCGCCCGGTTGTCCGGGTGGGCGATGTGCAGGTCGCTGATGGCGAGCAGGCTGCCGGACAGGGCTCACTCCTCCGTTGCCGCTGGTGCCTCGAGTGGGATTCGAACCCACGCTGTCGGTGGTTTGAGCACCGTGTCTCTCCCGCTGGACTACCGAGGCGAGGGCGGGGTGACCGATACTCAGTGCCCCGCTCCGGCACTGAACATACCCGCTTCCGGCGTGACTGGCCAGGGTGATCAACTGCGGCCCCGGCGGGTGTGCCGGCTGCGATCATGAGCCCGAGAACCCGACCTTCGAGACCAGGGGGAGCCACCGATGGCGGCAACGGACCGGATAGACCAGGTGTTCTGCCTGCCCTACGCGGGCGGCACCAGCATGATCTTCACCAAGTGGCCGCGCCCGGTCGGCGGCCCGAGCTGGCGCGGCCTCGACTATCCGGGCCACCTGCTGACGATGCGCCAGGCCCCGGCCACCTCAATCCCGCAGTTGGCGGCCGGGCTGCTCCCCAGGCTGCTGGACCAAGCCGACGGACCGTATGCGCTGTTCGGGGTGAGCCTGGGCGCGCTGGTCGGCTACGAGCTGGCCCTGGCCGCCGAGGCGGCCGGCCGCCCGCCCGCGCTGCTGGTGCTGGCCGCCTGCCCGGCCCCGTGCCAACTGCCCTGGGAGCCCGAGCGGTTCAGCGGCCTGGACGATGAGGAGTTCCTGGCCGCGTTCGCCGAGCACTACCGCGGAATCGACGCGGAGCTGCTCGCCGATCCGGCGATCCGCGAGCTGGTGACGCCGGTGCTGCGCAAGGACGTCGCGCTCTACGGCGACTACGCCGAGGCGCACCGCAACCGTCCCCCGGTGCCGGTCGCCGCCGATCTGCTGGTGATCAGCGGGACGGAGGACATCACGGCCACCGCGGCCCGGGCCGAGAGTTGGCGCGCCTACTCCACCGGCGCGGTGGAGTGCCTGGAGGTACCCGGCGACCACTTCTTCGTCGACAAGCGGTCGGCCGAGCTGACCGCCTTGCTGGCCGAACGGCTCGGGCGGATCCCGGCCCGCTGACGGCAGCCGGCCGGGACCCGCACGAGGGTCAGTGCTCGGCGGCCTCCACCGTGTGGCGCAGCAGCAGCGCGGTGGTGACCGGGCCGACGCCGCCCGGCACCGGGGTCAGCGCGCCGGCGGTCTCGGCGACCGCGGGGTCGACGTCGCCGGCCAGGCCGCCGTCCTCGGTCGGGTTGGTGCCCACGTCGATGACGGTGGCGCCGGGGCGGACGTGCGCCGGGGTGATCAGGGCGGTCCGGCCGACGGCGGCCACCACCACGTCGGCGGTGCTGGTCACCGCGGCCAGGTCGGCGGTGCGCGAGTGGCAGACCGTCACGGTGGCGTTGCGGTCCAGCAGCAGGTGCGCGGCGGGCTTGCCGACCACGGTGGAGCGGCCGACCACTGCCACGTGCTTGCCCTGAAGCTCGACCTGGTAGTGCTCCAGGATGGTGAGCACGGCCTCGGCGGTGGCCGGGGCGAAGGCCGGCAGACCGGCGGCCAGTCGGCCGAGCGACAGCGGGCTGGCGCCGTCCACGTCCTTGGCGAAGTCGATCGCCCCGGCCAGCTCCTCCAGTCGGGCGCCGGCCGGCAGCGGGGTCTGCAGCATCAGGCCGTGCACCGTGTCGTCGGCGCTCAGCCGCTCCAGGGTGGCGGTGATCTCCGCGGTGGTCGCCTGCGGACCGAGGTCCACGATGTCGCAGCTGATGCCGACCTTGCCGGCGGCCTTGGCGATCGAGCGCACGTACCAGGCGCTGGCCTCGTCGTCGGTGGCGGTGACCACGGCGAGCCGCGGGGTGCGGCCCTGCTCGGTCAGCTTGGCGGCGCGCTCGGCGACGTCGGCACGGATCTGAGTGGCCAGCGGGCCACCCTTCAGCTCGGTCGCGGTCACTTGGTGATCTCCTTTCGCACCGCGGTGGTGACGGCTTCGGCCGCGGCGGCGATCTGGTCGACGTCGGCGATGGCGGCGAGCAGCTCGGCCCGGGCCGCCTCGTCCTTGATCCCGCCGAGGTTGATCTCGACGTTCACCCGGGCGGTGGTGGCCGCGGCGCGTGCCGCCTCGGTGGCGGCGGCGACGTCGGTGAGCACATTGCGGTTGCCGATCGGCGCCAGCTCCTCGCCGAGCGCGACCAGGCGGCGGGCCGCGGCGATGGTGTCGGCCGGCGGCTGGGCGGCGCCGACCAGGGCACCAGCGATCGCGGCCGAGCGGGCGGCCTTCTCCTCGGGGGTGCCCTTGGGCAGCCCGTAGGCGTCGGTGACGGCGGTGAAGGCGGCCGCGTCCTCCTCGGCGAGGCGCAGCGCGGTGGCGCCCAGCTCCTCGGCCTCGGCGAGGATCCGGGCGATCGCGTCCTGCACGTCGGCGTAGCGCTCGCCGGTGGTGTAGCGGGCCACCATGCACAGCAGGGCGGCGCTCTGCGCCGCGTGCAGGGCGGCGCTCGCCCCACCGCCGGGGGCCGGCACCCGCGCCCCCAGTTGCTGCAGGAACTCGCCGATGGTCAGGTCGCGCATCTGTCTCCCTCAGGGAGTCGGTAACAGGGAGGGCACAGGCGTCGCTGACCGCGCCCGGGGCGGATTCTACTCAAACCGGTTTCCGCTGGTTCGTCCGGTGATGGCCTGTCCGCAACCTGTGAGTTGACGCACCGTCTTGACGAGCCGTCAGGCGCCGATGGCGGCGAAGGCGATCCGGACCAGCTCGATCAGGTCCACCTCGTGCTTCCGGGCCTCGGGCAGCCGGGTGTAGGCGAGCCGGACGGAGCGCAGTGCGGCCACCCCGGCGCGGCCCAGTGCGGCGGCGCGCAGCCGGTCGGGCAGCTCGGGCTCGGGGATGTCGAGGCGGTCCATGAAGGCGCCGACCACCGCCTCCTCCATGTCGAACAGCAGGAACCGGCCGCCCCGGCTGGTCAGGTCGGGGGAGAGCGGCTGCGGGCCGACCAGCAGGATCGCCGGAGTGGTCCGGTGCCAGGTCGACATGTCGAGAATCGCCTCGCGCAGCGCGACCAGCGGCGGCTCCTCGGCGGGCCGCTTGCGGATCTCGGCGGCCAGCAGCGGGATGGTCTCCCGGACCTGCTGCACCACCAGGCTCTCCTTGGACGGGAAGTAGCGGAAGAAGGTGCGCTCGCCCACGCCGGCGGCGGCCGCGATGTCGCGCACCGTGGTGGCTTCGTACCCCTGCTCCTTGAACAGCCGGTTGGCGGCCTGCACCAGGGCGTTGTGGGTGCGCAGGCGGTTCTGTTCGCGGCGTCCGGGTTCTTCGCTGGTCTCCACCCGTCGATCATCTCAGGCCCGGCCGGGAGGGCCGGTCGGAAAGTTGGCAGTCCTGCCACTTTTGTTAATGTGGCAGGACTGCCAGTTTTTCGCGCCTCCAGACTGGAGCCCCTCCGCCATGCCGACCCTGCTCCACCGCCTCGGGCGTCTCGCCTACCGCCATCGACGGCGCGTCCTCGCGCTCTGGCTGGCGGCGATCGCCGCAGTCGTCGGCTGCATGCTCGCCTTCGGCGGCCCAGGCAAGCTCGACGACACCTTCACCATCCCCGGCTCCCAGTCGCAGCAGGCGCTGGACCGCCTGAAGACCGACTTCCCGGCCTTCTCCGGCACCAGCGCCCAGGTGGTCTTCACCGCCCCGGCCGGCCACAAGGTCACCGACCCGCCGGAGCAGGCCGCCATCCACGCCGCGCTCACCGCCGCCCAGTCCGCGCCCCAGGTGGCCAAGGTGGTCGACCCGGCCGCCGCGCACGCCGTCTCCGCCGACGGCAGCACCGCGATCGCCCAGGTGCAGTACGAGGTCACCTCGGGCGGGCTGAAGTCCGGCTCGGTGGACCAGCTGCGCACCGCGGTCGACAGCGCCCAGCAGTCCGGCCTCGACGTCCAGGTCGGCGGCAACGCGGCCCAGACCAAGGCCAAGCAGGGCGCCAGCGACCTGATCGGGGTCGGCGTGGCCATGCTGGTCCTGGCGCTGACCTTCGGCTCGCTGCTCAGCGCCGGACTGCCGCTGCTCAGCGCGATCGCCGGGGTGGCCACCGCGATCGCCGGAGTGCTCGCCTTCACCGGCGTCACCGCCATCTCGTCCACCGCGCAGAGCCTGGCCCTGATGATCGGACTGGCGGTCGGCATCGACTACGCGCTCTTCATCGTCAGCCGGCACCGCGCCCAACTCGCCCACGGCACCACCCCTGAAGAGTCGGCCGCACTGGCCGTCGGCACCGCCGGCAGCGCGGTGGTCTTCGCCGGCCTCACCGTGGTGATCGCCATGGCCGGCCTCACCGTGGTCGGCATCCCCTACCTGACCGTGATGGGCCTGAGCGCCGCCGCCGCGGTCCTCATCGCCGTGCTGGTCGCGATCACCCTGCTGCCCGCCCTGCTCGGCTTCGCCGGCGCCCGGCTGAAGCCCCGCCCGCGCTCCCGGGCGATGCGCCGCGAACAGGCCCTGGCCCGCACCGACGGCCGCCCGGCCAACGCCGGGGAGCGCTGGTTCCGGCTGGTCACCCGCCGCCCGCTGATCACCATCGCCCTGGTACTGGCCGCCGTCGGAGCCCTCGCCTGGCCCGCGCACAGCCTGCGGATGGCGCTGCCCGACAACGGCACCGCGCCCGCCCACTCCTCCGAGCGCCTCGCCTACGACCAGATCAGCAAGGAGTTCGGCCCCGGCTTCAACGGCCCGCTGCTGGTGCTGGCCGACACCTCGCACAGCGCCGACCCGAGCGCGGCCACCCATCAGATCGTCGACTCGATCAAGGCACTGCCCGGCGTCAGCGCGGTCGGCAACCCGGTCGCCAACCCCGCCGCCCACACCGCGCTGATCCAGGTGGTCCCGACCGGCGGCCCCGCCGACCAGTCGACCAAGGACCTGGTCTCGGCGATCCGCGGCGACGCCGCCACGATCACCCAGCAGACCGGCGCGACCATCGGCGTCACCGGCACCACCGCCGTCAGCATCGACGTCTCGGCCAAGCTCAACGCGGCGCTGATCCCGTTCGCCGCGGTGGTGGTCGGCCTGTCGCTGCTCCTGCTGCTCCTGGTGTTCCGCTCGCTGGTGGTTCCGCTGAAGGCCGCCGCCGGGTTCCTGCTCTCCATCGCGGCCACCCTCGGCGCCGCGGTCGGCGTCTTCCAGTGGGGCCACTTCGCCCACCTGATCGGGGTGGACAAGGCCGGGCCGGTGAGCAGCTTCCTGCCGATCATCCTGCTCGCGGTGCTCTTCGGGCTGGCCATGGACTACGAGGTGTTCCTGGTCTCCCGGATGCGCGAGGCCTATGTGCACCACCGGCAGCCGCTGCGCGCGGTGCACGAAGGCGCCCGGCACAGCGCCCGGGTGGTCACCGCCGCCGCACTGATCATGATCGCGGTGTTCGCCTCGTTCCTCGGCTCGGACAGCCTGATGCTCAAGCAGATCGCCCTCGCCCTGGCGATCGGGGTGGCGCTGGACGCCTTCGTGATCCGGATGACCTTCGTGCCGGCCGTGCTCGCCCTCACCCGGCACGCCGCCTGGTGGCTGCCGCGCCGGTTGGCCCGGCTGCTGCCCGACCTCGACATCGAGGGCGAGCGGCTGCAGCACCGCACCGGGCAGCCGGAGGCGACGGTGCACCAGCTGCACCCGACCGCCGGCCGCTGAGCCGCAGGGCGGGCTCGGAGGATGGTATGACGGTCCTGACAGATGATCAGATCCAAGGAGTGCCGTCATGTCCGAGCCCGCCCTGCCCCCGCTGCAGCCCCTCGACGAGGACTGGGACCGCGCCCTCGCCGTGGTCGCCCACCCGGACGACATGGAGTACGGCGCGGCGGCGGCCGTGGCCCGCTGGACCGCCCAGGGCAAGACCGTCGTCTACGCCATGGTGACCAGCGGCGAGGCCGGCATCGACGGGATCGACCCGGCCGAGAGCGGGCCGCTGCGCGAGGCCGAGCAGATCGCCTCGGCCGCCCTGGTCGGGGTGGACACCGTGGAGTTCCTGCACCACCCCGACGGCGTGCTGGAGTACGGGCTGCCGCTGCGCCGCGACATCGCCCGGCTGATCCGCCGCCACCGCCCGGAGATCGTGATCACCACCAACTTCCGCGACACCTACGGTGGCACGGTGCCCAACCAGGCCGACCACATCGCCGCCGGCCGGGCCACCCTGGACGCGATCCGCGACGCCGGCAACCGCTGGGTCTTCCGCGAACTGCTGGAGGAGGGGCACCAGCCCTGGGACGGCGTGCGCCAGCTCTGGGCCGCCGCCTCCCCGGTCGGCGAGCACGGGGTTGACACCACCGACTACTTCGAGGCCGGCGTCGCCTCGCTGGAGGCGCACGCCGCCTACCTGGCCGGGCTGGGCGGCCAAATGGGTGACGCCCGGGAGTTCCTGGAGTCGATGAGCCGGGGCAACGGCTCGCGACTGGGCACCCGGTTCGCGGCCTCCTTCGAGGCGCTGCCGCTGAAGTTCTGAGCGTGGCGTCCGCACGTTCCGGCGATCCACGTTCCGACCTGAAGACCTGAGATCCGAAGAGCTGAAGATCTGACTTCGAAGTTTCCGGGTCGAGACGGAAATAGCCTTCCGGGTGCGGCGGTTGACGATCACCGAGCACTGCGGCCGCAACCGCCGCGCAGCACCCGAGGAGCGCACCATGAAGATCGGCATCATCGGCGCCGGAAACATCGGCGGCAATCTCACCCGGCGGTTCACCGCCCTCGGACACCAGGTGGTGGTGGCCAACTCGCGCGGCCCGCAGACCCTGACCGAGCTCGCCGCCGAGACCGGCGCCACCGCGGTGCCGGTCACCGAGGTCGCCAAGGGCGCCGAGCTGGTCGTGGTCACCATCCCGCTGAAGGCCGTGCCGGGCCTGCCCGAGGGCGTCTTCGCGGGCGCGGCCGACGGCCTGGTCGTCGTCGACACCGGCAACTACTACCCGCAGCGCGACGGCCGGATCGCCGGGATCGAGGACGACGGCCTGACCGAGAGCCGATGGACCGAGGGCCACCTCGGCCACCCGGTGGTCAAGGCCTTCAACAGCACCTACGCCCAGGACTTCCTGGAGCGGCCGCGCCCGGCCGGCGATCCGGACCGGATGGCGCTGCCGGTGGCCGGCGACGACGCGGCGGCCAAGCAGACCGTGCGGGCCCTGATCGAGGAGATCGGCTTCGACACGGTGGACGCCGGCGGGCTCGACGACTCCTGGCGCCAGCAGCCCGGCACCCCGGCCTACGGCCTGCGGGCCGGCGTCCCGGAGGTCACCAAGGCGCTGGCCGAGGCGAGCCCGGAGCGCCCGGCGGACTTCCGCGGCTGAGCGGGAGGCGGGTGCCCGGGGCCCGGGCGATCCGTGGGGGAGGCCCGGGCCCCGGTGACCTCGCGCGCGGTTCGGCGTAGCCGAGCCCCGGTGGCCCCCGCGCGCGATTCGGCGTAGATATGGGCCCATGGCCCGGATGAAGCGGGCGCGGGTGCGCAGCCTGGCCGGGCAGGTATTCGCGCTCCAGGTGCTGGTGGTGCTGCTACTGGTGGTGGCGGCGGTGACCGCCCTGGTGCTGCAATCGAGTTACGACAGCACCAAGGAGGCCCGCAACC
Source organism: Kitasatospora acidiphila (assembly GCF_006636205.1). Lineage (NCBI taxonomy): Bacteria > Bacillati > Actinomycetota > Actinomycetes > Kitasatosporales > Streptomycetaceae > Kitasatospora > Kitasatospora acidiphila. The sequence goes on along the minus strand of NZ_VIGB01000003.1, from coordinate 1,981,648 downwards.
GCTCGGTCGCCGTCGCCCAGACCTTCGCCAACGCGCCCGGTACCGCCGCGGCGATGAAGACGCCTGACCCCACGGCGATCCTGCAGCCCAAGGCCGAGGCCGCCCGGGTCGCCTCCGGCGTCGACTTCATCGTGGTGATCAACACCGACGGCATCCGCCTCACCCATCCGCTACCCGACCGGATCGGCAAGAAGTTCGTCGGCAACTACGAACCGGCGCTGCACGGCCAGGTGGTGACCGAACAGGTCAACGGCACCATCGGCCGATTGGAGCAGGCCATCGTCCCGGTGCACGACACCGACGGCACGATCGTCGGCGCGGTCTCCGCCGGCATCACCATCAGCAAGGTCACCAACGTGGTGGACAAGCAGCTGCCGCTGGTGCTCGGCGCGGCGGGCGGCGCGCTGGTCCTGGCCACCATCGGCACCGCGCTGGCCAGCCGCCGGTTGCGCCGCCAGACCCGCGGCCTCGGCCCGATCGAGATGACGCGGATGTACGAGCACCACGACGCCGTGCTGCACGCGGTCCGCGAGGGCGTACTGATCATCGGCGCGGCCAAGCGCGGCCCCGACACCCTGCTGCTCGCCAACGACGAGGCCCGCCGACTGCTCGGCCTGCCCGTCGACGCCGAGGGCCGGGCGGTCACCGACCTCGGGCTGGACCACCGCGCCACCGACCTGCTCACCTCGGGGCGGGCCGTCAACGACGAGGTGCTGGTCAGCCAGGGCCGGCTGCTGGTGGTCAACATCCGGACCACCGACGAGGCCGGCGGCCCACCCGGCAGCGTGGTCACCCTGCGCGACTCCACCGAACTGCACACCGCCTCCGACCGGGCCGAGGCCGCCGGCCGCCGCCTCACCCTGCTCTACGACGCCTCGGTGGCCATCGGCACCACCCTCGACGTCACCCGCACCGCCGAGGAGCTGGCCGAGGTGGCCGTGCCGCGGTTCGCCGACGTGGTCACGGTGGACCTCGCCGGGCCGGTGCTGACCGGCGAGGAGCCGGCCCCCGAGGACAGCCTGCAGATGGAACGGGTGGCGCTGCGCGGCGCCGAGTCGCTCGACCCTCAGGCGTACTACCCGGTCGGCGAAACCATCACCGTGCAGCGCGCCTCACCGCAGGGCCGCAGCCTGGGCGCCGGCCGCGCGGTGCTCGACACCGACCTGCCGAACTCGCCCGAATGGCAGGCCCAGGATCCGCAGCGGTCCGCCGCCGTGCTGGCCACCGGCGCGCACTCGGTGATCCGGGTGCCGCTGCGAGCGCGCGGGGTGCAGCTGGGCATCGCCAAGTTCTGGCGGTCCGGCGACTCGGCGCGCTATGAACCGGACGACCTCTCGCTGGCCGAGGAGCTCGGCGCCCGGGCCGCCGTCTGCATCGACAACGCCCGCCGCTACACCCGCGAGCACGGCATGGCGGTGGCCCTGCAGCGCAGCCTGCTGCCCCAGGGCCTGCCCGAGCAGAACGCCCTGGAGGTCGCCTCCCGCTACCTGCCGGCCCAGGCCGGAGTGGGCGGCGACTGGTTCGACCTGATCCCGCTGCCCGGCGCCCGGGTCGCGCTGGTGGTCGGCGACGTGGTCGGGCACGGTCTGCACGCGGCCGCCACCATGGGCCGGCTGCGCACCGCCGTGTACAACTTCGCGATGCTCGACCTGCCGCCCGACGAGCTGCTCTCCTACCTGGACGAGCTGGTCTCCCGGCTCGACCAGGAGCAGCGCCAGGAGCCCGGCAGCAGCGACGCGGTGACCGGCGCCGGCTGCCTGTTCGCCGTCTACGACCCGGTGACCCGCCGGTGCGCGATCGCCCGGGCCGGCCACCCGCCGCCCGCCGTGGTGCACCCGGACGGCTCGGTGGAGTTCCCCGAGGTCCCCGCCGGACCGCCGCTCGGCGTCGGCGGGCTGCCGTTCCTGGCGGTGGAACTGCAGCTGGCCGAGGGCAGCCGGCTGGTGCTCTACACGGACGGCCTGCTGGAGGACCGCCGCCGTGATCTGGAGACCGGCCTGGAGCTGCTGCGCCAGGCCCTCCAGCGCTCCGGCCCGGATCCGGAGCAGACCTGCGAGACGGTGCTGGCCGAGCTGCTGTCCGCGCACCCCACCGACGACGTCGCGCTGCTGGTCGCCCGCACCCGCGCCCTGCCGCCCGACCGGGTGGCGCAGTGGGGGGTGCTCGCCGATCCGGCCGCGGTGCGCGAGGTGCGGGCCGCGGTCACCCGCCAACTGGAGATCTGGGGCCTGGACGAGCAGACCTTCACCACCGAGCTGATCCTCAGCGAGCTGCTCACCAACGCGATCCGCTACGGCGGCGAGCCGATCACCGTGCGGCTGCTCTACGACCGGATGCTGACCTGCGAGGTGTCCGACGGCAGCAGCACCTCGCCGCACCTGCGCTATGCGGCCGAGTCCGACGAGGGCGGGCGCGGCCTCTTCCTGGTCGCCCAGTTCGCCGAACGCTGGGGCACCCGCTACACCGCGAGCGGTAAGGTCATCTGGGCCGAGCAGGAAGTCACCTGATCAGTAAGCGCTTGATCAGCTAACCGGCCGTGTCGGCTGCACCGGCCGTACCGGCTGCACCCGCCAGTCCGGGTGACCCGGCATCGGTGGCGTCCGGGTGCCGTGGAGCCAGTCGGTGAGGAAGCCCGACAAGTCCTGGCCGGCCACGGCGGAGGCGATGGCGATGTAGTCCTGCGTGCCGGCCACCCCGTACCGGTAGCGCGCCAGGAACGCCCGCTCGATCCGTCGGAAGGCCTCGTCCCCGACCTTCTCGTGCAGGGCGTAGAGCACCAGCGCCCCGCCGAGGTAGCGCTGCTCCGCGAACAGGCTGGCGGCGGCCGGTTCCGCCACCGGGCCCCAGTCGTGGCGCCACTGGTCACCATCGGCGTAGGTGGCCCGCATCCGGTCCTCCATCGAGGTCACGCCGGGCGAATCCGACCAGCCGCGCTCGTAGCGGTAGCGCATGCCGTAGTAGTCGGCGTGCCCTTCGTTCAGCCACAGGTCGGCCCAGTTGCGCGGCGTCACGCTGTCGCCGAACCAGGAGTGCACCAGTTCGTGCATCATGTGGGAGCCGATCAGCGGTTCGGCCTGGGTCAGGAAGCCGGGCTTGTAGAGCGTCAGGGTCTGGGTCTCCAGACCGGTGAAGCCGAAGGCGTCGGGCGCGTCGGTGTTCACCGGCAGCAGTCCGTAGGTTTCGAACGGGAACGGACCCAACTGCCGTTCTGCCCAAGCGATCTGGTCGGGAATCAGATCGAGTGACGGCTTCAGTGCCGCCAGCCGGGCGGCCGGCACCACATCGCGCAGCGGCAGTCCGTCCGGCCCGCGGTGCACATTCAGCACGTAGTCGCCGACCGCGACTTGGAGCAGCTCGGTGGCCATCGGCTCGCGGTAGCGGTAGTTGCGGGTGGTGCGCCCGTCGTGCTCGCTGCTCCCGGTCGGCAGCCCGCCGGCCACCCCGAGCAGTCCGTCCCGAGTGGTGACCGAGACGCTGTACGAGGCCTTGTCGTCCGGTCGGTCGTTGCACGGGAAGACGGTGTGCGCGCCGATGGGCTGGCCGGCCAGCGCGAATCCGTCGGCGGTCGGCACCCAGCCGGTGTGCGGCAGCTTGGCGCGTGGATCGGCCGTGTAGTCGACCCGCACGGTGAACTGGTCGCCGGCGCGGACGGCGCGGGCCGGGGTGACGGTCAACTTCTCGTCGTGCGCACTGAATTGAGCGGGCCGTCCGTCCAGGGTGACGCCGTGCACGGCGAGGCCGAGGGCGTCCAGGTCGAGGCTGTCGAGGCGTCGGCGGCTGCGCGCGGTGATCACGGCGGTGGCCGCCACCGTCCGGTCGGCCTCCTGGTAGTCGAACGCCAGGTGGTAGTCGAGCGCGTCGTAGGCGGTGCTGCCGAGCCCGGGGAAGACCGGGTCATCCGCAGCCGGCGCCGCCATGGCTGCCGGGGTGAGCGCGAGCCAGCATGCGAGGGCGAGAACAGTGCTCCGAGTGATCGTCACCTCACGGAGTGTATCCAGAGCTGGGGGTGGACCTGGCGCCGGACGGGCCGGAGGGCCGTGGCGAGTCGCCACGGCCCTCCGGGGTGAGCTGACTGATCGTCAGGAGACGGTCACGTCGTCGTAGTAGGTGTAGGTCGGGTCACCCGGGTAGTTGTCGTCCTTGTTGGTCAGGGTGAGGGTGTAGCTGTGGCCGGCGGTGACGCTGGCCGTCTTGTTGACCCAGGCCGAGCTGGCGGCGCAGGTCTTGGCGAGCACCGTGGTGGTGGTGCCGGTGGTGTTGTCCTTCAGGGTGGCGGTGGCCCAGTCGTAGGTCACGGTGTCCGGGCAGGTGTTGCTGTACCAGAAGGACAGCTTGCTGGAGCCGCTCGGCGCGGTGAAGGTCTGCGCGATGGAGGAGGTGTTGCTCGGGTTGGCCGAGCCGACCATCGCGCCGTAGCTGCCGCTGTGGGCGGCCGAGCCGGACGCGCTGGTGCTGCCGCTGGAGGTCCAGCCGGTCAGGTTGCCGGTCTCGAAGCCGCCGTTGGTGATGGCGCCGCCACCGCCGCCGGAGCCGGAGACGGTCCAGCTGAACGACGCGTTGCCGGAGGCGCCGGTGCCGTCCTTGGCGGTCACGGTGACCGACGAGGTGCCCGCGGTGGTCGGGGTGCCGGTGATGTCCCCCGAGGAGCTGATCGACAGGCCGGCCGGCAGGCCGGTGGCCGAGTAGGTCAGGGTCTGGCCCGAGCCCGAGTCGCTCGCCCTGATCTGCAGGTTGACCGCGGTGCCCACGGTGCTGCTCTGGCTGCCCGGGTTGGTCACCGTGACGGTGTTGCCACCGCCGCCACCGTTGACGATCGGGTGCGAGATCGCGCAGGAGTTGGTGTCGTTGGACCAGCTGGCCTGCTCGGGGTAGGTGCCGAACGAGCCGAACGAGATGTTGGCCGCGCCGCCCGTGGTGCCGGGGGAGAGCCAGGCGCACTCGTCGGAGTTCTCCTGGCCGTTGAACGAGCTGCCCGAGACGTGGTTGGTCCAGCCGCCGGCCGGGTTCATGTCGGACATCATCTCGTGCCACTCGTGGCCCAGGGTGATGGTCCAACCATCAAGGGTTCCGGGGGAGTTGACAAAGCCGACGCCGCAGCCCGCGCCCGAGTCCATGTTGTAGGGCTGGTTGCTGAACGCGAGGTCGCCGTAGGGCGAGTTGACCGCGCCGCCGCTGAGCGTGGAGTCACCGGTGTAGTCGTGCCAGGCGCAGTACTGGTTCTGGTAGCTGTCCGGGTTGGTCCCGGTCGGCGACATGATCACGTAGTACGCGTTGCGGTTGGAGCCCGACGCCGTGTTGCCGAAGTGGGCCGCCGCGTTGACGGCCTCCTGGCCCAGCTGGTTGCCGCTCGCGGTGCTCGGCGAGGCGACCGAGGTGTCCTCCCAGACGCCGGACAGCACGCCGCCGCTCTGGTACGGGATGAAGTTGGCGTTCGACGGGCAACTGGTCGCCCCGGAAGCCACGTTGGGGCCGTCGCACCACTGGGTCAGGTCGGCCGACCAGAGCTCGTTGTTGGTGCCGATGCCCTTGAACATCTGCTGGGCCGCGCCGGCCGCGCCGTCCGGGTCGCCGGAGAACTTGGCGTTCCCGTTGCTGTCGGTGCTCTGCGAGCCCCACTGACTACCGTAGAACACCAGGTAGACCTTGGCGTGGCCGCTGTTCACGCCGACGCCGTCGATGGCGCCGCCGTAGGACAGTGTCTCCGGCCCGGTGGCCACGTTCGGCGTCGGGTGGCTGGCGTCCCACGACTTCATCTTGGCGTTCTGCTGGATGGTCGGGATGACCCCGTGCCGGTACGAGTGGTTGTTCGACGGGTTGTAGGGGTTCGCGACCGATTGGCTGGCGGCCGACGAGGTGCCGGCCGGAGACGCGGCCGCGGTCATGGCGACACCGGTGATCAGCGACAGTGCCGCTACGCCGGTCAGGGCCGCTCTGGCGGCACCGCGGATCTGGGGAGTACCCATCTGTGGGGGGAATCCTCTCTCCTGCAGACCGTCAACGTGCCTGGTGGGCACGGACGGTCGGCTCTGTGGGGTCGACTGCGAGAGGCGCACTTGAGGAGCCGGCCCGCGATACGCATGGGTCCGGCCTGGCGTGCTGGATGGCACTGAGCCTAGGAGCGCGGCTGATTGGGGTTCACGCCGCGCGAGTGGGGGGAGCTAAACTTGCGGGTCACGGCAACGGTCCGCAACCGTCGGGCAGTTGATGCGCCGTTCGCTGCCGTGAAGCAAAGCAGAGTTGGCAAGTTGCGGTCAACGGTGCGAACGCCAAATTCGTGCCCCGACCGACCGATCGGTCGTGATGCTCGCCGGTGGCGGTGCCGACCGTTACCGAATTCCCAGTCGGCCGAGCATGTCGCCGAGCAACTCCTGCGTGTGGTCGGCGAGATAGAAGTGCCCACCGGTGAACGAGCGCAGCGCGAACGGGCCGTTGGTCCGCTCGGCCCAGGCAGCCACTCCCGCCTCGTCCACATACCGCTCGGAGTCGCCCAAGTAGCCGGTCACCGGCAGCTCCAGGGGTGCGGCGCCCGGTTCCGGACGGTAGCCGTCCACCACCGAGTAGTCGTTCCGCAGCACCGGCAGGATCAGCTCCAGCAGCTCCGGGTATTTGAGGAACTCGGCGTCGGTGCCGCCCAGTTCGGTGAGATCGGCGACCAGCTCGGCATCGGTGGCGTTCGCCAGGCCGCGCTTGGTCTCATGGCCGGGAGCGGGGCGGCTGGAGAGGAACACGGCGCGCAGCGTCGAGTGGCCGGCCAGTCGGCGCGCCGTCTCATAGGCCACCATGGCGCCCATGCTGTGGCCGAAGAACGCCAGCGGCGCATCGGTGAGCGAGGCGCAGGCCTCGGCGATCGGGTCGGCCAGCCCGGCGACCGAGCCGATCAGCGGCTCCCGGAACCGGTCCTCCCGGCCCGGGTAGCGCACCGCCAGCACCTCCACGCCGGCCGGGACGGCCTGGCCCCACGCGCGGAAGTAGCCGGCCGCGCCGCCCGCGTGCGGGAACAGGAGCAGCCGCAGTCGGGGCGTAGCCGTCGGCGGCGTGAGGCACCGGAACCACTGCTCGGCCATCGTGCTGCCCATGCCCGCCCGCTCCCCCCGGTCGATCTTGTCCGGGTCAGCGTACCGTGCGGACCTCGGCGAGCAACTGCGCCCCGGACCACTGGCGCGCGTGGCCCGGCTCGGCGCGCTCCGCGGCCCGGACCAGCTCCAGCAGCCGGGCGTTGGCCGGGGCGGTCAGGCCGTGCTCGGCGGCCAGATCCACGATCTCGCCCTGCAGGCTGCCGATCTCGGTCGGCCGCCCCCGCCGCAGGTCCTCCCACATCGAGGACCGGGCCTGGGCGTCCACCCGCAGACTCGCCGCCGCCAGCCGCTGGAACACCCGGTCCGGCAGCCCCAGCACCCGGGCCGTGACCGGCGCCGGGAACGGCCCCAGCCGCGCCACCGGCAGCCCCGCCGCCCGGAACGCCGCCAGCCCCTCCAGCTGGCAGAGCGCCAGGCAGCGCCGGAACGCCCGCTGGCCGAGCTGCTCCCGCAGCGGCAGGCCGGACAGCGCGTTGATCGCGTTGTTGAGGTTGACCAGCAGCTTGGCCCGCTGAACGGCCTCGATGTCCACCGCCGTCCGGGCCGCCAGTCCCGACGCCGTCAGCGCGGCCACCAGGGCGGCCGCCGTCGGCTCGTCCTGCACCATCAGCGCCCCCGCCGTGCCCCGGTGGAAGGTGCCCGGCACGGTCTGCAGCACGTTGTACGGCACCATGCCCGCCAGCACCGTCTGCCGCGGCAGCGCCGCCCGCAGCACCGCCGGGTTGTGCAGGCCGTTCTGGAAGCTGACCACCACGGCGGGCCGCTCGCCCAGCACCTGCGCCAACTCCTCGGCGGCCGCCGCAGTGGCGGCGCTCTTCACCGCGACCAGCACGTAGTCCGCCCCGGCGGCCGCCGCCGCATCGGTCGCCACCGCGAACGCCCCGGGCGGCACCACCCGGGCCGGCCGGTCGCCGCCGGAGAGGGTGAGCCCGTCGGCCAGCGTCTCCAGCACGGCCGGCCGGCCGATCAGCGTGACGTCGGCGTGCGCCGCGAGATGGCCGCCCAGGTAGCAGCCCACACTCCCGGCGCCGAACACGGCGATCCTGGGTCGCATCATCCGTCCCTCCTCATGGTGAACGCCCCAGCAATGGCGGCAGGACGCACCGTTCCAATGGAGGCCTGTCCGTTGGGCGGCGGGTGGGGTTGCCCTGGTGCCAGTTGTGCTGTCGCGCCTGTCGCCCGCGCGGTTCGTGGCCCCGTAGTTGGCCGGATTTCTGTCGGTCCAGTTTAGGTGGGGCCGGGACCGGGGCGAACCATGGGTAAGGCCGGGCCGGTAGGGCCGTCCAGGGGGCGCGAACTCCGTATGCCGAGAGCCTTGGAGGCCGCGCGGTCAGGCTGCTTTGACCTCCAGGTTGCACCAGACTTCTTTGCCAAGTGTGCCGAGTGGTCGTACACCCCAGGAATGGGCGAGTTGCTCGACGAGGAGCAGGCCGCGGCCGCCCTCACGGGTACAGGCGTTCTGGATGACCGGGAGGCTGAGGGCGGCAGTGTCGGCGACGCCGATGCGGAGGCGGTCGCCGGACAGTCGCCAGGCTACGGCGGCGGTCTCGCCGCCGTTCAGCAGGGCATTGCCGAGCAGTTCGGACAGGACCAGGCAGGCGTCGTCGGGGTCCAGACCGTGGGCGGTGAGGTGGTCGCGGAGGCAGCGGTGGGCCGTGCCCACGGTGGCGCGGACGACGACGGCGGTGAGGGTGTCCTCGCCGTCGGGATCGGACGGCCCGTCAACGGCATAGTTCAGCAAGGGAACGAGAGACATGAGTGCTCCTGTACAGGTGGATCTCCCCCTCGTGGGGTGGTGGCCCGCCCTGGTCGGACGCCGTGCACAGTGCGACGACCGGGGCGGGCCGCCCACGTGGCCTCTTCCCCAAGCTCGACCGCGCGGGGGTCTACGGCGGTGGTCCCGCCCACCGACGGCGGGGCATTCAGACCGCCGGCTAGGTGGTGAGGCTGATAACGATCCCGAGGTGAATCTGCTTCATCAGGAGGAGCGTGGCGTCCAGCTCGCGTTCGGTAGCGCCGGTGCGGGAGGTGACCTGACGGTCCAGCGAGCGCCCGAGGGAGCGCAGCTCGGAGCGGGCGGCGTCCTGGTCCAGCGGACAGGCGAGCTTGTCGTCGGTGATCTCAAGTGGAGCGGGTGTCGTAGTCATATGGGGATGATCGGCCGCCCGAAAGGGCCGAAGTGACACAATCTGTGACACTCGTTCAGACCGCGCGAGTCCACCGGCAAAAAGCTCGCAACTCCTCGTTCCGGCCTCGGGAAAGCCGCAGCAGTGTCGCCAGTTGAGCCCGCACCTGGCTGTGCTCCCGCACGTGCTGGGGCGCGATGCGCCGTGCGATCTGCAATGACTCAAGAGTCTGCTGGCGCTGTCCCAACTGCATCTGGGCGCGCCCGAGATCGATGTAGTAGTGCGAGCGGCGCTCGGCCGTCAGGGCTCGCGGAGGTGCCCAGTGGTCGGCTTCGGCGACCGCGCGGTGGAGATCAGCTGGGTCTGCGAGTTCGACGGCGACCGCCAGTTGGTGAATCCTCAGTGAGTCCGGGCCGACTGCGGTTCCGTCGTACAGCCGCTCCGGCAGCTGCCGGGCTAGGGGTTCGGCGAGCGAGATGTGGTCGCGGGCCTGGTCGGCGCTGCGCATTCGGCCTGCGACCACGGCTGCCCTCATGTGTAGAGCCGCAGCCGACGCCACCTTGGTGACCGTGTCGAGGCGCGGCATTGCGTCGAGGGCAGTCTCAATCGACCGCAGGCCCTGGTCCAGTCGGTTCGAGGCGAAGTAGATCTCGGTTCGCACATAGGCTGCGGCAGCGAGCAGCGCCGGGTCCTCAGTGAATTCGGCTGCCCAGTGCATCAGCCCGATGAGCCTAGCCGACAGGTCGGTGTAGCCGAACTTGTATGCAACAGCGTCCGCAGCGCGGAGTGCGAGCGTCAGGAGATGGGCGACGCGCCGACGGTGGTCACCGGTTGCCGGGGCCAGGGCGCGGAACAACTCCTCCAGTAGCAGCGGCGACTACTCGGAACGGCACCCAGGTCCAACTGGCCCGGGGCCGGAAGTGCTTCAGCGTCCCACCATGGTGTGCTTCTTCATACTGACTGAGTCAGCAGGTCCGCCAGCTCTCCAAGCGAGTTGACTGTCCACTCGGCGTCAGGCGCGGACCGCAGGAGGCCGATCGGGCCGCGGCGGATGTGCGCGGTGCGGAGCCCGGCGCCCCGGGCTGGCGTGATGTCGTTGGCCGGGTGGTCGCCCACATAGACGGTCTCATGTGGCTGAGCCGGGACCCAGTCGATGAGGCGCTGGAAGAAGTCCGGCGACGGCTTGGCGACACCCCACTCGGCGGAGGTGGCGATCCCGTCGATGGGCAGCAGCAGCCGCCGGAGGCACTCACCTGCGCGCACGTTCTGGTTGCCAGCCACCCCTACCCAGATCCCGGTGTCCTTGAGTCGCTGGAGGGCAGCGCGAGCATCTGGGTACAGGTCGGTTTCGTCGAGGTACTCGTCGTGGCCAGCGGCCCGCCGCAGCTCCCACTCCGCAAGTACATCGCAGCCGGGGCGGATCAGGCGGATTGCCTCAGCGTTGTCCAGGTCTTGGGCGAGGACGGCGCCGACGACTGCGGACATGGTGTGCGCGGGGACGCCGAGCCAGGTGGCCCAGTCACGCCAGTAGCGAGTGTCGCTGGTGAGGGTCTCGCCGATGTCGAGCACGACCGCCTTGATCGTCATGGGGGCAGCGTAAGGCGTGTGCAGCGATACATGCCCGTCCGCGTTCACCAGCGCCGCCCGGGTGGGCGGGCGGCGCTTGGTGGCGCCCTTGGGCATGGCGTTGCGTGTGCAGGTCGTAGGCGACGTGTCGTCCGGCGTGGGTATCGGCGTCGGGCGTCAGTGTGGTGACACATGGCATGCGTAGTATTACCAAGCGTCAGAATTGGAAAGGAGGTGGGCCGGGATGATCCGTGCGTACAAGTTCCTCATGCGGCCCACCGTGGGCCAGCAGCAGGCGCTTACCGAGATGCTGCGGGATCACTGCTCGCTCTACAACGGGGCGTTACAGGAACGCCGGGAGGCCTACCGGCATGTCTCCAAGACGACAGTCCGGTACGGCGACCAGTCCGCACAGCTCAAGGAGATCCGGGCGTTCGACCCGCAACGTCAGGGCCGCTGGTCGTTCAGCTCGCAGCAATCGACCCTGCGGCGGCTGGACAAGGCGTTCGTCGCGTTCTTCTCCCGGGTCAAGTCTGGGGAGAAGCCCGGATATCCCCGGTTCCGGGGCGTCAACTGGTTCGACACCGTGGAATTCCCCAAGGACGGCGATGGTTGCCGCTGGGACTCCACCCCGCACGACCCGGTGACCCACGTCCGTTTCCAGGGCGTCGGCCATGTCAAGGTCAACCGGCACCGCCCCGTGGTCGGAAAGGTCAAGACCCTATCGGTGAAGCGCGAAGGCAGGCGCTGGTACGTGGTGCTGACCGCTGAGCAGGGCGAGCCGGAGCCGCTGCCGGCGACGGGATCTGTGGTCGGCATCGATATGGGCATAGCGAACTTCCTCGCCGACTCCGATGGCGGGTTCGTCCCCAACCCGCGCCATGGCCGGGAGGCTGCTGCGGAGCTCCAAGCCGCGCAGCAGGCCCTTGCCCGGTGCAAGCGGCGCAGCAACCGCCGCCGCAAGGCCGTGCGCAAGGTAGCGGACCTGCACCGCAAGGTCCGACGCCAGCGCCTCGATCACGCCCACAAGACCGCCTTAGGCCTGGTCCGTGAGCATGACCTGATCGCGCACGAAGAGCTCAAGATCCGCAACATGGTCAAGGCCCCCGCGCCGAAGCCCGACCCCGACCGGCCAGGCGGCTTCCTGCCCAACGGGGCTGGTGCGAAGGCCGGACTCAACCGATCGATCTCGGACGCCGGATGGGGGGTGTTCCTGACGATCCTGCACGCCAAGGCTGAAAGCGCCGGACGGGAAGTGATCGCCGTGGACCCCGCAACACCTCCCGCACCTGCCCGCCCTGCGGGCACGTCGCAGCGGAGAACCGGCCGACACAGGACACCTTCCACTGCGTCAGCTGTGGCCACCAGGCGCACGCTGACACGGTGGGAGCCGTCAACGTTCTACGGGCCGGGCTGGTCCGTCGCGACGCCCGGAAGGGTTAGCGAGAAGCCCCCGCGTCCACGCGGGGAGGAGTCACGGTCACGAACCACCGGACCGCCGACAGCCTCGGTGACGGTCTGACCACCGCGAGTAGCCCGTGGTCGGCCAGGATCACCGCCCTGTGCAAGCCGAGCGCTGCCCCATCCGCTTGCCCTCACACCCTCGGTCCCCACACGGCGGAAGCCCGTGCAGAGGCCGTGGCCCCGGTAGAACGCGCAGGCGTCCTGGGCGACCGTGCCGATCGGGATGCGCATGCTGAGGAACGCCTTGCCGCGCTCATGGCGGAGTTCTCCTAGGCGGACGAAGACCGGCGCCCAGAAGATACGCGCGTGCATCCGATACGACAATGCACCTACCGCGCCGTCAGCTTCCCCGCCCGCTCCCAGGCCCAGTAGCCCAGCACCGCCGCCAGCGCCAGCCCCAGCGCGCCCACCGGCACGCAGGCCGTGGTGGTGTCGGCCCGCAGCGCGTCCGACAGCGGCGCCGACAGCACCAGCACCGCCAGCGCCGGCCCCGCCGCGTACCAGGCGGCGAACACCAGCGGCCCGGTGCCACCGCCCGCACCCCCCGCCGGAGACACGATCAGATCGCGCCGCATCACGCCCCGGCAGGCGTTCACCAGACCGGCCGCCACCAGCGCCGGCACCAGTACCGGTGCCAGCCAGACCGCCGGACCGCCGCCGGCCAGGGTCACCACCAGCGCCGCCACCACGGCGAGCAACCCGCCCAGCGCGACCGGCACGATCGCGTGCCGCAGCATCAACCCGGTGATCCGGTACGGCGACCAGGAGGACCGCCGCAGATCGTCGGTGTCCACCCGGGCCGGCTCCAGCAACTGCGCCACCGCCAGGTACCCGAAGAGCAGCGCCGCCCCCGACGCCACCCAGGACGGCAGCCCGCGAGTGCTGTGCGCCGGCACCGCGCAGAGCAGCGCGGGCGCGGTCAGCAGCACCGCGCGCCCCAGCCGGGACGGCGCCCGCAGCAGTGCCGTCGCGTCCCGCCACGGCACGATCAGCCACTTCTGCCGCGGCACCGGCAGCCGCAGCCGGTGCCACGGCCGCGTCCCGCCGGCACCGCTGACGGCCAGCCGGGCGGCCCGCAGCTCGACCTTGCGCAGCGCGGCCAGCACGCCGGCGGCGGTCCGGGCGCGCTCCCGCAGTCGGTACAGCGGGATGGCCGCCGCCGTCCGGTCCGCCAGCACCAGCGCCGCCCCGGTGCCGCCGACCAGCAGCGCCGCCGCCACCCAGGCACCGGGCACGGACGCATGGGTCGGCCCGAGCGCCGCGATCCCGGCCCACCCCACGGCCCCGACCACAACTCACCGCGTTCCAGCCACCCCACCCGGTGCCCCGCCACCGCGAACCCGCACTGCACCGCCAGCCCCAGCACCGCCAGCACCGCGGCCGGCGTCAGCCGGCGCACCCAGTGCGCGGCCCGGTCGCTGCGCTCCACCCAGACCGCCGCACTGGTGGCCAGCAGCGGCACACCGAGCCCGCCGACCAGGCACCAGCCGAACGCCGCCGCCAGCCCCACCCGGTCCATCAACCCCAGCGCCACCATCGCCCCGCAGGCCGCGACCAGCCCGGGAAAGGCGGCCAGCGCGCAGGACAGCCAGAACCACGGCCGCAGCACCGGCCGGGGCCGCACCGGATGCGCCAGCAGCCAGTCCATCGCGGCCCGCGGCGGCACCACGGGCCCGCGCCACATCGCGTCCCGCAGCACGACGAGGAACGTGCCGAGCGCGACCGCCGTCACCCCGGTGGGCAGCGCCGCGAGCAACTGGCCGCCGTGCCCGGTGTAGTCGGCGCCCATCCGCTGCTGCAGGAACAGCCCGAGGCTCGGCATGCCACCCCAGATCACCAGCCCCAGCAGCACGCAGTAGAGCGCGAACCCCACCTGCTTGGCCCGGCCCACCCGGTGCGGGGCGCGCAGCCGGCGCAGCAGCGCCAGCGCCTCCGGGGTCCAGTCGTCCGCTTCCGTCCAGGGCGCGGGCGCTTCGGTCTGCGAGGCGGTCACCGCAGACCCACCCGGGTCAGCACCTGGTCGGCCGGACCCTCGGCCAGCACCCGGCCGTCCTCCAACACCACTACCCGGTCGGCCACTTCACGCGCAAGGTCGGTGTGGTGGGTGACCAGCAGCACCGCCACGCCGTCCGCCAACTCGCCGCGCAGCAACTCGGCCAGCTGCCGCCTGGCCTCCGGGTCGAGGCGCTGCTCCGGCTCGTCCAGCAGCAGCAGGTCACGCGGCCGCACCAGCGCGCAGGCCAGCAGCAGCGCCTGCAACTGGCCCGAGGAGAGCGCCGACGGCAGCACGTCGGCCCGCTCGGTGAGCAGCCGGTCGGCAAGGACCTGGGCCACCCACTCCTGCGAGTCGGCGACCCCGTGCGCGACGGCGACCAGCAGCAGGTGCTCGCGGACCGTGAGATCCGGATAGTGCGCCACCGTGTCGCCGACCACCGCCACCCGGGCCCGGATCCGCGGATCGTTCTCGTCCATCGGCAGCCCGTCGAACCGCACCGTCCCCGCCGTCGGCCGCTCCCGCCCCGCGGCCACCCGCAGCAGCGTCGACTTGCCCGAGCCGTTGTGCCCGAGCAGCGCCACGCACTCGCCCGCCGCCAGTGACAGGCTGATCGGATGCAGCGCCATCCGGTTGTCGTAGCTGCGACTCACCTTGGACAGCTGCAGGAGTGCCTTGGTTTTCTGGGCCATCAGTGGGGTGCCTCTCGATGTGCGGTCGATAAACACTAGCGAGCCTGGCTGAGAGGCTCGGCCGGGCTTGATGCCACGGTGCCGCCGCCTATGCCGTCCCCTATTCCGTCCCTGTGCCGTCCCCGCCAGGCGTGACCGCACGTGAGCCTGCGCGCCCGGCGGGAGCGTGGCGAGGATGTCGGCGATCGAGGTGCCCGCGAGGGTGGCCCGCCAGGCCTCGTGGGCCTCGGCCATCTTCGCGGCGAGGATGCAGGTGTGCCGGCACTGCTCGGGCGACAGCGCCCCCTGGCCCTGCTGGCGGATCTCCCGGCACTCATAGGGCGGGGCCGCGCCGTCGACCGCCTCGACGATCTGCAGCAGCGTGATCTCCTCGGGCCGGCGGGCCAGCCGGAAGCCGCCCCGGGGGCCCGTCGACGCGGCCAGCGCACCGGCCTTGACCAGCGGCTGGAGCTGCTTGGCGAGGTACGGCGCGGGGACGTCGAAGTACAGCGCGAGCTGCGCCGCCGACGCCGTCGCCCCGGTTTCGAGCTGGGCCAGCGTGGTGGTGCAGTGCAGGACCCACTCGGTGCTCACAGGCAGCTTCATGCTCGTGAGTTTAGCCGGGACGAGGCTATTGAAGACATTGCAGATCTATTTAGTCCGAGATAGCCTCGGGCCGTGGATCCGGATGAGCCCGGGTCCGGGTCATGAACACATCCAGCAGAGATCGACAGGGGAGTCCAGCCATGCGAATCGCAGTCGCCGGTGCCACCGGGAACATCGGGGCCCGCACCGCTGCCGCCCTGGAACGCGACGGGCACGAGGTCGTCCGGATCAGCCGCGCGCTCGGCGTGGACCTGGTGACCGGGGAGGGGCTCGACGCCGCGCTGGTGGGGGTGGCCGCCGTCGTCGACGCCATCAGCCCACCGGTGCTCGACCGCGACGGGACGGTGGCGTACCTCGGTGCCGCCACCCGCAACCTGCTCGCCGCCGGGGAGCGGGCCGGCGTCCGCCAGCAGGTGCTGCTCTCGATCGCCGGCATGGACCGGATCGGCGGTGGTGGCAACGCCCACTACGCGGGCAAGCGCGAACAGGAACGCCTGGTGGTTGCCGGCCCGGTGCCGTGGACCATCGTCCCGGCCACCCAGTTCCACGACTTCGCCGAGCTGGTGGTGAGTTGGACCGAGCACGACGGTGCCGCCCTCGTCCCCCGCTGCTGGTCCAGCCGATCGCCCCCGACGACGTGGCCGCCATCCTGGCCGAGCTCGCCACCGGCGAAGCGCAGGGCCGCTACCCCGACATCGCCGGCCCCGACACGCAGGACCTGGTCGACATGGCCCGCCGCACACTGGCGGCACGCGGGCGCACGGTGAGGCTGCGGCCCACCTGGGACGGCCCGTTCGGCCTGGCGGCGGCGGGCAACGTGCTGCTGCCGGGTGAGGGTGCGCGGATCGCGCCGACCACGTTCGACGAGTGGCTGGAGGGACAGCAGGCCTGATGCCGGGAGTTCGGGGTTCTGGGGGTGCCCGCCGTCAGTGCCCGACTGCCAGTAGGGCCCCCAGGTAGCGCGCCACCTCCGCGCGCAACTCCTCGCGCCCCGGTGGGTGTTCGCTCCCGCTGCCCACGGCGGAGTTGAACAGCACGCCGTCGCACCAGCGGACCAGGCGGCGGGCGTCCGCGTCCGGTGCCGCCGAGCCGCATCCGGCCAGCAGGGCGGCCGCGAAGTCCAGGAAGCCGGCGCCCAACTTGTCGTAGACGGCGCGTAGTTCGGGGCGGCGGGTGGCTTCCAGGGCGAGTTCGAAGCGGGCGATGGTGAGCGTGCGGCCGGTGGTGAGGGCCTGGTGCAGGGCGGTGCTGGTCAACTCCGTGAGCAGTTCGCGCGGTTGGCCGGGCGGCAGGGGGGTGGGTGCTTCAGGTGCTTCGGGTGCTTCGGGTGCCTCCAGCTCGGCGATCCGGGTGATCGCCAGCTCCAGCAGTGCCGCCCTGGTCCGCGCCAGGTTGGAGGTCGAGCCGGTGGGCAGCCCGGCGGCCTCGTCCACGGCCCGGTGGGTCAGCCCGCGCAGGCCGCGCTCGGCGATCAGCGCGATCGCGGTGTCGGCGATCAACGTCGGGCGGTCGGGCTTCGGGCGCTCGGGCTTCATGGCTCCGATCATCGCGGTTCTGCTCCCTCCGACCCAAAACTCCCTCCGACTCGCACCACACTACATCTGTAGTATCGTCGACATCGGAAGCAAACTACATCTGTAGTACCCCGGGGTTGGATCATGGAAGCGATCGTCATCGGCGGCGGAATCGGCGGCCTGGCAGCCGCCCTCGCCCTGCACCGCCTCGGCCACCAGGTCACCGTGCACGAGCGGGCCGCCTCCCTGGAGCCCGTCGGCGCCGGCCTCGCAGTGGCCCCCAACGCCCTGCGCGCACTCGACCGGCTCGGCGTCGGCGACCAGCTGCGCGCCCACGCCGGGCCCGACCACCCGGCCGCCGGCCTGCGCCGCCCCTCCGGTCGCTGGCTGGCCCGGGTCGACTACGACGCCATGGCCGGCGTCTTCGGCGACAGGCTGGTCGCGGTCGCCCGCTCGGTGCTGGTCGACACGCTGGCCGCCGCCCTCCCGCCCGGAACCGTCCGCACCGGCTCACCGGCCGAACTGCTCGACCACGGCGCCGCCGACCGCCCCGCAGCGGTCCGCACGGCCGACGGCGAGCGCACGGCCGATCTGGTGGTCGGCGCCGACGGCATCCGCTCCGCCACCCGGGCCGCCCTTCTCCCGCGCCACCCCGGCCCGCGCTACTCCGGCTTCACCACCTGGCGCACCCTGATCCCGTCGCCCCCTCGCAGGCCGTCCGCCGTCGGCGAGATCTGGGGGAGTGGGGGACTGGTCGGTGTCGTCCCCCTGCTGGGGCGCCAACTCTACGTCTACGCAGCCACCTTGGCCCCAGCCGGCTCCCGAACCGCTGACGGCGACGAACTAGCGGAACTGCGACGCCACTTCGGCACCTGGTGCGAACCCGTCCCCGAGCTCCTCGCCGCCGCCGACCCGAACCGCGTGCTGCGCCACGACGTTTGGGAACTCGCCGACCCGCTCCCGGCCTACCACCACGGCCGGGTCGCCCTCCTCGGAGACGCCGCCCACGCCATGTCCCCGTTCCAGGGCCAGGGCGCCTGCCAGGCCATCGAGGACGCCCTGGTCCTCGCAACCACCCTCGGCGCCGACCCCGTCACCACCCTCCCCGCCTACACCGCCGCCCGCCTGCCCCGCACCACCGCCATCGTCGCCGGCTCCCGCCGCGTGGGAGCGCTGGTGGCCCGCACCACCCCGGCGGGCGTCCTGGTCCGCGATGCACTGCTCGCCGTCACGGGCCTGCTGCCGCAGCGCCTGGTGCTCCGTCAGATGGCGGGTACGTACGCGTGGGAGGCGCCGGTGCTGGGGCAGCCTGACCGCGTTGCCGAACGAGGGTGAAGTGATCGCGGGTGCCGCAGGGCGGGCCGGTGGAACTGCCCGTCAGTGCGCGCGGCGTAGGAACTCGCGGGCGCCGCGCAGGGTGGTGTGCAGGAGGCGTTGCGTCCGGGTGCTGTCCAGGCGGACGTCCAGTGGGCCCGGGGTGTCGGTGTCGGCGAGGCGGCCGGCGGGGAGCAGGGCGGCGTCCAGGCCGTCGCGGGCGGCGATCAGGAGGCCGAGTTCGTGGCGGCTGAGGGCGTCCGATCCTGCGACGTGGCACACGCCCGCGTGATCGGAGGCGCTCAGCTCGAGGAGGGCCCCGGCGAGGTCGGTGACATGGACGGGGCACCGGATGGCATCGGTGAACAGGACGCCGCTCCGCTGCCCGGTGGCCAGGTCGTGGACGAGTGCCTCGTGGACCGAGTCGCCGTCGCCGATGATCAGCGAGGTGCGGGCGATGACGGCGGCCGGGGCGAACAGGCGGATCGCCGTTTCGGCTGCGGCCTTCGCGGCCCCGTACGGGGTGATCGGGTCGGGGTCGGCGGATTCGTCGTAGTGCACGTCGGCGCCGGAGAAGACGGCGTCGCTGGATACGTGCACCAGGCGGGATCCGTACTGACTCGCGGCCATCGCCAGGCGGGTCGGGCCGTCGGCCGTGGTGGCCCAGTCGGCCTGGCGGTACGCGGCGTTGATGACGACGTCCGGCCGGGTCTCCCGGAGTGCCCGCGCGATCTCCTCGCTGCGGCGCAGGTCCATGGGAAACCAGCGGACCTGGGGGATGTCGCCGGCCCGCGAGGTGAAGGTCGCCGTTACGGCGTGCCCGGTTGTCGACGCCTGCCGAACCAACTCGCGGCCCAGGAAGCCGTTACCGCCTACGATCAGGATGTTCATGGTCCACCACGCTATGACGCCGCGCTCTGGCACGTCATCCGGCCTGCGCCAGCGCCAGCACCGCGTCCGCCACCTCCGCCACCGGGCGCCCGCTGCCCACGTCGATGTGGTTCAGGTCCAGTGTGGTGACGGCGTCCAGCATCGCCGCCTGGTAGCGCAGCGTGCGGGCCGTGAACCTGTCCATCAGATGCCGCTCCTGCTCCGTCGCCTCGTCGTAGCGCCCGGCCGTGCGGATCCGGGTGCGGAGCAGGGCGTCGTCAGCGGTGAGCCAGACAGCGGTCGTGCCGGGGGCGGTCAAGGTGGCGACGCGGGTCGGCCAGAGCGCCGATCCCTCCAGTACGAGGCCCGGGCCCTCCCCGGCCGCATACGTGGTGACGAGTTGTTCGATCCGGGGCCACAGCCGCTCGTAGTGGTCGAGCACGGAGGCCAGCAGTTCATCGACCGTGAGGGTGCCGTAGTGCTCGGCCACATGCGCCGGCACCTCCCGCTCGGCCGTCCGCCACGGCCGCCCCGGGTGCCGCGCCAGCCCGTCCGTCGACAGGCAGTCGAGGCCGAGCCGTTCCGCGATCGCCTGGGCCACGGTCGACTTGCCGACGTTGGATGTGCCACCGATCAGGACCACCCGGACTGCGTGCATGCTGTCGACGCTACCGCCGAGCCGGGCCACTGTCAGGCCCCACCGCTACCCTCGGACACATGAGCGAGACGATCACCTACCGCACCGGAGACGCCACCGCACCACACGGCGCTGGGCCGAGGGTGATCGCACACGTCTGCAATGACGCGGGCCGCTGGGGGAGGGGGATCGTGGTGGACATCTCCCGGCGGTGGGCGGAGCCGGAGGAGGCGTTCCGGCAGTGGTACCAGGGGCGGGCGGAGAACGACTTCGGGCTGGGTGCGCTGCAACTGGTCCAGGTCGAGCCAGAGTTGTGGGTGGCGAACATGGTGGGCCAGCACGGTGTGCGAAGCAGGCGCGCACCCGGTGCGCCGGCGCCGGTGCGGTACGAGGCGATCGGGCAGGCACTGCGGCGACTTGGCGAGGAGGCACTGCGGCTCGGGGCGTCCGTGCACATGCCGAGGATCGGGTGCGGGCTCGCCGAGGGGCGCTGGGAGGTGGTCGAGCCGCTGGTTCGGGAGCAGCTGACGGACCGTGGGGTCCCGGTCACCGTCTACGACCTGGCGGGGGAGTGAGTGACTACGTCGACCATCAGACTGGCGCGCGAGCAGGACTTCGAGGGCTTCCTCGACCTGGCGGCCCAGGTCGAGCACTGGTTCGGCCCGATGGTCGAGGAGCCGGGGTTCCACGAGGCCGTGCGCAAGAACATCCGCCGGTCGACGGCGCTGGTCGCCGCCTCCCCGGGGTCGGACCGGCTCCGCGGTGCCCTGCTGTTCGGCGCGAAGCCCCCTGTGTACCACGTCCATTGGCTGGTCGTCGCCGAGGGCGAGCGCGGTAGCGGCACCGGCCGGGCGCTGGTGGAAGAGGCCGTCCGCAGGTTCGTGGACGCCCCGGGCACCCTTGAGGTGGTCACCTTCGGCGCCGACCACCCGGGCGCGGTGACCAGCGGCGCCCGGGTCTTCTACGAGCGGCTCGGGTTCACCCCGGCCGAGGCCGCCGCACCCGGCCCGGAGGGCGGCTCCCGGCAGGTCTACCGCCGCTCGGTCGACCGCCGGGAATGCCCGATAGCTGACTGACCGTCAATGGCCAAGAGAGCAGGCGAACTCGGCGAGCACCGCGAAGTCCCCCTCCCGCAGCCCGATCCGTGGGTTGACGTGGTGCAGCAGTGCGGGCCCCTGATGGTGAGCGGCCACATATGCTTCGTCCGCGTCCCCCAACTCGTCGTCCACCCAGGCGAACGGGCGACCGGCGGCGTACTCCACCACCCGCTCCGTCTTCCAGTGCACGTCGTCCGGGCGCTCCCGCAGCAGGGCGGGGCCGAAGTCGATGTAGGGCAGCTCGGGCAGGTTGACGGCCGGGCTGACCCACCGGTTGGCGTGGGCTTCCCAGGCCGTGGCCCAGCACAGCTCGAAGTCCAGTGCCAGCAGCGCCGCTCCGTGCTCCGGGTTGAGCCACACCCGTAGCGTGGAACCTGGTTCCCGGATCCGCGGCACCCGCAGGGTGAGGTACCCCGCCGGGCGCCGTTCGGGTTTGGCCGCATAGGGGTTGAGCGGGCCGTCGACGTCGAGGAAGAGCAGAGGCCGGTCCATATCCCCTATGGGTACCGCTGGTTGACCGATCTGGGAAGATCCCGTCCCGTCGGCGGTTGCGGCCGGCAGGAGTCAGCCGAGCAGGGCGCCCAGCAGTTCGTCTCCGGCGGGGTACGGCGACGCGGTGGGGAGCAGGCGTTCGGCGGCGGCCAACTGCCCTTCGCGGACCAGGCCGTGGATCTGCCGGGCCAGCGGGGTCGCGTCGGTGATGGCGGTGATCCACTCATCGGCGTACCGGTGCGCGGCTTCGCCGGCCAGGCCCAGCTGCAGGGAGCGGTACGGCAGCGGCTGCAGCCGCA
Organism: Kitasatospora acidiphila; assembly: GCF_006636205.1. Taxonomy (NCBI): domain Bacteria; kingdom Bacillati; phylum Actinomycetota; class Actinomycetes; order Kitasatosporales; family Streptomycetaceae; genus Kitasatospora; species Kitasatospora acidiphila. The sequence goes on along the minus strand of NZ_VIGB01000003.1, from coordinate 1,959,923 downwards.
GGTCGCGTTCCGGGTCCCACTGCACGCGGGCGGGGGAGTGCTTCAACTGCCGCTGCCAGGAGGCCCGGTCGGTGTGCAGGCCGGGCCGGTAGCTGGACAGGCAGGCGTTCCGCAGCGCCCAGTCGAAGCCCTCGCGGGTGATCTCGACGGCGAGGACGCTCTCCTGGCCCTCCTTGGTGCCCCAGCCGCACCGGTACATCATCCAGAGGAACGAGGGCTTGATCCAGGTCATCCGGTCGCGCTTCCAGGCCTCCGGGAAGCGGCCGTCGCGCGCCGCGGGCAGGCCGATCTCCGGCCGGTACGCCTGGTAGACGGTGATGGTGTCCGCGGTGTGGGTCGCGCGGATGCGGTACTTCGGTTCGTCCTTGAGGACGTCGGGTTCTTCCATGACGTGACGATCATGGAGCTCGCCGCTACCGAACGGCCACCGAATTGATCCCGTTCAATCCCGCCCCGCGCGCTAACCAAACGACGCACCAGGTCCGGCCGCCGGTCGGTACCGTTCTCGGCGGGGCAGCCCCCTCGGAGGCAGGACATTCGAGCACCTCGACCTGGGAGGCACAACATGCGCTTCGAGCACGCACTCGCACTCGCCGTGAGCGGCGCGGTGCTGGCGACGGTCGGCGCCGCGGGCGCTGCGGGCGTCGCGTCCGCGAGCACTGGTACGGCTTCAGCCACCGTGACCCCCAAGGCAGTCATCCTTTACGAGTGCCAGAACCTGAGGTGCGAGGAGAGCGCGCCCAGGAAGTCCGGCGCATCGAAGACCTCACCGGCGGAGACCACGCCGACCGCCTTGGTCCGCCCGCTGAGTACCCGGTCGACCGCCTCCACCACCAGCGGCGCGGTGACGGCGTAGATGTCCCGGCCGGTGGCCACCGCACGCCGTTCGGCGTTGCCGGAGCGCACCACGACGTCGACGAGGAAGGTCTGCGCGGACCGCCCGTGCGCGTCGACTGCCGCCGGGGCCGGGGTTTCCGGGGCCACCACGTCCTTGGCCGCTTCGACCGTCATGTAGGTGCGCACCTCGGGGATGGCCAGGTGGCTGGGCACGGTGACGACGTCGGCCATGGTGAACTCCCCGATGACGGACCGAGGTCCCACCGGCTCGGGGAAGGACCACTCCAGGGTCGGCGGGGCGTCGTGGCGGTAGCGCAGCTGCCCCTTCGTGTACACGGGGCGTCCGCCGCCCCGCCGCTCCCGGGAGACCGCGCCCGAGCCGCGCGTTCCGGCCGTCGGGTGCCAACTGCTCAGCGCGTACGCCACGTTGGCCTCGTCTGCCGCCGTCCAGTCGCCCATTGCCGCGGTCACCAGGAGGTCGCCGAGGCCGCCGTAGAACGCCATAGCCGGGACGATCACCGCACCCGCCGCGCGGGCGCGATCGGCGAAATCCGTGAACGTGTCGGCGTTGGCCTCGATTTCGGCCGCCACATCCAGATACGGGATGCCGGCGCGCAGGGCCGCCTCGATCACGGGGGCGGCCGTCAGGGCGAACGGCCCGGCGCAGTTGATGACGGCTGCCGCACCGGCCAGTGCGCGGTCGAGCGAGGCCGGGTCCTCGGCCGAGGCCTGGCGGGCCTCGAACCCGGTCTCGGCCGCCAGGAGTTGCAGCTTCTCGGCGTCACGCCCGGCGAGCACCGGAACGAACCCGCGCTCCCGCAGCTCTGCCACCACGAAGCGCCCGGTGTGCCCGTACGTGCCGAACACCGCCACCGTGAGTCCCGATCCCATGAACTGCCTCCCGTACCCGAGTTGATCTGCTGTCACGGACCATCCTCCTGGGGATGGCCACCCCGCCACGAGTGTCCGGAACGACAGGCCTCGTACAATTCCGGACATGACCACTGTCGCGCTGGCCGTCACCGACGGGATGCTGCATTTCGAGCTGGGCATGGCTTTCGAGGTCTTCGGCGCCAACCCGGCCGGCTTGGCAGACCCTTGGTACCGCCTCGCCGTCTGCGGGCCGACTGCCATGCGGGTCGGGCGGTTCCGCCTGGAACCCGACCACGGACTCGACCGACTCCCGGCTGCCGACACCGTGATCGTGCCGGGCTGGGCGAACGTCGACCGGGAGCCGCCCGCCGACCTGGTCGACGCGGTGCGCGCGGCCCACGAGGCCGGCGCACGCGTGGCCTCCCTCTGCACGGGCGCGTTCGTGCTGGCCGCCGCCGGCCTGCTGGACGGACGGCGTGCGACCACCCACTGGGCCCACACCGACGTCCTGGCCGCCCGCTATCCCGAGGTGACGGTCGACCCGGACGTCCTCTACGTGGACAACGGCAGCGTGCTCACCTCCGCAGGCAAGGCCGCCGCCATGGACCTCTGCCTGCACCTGGTCCGCCTCGACCACGGCTCGGTGATCGCCAACCGCCTCGCCCGCCGCCTGGTCGTGCCACCCCACCGGGACGGCGGCCAGGCCCAGTTCATCACCACCCCGATGCCCGCCCCGGACCACCACCCACTCGCCGGACTCTTCCCCTGGGCGCTCGAACGGCTCGACCAGCCGCTCACCGTCGAGGACTTGGCCCGCCAGGCCCGGATGAGCTCGCGCCATCTGGGCCGCCACTTCAGGACGGTGACCGGCACCACGCCGCTGCAGTGGCTGCTGACCCAACGGATCCGCCGCGCCCAGGAGTTGCTGGAGACCACCGACGACAGCGTCGACGGCATCGCGGCGGCCACCGGCATGGGCACCGCCACCACGCTGCGCCGGCACTTCAACCGTACGGTCGGCGTGCCGCCGGACACCTACCGCCGCACCTTCCGAACCCGGAACCGGCTGGGGTGAACTTCTGTTCCCGGCTTGGGTGATGACGGTTTCCGATCGGATTGCGGGTCATCCGGTGGGGACCGCCGAGAGCGAGCGGGACCTCGGCAGGACGAGCCGGAAGGTGCAGCCCTGACCGGGGTGGGGCGGCGCGTTCCACCCAGGTGAGCGGCAAGGCCCAAGTGCACCACCCAGCCGCCCGCCGCGACCAGGGCAAGGCGGTCGCGCCGAGCACAGCGTCGCCCAGCTACAGCAGCTTGGACATCGCGCCGTTTATGGTGTCGACTGGGAGGACGACCAGGGTGCTGGAGTCGTCGGGGCCGTTCTGCAGCAGGACGCGCCAGTGCCCGGAACCGAGACGGCCGCCAGCGTCGCCGGTCGGCCCACCGCCAGGTGCAGGTCCATCCGCTGGCCGGGCAGGCGGGGGCCAGGCTTGTGGGGGTCGCCGATCCGCTGGCCGAGCAACCGGCCCGAGGCGGCGTAGATGTAGACCCGGAAGTCCGACGGCAGCGGATCGCCGAGATCGGCCGGATCGGCCGAACCGCTCGAATTGATCGGATTGGCGTTCGGCGGCAGCTGCGCGGCCGACCCTGCCGGCCAGGTCGGGAGTTGTCCCCGATCGGCCGGGAGCCGCTCCGGACCAGTCCGCGGCCAACATGCGCGGAGGGTGCATGCCGCGCAGCTGCTGGTCCACCCGACCGGTCAGCCAGGACCCCAGCACCTGGTACCCGATGAACTGGGAGACGAGCACCGCCACGGTGGCCAGCGCGGTGCCCCCATGATCAGGCGGCCGCGCAGCGAGCGGCCGATGGAGACGCTCATGGCAGGTTCGTTCTCGCCTGTTCGTGGGGCAGCCGCAGGCATTGACTTCCGCTCCCCGCGCTAGAGCACGGGGATTCCTACCACGGCCGGGTGGCCGTCTCGGTGGGTTCCTGCTTCTTCGCACTGTGCCGGAATGGTTCCGGTCTGACCTGCGCTCGACAGGCTGTCACCGCCAAGTCCGGCGGCGTTCTTGATGTTGACGGCGGCGTTCACGTCGCGGTCGTGGACTGCCCCGCACGCCTGGCAGGTCCATGCGCGGACGTTGAGGGGCTTGGGGCCGTCCTTGATCCCGCAGGCCGAGCACACCTGGGACGTGGGCTCGAACCGATCGATCCTGACCAGGGTGCGGCCGAATTTCACGGCCTTGTACTCCAGCATGGCCACGAACGCCGACCAGCCGGCATCGTGCACGGACTTGGCCATCCGGGTGCGGGCGAGTGTCTTGACCGCCAGGTCTTCCACGGCCACGGCTTGGTTCTCGCGCATGATCCGGGTGGAGAGCTGGTGGTGGAACTCGCGCCGCGCATCGGCCACCCGCGCGTGAGTGCGGGCTACTTTGACACGGGCCTTGTCGCGGTTCCTTGATCCCCGACGGCAGCGGCCGGGACCACTTGACGCGCACGTCGCCGATCTTCGGCAACGACAGGTCACCGCCCACGGTGATCTTCCAGCGGGCGTTCGCGGTGAACCTGACGGACTGCCGGTTGTCCTTGCGACTCTTGAACCGGGGAGCCCCCACACGCGGGCGCTTGCCCGTCAAGCCGTCGAAGAAGTTCCTATGCGCAGTGTCCAGGTCACGTAGCGACTGCTGCAGCACCACGGCCGAGACTTCTGCGAGCCAAGCCCGTTCCGTGGTCTTCTTCGCCTCGGTGATCAGCGCCTTCGACAGGTCACCGATCTTCGGGAACGCCTCACCCGCCGCCCGGGCGTCCTCGCGCGTCCGGAGAGCATCGTTGTACACCACCCGCGCACACCCGAACGCACGGGCCAGCGCGGCGCGCTGAGGCCCGTTCGGATAGAGCCGGAAAGAGTACCGAAGCTGCACGAAGGTCACCGTACCAGTTGAGGCATGACTATGTGTCATGATTTCACAACTGACTGTCACTGCACATTCGTCCTGTACGCACACTTGGTTTTCATGACGAAATACCGGCACAAGGTGCTCGCCATACCGGCACCTGACGTGGCTGGAGGAGGTTACGAGGAGCGTCTGCGAGGACTTCGAAGTGGAGATGGCGGAGTTCAACGGCGAGAACAACCACGTGCACTTGCTGGTGGACTCCCCGCCGAAGGTCGCCCTGTCCAAGCGGGCGGACGGCGGGCGCCCATTGTCGGCCGCCCGCCTCCTGCCTTATGCCGCCCGGCGCTCGGCTTACGCGCCCGAGTCGCAGCGGTACAGCGTGCCGGCGCCGTCGGCACCGCCGAAGGGGCCGCCCGCCCGCGAGGCGCCGGCTGCCTGGGACACCCCGTAGTCCGTCGAGGGAACCTCGCTGCAGTGCGCCTTGGCCCATGCGGTGATCTGGTCGCTGCTGGTGTCGCTCGCCGAGCCGCTGCCCGACCTGCCCATCATGCCCATCCCGCCACCACCGGTCAGGAGGAAGTGGACCCGGCCCTGCTGCACGAGAGCGGTGAACGCGCTCAGCGTGGGCTGCGGGATCTGGCCCGAGAAGCCGCCGATCGGCAGGACCTTCGCACCGGTGGACAGGATGTAGGGCTGAGCCGCAGACCAGCCGATGGTCGCCAACGGGTACTCAGCGCTGTCCTGGTGGGCCTTGACGTAGTTCCACAGGGTCAGTTCGTCGCCGGTGAGCTTGTCGCTGGGGTCCATGCCGCCGGGGGCGCCCGGACCGCTGGGCCCGCCGAGGCCACTGCGACCGCCGGAGCGGCCCGCACCGTCGAGGCCCTGACCATCGAGGCCCTCGCCGCCCTTCAGGGCTCGCAGGCCTGTCTGCGGCATGCCCATGATGCTGCTCCCCTGGGGGCCGGCCCCGGCGTCGAACGCGCTGCCGTCGAACTTCGCGTCGAACCCCGAGGACGCCCAGGCCGCCGAGCCGACGGCGGTCGTGGCCAGGCCGAGCACGGCGCCGACCGCCGCCACCCGGGCCCGGCCGCGCCCGCTGAGCCGCCCGAGGACGAGCGCCGCGGTGCCGACCAGCGCGGCGACCAGCCCTGCCCAGCGCAGCCAGGGGGCGAAGCTCGTGGAGCCGGACCACAGGTACCAGGTCCACGCCGCCTGCGCGGCCACCACCGAGGGCAGCAGCCAGCTCGCGCGGCCGCCCTCGCGGTAGGTGCGCCACAGCAGCACCATTCCGGCACCGCACAGCGCCGCGATCGCGGGCGCCAGGGTGGCCATGTAGGCGGTGTGCGGGATGGTGGACATGTCGCTGAAGACGAGTCCGACCACCAGCAGCCAGGCGCCCCAGGTGACGAAGCCGCCGCGGAGCACGTCCGTCCGCTCCTTGCCGCGTCCCCGGTACAGCCCCAGCACGATCATGAGCAACGCGAACGGCAGCAACCAGCTGATCTGCGGAGCGAACCGGCCCTGGAACAGCTTCAGCCATGGTGAGCCGTCGCTGACGGGGCGACCGCCCTGGGGGCCGCCGAACGTCCCCTCGCCGCCGCTGCTCCTGCCCGGGAAACCGCCGGGACCGCCACCGAGGCCGGCCGCCGGTCCGTTGCCTGAATCGCCGCTGGCAGCACCGGAGTTCGGCGCCCCGGCAGCGCCCCCGCCCCCGAACCCGGGCGCACCCGCACCCCCCTCGACACCGGGCGCACCCACAGCACCAGGCGCACCCGCACCCCCACCCGTGCCCCCCGACAGCTGCCCCTTGGGAGCCCCACCGCTGAACATGTTCTCCACCGCGCCCGAAATGTGGATCCCGAAGCGGTCCAGCCCGTTGTAGCCGAAGACCATGGCGACCGCGCTGTTGTTGGTCGAACCGTCCACGTACGGGCGGTCCTTGGCCGGCACCAGCTCCATCATGGCCACCCAGGTCACCGACACCGCCAGGCAGACGACGCCCGCGACCGCCGTGTGCCACACCCGGCGGCGCAACCGCCCCGGCGCGACCAGCAGATAGGCCAGCGCGAAGGCCGGCAGCACCAGCCACGCCTGCATCATCTTCATCTGGAAGCCGACGCCGACCCACACCCCGGCCCAGATCAGCGACCGCAACCGCCCCCGCATGACCGCGACTTGGAACCGGTCGGCCGCCAGCACCAGGCAGCAGGTCAGCGCGCCGTCCTCCATGGAGTGCCCGAACATCGAGGCGACCACCGGCGTGAGGGTGAACAGGGCCGAGGCGATCAGGCCGGCGACCGGACCCGACCAGCGGCGCACCACGCGGTAGAGCACCAGCACCGCGATGACGCCCTCGATCACCTGGGGGAGCGTCACCGACCACTGGTGGAACCCGAAGACCCGCACGAACAGCGCCTGGACCGCGAAGGCACCGGGGATCTTGTCGAGCGTGATGGTGGCGCCCGGGTCCATCGCGCCGAACAGCCAGGCCTTCCAACTCACCGACATGCTCCGCACGCTGTTGCTGTAGAAGAGCGCGTAGCCGGCGGTGGCGATGTTCCAGGAGTACAACGCGGCCGCGAAGGCGGCTATGGCGAGCAGGACGGGCCGCGCCCACCACGGCTGCTCCTCGGGTGATCGCCAGACCTCCCAGCGGGACCGGCCGCCGCCTCTGCGCGCCGCGGCGGTGGGAGGAGCGGGGCGCGGGCCGGGGTCGGCCACGGCGGTGGTCTCGGCGTGGTACGTCATGACGTCCTTCACGGCTCGGAGAAGACGGGGCCCGGCTGCGGACATTCCGCAGCCGGGGCGTCGTTCCACTCTCACCGCCACCCCTGAGCGGGTGGTGGGAACGCCATGAGAAAGTTGGGAGAATCTGTCGGATACCTGCCAGGTCCCCGAGTCGGGGAGCTACCGCCGGCCGCCGAACTCCCAGTTGTGCACCTCGACATCGGCGTACCGGTCGGGGGACAGCACGGCGCGCGCTGCCCCCGGATCCGCCGCCCGGACCAGCGCCGCCGTGCCCAGCCGGCTCGCGCCGTCGTCGGACAGCAGGGGGCCGTAGGCGATCAGGTCGGTCGTGTCCGGCGGCACGTCGAGGTCGGCGTCCCCCACCGCGCCGAGCCCGAGCACCAGGTACCGGTTGCCGCCGCTCCGGCCGCCGGGGAACTCCCACATGGTGCGCCCCAGCAGGTTGCGCCACCGCCGGATGAGGACGTCCCGGTACACGCCGGCCTGGTAGTTGGGCTCGTCGAACGCGAACGCGCGGGCGGCGGCCGGGTCCGGCAGGTCCACGATGTGCACGCTGCCGGTGGGCGCGTCGTCGTCGGTGAAGGTCGGGCCGCGCGCGATCAACTCGGCGGCGTACTGGTCCATGTAGGACCAGTGCCGCTCCACCAGCTGGTTGCGCAGACCCTCGGAGGCAGGCCGGTCCCGGTGATAGACGAAGAACTCCATGCCCGGAGGGTCTCAGCGATCGGGCTCCGGAGCGAGCGGGTTTCCCAGCGGCGGTCGCTCGGCCGGGATCAGAGCCCGAAGTACTCCACGGCCCGCCGGGCGACCTCGTCAGGCTCCAACTCGGTGTTGTCGATCAGCAGATGCGACTCGGGGATGTGGGCGAAGTCGTCGACCGAGTTGAGCCGGAACTTGGTGTCCATGTCGACCAGGTTGCCGTTGGACCACTCCAGGTCGCGCTTGGACGCCTTCTCCGCCAGCCGCGATTCGCCCGCGTTGCGCTCCAGCCGAACGCCCTGATCGGCGGACAACTCCAGGAACAGCACGCGCGCGCCGCGCTCGCGGAACGGCGCCGCGTAGCGCTCGACGAGCGCGGCATCGGCGGGATCGTCGAAGTCCCACACGACGGTGAACACCAGCCCCGGCAGGTCGCTGGCGGCGGCCTCGGCGAAGATCTGCTCGCGGAAGCCGTGATTGAGGCGCTGGAACTGCGGTGACTCGTAGGGGAACAGCCGCAGCAGCGGCTCGATCGTCAGGTGGTTGTGGAAGAGCTTGAAACCCGTTCGCTCGGCGATGGCGCCGCCTACGGTCATCTTTCCGACCGCGGCCGGGCCGACGACGAAGAGCAGGGTGGGGGCTGTGCTGTGGGACATCGCGACAGGATAGGGGCCCGACGTGATCTTCGTCGACCGGATGCCGCATGGGTCGGTTTGGAAGTCCGGCGTGTCCCCGGACCCGGGTCAGCGCTTGCGGGCCACTCCGGACCAGTAGTAGGCGGCGGTGGGGTCGGCGGGCGGTTCGCCGTCGGGGCGCCAGGCCATGACGGGGACGACGCCGGGCTCCAGGAGCTCCCAGTCGCCGAAGAAGCGCGCCACCTCGTCGCGGGTGCGCGGCACCAGGGTCATCTGGCCCTTGCCCGCGGCCTCGACCACCGCGGCCATCGCGATCGGGTCGAAGTCCCGGCCGGGGTGGGTGATCGCCACGTAGCTGCCCGGGGCCAGGGCGTCCATCAGGATCCGGGCCCGGCCCCAGGGGTCGTCCTCGTCGGCGACCAGCATGAGGACGGCCACCAGGGTCAGGCCCACCGGGCGGCTGAGGTCCAGGGTGCGGGTCAGGACGGGGTCGGTGAGGATCGCCTCCGACTCCAGCAGGTCGGCGTGGATGTAGGCGGTACGGCCCGAACCGGTGCTGTCCATCAGCGCGCGGGCGTGGGCGAGGACGATCGGGTCGTTGTCGACGTAGACCACCCGGCTGTCCGCGGCCACGGCCTGCGCGACCTCGTGCGTGTTCCCCTCCGTCGGTATGCCGGTGCCGATGTCCAGGAACTGGCGGATGCCCGCCTCACCCGCCAGGTGGCGCACGGCCCGGCCGAGGAACCGTCGGTTCTCCCGGGCCATGACCTTGATGCTCGGGATCGCCTCCTCGAACGCCTCGCCAAGAGCCCGGTCGGGCGGAAAGTTCGTCTTGCCGCCGAGCCAGTAGTCGTACATCCGGGCCGAGTGCGGAATGCCGACACGCAGGTCGACCGGCTCCACGGAGTCCGCCGCCGACTCGTCGAGCCCGCGCCTCATCCAGCTGTCATCATCCGACAACGCACCCACCCACCCTGCTCAAGATCTCCGACGGATCGTCAACAATCTATCCTAGCGAGCTACTTAACGCGGCAGCACCAGAAGAGCGTCGAAGTGCTTCCGCTACCGCGCACGGCTCACGGGTGCTCGAAGGTGACCTCCGGGTTCGCCGGTGACGGTCCGTCGAGCAGCGGCTGCGGAATGCCCTTCAGCTGGAGGTCGAAGAAGGCCCCGACGTACCCGCGGCTGGCCAGGTCGACGGCGACGCTGGTCAAGGTGGACCGCGGCATGGTGAGGCCGGGCGAGAGCAGCACCAGCGGGAACCGGCCGGGGGCCGGGCGTGCGTCGGTGTACGCCCAGGTCCGGGTGGCCGTGAGCGCTGGGGCGAGGCCGGCGGCGTTGGGAATGTTGTCGTACTGCATCCAGGCCAGGGCTCCCGCCGTGGTCATGTAGGGGGCGGGCCCGCCGGTCCCGGGGCGGGCCGGGTAGTACATGGAGACCATCAGCTGCCGGGCCCTGCGGCCGGTACCCAGGGGTCCTGCCGGTGCGTGTCGACCAGGTGCAGCGTGTCGAGGCCGACCGTGAACGGGCCGGTCGGGCGCGGCAGTTCCGTGGGAACGACGGCCTGTGACGAAGCCGCCGCCGTGGCAGCGGGCGGGCCGGCGGCGGCGGTGGCCGCCCCGCGATCGGTAGCGGGAGGACGAGTGCGAGCACGGCGGCAACGGCCGTGCGGCGGAGTGTGGTCATGCCGAGGAGGCTGGGCCGCGCACCTGGCTCCTGACGTCCGTTCAGGGGCGGACCGCCGCCCCACCCGTGGGCGGCAAGTCGCTCCGCCCCGAGGCGGACGGGCCGTCAACCTGGCGGCGGACGACGGCCGCCGACGGTCCGCGCCTATCCGGGCGGCGAGCCCGCTCCGGCGTGCCGGGCGCGCGCCTGCTTCAGGGCGGCGTCGAAGTCGCGCTGAGTGTCGTCGCACCAGTGCAGCAGGTCGGTGAGGACGTGCTGCAGGGTCTCGCTGGGGCTGCGGCTCCAGCCGTCGGCCGAGAGCGTGTACGTCTCCAGGGCCGCGTTGGCCCGTCCCACGGCGGCATCGTGCTCGTCCGTCGTCACCGTCATCGTCTCCTCCCATGGAAGCCCGGAAGCCCGGAAGCACAAAACTATAGTGCGCTGTATATTTGCAGTGCACTATAGTTTTTTGTGAGGCGTGCACGAGCGACTGGGGCAGGGGACGGGAGCGCATGGAGACACCCTCGGACGGGCTTCGCACGGTGACGGCCGTCCGGTACGTGACCCCGCTGCGGAGCGGCGGCTCCGTCCCCGGTGTCGTCGAGGCCGACGACCTGGGGACGTATGTGGTCAAGTTCACCGGCGCGGCACAGGGGCGCAAGGCACTCGTGGCCGAGGTCATCGTGGGTGAGCTGGCGCGTCACCTCGGGCTGCGGGTACCGGAGTTGGTGCTGGTGAACTTCGATCCATCGGTCGCCGCCGAGGAACCGCACCAGGAGTTGCAGGACCTGCTGCACGCCAGCGCGGGACTCAATCTCGGCATGGACTACCTGCCGGGAGCCGCCGACTTCACGCCGGGCGGGCCGGATGTCGGTCCGGTGGACGTCGATCCGGTGGAAGCCGCCAGGATCCTCTGGCTGGACGCCTTCACGGCGAACGTGGACCGCACGGTGCACAGTTCGAACCTCATGACGTGGCCGACCTCCGGCTACCGGGAACCCCGCCTGTGGCTCATCGACCACGGCGCATCGCTGGTCTTCCACCACCGGTGGGAGAGCGCGGCGGACGCGGTCGGCAAGGCGTACGACTTCCGGTCGCACGCGCTCAGTGCGCCCGGCCTCGACATCGCGGCGGCGGACGCCGAGTTGGCGCACCGGGTGACCCCGGAGTCGCTGCGCCGGGTGGTCGCCGCCGTGCCGGACGCATGGCTGGCCGACGAGCCGGGGTTCGGCACCCCGGACGACGTCCGCGGCGCCTATGTGACCCATCTGGCCACCCGTGCACGGGTATCCGCCCAATGGCTCCCCAAGGACATGACGTGAGCGAAGGACTGCGGGAACGCAAGAAGCGGCAGACGCGGCAGCGCATCTGTGAGGCGGCCCTCGGCCTGTTCGTGGCGCGGGGCTTCGACAAGGTCACCATCGCCGAGGTCGCGGCGGCGGCGGACGTCTCGGTCAACACCCTCTACAACTACTTCGAGGCGAAGGAAGACCTCGTCCTGCCGCCGGACGAAGCATCCCCGCAGCGGCTCGCCGACATCGTGCGCGCCCGGCAACCCGGCGAGTCCGCCGCGCAGGCGGTGCTCGGCCGACTACGGGACGAACTGCGGCGCCACGACCGGAAGGTGGGCCTGACGGCGGGCTTCGGCCCCGTGTTCGAGATGATGCGGGCCGCCCCCACGCTCACCGCCCGCCTGGAGGACCTCGGCCGGCAGATGACCGACGCCCTCGCCATGGTCCTGGCCGAGGAGACCGGAGCCGCGCCCGACGACCAGACGCCGCGCGTGGTCGCCAGCCAGATCGGCTGGTTCCACTCGCTGGTCTACAGCGAGATCGGCCGGCGGATCGTGGCGGGCGAGGAGCCCGCCAGGATCGCCGAGGCCCTGCTCGAACTCCTCGACGTCGTCGAGGAGATGCTGGGCGAACGAGTGCTCGGCTACGCGACCCGGAGCAGGCGGCTTCGCTGAGCTCCACCCTTGCCTCGCACTCCATTTGGTGCGGTTATCGCATGAATCATCCATTGGGGGAATCGCCAGACCTTCCTGCGATCGGCGGTCTAGCCTGCGGGCATGCAGTGCTTCCCGCTGCGGCCGTTTGAGGAGGAATTCCGTGACATCGCCCTGTGACCCCGCAAACGCTCCCGTCGGCGATGTCGGCGCCGCGCTCATGGTGGTCGACTCCCGGCTCAAGGCCATCTACGACGGCGGGAGCAAGACCGACCCCGAACAGCAGCAGATGATCGACCAGTTCGCCGCATCGATGGATCGTGCGGGGTTCGATGCGCTGCTGGACGGCGCGTGCACGCTCATCTACATGTACATGAGCTGGCTGCGGGCGGCTTGCGAGGATCACGACGAGGAGGTCATCGAATACGTGGTGCCGAGCTTGGTCGAGACGATGCGCATGATGCCCAAGACCTTCAAACCCGAGGTCATCCCCACCATGACCGGCCTGGTGATCGCCGCGGGCACCGGCCTGAGCCCCAACCTGTGGCGCGCGCAGTACGGGGGCTGGACCAGCGCCGAGATGAATCCGCTGGAGGCCACGGTCGTGCTGCTCGCGGAGAAGATCAACCGGATGGCCGGCGACGACCACGACTTCGCCACTCGCTTGATCACCGGGGCTCTGTCCGGCGCGGACGCCGACTGATGCGCAGCGTCTAGCACGGGCGGGTCCGCCTGCGGCCGGTCCGCCTGCGGTCTGTCCGCCCGCTGCCGTGGGTGGGATCCGCGCGACCCTGATCGCGCGGCGGGCGCGGGCCTCGGCGTGGTCGTTCCGCGAGTGCCGAGGCCGTGTCCGAAAGCCACCGCTGGCCGGTTCGGTGGGCTTGCGTGGCCCGCCGGGCACCCCCGAGGCTGGGCGGTACCGGCCGACCAGTGGTGCTGGTCACGGGAGGGGCGCCCGGTGAATGCGGCATGCGGGTATCCGCAGCGGGAGCGGCCACATCGGCTTCGGCACGGTGGGCCGGACGTCCACGCGTATCCCAGCACCTCCTGGCGGTCGGCGCCTCCACACCGCTAGCAGGAAGGTCCCATCCGTGCCTCCTTCCCCGACGTCGCCTCTGCTGAAGTACCGCACGTCCACCAGCCCGGCGCCGCTGCACGCGGATGCCGACTCCCCGACCCGGGTCACCATCAACCTTGCTGTCCTGCCGGGCAACCAGGCCGCTCACTGCTCCCGCATCGAGATCGCCGTCCCGGCGGACGACGCCCGCGATCGGGCGTACTTCAGTCAGCAGCCGGTGCCTTCCAGTAGCAGCAGTGACTGGACTTTCTCCGTCCAGAAGGCCTCCGGGCAGAAACTGAAGCTCCCCGGGGCTCCGGCGGGCGAGTACTACCTCATCACCTTCCAGCTGAAGAACGCACAGAAGGACCTGATCAACTACCCGCTGAACTTCGGCTTGAGCGGTGACCTCCTGTCCTCCGGCGGCCCGCTCGTCTACCGCATCCTGGAGCACTCGAAGACATCCGCGCCCGCCAAGTACACCCAGAAGTTCAGCAAGCTGAGCCTCACGGTCGTCGAACCCGCCTTCTACCTGCACAGCTTCCTGGCGCGGGGCAGCCAGGCCCCGACGAGCGCACCGCTGACGAGCTTCAAGGCCGGCAGTCCGATCCACCTCTCCTGGTCGAGCAACGGCACCTACTTCCAGCTGTACGACGGCAAGTCCACCAGCCCCGTGCAGGAGGGCCCCGCCGCGTCCTTCACCCTCCCGAACGGCATCACCGGCGACACCACGTTCATCGTGGCCGCAACCGTCCTCTCGGGAACCCAGGGAGCCGCCAACGGCTTCACCCCGGTCTACCAGTACGCCACCCTCACGCTCACCGTCCCCGACCCCACCCTGGACGCCCTGACCGTCCGCAACAGCATCACCACCCAGTCCGCGCTCACCGTCAACGGACCGCTCTCCGCCAACGGACCGCTCTACGCCTACAGCAACCTCACCGTCAGCGACGGCGGGCGCACCAAGTTCACCTCGGTCAATGTCAACGGAGTCCGCGTCACAGGAGACCTCACGGTCGACTCCGGTCTCACCGTCACGGAAGACCTCGTGGCGAACGGTCCTGTCTACGCCAACAAGGATCTCAACGTTGGCTACCGCGGGACGACGAAGTTCACGTCGATCGGTGCCGATGGCCTCCACGTGACGAGGGAACTCACGGTCGACTCCGGTCTCACCGTCGCGGGGACCGTCATTGCGCACGGCACCCTCTACGCCAACAAGGACTTCAACGTCGCGGACGGTGGGACGACGAAGTTCACGTCGATCGGCGCCAGCGGGCTCCGCGTCGCGGGGGATCTGACGGTCGACTCCGGGCTCAGCGTCGCGAAGAACGTCGTTGCGCACGGCACCCTCTACGCCAAGAACGACCTCAACGTCGAGTACGGCGGGACGACGAAGTTCACCTCGGTCGGCGCCAACGGACTCCACATCACGAAGGAGCTCACCGTCGACGGTAACCTCCACGCCAAGAAGGGCGTCTCGTAGGAGCGGTCCATCTGGTGAAGGCACTTCATTCGGCCAGCCTGAGCGCCGTACCCGGCCGATGGCCGCAGGCACGAGCCGCGTCTACAGGAGGGCCAGGTGGGGCTCGACGCCGGCCCCGTCGCAGCTGGCGTCCCACAGGCGCGCGGCAACGGCGGGATCGGCCATGTGGGCGTGGACCGACTCCAGCCGCGGTGTGCCGCGCAGGCCGAAGGCCCTGGGCCCCCACAGCTGCCCTCCCCGCACCTGAGGGTCCAGGACGGCCCGGACGATCGGCCACGCCCCGCGGTCCTTGCCCTGGAGCAGTAGCCCGGCGGGCAGGCCGCGCAACCGCCCGCCGCGGGTTGCCGCGTGCACACCCGCACGGGGCGGGGTCAGGGAATCCAGGGCGCCGCCGGGATGGGCCACCAGGCTGAGCACGGCGCTGCCGCGGGCGCGTAGGCGGCGGTCGAGCTCGAAGGCGAAGGACATCTGCGCCAGCTTCGACCGGCCGTAGGCGCGCTTGGGGCGGTAGTCCCGGACCGACTGGAGGTCGTCAGGGTCCAGCCGCTCGGAGCGCGCCGCGAAGCTCCCCACCGTCACGATCCGGGCGGCGGGCGCCGCGGACAGCAGGGGCGCCAGGCCCCGGGTCAGCGCGACGTGCCCCAGGTGGTTGACCCCGAACATCAGCTCGTGACCGTCCTTCGTCGTGCGCCGCGGTGGATCGTCGAGCGCGACACCGGCGTTGTGAACCACCGCGTCGAGGCGGTCGAGTCCGAGTCCGTCCGCGACGGTCCGCAGGGACGCCAGGTCGGCGAGGTCCAGCTGGAGGTGGCGCAGTTGCGCGCTTGGGACGCGTGAGCGGATCGAGGCCATGGCGGCGGAGGCCCGCTCCCGGTCCCGGCTCCCGAGCACCACGACGGCCCCGGTCCCGGCGAGCTGCTCCGCGACGAAGTAGCCGATCCCGGCGTTGCCCCCGGTGACCAGGAAGGACTTGCCGGCGGCGGAGGGAAGCCGGTGGACGTCCCACGGCCGGCTCAGATGCGCGGAAGACATGACGGGAGGCTCCTTCGGCTCGGGGCAGTGCGCAGTCGGCGACGCCGACCCGGCCAATGACACAACGGGCCACCCACAGATCGCTGATAGATCGCCTTCACCACCGCCGAGGGTGGTGGTGGCGGTAGCGGTTCAGCGTCCGGCCGCGTAGGCCTGGCTGCCGCGCGGATCCGCGGCAGCGGTCAGGAGCCCGGTGCGTGGATCACGGGCCACCGCGCAGACGCGGCCCTCGCTCCACGCCCCGGCGACCCGCACCCGGTGCCGGCGGCGGCGCAGTTCGGCGATGACCGCGTCGCCGACCCGCGCTTCGACGGTGACCAGGGCCGGGTGCATGGCGTGCGGGTGGAAGGAGGACGGGAAGCTCTCCTGGTGCCAGTTCGCAGCGTCGATGGCGCCCTGCAGGTCGAGGCCGCCGCGCATGGCCGGCCGCAGGGCGACGGCCAGGAAGAAGTGCAGGCTCCACTGGTCCTGGGCGTCGCCACCCGGAGTGCCGAACGCCAGCACCGGCTCGCCCTCGCGCAGCGCCAGCGAGGGCGACAGTGTGGTGCGCGGACGGCGGCCGGGGGAGAGGGAGTTGGGCAGCCCCGGTTCGAGCTGTGCCATCTGGAGACGAGTGCCGAGCGGAAAACCCAGCCCCGGGACGACGGGACTGGACTGCAGCCAGCCGCCGCTGGGCGTGGCGGAGACCATGTTGCCCCAGCGGTCGACCACGTCGAGGTGGCAGGTGTCGCCCTTGGTGGCCCCGTTGGCGGCGATGCCCTGGTCGCTTGGGTCGGCGAGGCTCGGTAGGGCGAGGTTCGGCTCGCCGGTGCCGGGCGCCACCGCCGACTCGCCGATCCGCGGTGCCCCGACCCCGCGCCGGCCGAGGCGCGGCAGCCGGCCGCCGGGCCGGCCGGGGCGCAGCTCGGCCGAGGCGAACTCACCGATCAGCGAACGGCGTTCGATGCTGTAGGCGGGGTCGAGCAGGTCGGCCACCGTGACCCCGGTGAGCTCGGCGTTGTCGCCGTACCAGGCCTCCCGGTCGGCCATCGCCAGCTTGCCGCCCTCGATCAGCGCGTGCAGGTACGCCGGTCCGCCGCACACCGGGCCGTCCTGTCCGAACCCGTCCGGTAGCAGGGCGAGTTGCTGGAGGAAGACCGGGCCCTGGCTCCACAGCCCCGGCTTGCAGACCGTCCAGCCGCGCCACTCGTAGCTGACCGGCTCCTCGTACGTCGCCTCGAAGGCCGCGAGATCGTCGCCCGTGAGCACTCCGGCGTGTGCCACGCCGGAGGTGTCCATCGACGGCCGTGCGGCGAACTCGGTCAGCGCGGCCGCGACGAACCCCTGCCGCCAGACCCGGCGCGCCGCCTCGATCTGCTGCTCGCGCCCAGCCCCGGCGGCCTTGGCCTCCGCCAGCAACCGCTCCCAGGTGGCGGCGAGTTCGGGGTTGCGCAGCAGGGCACCCGGCGCGGGCGGGCGGCCGTGCGGCAGGTAGAGCGCGGCCGAGCTGGGCCAGTGCCGCTCGAACTGCGTGCGCACCGCCTCGACGGCCGCTCCGATGGCCGGTAGCGCCGGATACCCGTGCGCCGCACAGCCGATGGCGTACCGCAGCACCTCGGACAGGTGTTTGGTGCCGTGGTCGCGGAGCAGCAGCAGCCAGGCGTCGAACGCGCCGGGGACGGTGGCGGCCAACGGCCCGGTGCCGGGCACCTCGTCAAGGCCGAGTGAGGTGTAGTGCCCGATGGTGGCTGCGGCCGGTGCCCCGCCCTGGCCGCACAGCACCTGCGGGCGTCCCCCGCCGGGGCGAGGATGATCGGCACCTCGCCGGCCGGGCCGTTCATGTGCGGTTCGACCACCTGGAGCGTGAACCCCGCAGCGACGGCGGCGTCGAAGGCGTTCCCGCCGTCCTCCAGCACTGCCATTGCCGCCGCGGTGGCCAGCCAGTGGGACGAGGCCGCCATGCCGAAGCTGCCCTGCAGGGTGGGTCGGGTGGTGAACATGCGGTTCCTCCTGCTGCTCGGCCCCGTCGTCAGGGATTACTACCCGCGCTGCCCGACGTGGCATGCCCGCCCCACCCGTGCCCGCCCGCCCGGTACAGGAACTCCCGCTGGAAGAAGGGGTCTTGGACCTGGCGGATCCCTTCGACGGCGCCGCCCGCCGCCTCGCGGGCGCGCTTGGCATCGGCGCGTGTCAAGCGACTGCTTCGCCGCGGCGGCGCCTGTAGTACGCGTACGTCACGGCCAGGAGAAGTGGGCCCCACAGAGTCAGTGGGAGAGTGGCCACTGCTGCAAGCGCCTTCCACCATCCATTCGAGTACGGGACCTGGGCCACCCCAGCGATGTGGAGGAAGCCAAGAGGCAGCGGATCCCACAGCGCGATCAGCGCCAGACCGCCCAGAGTGGCCGGGATGATCGCAGCGAGCGGTGGAATGCGCTTGCCTCCGATGATCGGGAGCCATGAGGGCCCCACTTCGCCCCACCGGGCCACCAGGCCGAAAGAGAGATAGGCCAGTCCCTCGGAGAGAACGCTGAGTCCGAAGACATACAGGATCACCCACCAGTGCCATGTCTTGTGGACCGCGTAGACCTGGCCCATCTCGTAGTCGAACGCGAACGGTAGCCGCCACAGGCACGCCGGGAGGATGACGAGAGGTATGAGCCGGGCGCAGCGGATGGCCCACCTTGGGACGGGCCGCGCGGTGTCACCGACCAGCGGGGAGGGATGAAGCGTCTTGAATCTCATGAGTCGATCCTCGTTGCTCGGTGAACGCCCGGGATCCGACCCAAGACCGGTTCGGTGGTCATCTCTGCGATGGGCATCGATCCCCCGCGCGGGGGAGCCCAGGCGAACCGCTACACATCGCCGCTGGTCGCACGTCCGCCCCGCCGCTTGATCGAGCGTCCCCGATCGCCGCAGCTGATTGCACGTCACCCCATTTACAGCTCTTGACGACTACTCCAGCCGACGTGGACATCCGGCTGCCTCCACTACGGCAGCTTGACGGCAACGGGAAGGTCGCGTCTGACGCAGGCTGCCAGGGCCGTGCGGGCGGCTTGAGGGCGGGGGGTGTGCGGGCTTTCGAGTTGTTCGGCGATGGCGTCGTCCCAGGTGGCCATCTGACGCAACGCCGTGTCCAGGGCGTCGGTGTCCTCACCGAGCAGGGCGGCCGCCAAGGCGAGTGCATCGGCGCGGTCGGTGCCTTGGGGCGCCGGGATGTCGGCCAGGCGGGGACGCACGAGGGATGCGGTCTGAGCCGGGCAGAAGGCGGCGAGTGCCACGAGTACGAGGCGAGCGGCGTCGCTCTCGCGCTCCCAGAGCGGGACGAGACGCGGAACCTGTGCCACAACGGCGTCCCGCAGACGCGTGAAGTACCGGAGTTCGACCCGGCCACCCATCGCACTCCAGTCGGCAAAGCCGGCGATCGCAGCGTCCAGTTCCGAGGCGAAGCCGAGCAGCACGTGGAGCAGGCTCGCTCGGGCACCGGGCGAAAGGGCCTGCGAGCGGGCAAGTTCGGCCAGGTAAGGGATGATCAGCACCGCACCGTCGTCCCGGGTGGGCATGTGGTGCGCCATCCTCACCAGGTCCGCCAGGAACTCCCGGGTGCCCTCGCCGTCTTCTTCGAGCCCCTCGGGGGACGCGTCGTCCATGAGGAACTCGAGAAGGTGGGGCGCGGCGGCGGGTGTTCCGTACATCCGCTTCGCAACGGCGACCGCCTCGCGGATCTCCGTCCCGGGGTTGCCGAAGTACAGGCCCTCCCACTGCGGCGCACGCGGCGGCAGTGGCCGCGGGCCCGGCAGCGGGTCGGGGAGCGCGATACGGGCCGTGGCGTCCTCATGCACGAGTCCCTTACGGGAGAAGGCAGGTACACCGCCCGCCGAACTGTAGAGGTGCGTGAGCAGGGCGCCGCCCCGGCTGCGGGCCAACGCTGCGAGCCCGCGCTTCTCGTGCTGCACGAGAGGCACCAGAAGCTCCGGCCCCTCCTCGGGCACCGGGTAGACGGCAAGGGAGGCGACGTCCCACAGCCCCTCGCCCTCGCTCGCCCGAACCGCTACCAACCGGCATCCCGCGTCCGACAGTTCCCGAGCGACATCGCGGGCCACCGCTTCCCGTGGGAAGACCAGCACGCTGTACACACCCATGTCCATGCCCTGCATCATTCCGAGGGCAGCGCATCAGGTGGTGGCAAGGGTGCCGTTCTTGAGTTCGGCGACGAAGGCGGCGAAGGCGTCGCGGGGGAAGGTGAGGGCGGGGCCGGCGGGGTTGGTGGAGTCGCGGACGGGGACGGTGGTCGGGAGGCTGGGGGAGACCTCGACGCAGCTGCCGCCGTTGTTGCTGCGGGAGGACTTGAACCAGGTGGGGGTGGGGGCGTGGTTCATGGGTGAACGTCCTTTCGTGGCGCGCGGATCGGGCCGACGTTCGGGTTGGTAACCGGTGTGCGGGCATGGGAAACCCTCTGGTCCTGGCGGGCCAGAGGGTTCGGTGTCCCGAGGGTGCGTCAGATGGTGTTGTTCTTGACGCCGGTGACGAAGGCAGCGAAGGCCTCGGGGGTGAAGACCAGGGCCGGGCCGGTGGGGTTCTTGGAGTCGCGGACGGGAACGACACCGGTGATGTTCGCGGCGACCTCTACGCACGTCCCGCCGTTGTCGCTGTACTTGGACTTGAACCAGGCGGCGCCTGAGAGGTCTACGTCGAGCGGGCGGGGCATGGCGTTCCTTTCAAGCTTTGCGGAGCACTTCCAGGGTCGCGCCCTTCGATAGGGCTTCCACCTGCAGGTGATGGTACGCCCTCTCCCAACTCCGAGCAGTCTTGACTTCGCGTTCCAGGAAGCCGCGCAACTGGCACTCCGAGTAGGCCAGCACCGAGCGATCGGCCAAGGTCAGCAGTGTGACGGTCTTCGAGAACGGCAGCTCCTCGGCGAGGCTGAACGGTGCGATCTGGATCGTCACGTTGGGCCGCTCCGACAGCTCCTCGATGCGCCGGAACTGACGCCGCATCACGGCCGGTCCTCCGACCGGGCGCCGGATGGCCCCCTCGTCCAGGACCACGTGCAGCAGCGGGCCGTCCGCGCGTTCCAGGCGGCGCTGACGGGAAGCCAGGAACTCCAATCGCTCCTCCGCTTCCTCCTTGGTGACGCTGCCCCGCCGCACCGCCGCCATGGCGAAGGCCTTGGCGTACTCCGGGGTTTGGAGTAGCCCAGGGATGATCCCAAGCTCGAAGTGACGGATCTCCGCCGCCTTGGCCTCCTGGGCCGCGTACTCCGGGAAGCCTTCGAGCAGCGCCTTGTGCCTCAGCGACCACCACATCAACTCCAGCGTCCCACCCGTGAGCAACGCCTTGTCCGACTTCACGGCGAAGTCGTAGGAGGGATTCCTCGTCGCCCGTTCGACGCACGAGATGAACGTGTCGCTGTACCCGATCTGCTTGCCGAAGGTCACCTGCGAGAGCCCCAGCGCCTCTCGCGACCTGCGCAGCTGCACGCCGAAGGCGGCGCCGGGGCCGGCGGAGGGGTCAAGTTCGGTGCGCCGCATGGTCGATCACCCTTTCGGATCTGAGTCCCCCTTGGAGCAAGTGTCAAGTGCGGGGGCCTTTCGAGCGTAGCTCCATTTGCCGATGCTGTTACTGCTCGATCACAGAAAGGAGCGACCGCGATGAGTGTGCACCCCAACCCCTCGCACCCTCCCCGGGCGCTGTACGCCCCCCAACTCGGGGAGCTCGTCCGGGATCTCACCACCGGACGGGTCGGGACCTATATGGGCCCCGGTTACGAGAAGCACCCCACCGTCTACCTGCGGCCCCCGCGCGGTGGGTACGAGTGGGAGGTCCCCGCGTCGGAGATCGAACCCGTCCATGACGAGCCCAAGTTGGGCCCGGTGACCCCCACGGTCAGGACGAACTCCCAGGTGGCGCCGTGACCAGTCCCATCCGCCCCTCCCGCACCACCGGCGGGCCGGTCCTCACCACGGCGGAAGGCTGCCGCATCCGAAAGGACGGGCGGTGACCAGAGGTTGGCAGATCCCCGTGCCGCCCATCACCAAGTGGCGGCCGGGTCGTTGTCACTGCTGCGGCCGCCCCACCCTGGTCGCCCCGGGGCCGGTGGTCACCGTCGAAGGTGGTGCCCAAGTCGCCGTCCCCTGGTGCTTGTTCGGCTTCGAGCGTGCCAACCGCATGCTGCGCCGCGCCACCCTGGGCGGCGCGGCGCCCCGCGACCTGACCTGACTCACCTCACTCATCCCCAATTCTCAAAACCTTGTACGAAAGGCAGCCCCCGCGATGAGCACCCCGAGCACCCCCGAGCCCGGCTACACCCTCGACGACCCGTTCGACCGCCACGCAGCGCTCGCCGACCTGCGTGCCCTCGGCCGCAGGCTCGACGCCCTGGCCGTCGAGAAGGGCGCCTGCCCCGAGATCGACGACACCCTCGCCGCGATGAAGCAGCTGCACGCCCGCATCACCTCCGACCTCGCCGACCCCACGCCCTGATTGCCGCTGAGCGCGTTGAACTCGCCGTGTCGGCCCGCCACCCGGGCCGACGCGGATTGCCGATGAGGCAGGTCCTCGGAGATCCTCGGCGGCTGAAGCTCAATGCCTGGGGCGGCCCGCGATGACGCGGGCCGCCCCAGACACACGGCCTCAGCCGTTTCCGGTCACCGTCGCGTCACGGTCACCTGCACGGTGTCCTGCCCGGGGATGGTGGTGAGTTGGAGTACCCGGGCATCGGGTGACGACACGACGTCGGCGCCCTGGCTCTCGACCCGGTAGCCGCCGGGGTAGTTGCTCGCCGGCAGGTACACCTCGGTGCGGGCGCCACCGGCGAACGGTTGGCCGGAGTCGGCGCGGCGGGCGCTGTACCGGAGGGTGAACGTCCCGGTCGCGGTGTCGTAGTGCCACTGCTGCGGGGTGCCGGCGATAGCCTGTGGATAGGGCCGGACGATCGCCGGGTCCATCAGGTTGGGGCCGGTCGGAGGCTTCTGGGGGTGACTGGGCGTCTGATTCTGCGCCGGGGACCAGAACGTCCAGGAAGCCATGTGGTCGTCGAACCGATCCGCGAGACTGGTGAGCTTCGCCGAATCCGTGGTCGCGCCGAACTCGGTCACCACCCCGACGGCACCGTCGGCGGCGGCGCGATCCAATCCGTTGGTCACACAGGTGTCGACCTTGCCGAAGCAGTAGTCGTGGAAGCTCATCCCCGCCTTGGGATCGCCGGTCGGATTCGGCATCCAGTCCGGCGTGCCGAAGTCGTTGGTCAGGGCGGGCTCGTAGAACAGCAGGTGCTTCCGGTCGACTCGGCGGATGGCGTTCATGGCTTTCGCTTCGAACGGCGCGAGGACGTCTTCCTCGAACCGAGGGCAGCCCTTCGGGAAGCACGTCGGGTAGTCCCAGCCGGGCCACGGCTCATTGATCAGGTCGTAGCCCAGGACGTGCGGCTGGTCGGCGAAGCGTTGCGCGACGTGCGCCCACATGGCCGCATAGTGTTCCTGCACCCCGACGCCGTCGGGCGCGGCATGGTCGTGCCAGAAGTTCGCCCACGTTTCGTTCTGTGCGGGGCTCGTGAAGTAGACCGCTGGAAAGCCCGGATTCGGCTGCACCGGCAGGCCGTCGGGGAACACCGCCCACTTGGGGAACCCGCTCCAACTCGCGCCCACCGATTCGTTGAACGCGTCCTGATGGGAGTCGACCAGGCTGTAGATGTGGTACCGGGCCAGCAACTTCTGGGTCTGCTTGATCTGCTCGATGTAGTTGTCGTCGTAGACCCCGGGCTGCGGTTCGACCGCGTTCCACGCGAAACCGAGCCGCACCGCGTTGAAACCGTTCTCCGCCAGGAACTGGGCGTCCTTCTCGCCGAAACCTCCCGCTGCGGGGAAGTAGGGCGGGTACTTGTAGACCAGATTGACGCCGTGCAAGGAGACCACCCGACCCTGCTCGTCGGTGAGCCAGCGGCCCGAGTGCCCCAGTTCGGGAGCCGTCGGGGTCGCCGTGGCCGGTGTGGTCACTCCCAGCACCAACATGGCCAACCCGAGGCATCGCGCTGTCGAGGGCATGATGGTCATTACACAAACCTTTCGACGAGTATGCGACGGCGGCATTTCCAAGGCTGATGTGAAATGCTATCCACCGTTCACCGGATTCGATCGCGACACCCCGCTGAACATCGAGGAGGGCGGAGGCCGAGCGCGGGAACATCCCGGGAGTCGATGCTCGAAGGGCTCGCCACCGCGGCCCGCAGGGGCAAGCGCGACGGCCGACCGCCACCGGGTCCGAGGTGCCGTGAATGTGCGGATGCATCGCCGGGATCGAGGTACCCGGCAGCTTCCCAGGGATCAGCCTCGAATGTCATCATTGGCCCGCCCAACTCGGGCTGGGGGAGATGTCGTTGTTACTGACATGTTGGTGACGAGCCGTCAGTAGGGTCAATCGGCAAGGTCGGCGGGGGCATGAGCTTTCGAGCAACCTTGGGCTGGTGAGCCGTCAGAGGCGCTGTGACGTAACGCGTGCTTCCCCCAATGACAGTTGTCATGAAGCTCTCGTGTAAGAGCACACTGCACGGTTGCCCTGCCCACAGCCAGGATGGATGCCATGACCTTCAGCAACACCAACAAGAGCAGCCAGACCAGCCCGAGCGGCCAGAACGGCCTGAGCCACCCGGACACGGTTCGCGCCTTCCGTACCGTTCGGCAGCTGGTGATCGCCTACCTCGGGCTGAGCCTGGTCACCCTTGTCGTCATCTTCGCCATGCACAACAACCACTCCATGGTGAACCAGGCGGTCACCAGTCGGGGGATCGGCGTCGCGTTCAGTGCCGCTCTGACGTTCTTCTTCACCAACCGGGCGGCCGCCGGGTCGCGTGGGGCGTACCGGCGGCTGCGGTTCCTGTCGCCGATCCTGGTGGTGGTCGTCGCGGTGATCGTGACGCTGCCGGGGACGTACCCGCTGTGGATGAAGATCGAGCAGGTTGCCTGCGGCCTGCTGCTGCTGGGCGTGGCCGTCGTGACCAACGGCCGGCACCTGCGCGAGCTGTTCGCGCAGCTGTGACCTGAGCAGTCGTGACCTGAGTGGCTGTGACCTGAGTGGCTGTGACCTGAGCAGCTGTGACCTGAACCGAAGGCCGTAGGCCAGCCCAGGCAAGAGAGGCGATCCGAGCGTGAACGGCGACGGCCCGCAGCACCAGGCCCCCCAGAACCACGTGCAGTCCGCAACCGAACCCCCACCCCGCGACCCGGCGCGCTGGGCGCAGGGCTGGCGGCGGGTGATGCTGGCCAACGGGATGCTGGTCTACCCGGGGCTCGCCGCGGCCGGGGTGTCGCAGTACGCCCACGGGGCCGGCGCGGTCGCGGGGTACGTGATCGTCAGCGTCTTCGGCGCCGTCTACCTGGCGGCCGCGGCTGCGATGGCCGCTTGCCGGCAGCGGCAGTCCACGGCACTGCTGGGGGTCATGGCGGCGCTGTTCGTCGCCGCGCTGCCGTTCGCCCATGAGGACGCCTTCTTCCTGGCCACCGTCATCGTCGCGTTCTTCGCCGTGTTCCGGCGGCGGTACGCCTCGCACGCCATGGTGGCCGGAACGCTCGCCGCCCTGCTGGTGCCCTGGGCGGTGCGCCCGTGGAACAGCGGCCCGGCGGTGTTCCAGGCGCTGGCGCTGTTCTTCACCGCGCTGGTGGCGGGCGCGTTCTCAGAGATCGCCGCCACCAACCGGGCGCTGGTGGCGGCCCGGGCCGAGGTGGCCCGGCTGGCGTCGGAGGCGGAGCGCAACCGGATCGCCCGCGATCTGCACGACCTGCTCGGCCATTCGCTGACCGCGATCACGGTGAAGAGCCGCCTGGCGCAGCGCCTCACACCCAAGGCCCCGGATGAGGCGCTGGCGGAGATGGCGGCGGTGGAGGGCCTCTCCCGGCAGGCGCTGGCCGATGTGCGGGCGGCGGTCTCGGGCTACCGCGAGGTGACGCTGGCCGCCGAGTTGGCGCGGGGCCGCGAACTGCTGCGGGCGGCGGGGGTGGTGGCCGATCTGCCGACGACCACCGAGATGGTGGCCGCCGCCGATCGGGAGCTGTTCGGCTGGGTGGTGCGGGAGGGGCTGACCAATGTGGTGCGCCATGCCCGGGCGACCAGGTGCACGGTGGCCGTCACCGCCTCCTCGGTGGAGATCGGCGACGACGGGGTCGGCGACGACGGGGTCGGGGGTGCGGCGGCCGGGAACGGCAAGGGGCTGACCGGGTTGCGTGAGCGGGTGGCGGCTGCGGGCGGTACCGTCGAGGCCGGTCCGCTGGACCCACACGGTTGGCGGTTGCGGGTAGCCCTGTGATCTCGGCAGGAGAGGCGCGGTATGACGATCCGTCTGTTGCTGGCGGACGACCAGGAGCTGATCCGCACCGCGCTGCGGGCGCTGCTCGACCTGGAGGACGACTTCCGGGTGGTGGCCGATGTGGGCCGCGGTGACCAGGTGGTGGACGCGGCCCGCGAGCACCGCCCGGACGTGGCGCTGCTGGACATCGAGATGCCGGGGCTGGACGGGCTGGCCGCCGCCGCGGTGCTGGCCGAGCAGTTGCCGGACTGCAGGGTGGTGATGCTGACCACCTTCGGGCGGTCGGGCTACCTGCGGCGGGCGATGGAGGCGGGCGCGGTGGGCTTCGTGGTGAAGGACGCACCGGCCGAGGTGCTGGCGGATGCCATCCGGCGGGTGGCGGCGGGGGAGCGGGTGGTGGATCCGGAGCTGGCCGCGGCGACCTTGGCGGCGGGGGCGTCGCCGCTCACCGCCCGGGAGCGGGACGTGCTGAACGCCTCCCGTTCGGGCGCCGGCGTGGCGGAGATCGCCGGAAAGCTCTACCTGTCGGAGGGGACGGTCCGGAACTACGCCTCGTCCGCCATCGCCAAGACCGGCACCCGCAACCGCACGGAGGCGCTGCGGGTCGCCGACGAACGAGGATGGCTCTGACCAGCGGCGTCCTCCCAGTGATGGGACCCCATGCTACATTTCCCCACTGATTGTCTAAGAGTTGACCAAACGTCATACACATGATCTGACGAATCGCTAGCTTGGGCTCCTCTGCACAGTCGTCCGGACTTCTGCACGTCCGGACTCAGGGGGGTTCCACAGATGAAAGCACTGCTCAGCCGTGCCCGCCGCCGTACCGGCGCCGGGCACCGCACCACCGCCGCGCTGCTCAGCACGGCCCTGCTCGCGCTCGGCACCACCGCGCTCGCCCTCACCGGGCCGATGGCCGCGCACGCCGACTCCAACACCATCTCGGTCGACAACTACCGCACCGGCTGGGACCAGAACGAGCCCGGCCTGACTCCTGCCCAGGTCAGCTCCTCCGACTTCGGCCAGCAGTTCTCCAGCGCGGTCGACGGCCAGGTCTACGCCGCACCGGTGGTGCTCGGCAGCACCGTGATCGTGGCCACCGAGACCAATCACGTCTACGGCATGGACGCCACCACCGGCGCCGTCAAGTGGACCGACACCTACGGCGCACCCTGGCCGGCCTCGGGCGTGACCACCCCGGGCGCCAGCTGGTCCTGCGGCGACCTGGCCCCCTACATCGGGATCACCTCGACCCCGGTCTACGACCCGGCCAGCGGCTACCTCTTCCTCACCTCCAAGGAGGACGGCGGCCAGTACCACCAGTCGCCGCTCTGGAAGATGCACGCGGTCAACCCGGCCACCGGCGCCGAGAAGCCGGGCTTCCCGGTGGTGATCGGCGGCTCGCCGGGCAATGACCCGAGCGTGGTGTTCAACCCGGTCGAGGAGGGGCAGCGGCCGGGGCTGCTGCTGTTGAACGGCGTGGTGTACGCGGGCTTCGGGTCGGTCTGCGACGTCGGCGCCTGGCGCGGCTACGTTGCGGGCGTCTCCACCGCCGGCACCCAGACCGCGCTGTGGGCGGACGAGACCGGCACCGCCAACCACGGCGGCGGCATCTGGGATTCGGGCGGCGGCCTGGTCGCCGACGCCCAGGGCCACATCATGTTCTCCACCGGCAACGGCGTCTCGCCGCCGCCCGGCCCGGGCAGCAACCCGCCCAGCACCATGTCCGAGTCGGTCATCAGCCTGGGCGTGCAGTCCGACGGCTCGCTGAAGGCGACCGACTACTTCAGCCCGTCCGACGCCACCATGCTGGACACCAACGACCGCGACCTGGGCTCCGGCGGCGTGATGGCCATCCCGGACGGCTACGGCACCTCCGCCGTACCGCACTTGGCGGTGGAGGAGGGCAAGGACGGCCGGATCTTCCTGCTGAACCGGGACAACCTGGGCGGCCACTCGCAGGGCCCGAACGGCACCGACGCCAACGTGCAGACCTTGGGCCCCTACAACGGCTGCTACTGCCACCCGGCGTTCTGGGGCGGTGGCAGCGGCTACGTCTACTACTCCGGCAACGGCGGCCCGATGCAGGCCTTCAAGATCGGCACCGCGGGCAACGGCACGCCGGCGCTCGCCCTGGTCGGCCAGGGGAGCATCAACTTCGGCTATCTGAACGAAGGTTCGCCGATCGTCAGTTCCGTTGGGACCACGGCCGGTTCGGCCACCGTCTGGGTCGAGAAGGCCAACGACATGTACGGCAACGGCGGCACGCTGTACGCGTACAACGGCACGCCGAACGCCGACGGTTCGCTCAGCCTGCTCTGGTCCGGTCCGATCGGCACCGCGAGCAAGTTCACCACCCCGACCACCAGCAACGGCCACGTCTACATCGGCACCCGGGACGGGCACCTGCTGTCCTTCGGCCGCCCGGCGGCCTCCGCGCTGACCGGCTCCCCGGTGGCGGTCGGCTCCGTCAACGTCGGCTCCCGCGGCTCCGGCACGCTCACGGTGACCGCCACCCAGGCGCTCACCGTCAACGCCGTCAGCACCGCCGCGCCGTTCGCGGTCACCGCGCCGACGCTGCCGCACACCATGGCCGTCGGTGACACCCTGTCGATTCCGGTCAGCTTCACCCCGACCGCGGCCGGTGCCACCTCGGGCATCGTCAACCTGGCCACCAGCGTGGGCACGGTGGGCTTCTCGGTGACCGGCTCCGGTGTGAAGGCCGGTTTCGCCACCGCGCCGTCCAGCGTCAGCTACACCAACCAGCCGACCGGGGTGCCGGATTCGACGAGCGTGCAGTTCACCAACACCGGCACCGGCAGTGAAACGATCAGCGCGATCGGCTCGCCCGCCGCGCCGTGGACCGTCAGTGGGGCGCCGGCCGTCGGCACGGTGATCCAGCCCGGCGGCTCGTTTATCGCCAGCATCACCTACAACCCCACGGTGGCCGGCACCAACAACGACAACTTCTCGGTCACCTCCACCTCGGGCACCTTCACCGTGCCGCTGACCGGCAGCGCCATCACCGGGCAGGGGCATCTGACCATCACGCCGAGCACCCTGGCGTTCGGGTCGATCCCGGTCGGCACCAGCTCCCAGCAGTTGAGCTTCACCGTCACCAACGACGGCAACATCCCGGTGACGTTGAACAAGGCCAAAGCGCCGGTCGGCACCTTCAGCAGCCCCAACGCGATCGCCGAGGGCACCGTGATCGGCCCCGACCAGTCCATCGCCGTGCCCGTGGTCTTCTCGCCCAGCACCGCGGGCCCGCTCGCGGACAGCTACGAGGTCACCGGCAACACCGGGCAGGGCGACATGTTCGTCCAGCTGACCGGCACCGGACTGGCCAACCTGCCGTCCCCGCCCACCGGTTGGCAGACCAACGGCAGCACCACCCAACCGGGCCCCGGCACCCTGCAGTTGACCGCCGCCACCGGCAACCAGTCCGGTTCCGCCTTCTACACCTCACCGGTCGCCACCGACGGCCTGACCGCCTCCTTCACCGCTCAACTGGGCGGCGGCAGCGGCGGTGACGGGATGACCTACGCCCTGGTCGACGCGACCAAGGGCAGCGCCACCGCCACCGGGGTGGCCGGCGGCGGGCTCGGCTTCTCCGGACTGCCCGGACTCAGCGTCGACCTGGTCAGCTCCTGGAGCGGCCAGACCGGCATGGGCAACTTCGTCGGGATCGCGGCCGGGCCGGGCAGCGGCCACGACAACCTGACCTACCTGGCCTACGCCAAGGCGCCCGGCAATCTGCGCACCGGCACCCACACCGTCGCCGTCACGGTGGCCGGCGGGCACGTCAAGGTGTCGCTGGACGGCACGGCGCTGCTGGACTACGTGCCGACTGCCGGGACCATCCCCGCCAGCGCCTACGTCGGCTTCACCGGTTCCACCGGCGCGTCCACCGACGTGCACGCGGTCAGCAACGTGGTGATCACCCCGCCCGGTGCGGCGACCAGCGGCCCGCAGCCGCTCACCGCGACGCCGTCCGCCGTGGTGTTCGGCTCGGCGACCGTGGGCAGCACCGCGAACCAGTCGGTGACGCTGACCAACAACGGCACCGCCACCGAGACGGTCAGCGCGAGCAGCGCCCCGGCCGCCCCGTTCGGCGCCACCCTGCCGAGCAGCGGCACCGCCGTGCCGGTCGGCGGCCGCATCACCGTTCCGGTCACCTTCACCCCGACCCTGACGGGCGCTCAGAACAGCACCTTCACCATCACCACCACCAGTGGCACGGTCACCGTCTCGCTCTCCGGCACCGGACAGCCGGCCGCCACCAGCGGTGGCACCCTGCCCGGATTCACCGACAGCTCCTGGCAGTTGAACGGCGTCGCAGTGGACAACGCGGGCACCGTCAATCTGACCACCGACGGCCAGCACTCCGCTGCCGGGTCGATCGTCAACACCAAGGCGGTGTCTCCACTCGGCCTTCACGCCACCTTCACCGAGCAGATCAGCGGCACCAGCAGCTCACTCGGTGACGGCATGACCTTCTCGCTGCTCGACGCCTCCAGCAACAGCGCCGGCGCGCTGGGCAGCGGCGGCAGCGGGCTCGGCGCCGCCGGGCTGAACGCCGTGGTCACCGGGCTCTGCGTGTTCGGCAACTTCGGGGCCAACGGCCCGGTGCTCGGTGTCGGCACCACCGCGGCCGGCAGTTCCGGAATCACGCCATTGATCGCCGACACCAACATCCCGGCCCTGCAAGGCAGCAGTCACCAGATCGACATCACCGTCACCACCGCGAGCCACCTGGTGGTGAAGATCGACGGCACCCAACAGGTGGACGTGCCGGTCACCTTGCCCAGCAAGGTGCTCGCGGCATTCACCGCAGGTGTGGGTGCCTCCTCCGACACTTTCGCGGTCACCGCGCCGACGATTGCGTACACCTCCTGATCTGTCCTGAACCAAGCCGTTACGGGCGAGTCAAAAGCAGGTGAAACCGCCCCCCTGCACTGAACCTTCGTCAATAATCCAGTGTCGGACCGGGATTCGACCGGTTCGTGCTGGGGGGACATTTTTCATGATTTCAGCAGTCATAGTGCTGTGCTCACTCATGCTCTTCGCCGTTGCGGTATTCACCCTGTGGTGGATGCTGCACGCGTGGCGCACACCCGAGACGCTCGCCGCAACCAAGTTCGCCGACCCCGACGGGACC
The DNA here is from genome assembly GCF_006636205.1 of Kitasatospora acidiphila. NCBI lineage: Bacteria > Bacillati > Actinomycetota > Actinomycetes > Kitasatosporales > Streptomycetaceae > Kitasatospora > Kitasatospora acidiphila. The sequence continues at coordinate 1,928,615 of NZ_VIGB01000003.1, read as the reverse complement.
GGGGCGCTCTCCTTCTCGCTGCTGGTGCCGGCCCGCCACGAGCAGGCCGTCCTGGAACGCACCGTGCTGCGCCTCCTGGAGTCCACGCACCCGGACTTCGAGGTGATCGTGATCGTCGGGCACGACGACCCGGACACCGCCGAGGTGGCGCACCGGTTGGCCGCGCTCCACCCGGAGCAGGTCTTCGTGGTCACCGACACCCACGAGAAGAAGAACAAGCCAAAAGCGCTCAACTCGGCGCTGCCCACCTGCCGGGGGGACGTGGTGGGCGTCTTCGACGCCGAGGACCAGGTCCACCCGGACCTGCTGTCGCACGTCGACCACGCGTTCCGCGACACCGCGGCCGACGTGGTGCAGGGTGGCGTGCAACTGATCAACTTCCACTCCAGCTGGTACAGCCTGCGCAACTGCCTGGAGTACTTCTTCTGGTTCCGCAGCCGGCTGCACCTGCACGCCGCCAAGGGCTTCATCCCGTTGGGGGGCAACACGGTCTTCGTGCGCACCGACCGGCTGCGGGCCAACGACGGCTGGGACCAGAACTGCCTGGCCGAGGACTGCGACCTGGGGGTGCGGCTGTCCAGCCAGGGCGCCAAGGTCGTGGTGGCCTACGACTCCGCGATGGTCACCAAGGAGGAGACGCCGGACTCGGTGGTCTCCCTCTTCAAGCAGCGCACCCGGTGGAACCAGGGATTCCTCCAGGTGTACCGCAAGCGGGACTGGCGTTCGCTGCCCAGCCTGCGGCAGCGGCTGCTGGCCCGCTACACCCTCGCCACGCCGTTCGTGCAGGCCTTCTCCGGCCTGCTGATCCTGGTCGGGGTGGCGGTCGCGCTGTTCAGCTCGGTGCCCGACGTGGTGGCGCTGATCTCCTTCTCGCCGCTGATTCCGATGGTGGCGATGTTCGCTTTTGAAGCCGTAGGACTGCACGACTTCGGCAAGCAGTACCAGTTGACGATCAAGCCGTCGCACTATCTGAAGCTGATCATCGGCGGCCCGTTCTACCAGCTCATACTGGCCGGCGCGGCGATCCGCGCGGTCTGGCGCGAGCTGCGCGGGCGCAAGGACTGGGAACTCACCCGCCACGTCGGCGCCCACCTGGGCGTCGAAGCGGGCACCGCTTCCTGACCCGGGGGAGGAAGAAACCCGATGGCGACTGTCGTAGCGACAGTTCTGGATGAAGAACGCCCAGATCCGATCTCCGAGCCGGCCGCGACCGACCCCCGCGGCCGACTCTCCCAACTGCTTGCCACCCGACCGGACTTGGTGATCACCGCACTGCTGGTGGTCGCCGTGGTCCTGGTGCAGGGCCTGAACATCGACAACTTCCCCACCGTCAGCGACGACGAGGGCACCTACCTCGCGCAGGCCTGGGCGATCCAGCACGGCAAGGGGCTCGCGCACTACAGCTACTGGTACGACCACCCGCCGCTGGGCTGGGTGCAGATCGCCGCGCTCTCCTGGATCCCGGCGCTGATCTGGCACGGCCCCCTGGTGGTGATGCACGCCCGGGTGATCATGCTGCCGGTGAGCGCGGCCGGCACCGCCCTGACCTACCTGGTGGGCCGCCGGATCAACCTGCCGCGCTGGGCCGCCGCACTGGCCGCCGTGGTCTTCGGGCTGTCACCGCTCTCGGTGACCATGCAGCGCGAGATCTACCTGGACAACTTCGCCGCCGTCTGGATGCTCGCCGCCTTCGCCTGCGCGCTCTCACCACGCCGGCACCTGTGGCACCACATCGCGGCCGGACTGTGCGCCGCCGTCTCGGTGCTCTCCAAGGAGACCATGCTGATCACCGCGCCGGCCCTGGTGATGGCCGTCTGGCGCGGCACCGACAAGGCCACCCGCAAGTTCTCGCTGGTCGGCTTCTTCATCGCGTTCTCCACCATCGGCGCCCAGTACCTGCTCTACGCGGTGCTCAAGGGCGAGCTCTTCCCCGGCGCCGGGCACAACTCGCTGATCGGCGCACTCCAGTACCAGCTGGGCCGCGGCGGCTCCGGCAACATCCTCAAGGCCGGGTCGGTCTCCAACATGACCCTGCACTGGTGGCTGGTGCGCGACCCGCTGCTGATCTACGCCGGGACGGCCGCCGCGCTGGCCGCCCTGGCGGTCCGCCGGCTGCGCGAGATCGGGGTGGCCGCCGTGCTGCTGGTCGCGGTGGCGATGCGGCCCAACGGCTACCTGCCCGCGATGTACGTGATCCAGGTGATCCCGTTCTTCGCGCTGGCCATCGCCGGGATGGCCGACACCGGCGTGCGCGGCCTGCTGCGGCTGCGCTTCGGAGTGCTCGGCCGGCTGGACTGGCTCGGGCTCGGCCGGTGGAGGCTGGGCCCGCGCGACCTGGTCGCCGTGCTCGCCATCGCCCTGGCCGGCGTGGTCGCACCGCAGTGGGAGGCCGGCGACGAGACCGCCGACACCGCCTACTCCAACAACGAGTACGTGGCCGCCGCCGACTGGATCCGCGCCAACATCCCCGACCCCGCCCACCAGCGGATCGTGGTCGACGACGCAATGTGGCTCGACACGGTGCGGGACGGCTTCCAACCCGGGCTCGGCGCCATCTGGTTCTACAAGGTCGACCTCGACCCGGCCGTCACCCGCACCCTGCCGCACGGCTGGCAGGACCTCGACTACGTGGTGCTCACCTCGATCATCCGGCAGGACCCCAACGGCCTGCCCACGGTGCGCGCCGCCATCGCCCACTCCACCACGGTCGCCACCTTCGGCACCGGCCAGCAGCAGATCACCATCCAGAAGGTCGACCACACCGGGAGCGGGCAGTGACCGCCATCGACGTCCTGTCCGTCTACGCCGTGCCGCAGCGGCGGGCCGGGCGGGTGCGCAGCGCGGTCGCCGACCGGCTGCCGCTGATCGCCATCCTGCTGGTGCAGTGCGCGCTGGCCTACCGGCTGGCCAACACCGCCTTCGAGGACGAGGCGCTGTACGCCTACGCCGGACACGGCGAACTGGGCCACCTGCTGCACGGCACCCCGGTGGGGGACAACTACGCCTCGTACTTCTCGGGCATCCCGGTGCTCTACCCGGTGGCGGCGGCCGTCATGGACGACGCGTTCGGCCTGGAGGGTGTGCGGGCCTTCAGCCTGCTGATGATGCTCGGCGCCACCGCGCTGCTGTGGACCACCACCCGGCGGCTGTACGGCAAGCCGGCCGCCGTGATCGGCAGCACCCTGTTCGCCACCAGCGCGCCCACCCTGTTCCTCGGGCGGCTGGCCACCTATGACGCACCGTCAATCCTGCTGCTGGCCCTGGCACTCTGGTGGACGGTGCGCACCGCTCACCGCCCACCGCTGCTGGTCATGCCCGCCGCGCTGCCGCTGGTGCTCGCCTGCGGCGTCAAGTACGCCTCGGCGCTCTACCTGCCGACCGTGGCACTCGCCGCCTTGCTCACCGTGCCCGCGCTGGGGCTCAGTTGGCGGCGCGGAGTGCTGCGCGGTGCGCTACTCGCGGCGGGCACGGGCGGGTTGGCGGCGCTCGGGCTGGCGCTGGCCGGGCCCCAGGTGCGGGCCGGGCTCTCCCAGACCACGGTCAACCGGGCCGCCGGCGGCGAACCGCTGGCCAACATCGTGCGGTTGTCGCTGGTCTGGGGCGGCTGGGTGTTCGTGCTCGCCGTCGTCGGAGTCGGGTTCCTGCTGCACCGGCGGCGCTCCTGGGCGCCCGCACTGCTCGGGGCGCTGCTGGCCGGCACCGCGCTGCTCGCCACCGTCTACCAGGCGCACCTGGGGACCTGCGTCTCGCTGCACAAGCACATCGGTTTCGGGCTGCTGTTCGCGGCACCCGTGGCCGGCGCCGGGCTGGCCGGGCTCTCCGGCCTGCCCGCCTTCCGGGGCGCCCTGCCGCTGCTGCGCCGCGCGGTGCCGGGCGTCGCGATCGGCGCCTGCGGGGTGCTCGCCCTCTACGCCGGGCACGCGGCCGGCCCGATGTACGAAGGCTGGCCCGACTCGTCCGGCCTGGTCAGCACGCTGCGTCCGCTGGTCCACCCCGGGCAGGACCGCTACCTGGTGGAGGAGGACGAGGTGCCCCGCTACTACCTGCGCGACCAGTCGCAGCCGCAGCAGTGGCTCAACACCTACTTCTTCCAGTACGGCGACGCCAGCGGGCACCAGTTGACCAACCTGCCCGCCTACCGCGCCGCCATCGCCGACCACTACTTCAGCCTGGTCGTGCTCGACGACGGGCCGACCGCCGCCCTGGACAAGGAGTTGACCACCACCCTCAAGGCCCCCGGCAGCGGCTACCGCCTGGTGGCCACGCTGCCGGCCGAAACCAGCCACGGTGAGCAGGACTACACCGTCTGGCAGCGGAGTTGACGCGTTTGTAGGCCTTCAGATGCTGGACGGATCCCCCGCGACGTAGCCGCCCACCGGTACGCGCGGGGTGATCGCCAGCCGGTTGAAGGCATTGATCACGGTCGCCACCCAGAGCAGCTGGGCGAGTTCGGGCTCGCTGAAGACCTTGGCGGTCCGCTGGTAGACGTCGTCCGGCACCTGGCCGTCGTGGACCAGGGTGACCGCCTCGGTGAACTCCAGGGCGGCGCGCTCGCGTTCGGTGTAGAAGGGGGTCTCGGCCCAGGCGTTCAGGGCGTAGATCCGCTGCTCGGTCTCGCCCGCGTGCCGGGCGTCCTTGGTGTGCATGTCCAGGCAGAACGCGCAGCCGTTGATCTGCGAGGCGCGGATCCGGACCAGCTCGAGGAGCGGCTTCTCCAGACCGGCGTCCACGGCGGCCTGGTCGACGACGGCAGTCAGCTTCAGCATCGCGGCGTAGTTGTCGCGGGAGAGTTGACGCAGGTTCAGGCGGGGCTCAGGTGCTGTCATGGCCGCAATATACCGACGTCCCGCTGCCCTACCGGCGCCGATTCACCCGCTTGGTCCCCTACGCTGCCGGGCAGTTGACGCACACATCCAGGAGCCGCCGATGCCTTCCCTGCCGCCGACCGAGCAACGCAACCCCGACACCCTCACGATCGACCGACTCGGCACCTTCGAACTCCTGGAGCTGATCAACGACCAGGACGCCACCGTGCCCGCCGCCGTCCGCGCCGCGCTCCCGCAACTGGCCGAACTGGTGGACACCGCCCTCGCCGTGCTGCGCGCGGGCCGGCGGATCCACTACTACGGTGCCGGCACCAGCGGCCGGATCGCCCTCGGCGACGCCGTCGAACTCGGCCCCACCTACGGCGTCGGCCCCGAGACCGTGATCGCCCACCTCGCCGGCGGCCCCGGCGCCCGCGGCACCGCACGCGAGGACGCCGAGGACCACGCGCCCGACGAGCACCCCGAGGACGCCCCGGTCCGCGGCGACCTGGTCATCGGGGTCACCGCCAGCGGCCGCACCCCCTACGTCGCCGCCGCCCTGCGCGAGGCCCGTTCGATCGGTGCGGCGACGGCGCTGCTCTCCGGCGACCCGGCAGCCCCCATCGCCCAGTTGGCCGACCTGCACATCGCCCTGGACACCGGCCCCGAGGTGGTCACCGGCTCCACCCGGATGAAGGCGGGCACCGCGCAGAAGCTGGCCCTCAACGCCTTCTCCACCGCCTTGATGGTGCGCAGCGGCCGCACCTGGTCCAACCTGATGATCGCCGCCTCCGCCCGCAACGCCAAGCTGCGCGAGCGCGCCGTCCGCACCCTGGTGACGGCCTGCCAGGTCACCCCGGATACCGCCGCCGAGGTGCTGGCCGCCTGCGCCGACGAAACCCCCACCGCCCTGGTCACCCTGGTCACCGGCGCCACCCCCACCGCCGCCCGCGCCGCCCTCGCCGCCCACCACGGCCACCCATGGGCGGCGGTGCGGGCGCTCAACGGGCAGGCGTGACACGCGAAAAGGCCGCCCCCGCCGTCGTGGGCGGGGGCGGCCTGCGGTCGGTCAGGGGACGCGCACGCTGGCACCGAACTCGAAGACGCCGTTCCGACCGGGCGGCAGCGAGGCGATGACCTGCCCATCGCAGTCGCCGCCGTCGAAGACGAGCACGGCCTTGTCGGTCTCGTTGCCGACTCCCATCGGCCAGAGATCCGAGTTGTAGCAGCCTTGCGGATTCGTGATCCGCTGGCCGTTGAGGACGAGCGTCCCGGTGGCCGCGCCGGCGCTGGTGGCGGTGGTCAGGCACAGGGCGGCAGCGGCGGCGACGACGCCGGCCGCGTGAAGGATGCGCTTCAAGGGGGTTCTCCCTGGGGTGGGGGACTGGGCTGCCCAGCTCGTTCCCCAACGAGCCGGGCAGCGCCGCACCCCGCACGGGTGAACCTGTGAAACCCCCAGGTCAGCGGCCTCCCGAGTCCCCCACTCGGAGTCCGTTCGGGCTCACGCGCCGCAGTCGGCGAGGATCCCGTCCCACAGGGCGACCCGGGCGGACAGCGCGCGGGTGACCGTGTCGGCGCACTGGGTCCAGCGTTCCTTGTCGTCGCCGCAGAGGTCGATCAGCATCTGCATGGCCATCGGCGTGTGCTGCTCGCCGTCCACCTCGATGTGGCGCGCGAGGTAGTCCTTGAACACGGTCAGCCGGCCGTTCGCGTCCTCGATCCGGATCACCTGCTCGAACATCTCCGGGATCAGGTCCTCGCGGCCGAACGCGAACGCCGCGGCCTGGCAGTGCACCGGCGAGTTCTCGATGATGTCCCAGGTGACCGCCATGAACTCGGCGGCCGCCGACGGGATCTCGGCCGACTTCGCCGCCTCGGTCACGCCGGTCCCGTTGCCGAGCAGCCGCAGGAAGTCGTTCACCGGCCCGGTGTCGGCGCCGGCCCGGGCCATCCCGTCCAGGTAGAGCTCGAAGTGGCTGATGTAGCCGTCGCCGAGCTCATCGCTCTCCTCGACCAGCACGATCTCGTTGATCAACCGGCGGCTCGCCGTCGGCCCGCTCGGCAGCCACGGGAGCTCCACGCAAGTGAGCCGCCGCTGCAGGCACTTGAGCAGCGACATGAAGTCCCAGACCGCGAACACATGGCGCTCCTGGAACGTCCGGACCCGCTCCAAGGAGTTCAGCCCCTGGTAGATCGGATGGCTGACGACCTCCCGGCGCACGGGCTCGATCGCCTCGCGCAGCGCCGTCAGGCCGGGGTGCGAGCGATCCCAGTGGTAGCGGTCGGAACTCATGTCGGCTCCTGGCAGAGAAGGGGGATGCTCCGTGCGGACTGCTCGGTCGGGCACGGAGCGTGTGTGTCCGATGACGCGGGTCAGGCTACGGGATCGGCCCGGCGGATCCGATAGCTCCAACTCCGAACCCTCGCGAAGTTGACACCAGTCCGACAAGAAGGGAGTGCCAGCGTTCCTCCCCATCCAGCGCCGGCCCCGTTTCACCCGGTAGGCCCACCGGCCACGACAGCCCCGCCCGACGACCGCCCCCCACCACCCCCTCCGGCACTCCCCGCGCACGCTCCGGATGGGCGGGGACCGACACCGCTTGGGACACCGCAGATTGGCTCTACGCTGTTTCCATGGCGATGGCTCTTGATCCGGCGCTACCCGTAGGGATGCGCATCAAGCTGTTTCGTGAACGTGCCGGCAAGTCCCGTGCGGCGCTCGCAGGGCTGGTGGGGCGGTCGGAGAGCTGGCTGAAGGCTGTTGAGAACGGCCGTCTCCTCCCGCCCCGGCTGCCCCTCCTGATCAAGCTTGCTGAGCACTTGGGAATTGACGATCTGTCGCAGCTGACCGGGGATGTGTCACTGCCTCGCGCCCTGTTCTCCGGGACGGAGCACCCGGCGCTGTCCGTGGTCCGGCGGGCGGTCGACACCGCGCCACTCGGGCTGGTAGCAGGGCCAGTTCCCGATTCGGGTCACATCTCGGCTCAGCTGTCCGCTGCTTGGCGAGCCCGGGATGCGTCCGGCAACCACCGAACGGCTCTGGCCGAGCTGCTGCCGAGCCTTGTGATGGCGGCATCAACGGCCGCGTCCCACCCGGAGTGCTCGGATCGGCGCCGTGCTGAGGCCATGTATGCCAGCGCGTTGAACCTCACACAGATGTTCGCGGCCTACCAGGGAGACGGCAACTTGGTCTGGCGGGTCGCTGAACGCTCTCTTGCCACTGCCCGCGCCTCCGGCGATCTGGCAGCCGTGGGTCAAGCCTGCTGGTTCCTCGTCGAGGCGTTCCGCAAATCCGGTCAGTGGGACAGTGCCCAGACGCTCACTGAGGAAGCGCTCCGATTGCTGGGCCCGGTCAAGGGCGATTCGGCGGCTTTGGCGCGGGCATGGGCGGACATGGCCTTCCATGCTGCGATCACGCACGCTGCCGCTGGTGAGGCCGGGAGCGCGTGGGGATGGTTCGATCGAGCCGAAGCTACCGCGCGAACCTTGCCCGCAGAGTACTGGCACTCGCCCACCTCCGGGTCTGCCCGGGTGATTCCGTTGCACGGTGTGACAGTTGCCGTGGAGCTGAGGCAAGCCGGCACGGCTCTGCGGTGGGCCGACCGCGTCTCCCCCGAGGCGGTGCCCGCCCGTCCGTGCCGAGCCCGGCACCTGATCGAGGTTGCCCGGGCTCACGCCCTCCGCAGCGAACACGACCAGGTCGCCAGCCTGTTGAGTGCCGCTGTGAAGACCGCGCCCGAGACCGCGCGATGGAACCGCGAGACCCATGAGATGGTCCGCGGCCTGCTGGCCGGACCAGCGTCCACCAGGGCTCAAGCCCGGAAGCTGGCGACCGCAACCGGGGTGGCTGCCTGACTCCATGCCAGGGGCACAAAGTGCCTGGCCATGGCACCAGCACCGGCACCAACCCGGCCACCAACACCGGCAATCCGTCTGACGGCTCCGGGCCCGGCGGCTCCGGCGGCGGCGACCAGGACACCGGGAACGACAGCGACCAGTGACCAACCCAGGTCCGGTTCTGGTCGTCACCAACCTGGATGACCCCACGACCGACCTGGTGATCGACGAACTGCACGGCCGGGGCGTCCCGGTCGTGCGGTTCGACTCCGGGGACTTCCCGGCCACCTTGTCGTTCGCGGCCACCATCACGCCTCACGGCATCAAGGGCACGCTGAGCACCCCGACCCGCACGGCTGACCTCGCCAATGTGCGATCCCTGTACTACCGGCGGCCCTCCGGCTTCACCTTCCCGCACCTGGACGAGCAGAACGCCCGCTTCGCCATCACCCAAGCCCGGTACGGCCTCGGCGGGGTCGTGGCATCCCTGCCGGGCTGCCTGTACGTCAACCACCCCCACCGGATCGGCGACGCCGAGTTCAAGCCCTCCGGCCTGGCTGTCGCCGCCGCCTGCGGCTTCCAGCTTCCCCCGACCCTGATCACCTCCGACCCCGGCGCCGCACGGGCCTTCACCAAGCGCCACGGGCCGGTGATCTATAAGCCGCTCTCCACCCCGCTCTACCGCATCGACGGCGTGTCCTGCACAGTCGAGGTCCTGGACGTGGCGGCCGACGAGATCGACGATTCCGTGGTCGGCACCGCCCACCTGTTCCAGCAGCGCATCGACAAGGCCGCCGATGTACGGGTGACCGTCATCGGCAACCGGGTGTTCCACGTCCGCATCGACTCCGACCTGTTGGACTGGCGCACCGACTACGGTCGCCTGAGGTACTCGGTGGTGCTGCCGCCGGTTGGTCTGGAGAAGCAGTCGCGTGCCTACCTGAACCGCTTCGGGTTGGTGTTCGGCGCTTTCGACTTCGCGATCGACCGGCGTGGGCAATGGTGGTTCCTGGAGTGCAACCCGTCCGGACAATGGGCCTGGATGGAACCGGAGACCGGCCTGCCGATGGTCGCGGCGATGGCGGATCTGCTGGAGAGGAAGACGGGATGACCAGTGACGTCGAGCTGCGCACGAGGCTCGCCGGCGATCTCGCCGCAGGCGGGTACCTGCGTACTGAGCCGTGGCGGCGGGCAGTTGAGGCGGTACCGCGTCAAGAGTTCCTGAGGGGTGGTTTCTTCGAGCCGGTTCGGGACTCGGTGCCGACCGCTTGGCGGCCGGTGATGCCGGGAACCGATGGCTGGTTGGAGCGCTGCTACGCCGACGAGTCGCTGGTGACGCAAATCGCCGGCACCATCGTGCCGGGCGATTACCGGGGGGAGATCCTACGCGCCCCGACTTCCTCCAGCACCATGCCGAGCCTGGTCGTCCGAATGCACGAGGACCTCCAAGTCGTGGACGGTCAGCGGGTATTGGAAATCGGAACAGGCACCGGATACTCCACCGCCCTCCTATGCCACCGGCTCGGCGATGACTTGGTGACCTCTGTCGAAGTGGACCAGGAAGTGAGCCTGCGGGCGCGGAACGCCCTCGGGGTCTGCGGGCACGGGCCGAACCTGGTGGTGGGTAACGGCTTGCTCGGGCACAAGGACGGCGCGCCCTACGACCGCATCACCATGACATGCGGCGTGCTGGAGATCCCGCCCGAGTGGATCGCAGACCCGGCCCGGCGGAATCATCCTGGCCACCCTGTGCGGCTGGTTGTACTCCTCCGAGCTGGCCCGGCTCACCGTGCGCGAGGACGGCACCGCCATCGGCCGGTTCCTTGGCGGGCAGATCTCCTTCATGCTTGCCCGACCCCAGCTTCCGCCACCGCTCGGCCCCTGAGCCATTACGCTGGCCACCCCGAGGAGAGGAGCACCCGGTGGACGAAGACGAGCCGCTGGAACAGTGGGCAGCGCGGCGGGACGCGATGCGGCGGCCGGTCGGCGAGCTGAAAGCGGTCATGCTGGACGGGCTGGCGGCCACCCACGTCCGTCCGACAGAGCCCCGGCTGATCCTCTGCTGGGACGGGGTCGAGTGGGTGCCCCACACCGTCGCCGACGACTACCCCACCGCCCAGCGCATCCTTCACGGGATCAAGGGTGACGGGATGATTCCCATGCCAGCACCGCAACCGCGCAAGCCTGCCGGCCGCCACCGGAAGCCCCGATAGGAGGCTGGGCGGAACCCGAAAGCAGGGGTCCCGGCCGACCGGATGCCACTCCCTCCGGCACTCCCCGCGCACGCTCCGGATGCGGGAGCGGACCGGCGCGGGGAGGGTGGGATACGTACCCGTCCCGCATCCCGAATCGGAAGGCCGCCCGTGGACGTCACCGACCTCACCCCCGCGATCCTGGCCGCGCTGGCCGCGCCCCGCCCCCGGCCGGCGGTCACCGTGGCGATGCCCACCCATCGGCAGGCCACCGGGACCGAGCAGGACACGCTGCAGCTGAAGAACCTGCTGGCCGAGGCGCGCCGCCGGATCGAGGCGGACGACACGCTCGGCCGCGCGGACCGGCTGGACGTGCTGGACCAGTTGGACAAGGCGGCCGGCGAGGTGGACCTGCGGCACGCCGCGCAGGACGGGTTGCTGCTGTTCGCGGCGCCCGGCGAGCACCAGATGTGGAAGCTGCCGCGCACCGTCCCGGTCCGGGTGGTGGTCTCGGACACCTTCCTCACCCGCAACCTGGTGGCGGCCCGCGCCGTCTACGCGCCCTACTGGGTGCTCACGCTGGGGGCGGAGCAGGTGCGTCTGTGGAGCGGTGCCGGTCCTGACCTGGCGGAGTCGACAGCCGGCGGGTTCCCGCAGCGGCCGGCCAACCCCGAGAAGTTCGACCCGCAACGCGAGGAGCAGATCGGCGACACGCCGAGCGTGTACAGCCACGAGGACACCAAGATCTTCTACCGCGAGGTGGATGCCGCCCTGGACGCGCTGCTCAAGGAAGCGCCGCGCCCGTGCTACCTGGTGGGCGTGCCGGAGGCGGTGAGCCTCTTCGAGTCGATCACTTCGCACCGCGAGGTGATCGTCGCCCGGCTGGAGAAGGGCGGGCTGGGCGCCGGCCCGGCGACCGCGCTGGCGCCGGCCCTGGCCCTGGTGCGCGCCGAGCAGGTGCGCGCCGAGCGGGAGGCGGCGCTGGCCCGCCTCGACCAGGCGGCGAGCCGCAAGACGCTGGCCGCCGGGCTGGACGAGATCTGGGTCGCCGTCACCGAGGGCCGGGTGGCCGAGCTCGTGGTGGAGGAGCACTACCAGGAGACCGTCGAGGTCACCGACGGCCACCTGGCCCCGGCCCTCGCCGACGCCCAGCCCACCGGCACCGGCGAGATCCGCGAGGACGTCGTCGACGAGATCGTCGAGCGCACCCTCCAAGCCGGCGGCACGGTGACCTTCGTGCCGGACGAGACCCTGACGGACCGTCAGTCCATCGCGGCCGTCCTGCGGTACTGAGCGCACCTCTTCCGGGAGACGTCTGACAGCGCGCCGGATCTTCTGGCACAGTGGAACGGAGGCAGGGATCGCTCGGAAGCGGGGGGAAGCTGTCGGATGGGCGATGTCACCTTCCCGGTGCAGCGCAGGGGCCGCGGCTGGGCGATGCGCTGCACGAGCTGGGTCATGCGACTGGTGGGCGGTGCAGCCGTTCTCATCAGCGCCTTCCGGGGGAGGTCGCTGGCGAGCGCGGTGAACGCACCGGGCTACGACGGGCCGCCCTTCTTCGTTGCGGTGCTCATGTACGCCGGCATCATGATCGTGGGCTCCGTGCTCCTCGTCGGCAGCCTGTCCGTGGGTAGGCGCGCTCGGGTTCTCCTGGCACGCACCCTCCCGTCCGTGGCAGGTCTGCTACCCGGCTCCTACGTGCTCTACCTGCGACCGTTCACCCAGGACCTGATCTCCTCCGGCATCGCCCCCGCGGCATCGAACAGCAACGCCTTCGCCAACCCCGTTCAGGCGATCGCCCGATCGGGTCGCACCTACGAGGAGCGGCTCGGAAGGACGTTCCGGAAGTACGGACCACTGGTCGCGGTCGGCAGGCCTGGTGAAGAACTGCCCGGCGGCTCCGGAGCGCAGCGGACCTACCTCCCCCTCGATGACTGGAAGGACACCGTCCGGGAGTTGATGGACAACGCCCGCCTCATCATCCTCGGAGCCGGCCCGGGCCCGGGCACGGTCTGGGAGTACGTCGAGGTCATGCGGCGCCGGGAGCCGTCCCGGTTGGTCATCCTGGTCACGGACGTGGACGACTACCTGCGCTTCAAGGCTTCGAGCATCGCCGAGGCCGAGGGCGTGCTGTTCGAACTGAAGCGTAAGTACGGTGATTTCTGGCAGCCCCCGGTCCTGCCGGAGTTGCCGGCCCCGGCGAATCCCAAGACCTCGCAGGCGTTCTTCTTCAAAGCCATGGTCTATTTCAGCGAGGGATGGGAGCCCCACCTCGCCCACTTCGACAGGTCGGCGGTGAAGGGCAGCAACCAGCGCAGGCTCAACAAGTACTTCACGGGGAAGCTGAACCCGGTGCTGACGCACATCGACCGGGGGGCCCGTGCGCCCGACCGGTAGAACGCTCCTGCCCACCGTCTTCTCTGCTACCGTGGATCACATGATGCAGCGTGCCGCAGTGACGACGACGCCGGTGGAGGTCCCGGCGCGCTGATTGATGCTTGACTGACAGCAGCCCCGGGGCGAGTGCCCCGGGGCTGCTGCGTTTGCGCGTTCGGCCGGGTGCCCGCCCCTCGGGGGAATTCGAGAGGGCGAGGCGAGAACACGATGTTCGACCACAAGAAGCTCGGGCGGGAACTGGGCCTGTTCGGGAGTGACCCGCTGGTGGGTGCGGGGCTGCCGTACTGGCTGCCGGACGGCGCCGTGGTGCGGCACGAGTTGGAGGAGTACATCCGCGGCGAGGAGCGGCGGGCCGGCTACCAGCACGTCTACTCACCGGTGTTGGGCAAGCGGGAGCTGTATGAGATCTCCGGCCACTGGTCGCACTACAGCGAGGACATGTTCCCGCCCATGCAGCTGGGCGAGGAGGAGGTCGTGCTGCGACCGAGCCTGTGTCCGCACCACGCCGTCATCTACCGCTCCCGGTCGCACAGTTACCGCGAGCTGCCGCTGCGGATGGCCGAGCTCGGGCCCATGTACCGCTCTGAACTCTCCGGCGTGCTGGGCGGGTTGACCCGGGTGCGGGCGATCCAGCTGAACGACGGCCACATCTTCTGCACCCTGGAGCAGGTGGCCGACGAGGCCCGCGGCGCGCTGCGGCTGATCCGGCGGGCGTACCAGGCGCTGGGCATCGAGGCGGCCCGCTACCGGCTGTCGCTGCCCGGCGCCGGCGGCAAGTATGTTGCGGCACCCGAGCTTTGGGAGCGCTCGGTGGCGCTGCTGACCGAGGTGCTGGAGAGCGAGGGGATCGAGTACCAGGCGGAGGAGGGCGAGGCCGCCTTCTACGGTCCGAAGATCGACGTGCAGATCCGCGACTCGCTCGGCCGGGAGGCGACCCTGTCCACCGTGCAGGTCGACTTCCACCAGCCGGAGCGGTTCGACCTGCACTACATCGGGGCCGACGGCGCCAAACACCGGCCGGTGATGGTGCACCGGGCGATCATCGGCAGCGTGGAGCGTGCGGTGGCGCACCTGATCGAGCAGCACGGCGGGGCGTTCCCGGCCTGGCTGGCGCCGGTGCAGGTGGCGCTGCTGCCGGTGAGCGAGGACGAGCTGCCGCAGGCCGAGGCGCTGCGGGCGCGCTGCCTGGAGGCGGGCCTGCGGGTCGAGCTGGCCGCTCCGGAGCAGGGCAGCCTCGGGGCCCGGATCCGCGAGGCCCGGCTGGTGCCGTACCAGGCGGTGATCGGTGCCCGGGAGGCGGCGGACGGCCTGCTGGCGCTGCGGCTGCGGGACGGCCGCCGGCTCGACCCGCTGCCGCAGGGCGAGGCGCTCGACCGGATCGCCGCCCGGGTGGCGGCCCGTGGGGCGGCGCTCTGGGTGGACTGACCCCGGATTCCCAACCGGATCATCAATCGAGACTGTCCAGCTGAACTGAACAGCCAAGCTGGACAGTTTCGATTGAAGGATTTACGGTGGAGGTCATGGACGAGACGACGAGGCTGGCCACCCGCGAACGGCCGAGTGCGTCATGAGGGGGCTCTCCGAACTACGCCGCGGCACGGCACCCGCCGACACCGCGCCCGCCGACGCAGCGCCCTCCTTCGACCGCCGGCTGACCGCCCCGCTGGTACTGGGGTCGATGCTCAACCCGGTCAACTCCACGATGATCGCGGTCTCGCTGGTGCCGATCGGCATCGCCTTCGGCGCACCGGCCGCCGAGACGGTCTGGCTGGTCTCGGCGCTGTACCTGACCACCTCGATCGCCCAGCCGGTGATCGGCCGCCTGGTGGACCGGTTCGGCCCCCGGCCGCTCTACCTGGGCGGTTCCACGCTGATCGGGCTGGCCGGCCTGCTCGGCATGGTGGCCCCCAGCCTCGGGGTGCTGATCGTCGCCCGGGTGCTGATCGGCCTGGGCACCTCGGCGGCCTACCCGGCGGCCATGTACGTGATCCGCAGCGAGGCCACCCGGACCGGGCGGGACACCCCCGGCGGCATCCTCACCGCGCTCTCGGTGGCCGCCCAGGCCACCGCCATGATCGGCCCGACGCTGGGCGGCCTGCTGGTGGGCTTCGGCGGCTGGCGCACCGTCTTCGTCGTCAACCTCCCGCTCGGCCTGGCCTGCGTGGTGCTCGGCGCCCGTCGGCTGCCCCGCGCGCGGCCGACCGCCACCGCCGAGCGCCAGGCCGGCCCGGTGGACGTGCTCGGCATGGTGCTCTTCGGGCTGGCCCTCACCGGCCTGCTGCTCTTCCTGATGGCGCCGCGCCCCGACCGCTGGTACCTGCCGGTGCTCGCCGTGCTGGCGGCCGCAGCCCTGGCGGTGCGCGAACTGCGCTGCCCGGAACCGTTCCTGGACCTGCGGGTGCTCGGTGGCAACCGGCCGCTGCTCGGCACCTACCTGCGCCAGGTGCTCGCGTACACCGTCTCCTACGCCTTCCTCTACGGCTACGCGCAGTGGCTGGAGCAGGGGCGCGGACTCGCCACCTCGCTCACCGGGACCCTGATGCTGCCCGGCTCGGCGGTCGCCATCGTGGCCGGCGTCCTCTCCGGGCGCCGACCCGAACTGCGCGGCAAGCTGGTGCTCGGCGGCACGGTGATGATCGCCGCCTGCGGCCTGCTCACCGTGCTGCGGTCCGACACCCCGATCCCGGTGCTGTTGGCGGCCGGCGTGCTGATCGGGATCCCCCAGGGCACCATCGGCCTGGCCAACCAGAACGCCCTCTACCACCAGGCGGACGCCGAGCGGATGGGCACCGCCGCCGGCCTGCTGCGCACCTTCATGTACCTCGGCGCGATGCTGGCCTCGGCCGCCGTCGCCGCCTCCTTCCGGCACGGCGCCGACACCCCGGGCCTGCACGAGCTGGCGCTCTTCATGCTGCCCTGCGCGGCACTGCTGCTGGTGGTGAGCCTGCTGGACCGCTCGCTGCGCCGCCGCCGGTAGCGCACGTGTCGTCCGCGTGCAGGGCCCGATCGATCGTCACCGACTTGTTGAATATCCCTGAAGACCCTTCCTGAGAAAGGCATCAGCCATGGCTCTCACCACCCTCGACCCGCGCACCGCACTCGTCCTGATCGACCTGCAGAACGGCATCGTCGGCATGCCCACCCTCCCGTACGGCAGCGACCAGGTGGTTGCCAACGGCATCGAACTGGCCGACGCCTTCCGGGCGAAGGGCCTGCCCGTGGTGCTGGTGCGGGTCACCTTCGGCGCGGACGACATGCTGCCCGGCCGCACCGACGAGCCGCGCCTGTCGGCCGCAGTCTTCCCCTCCGGCTGGGACCAGATCATCGAGCAGCTGGCCGGCCACGACGGCGACATCCAGGTGACCAAGCGCAACTGGGGCGCCTTCTACGGCACCGACCTGGACCTGCAGCTGCGCCGCCGCGGGATCAGCCAGATCGTCCTGGGCGGGATCGCCACCAGCATCGGCGTCGAGTCCACCGCCCGTGCCGCCCATGAGCACGGCTACCACGTGACCCTGGCCACCGACGCAATGGCGGACCGGGACGGGGAGGCCCACCGCAACAGCGTGGAGCGGATCTTCCCGCGCCTCGGCGAGACCGGCACCACGGCCGAGGTCCTGGAGCTACTGGCCAAGACCCACGGCTGAGCCCGGGCTGCTGAGCCCGGGCTGCTGAGCCCGAGCGGCTGAGCCCGAGCGGCTGAATTCGGCGGCGGGCAAGGGTGCTTCGCTGGCAGACTGACCCGCCATGACCGACACCGATCACGAAGCAGCCGCCCTCGACGCCGAACGGGCCAAGCCGCCCAGTCCGTTGCGGGACCGCCCGTTCCGATGGTTCTTCATCGGGCGGGCGGCCTCGCTGTTCGGGGGGTCGATGACCTCGGTGGCGCTGGCCTTCGCCGTCCTGCAACGCACCTCGGATCCGCACTGGTTGGGCTATGTGCTGGCCGCCCAGATGACCCCGATGATCGCACTGCTGATCCTCGGCGGCGGGCTGGCCGACCGGTACCGGCGGGATCGGCTGCTGCGGCTGGCCAACCTGTCGGCCGGGCTCACCCAGGCGTTCGTGGCCTTCGTGGTGCTCAGCGGGGCGAGCCTGTGGCTGCTGCTGCCGGCCTCGGTGCTGAACGGGGTGGCGGAGGCGTTCACCACGCCCGCGCTGCGCGGCATCGTGCCGGAGCTGGTGGCGCCGGAGGCGATCCAGCGGGCCAACTCGATGCTGGCGTCGACCCGCAACGCCGCCAAGGTGCTCGGTCCGTCGCTGGCCGGGGTGCTGGCGGCCGGCATCGGAGGCGGCTGGGGATCGCCTGCGATGCCGCCGGGTTCCTGGTCTCGGCGGCCTGCCTGACCCAAGTCCGGCTCCCGGCGCGGCAGTCCGGTCCATCGCGCCGGCTGCCGGCCGAACTGCGCGAAGGCTGGCAGTACTTCCGCTCGCTGCCGTGGGTCTGGTCGGTCACCGCCACCTTCACAGTGTTCAACCTGATCCAGGTGGGCAGTTGGCAGGTGCTGGGGCCGAGCATCGTCAAACACACCATGGGCGCCGCGGGTTGGGGCGCGGCCAACAGCGCCAAGGCGGTCGGACTGCTGCTGCTCAGCCTGCTGATGCTGCGGCTGACGGTGCGCCGGCCGCTGGTGGTCGCGATGGCGGCCGCGGCGCTGAGCGGCCTGCCGCTGGTGCTGCTCGGCCTGCATGCCGGGGTGGTGCCGCTCGCGGCGGCCACCTTCACGGCGGGGGCCGGCTCGGCGGTCTGCGGCATCCTCTGGGACAGCACCCTGCAGACCGGCATCCCAAGGGAGTTGATCTCGCGGGTCACCTCCTATGACGACTTCGGCTCCTGGGTCGCCATTCCGGTGGGCCAGTTGGGCGTGATCCCGCTCGCCGCCGCCTTCGGCGCGAGCCGGGTGGCGGTGGCGGGCGGGATCACGCTGACCGGGCTCACGCTGCTGCCGCTGCTGGTGCCGTCGGTGCGCGGGAGGCGACTGGCTCCCGCGAGTTGATCAGCGCTCGGTCACCAGCAGCGTCTGCAGGATGCGGCCGCAGTCGCCGGCCCGGTCGTCCATCCGGCCGGCGGCCAGGCCTGAGCCGGCCGGGCTGGCCGCGGTCGCGGCGGACAGGCAGAGCCACTCGCCGACCGGGTCGCGGTGCAGGGCCAGGGTGATGTCGGTGTTGATCACCATGCGGCGGACGTGGTCGAGTTCGAAGGCGACCGCCCAGTTGCTGTCGGCCACCGTGAGGGCCCGGGCCAGCGGGGTGTCCGGCTCGCCCGCGACCAGCGGGATCCGCTGTCGCACCCAGGCGCTGCCCGGGCCCGGGGTGTTGAAGTCGCCGCTGGGAAAGCGCCACTCCATCGCGGAGACATAGCCGTCGGCGTTGGTGCCGGCCACGGCGTGCAGGGGCTGCGCGTCGGGCAGCGCGGCCGGCCCCGGCTCGGGGCGCAGCGCGGGCGTGTCCGCAGGGCTCGCCACCACCCGCCAGGCGCGGGCCAGCATCACGGCCCGCCCCTGCGAGGTCAGTTCAGCCTCCAGCAGCTCGGTGCGCGAACCGCCCCGCACGGTGCGGACGTTGACCGCCAGCTCGCCGACCGGCACGGGGTAGGGCACCTCCAGGGTGACCCGGGCGATCCGCATCCCCTCGCGCGGCTGGTGCCGCTCCAGGGCCCGGCCGAGCAGGGCCGAGGGCGGTCCGGCGTGCTGCGCCTTGGGGCTCCAGGGCCCGGCGGTGGCGCCGGTGCTCTCGAACCGGCCGTCGCCGAGGTCCCGGTAGAACGACTCCTCGGTGGTCACGCCGAGTTGGTCGACCGTCATGTCGCGTCCCCTGTCGCCGTCGCTTCCTTGGGTCCGACCCTAGCCCGCGGCGAGGATCATGTGACCCCTGAGGTTACCCGTCCGTATCTGGGATATCCTCCCGAATATGAGAACTCCTGGCCCTGAAGAAGCCGAGAGCGACCCGGTCACCGCGCGGCTGGCCGAGCGGCTCGCCGAACTGCGCACCGACCAGGGCTGGTCGCTGGACGAACTGGCCCGCCGCACCGGAGTCAGCCGCTCCACGCTCTCCCGGCTGGAGCGCGCCGAGATCAGCCCGACCGCCGCCCTGCTGGGCCGCCTCTGCACCGCCTACGGGCGCACCATGTCCCGGCTGCTGGCCGAGGTCGAGGCCGAGCCGCCGCAGCTGGTGCGTGCCGATGAGCAGGCCGTCTGGCGGGACGAGGCGGCCGGCTTCACCCGTCGCGCCGTCTCCCCGCCGCACGCCGGGCTGCGCGGCGAGGTCGTCGAGGGCGTGCTGCGGGCAGGTGCGGACATCGCCTACCAGGAGGCACCCGTCCCCGGACTGGAGCAGCATGTCTGGGTGCTGGACGGCGAGTTGGAGCTCACGGTGGGCAGCGCGACGCACCGGCTGCGGGCGGGGGACTGCCTGCGGTTCCGGCTCTGGGGGCCGACCCGCTTCCACAACCCCGGGCCCGAGCCGGTCCGTTACGCAGTGCTGGTGGTCATGCCATGAGCGCCGCACCGCAGTTGACGCCCGCCAGGCTCGCCGCCGCCGACTTCGACGCCACCGTCCCCGCGCTGGCCGAGCTGCTCGCCGCCGCCGTGGCCGACGGCGCCTCGCTCGGTTTCCGCGATCCGTTCGGCCCCGCCGAGGCCGCCGACTGGTGGCAGGCGCAGCGCCCGGCCGTCGCCGCCGGCGACCTGCTGGTCTGGACGGCCCGCCGCCCGGACGGCGCCCTGGCCGGCACCGTCGGCCTGGCCCTGACCCGCAAGGCCAACGGCAGCCACCGCGCCGAGATCGTCAAGCTGATGGTGCACCCGGGCAGCCGCCGCCGAGGCCTGGCCGCCCGCCTGCTGGCCGCCGCCGAGCAGACGGCGAGCCGACACGGCGTCGGCCTGCTGCTGCTCGACACCGAGGCCGGCAGCGGCGCCGAGGCGCTCTACCAGGGGCCGGCTGGACCAGGTTCGGCGTCGTCCCTGGCTATGCCACCGACCCGCTCGGCCGGCTGCGCGACGGGAGCTTCTACTACAAGCGGCTCGCCTGACGCGCTGTGATCGCTACCCCGGTGGCCACACATAAGCTGCACGTCACTGATCATGCGCTTAGCGTAATGAGCCATGGGCAGCAGCGAGGTGAACAGAGACACCGCACCGTGGCCGGCAGTGCGGCGCCCGGTGGCGCTGTCCCAGCTCGCCGCGGTCTGGGCGGGGGCCGAACAGACCGGTGGGGACGTGGGGTTGCTCGACTGCACGCACGACAGCCGGCAGGTCCGCCCGGGCTGGCTGTTCTGCGCGCTGCCCGGCGCCCACACCGACGGCCATGACTACGCGGCGGCCGCCGTCGAGGCCGGAGCCCGGGCCCTGCTGGTGGAGCACCCGCTCGACCTGGCCGTGCCGCAACTTCGGGTGCCCAGCGTGCGGTGGGCGATCGGCCCGGTCGCCGCCGCCCTGCACGGCCACCCGGCCGACGGCCTGGCGCTGGCCGGGATCACCGGCACCAACGGCAAGACCACCACCAGCTACCTGCTGTACTCCGCCTTCAGCGCCGCCGGCTGGACCGCCGGACAGCTGGGCACCGTGGAGACCCGGATCGGTTGCCGCCGCTGGTCCGCAAAGCTGACCACCCTGGAGGCGCCGGACCTGCAGCGGACCCTGGCCCGGATGCGCGCCGGCGGCGTGGAGGCCGCCGTGATGGAGGTCTCCTCGCACGCGCTGGACCAGCACCGGGTCGGCGGAATCGCCTTCGACGTCGGCATCTTCACCAACCTGACGCCCGAACACCTCGACTACCACGGCACCATCGAGCAGTACTACTACGCCAAGTCGCTGCTCTTCACCCCCGAACGCTGCCGCGCCGCGCTGGTCTGCGTCGACGACGAGTGGGGGAGCGGCTCGCCGCCCAGACCACCGTGCCGACCATAGGCTTCGGTCTCAGCGAACGCGCCCAGGCCCGGATCACCGAGGTGCGGGCCGACCGGCGCGGCATCCGGCTGCGCCTCACCGGCCCGGACGGCCCGGTCGACCTGTCCGCCCCGCTGATCGGCGAGTGCAACGCCACCAACGTGGCCGCCGCCTACCTGGCGGCGCGTGCGCTCGGCGTGCCGCAGGAGACGGCGGTGGCGGGGATCGCCCACTGCGGCGGGATCCCCGGCCGCTCCGAGGCGGTCGACGTCGGCCAGCCGTTCCTGGTGCTGGTCGACTACGCCCACACCCCCGGCGCGATCGCCGCCCAGCTGGCCACCGCCCGCACCCTGGCGGTGGCGGGCGGCCGAGTCCACCTGGTGGTGGGCTGCCGCGGCGGCCGCGACCGCTACAAGCGCCAGGACGCCGGACGGGTCGCCATCACCGCCGACACCGCGATCCTGACCAGCGACAGCCCCGGGGAAGAGGACCCGCGCGCCATCGTCGACCAGATGCTGGCCGGCACGCTGGGCCAGGCCGACGGGCAGGTGGTGGTGGAGCTGGACCGGGCGATCGCGATCAACCTGGCGATAGCGGTGGCCGGTCCGGGCGACGTGGTGCTGATCGTCGGCCGGGGACACGAGACCATCCAGTACGTGGCCGGGCACAACCTGCCGTTCGACGACCGCAAGCAGGCCAGGGCCGCACTGCTGGCCCAGGGCTGGGGCGGCGACGGCGACCGGGCCGCGACCTGGCAGGTCAAGGCCGACCGGCTCGGGCTCGGCGTGGTGCACTGCCACCGGGTGACCGGCGGCGCGGCGCCGGACGCGGACGTGGTCCGGTCGTGACGGCCGTCGAGCAGGCCCCCGAGCAGGAGCGGCACGAGCAGTCGCGCACCCCCGGATCCGGCCCGAGCTGGCGATGGCCGCGGGCACCGCGCTGTCCCGGCTGACCGGCCTCGGGCGGGTCTTCGCGCTCTCCTACGCACTCGGCGTCAGCCCGCTCGCCGACGCCTACAACCTGGCCAACACCACCCCCAACATGGTCTACGACCTGGTCCTCGGCGGTGTGCTCTCGGCCACCCTGATCCCGGTGTTCGTCGCCCGGCTGCAGCGCTCGCGCGCGGACTGGGAGGGGATCAGCGCGGTGCTGACGGTCTGCCTGGTGCTGCTGGTTGCCGCCGCCGCGCTGGTGGCGGGCGGTGCCGGGGTGCTGATGCGCGGCTACACGCTGGCCACCGCGCACGCCACGGCCGGGCCGGAACGCGCCGTCGCCGTCCGGCTGCTGCGACTGTTCGCGCCGCAGGTGCTGCTCTACGGCGTGATCGCGCTGGCCACCGCCGTGCTCAACAGCGTGCGCCGGTTCGCCCTGGCCGCGTTCGCGCCGATCGCCAACAACCTGGTGCTGATCGGGCTGCTGCTGGCCGCCGCGCCCCGGCTGCGGCACAGCTCCGTCACCGCGGTGCTCGGCACCCCCGGGCTGCTCACCCTGCTGGGGCTGGGCACCACGGCCGGGGTGGCCGCCCAGGCGCTGGTGCTGGTCGGCGGGGTGCGCCGGACCGGGGCGCCGCTGCGCTGGCGCTGGCGGCCGCGGCATCCGGCGGTGCGCCAGGTGGCCGGGCTGTCCGGCTGGACCTTCGCCATGGTGGCGGCCAACCAGGCCGGGCTGTTCGCGGTGCTGCTGCTGGCCGCCGCCGAACCGGGCGGGGTGAGCGCCTACACCTACGCCTTCGCGTTCTTCCAGGTGCCGTTCGGTGTGGTCGCGGTCTCCATCACGGGCGCCCGGCAACCCGGCTGGGCGGCCACCTGGGCGGCCGGGCAGGTCGACGAGCTGGGCGCCCAAGTGGCCGACGGGCTACGGCTGCTGACGCTGCTGATGGTCCCGATCGCGGCGGTGCTCGCCGCGCTGGCCGACCCGATCGCCCGACTGCTGCTCGGCCACGGCGCGGCGGGGGTCGGCGGCGCGACCCTCACCGGACAGGTGCTGGCGCTGCTCACCCTGGGGCTGCCGAGCTTCTCGGCGTACCTGTACTTCATCCGGGTGCTCCAGGCGATGCGCGACCTGCGGACGGCGTTCGGGCTCTACCTGGTCAACAACGGGGTGACGGTGGTGGCGGCGCTGGCGCTCTACCGGCCGGCCGGGGTGCGGGGGTGGCGGTCGCGGTGGCGGTCGGCTACGCCGCCGCCGCGCTGGCCGCCGCTGGCCTGCTGCGCAGGCGGTTCGGCGGGGCGCCGCTGCTGCCCGCACCGGTGCTGGGGCGGGCGCTGGCGAGCGGGGTGCCGGTGGGCCTGCTCGCCTGGTGGCGGGTGGGGGCGCTGGGGGCGCCACCGGGCTGGCTGCGCTGCCGGCGCTGCTGGGCGGCGCGGCGGTGGTGGGGGCGGCGCTGCCGCTGGGGTGCGGGGTGGCGGGGTGGCGGTGGTTCGCGGGCGGGGCGTGGGGGAGTGGGGCGAGGAGGGGGAGGAGGGTGAGACCGAGGATGAGGGTGCTGACTGAGGGGGAGGGTGCTGACTGAGCGCTTGCTCAGAGCGCCCGGCTCCGCAGGCGCCGTAGCGCCCGGCCGCCGAGGAACGGGGCGAGGTAGCGGGCTGTGGCGGCGGGGATGTGGCGGGCCAGGCCGGCGGCGCGGAGCTCGGTCAGCACGGTGCGGGCGCTGGTGCGCTGGCCGGCCAGCGCGAAGGCGACCGCGAAGCGCAGGTAGTGCCAGGTGAGCACCTGGGCGAAGGCGGCGGCCGGCAGCACGCCGCCGCGCCCCTCCCGGCCCAGCATGGTCAGCATCCGGGCGTAGAGCCGGCCGAGGTCCTTGCTGTAGCCGCCGGGCTCGTCCCGGTAGACCGCCAGCGGGGCATCCAGCTTGACCACGGTGCCGTGGCGGGCGCAGCGCAGCCACAGGTCCCAGTCCTCGGCGCCGTCCAGCGCGGGGTCGAAGCTGCCGGCGCGGCCCAGCACCTCGGCCCGGACCAGCACGGTGGAGGTCTGGAACCGGTTGAGCACCAGGACGTCGCGGTAGCCGACCACGCGGCTGGGCACGCGCTGACCAAGCGCTCGTTCAGCCCCGATCCCGGCCTCGGCGTCGACCCCGCCCTCGGGCAGCGTGCGCACCCAGTCGCCGGCCAGCAGCACCGCGTGCGGGTGCTCGCGCAGCGCCGCCAGCTGCCGGGCCAGCTTGCCCGGCAGCCAGAGGTCGTCGGCGTCCAGGAACGCCACCCAGGGCTGGTTGCTCTCCCGGATGCCGGCGTTGCGGGCGGCCGACGGACCCTGGTTGCGCTGGCGGACCACCAGCACCTCCGGGAACGCGGCCGCCACCCTGGCCGTGCCGTCCTGCGACCCGTCGTCGACCACGATCACCTGGGCCGGCCGGGGCACCTGTCCGAGCGCCGAGGCGAGCGCCGCACCCAGGGTCTGCGCGGCGTTGTAAGCGGCGATCACCACGCTCACCGGCGCCACCTCGCCGCCCATCGGTGCCACGTCATCTGCCAACTGCTCAGCCATCTGCCACCTCGCTCACACTCGGATCGGCCCCGAAGCATGCTTGCAAGCCACCCGCTCGAACGGCGGGAGGCACCGGGCGTGGCGTAGCCGAGGAAACCCGGGTGGCCGCAGTTAGCGTCGGGAGCACCCTCACCGCAATCCCATGAACGGAGCCTCCCGTGATCCCGCTGACGCTGCACCAGATCGCCCAGCTAGTCGGCGGCACGCTGTACGACGCGCCCGACCCGGCCGCCATGGTCGACCGCCCCGCCGTGGTCGACTCCCGGCTGGCCGAGCCGGGATCGCTCTTCGCCGCGCTGGCCGGCGACCGCACCGACGGCCACCGGTTCGCGGTGGAGGCGGTGGAGGCCGGCGCGGTGGCTGTGCTGGCGGAACGACCGGTGGGCGTGCCCGCGGTGGTGGTGCCCGAGGTGCTCGCCGCGCTGGCGGAGCTCGCCCGGGCCGCCGCCGGGCGGCTGACCGACGCCACGGTGGTGGCGCTGACCGGCTCGGCCGGCAAGACCAGCACCAAGGACCTGCTCTCCCAAGTGCTGCCCGCGCTGGGCCGCACGGTGGCCACCCCGCTCTCCTACAACAACCAGATCGGGCTGCCGCTGACCGTGCTGCGGGCCGATGCCGAGACCCGCTACCTGCTGCTGGAGATGGGGGCCAGCCAGGCCGGCGACATCGCCTGGCTGACCGGCATCGCGCCGCCGCGGGTCGGCCTGGTGCTGAACATCGGCACCGCGCACATCGGCAAGTTCGGCGGCACCAAGCAGGCGATCGCCGCCGCCAAGGGGGAGTTGGTCGAGGCGCTGCCGTCGGACGGCCTGGCGGTGCTGAACGCCGACGACCCGTACGTGATGTCGATGGCGTCCCGAACTGCCGCCCGGGTGCTCACCTTTGGCCGCTCAGGTGGCGATGTCAGGGCCGGTGCGGTGGAGTTGGACGAGGCCGGGCGCCCGTACTTCACCCTGACCGACCAGCACGGCGAGGTCGCCCCGGTGCGGCTGGCCCTCTACGGCGCGCACCAGGTGGCCAATGCCACGGGGGCCGCCGCGGTGGCGCTTGGCCTCGGCCTGCCGCTCGACGAGGTGGCCGAACTGCTCAGCAAGGCACAGCCGTTGACGCCGGGCCGGATGCAGGTGCTGGAGCGCCCGGACGGGGTGACGGTGGTGAACGACGCGTTCAACGCCAACCCGGACTCGGTGGCGGTCGCCCTCATGGCGCTCGCCGCGATGGCCGGCGGCCGGCGGCGCACCGTGGCGGTGCTCGGTGAGATGGCCGAGTTGGGGGAGCACTCGGGCGACCACCATGAGGAGGTGGGCCGGCTGGTGGCCGCCGCCAAGGTCGACTCGCTGATCGCGGTGGGGGAGCGGGAGGCGGAGCTGATCCACCGCCAGGCGCGGGCGGCCGGGGTGGCGAGCATGCTGGTGGCCGACCGCGTGGCGGCGCTGGAGGTGCTGCGTCAGCTGCTGCGGCCCGGTGACCTGGTGCTGGTGAAGGGCTCGCACGCCACCGGCCTGGCCGAGACGGCGGAGCAGCTCTGCGCGCTGCCCGAGGCGGCGCGGTGAGGAGGAGGGCCTGCTGTGTGTGCTCCCGGCGGCCCGTGCGGTGGGAGCGCGAGGCCGCTCTGGGCACGGGCCGCCGGCCGTGCGGAGAGACGTCCCGAACGTGGGCTCACCGCACGGCCGTTGGGCTACGCGATGATGCGCAGCGCCCCCGGTAGGACCCTGATGGTGGCGGGCAGCGTGGTGACTTCGTCCCCGTCGGCGCAGACCGGGACCGGGCGGTCGGTCTCCACCGTCACCTCGTGGGCGTGGCGCAGCGAGACGTCGGGCCGGCGGGTGTGGGTGCCGCGCTTGACCTCCTGCATGAAGGAGGCGATCTTCCAGCGCGGTCCGTCGCCGACCACCATCAGCCGCAGCCGCCCGTCGTCCAGCTGGGCGTCCGGCACGATCCGCAGGCCGTGCCCGTAGGCGCCGGAGTTGGCCAGCACCACGGTGTGCCCGCGCACCGACTGCCGCTCGCCGTCCACGGTCAGGGTGTAGCCGACCGAACGCCAGCCGAGGATCGCCCGCACCGGAGCCAGTCGGTAGACCAGCAGGGCGGGCAGACCGCGGCCCGCGTTGATCAGCTGGGTGGCCACCGAGTCGATGCCGATGTAGACGTTGCCCGGCACGATCACCCCGTTGACCTCCAGCACATCGAGCCGGCGGGTGGCACCGGACAGCAGCAGCCCGGCCAGGGCCGCCGGGTCGGACGGCAGGTCGAGCGCCCGGGCCAGGTCGTTGCCGCGCCCGGCCGGGACCAGGGCGAGCGTGCCGCCGCCCCGGACCGCGCCCTCGGCGACGTCCCGCACCAGGCCGTCGCCGCCGACCGCGACCACCACGTCACCGCGTTCGGCGGCCGCGGTGGCGCACTCGATGGCGTGTTCCCGGCTGCGGGTCGGCTCGACCCGTACGGCGGCGCCGGCGGCGCGCAGCCGCGCGGCGACCGGCTCCCAGTGGGCGGTGGCGTGGCCGCCGCCCGAGATCGGGTTCACTATCGCGGTGAACGCGGGCACGTCGGCGGCCACTTCAGTGGTCACCCTCGGACGAGCCGCTTTCGAACAGCACACCGGGGTTGAGGATCCCGGCCGGGTCCAGCACCCGCTTGACGGCCCGCAGCGCCTCGATCGCCAGCGGCCCGACCTCCTCGGCGTAGCCGGCCCGGTGGTCGGTGCCGACCCCGTGGTGGTGGGTGATCGCCGCGCCGGTGGCCCGGATCGCCCGGTTGGCCGCGGCCTTGGCCTGCTGCCACTGGGCCACCGGGTCCTCGGTCTGGGCGCAGGCCACCGAGAAGTAGAGCGAGGCGCCGGTCTCGTAGACGTGCGAGATGTGGCAGAGCACCAGCGGCGGCGTGCCCTGGGCGGTGAGTGCGTCGGTGAGCGCCGTGGTGACGGCGGCACGCAGCTCGGACAGCTTGGACCAGAAGGTCACGGTCTCCAGGGTCTCGATCAGCACCCCGGCGTCCAGCAGCGGATCGCGCAGGTAGGGGGCTTTGAAGCGGCCGTGCCGCCAGGACTCGCCGGGCTCCTCGCCCAGCGGCTGCCCGCCGGCCGCCGCCAGCACCTCGCTCGCCGCGGCCCGGCGGGCGGCCACCTCGGCGGCGCTGCCCTCGTAGCCGGTGACGGCCAGGCAGCCGCCGGGGCCGCCGGCGAACATCGCGGCCGGGTCGGCCAGGTTGATCGAGGTCTCGGCCTCGTCGGAGAGCCGCAGCACGGTGGGCAGCGGGCCGTCCTGGGCGAGTCGGCGAAGCGCCGCCGCGCCGGCCTCGAAGGAGTCGAACTGCCAACCCTCGAAGACCCGTTCGGCAGGGAGCGGCCGGACCCGCACGGTCACCGAGGTGATCACACCCAGGGTGCCCTCGGAACCCAGCACCAGCTGGCGCAGGTCCGGCCCTGCCGCCGACTTGGGCGCGGTGCCCATGCTGACGGTGCCGCGCGGGGTGGCCAGCTCCAGCGCCACCACCATCTCGTCGAACCGCCCGTAGCCGGCCGAGGATTGGCCGGCCGAGCGGGCCGCCGCGTAGCCGCCGATGCTGGCGCCCTCGTAGGACTGCGGGAAGTGACCCAGCGTCAGACCCTGCTCGCGGAGCAGGCGTTCGGCCTCACTGCCGCGCAGGCCGGCCTGCAGGGTGGCCGTCCGGGAGACGGTGTCGACGGCGAGCACCGCGTCCAGCCGCCCCAGGTCCAGGGCCAGCACGCCCGCGAAGCCGGCCCGGTCCGGGGCCAGACCGCCGACCACCGAGGTGCCGCCCGAGTACGGCACGACCGCCACGCCCAGCCGCTCGCAGCAGGCCAGCAGCGCCACCACCTCGTCATGGCTGCCCGGGTAGGCGACGGCGTCGGGCGCATCGGTCAGGTCGCCGGCCCGCAGGCGCAGCAGGTCGGGGGTGGACCAGCCGCGGGTGTGCCCGATCCGGGTGGCGGCATCGGTGCGCAGCTGCCCGGCGCCCACCACCCCGGTGATCGGGGCGAGGTCGAAACCCGGCTCCGGCAGCGTGAGTTCGGCGAGGTCGACCGGCTCCTCGGCCGGTGCCTTGACGCCGAAGGCGGCGAGCGTCTCGGTGGCGGCGGCCGGCAGCGTGGTGCGGCGCGCGGGGTCGCCCCAGCGGTACGGATGGAAGTCCGTGACGGGGAGGTCCGACTCGTTCATGGAGGTCATTGAGGTCCTCAAGAAAACTCAGGGCTGCCATTGCTCAGGAGCGCGCTGATACACTTGTACATGTGATGTCGCAGCGAATCAACAATGGTGCCCAGCCGAAGGCGGCCAACGCCATCCCCGAGGAGCGGATCCTCGACGCGGCGTACCAGCTGCTGCTGACCATCGGCATGCAGCGGATGACCATGGCCGACATCGCCCGCCAGGCCGGGGTCTCCCGGGCCACCCTCTACCGCCGCTGGGGCGGGGTGCGCGAGGTGATCGGCGCGCTCACCACCCGGGAGTGGTCGGCGCTCACCCTCGCCGCCATGCCCGCCGACGGCCTGCCGCCCGGCCGGGCGCCGAGCCGGGCGCAGCTGGTGGACGGCGTGGTGCGGCTGGTCCGGCTGATCCGGGTGCACCCGCTGCTGCGCCGAATCGTCGAGCTGGACCCGGACTTCCTGACGCCCTACCTGCTCACCCGGCGCGGCAGCAACACCAACCACCAGCTGGAGATGCTGGAGACGGCGCTGCGCCTGGCCATCGCGGAGGGCTCGGTGCGGGCCGGTGATCCCGCGCTGCTGGCCCGCGCGGTGCTGCTGACGGCCTGGTCGTTCACCCTCACCGGCCCGGTCCTCACGGGCGAACCGGACGGCTCCGGGCCCGAGTCGGACCGGCTGGACGAAGAGTTGCGCCTGCTGCTTGACCGGTACCTGGATGGAGCCGCCTGATGAATCCCGCGTCCCTGAACGCCGCGTCCGTGAACGCCGCGTCGCTGAACGCCGACCGCCGGGCCCGTGAGCTGGCCGAACTCCGCTCACCGGAAGTCGACTCGGTCGACGTCCTGGTCATCGGCGGCGGGGTGACCGGCGCCGGCGTCGCGCTGGACGCGGCCTCCCGGGGCCTGCGCACCGTGCTGGTGGAGAAGCACGACCTGGGCTTCGGCACCAGTCGGTGGAGCTCCAAACTGGTCCACGGCGGGCTGCGCTACCTGGCCTCCGGCGCGGTCGGGATCGCCCGGGAGAGCGCGGTGGAGCGCGACATCCTGCTCCGCCGCACCGCCCCGCACCTGGTCCAGCCGCTGCCGCAGGTGGTCCCGCTGCTGCCCGGCACCACCTTCGCCGGGGCCGCCCTGGTCCGGGCCGGCTTCCTGGCCGGAGACGCGCTGCGGGTCAGCGCCGGCACCCCGTCCGCCCTGCTGCCCCGCTCCCGCCGGCTGCGCCCCGCCGAGGTGCTCCGCTACGCGCCCACCGTCGAGGCCGCCGGGCTGCGCGGCGGCCTGGTCTTCTGGGACGGCCAACTGGTCGACGACGCCCGGTTGGTGGTCGCCCTGGCCCGCACCGCCGCCAAGCACGGCGCCCGGGTGCTGACCAGGTGCGCCGCCCTGGAGGCCGACGGCTCCGGCGCCCGGCTGCGGGACGAACTGACCGGCGAGAGCTTCCGGTTGGCGGCCCGCACGGTGATCAACGCCACCGGGGTGTGGGCGGGCGAGCTGGCCCCCGGACTGACCCTGCGGCCCAGCCGGGGCACCCACCTGGTGCTGCCGCAGTCCGCGTTCGGCGGGCTGACCGCCGGGCTCACCGTGCCGGTGCCCGGCGAGTCCAACCGCTTCGTCTTCGCGCTGCCTGCCCCGGACGGCCGGGTCTACGTCGGCCTCACCGACGAGGCGGCGCCCGGCCCGGTGCCCGATGTGCCCGAACCCGCCGACAGCGAGATCGAGTTCCTGCTCGGCACCATCAACACCGCGCTGCGCCGCCCGCTCACCCGCGCCGACCTGCTCGGCAGCTTCGCCGGCCTGCGCCCGCTGCTGGACGACGGCACCGGCCGCACGGCCGACGTGTCACGCAAGCACGCGGTGCTCACCGCCCCCGACGGCCTGGTCACGGTGGTCGGCGGCAAGCTCACCACCTACCGCCGGATGGCCGAGGACGCCCTGGACGCCGCCCTGGCCCGCGCCGGCATCCAGGCCCGCCCCTGCCGCACCCGGGCCCTCCCCCTGGTGGGCGCCGGCTCCCCGGCGATGCTGGCCGCCGTGCCGGCCCCGCCGCGACTGGTCCGCCGCTACGGCACCGAGGCCCCCGCCGTACTCGCCGAGGCCGACGGCGACCCCGCCGCCCTCACCCCGATCGCCCCCGGCACCGAAACCACCCTGGCCGAACTCCGCTTCGCCGCCCGCCACGAGGGCGCCCTCGACGTGGGCGACCTACTGGACCGGCGCACCCGGATCGGCCTGAGCCCAACGGACCGCCAGCAGGCCGAGGCGGCAGCGGAGTCGGTGGTGGGGGGTTAGTTGGGGCCGGTGGTCCGTCAGTAGGCCGAGGTGGGAGCTGGGTCGGTGGACCCTCAAGAGGCCGAAGCCGCCGCCGAGCCGGTGCTGCTCAGGGGCTAGCCTGCGCCTTGCGTTGGCGCTTGGAGAGGGCGGCCTTCGACATGTCCTCGGCGGTGGAGCGCAGGTTCTTCCAGGCGTAGCCGCGCTCGCTCAGCCAGGCCTCGGCGGCCGCCTCGGCGCGGGCGGTCGCCGGCACGATGTCCTCGTCGGCGCTGCCCGACTCCAGGAAGCGGAAGGCGAAGTCGGCGCGGGCCGCGATGTCATAGCTGAGGTGGCCCTCGCGGGTGAAGCTCGCGAACAGCACGTCGTGGCCGGCGGCCTCGGCGCGCAGCGCGGCCCGCTGGTCGTCGGTGAGCGAGTCGAAGGCGCCGCGCACGATGATCCGGAAGTCACGTTCGGTCATGCGCGCGACCCTAAGGCGGCGAACCGGGAGGAAGCCACCGGTTTTCCTCAGCTCGGTGGGCCGAAACCCGGCCTCACCCCGCTATGCGCGGCCATCGTCGGCGCTGCGGAGGGGCCGTGCATCCGGGCCGGGCGTCAGCGTCCCCGGTCGCCGTGCATCCGGGCCCGGGGTCAGCGCCCCCGGCGGCCGGACAGCTGGTCGAGGTCGCGGCGTTCCCGCTTGGTCGGCCGGCCGGCCCCGCGCTCGCGCACCGCGACCGGCGCGTTGACGTGGAACGGGTCGGAGGCCGGGCGCGGCGGGCTGTTGTCGATGTAGCAGTCCACCGCCACCGAGGCGCCCACCCGCTTGCTCAGCAGCTTGGTGACCACCACCACCCGGTCCCAGTCCTCCTGGCGCACCCGGACCTCGTCGCCCACCTTCAACGGCTGGGCCGGCTTCGCCCGTTCGCCGTTCACCCGGACGTGCCCGGCCCGGCAGAGCCCGGCCGCGACCGAGCGGGTCTTGGCCAGCCGCACCGACCAGACCCAGGCGTCCACCCGGACCGAACCCTCCTCAGCGCTCATGGGTTGAGCCTAACCTGTGGCGGCACCCGGAGGGCCTGGCGCAACGAGCGGCCGAACGCCCGGGCCAGCGGTCGCACCCGGTAGTGGCCCGGCGCCGGACTGGTCAGCAGATGGGCGTCGACCAGCCGCTCCAGCACCGGATCGGGACGGCAGCGGACCAGGGCCTCCGAACCGCGCTCGGCCAGCGCCCGGAAGGCCCGGGCGGCGGCCGGGTCGAGCCGCCGGAAACTGGCGGTGTACCCGGCCCACAGGTCCAGCCGGCCGATCCGCAGCTCCTCCAGCACCTGGTCGGCGAGCCGCTCGGCGAGCTGCGCCAACTGCCAGCACGGGCGGGCCGCCAGCCGTGCCGCGCAGATCCGCAGGGCCAGCGGCACCCCGTCGCACCGCTCCACCAGCGCGGTGGCGGCCAGCGGTTCGCGGGCCACCCGTTCGGGACCGATCAGCCGGGCCAGCAGCTGCCGGCTCTCCGGGAGGCCCAGCGGCTCCAGCTGGACCACCTGGGCGCCGGGCAGGTCGGCCATCCGGTCCCGGGTGGTGACCAGGGCGGCGCTGCCCGGCCCGGTGGGCAGCAGCGGGCCCACCTGGGCGCCGGACTGCGCGTCGTCCAGCACCACCAGGACCCGGCGGTCGGCCAGCACCGAACGGTAGAGCGCGGTGCGGGCCGCCGTCCCGGCCGGGATCGCGGACGGCGGCAGGCCCAGCGAGCCGAGCAGGGTGCCCAGCACCGCGGAGATGCCGGTGGCGCCGCCGAGTTCGGCGTACAGCGTGCCGTCCGGAAAGCAGCTCCCGACCAGGTATCCGGCCCGCAGTGCCAGGGCGCTCTTGCCGATCCCCGGCCCGCCGGTGAGCACGGCGACCTGCGGCGCGCCGTGCGGTTGCGGGGCGGCCAACTGCTCGGTCAGCCGGCGCAGCTCGACCGCCCGCCCGGTGAAGTCGGGCAGCTGCGGAGGCAGTTGGTTGAGCATCACCGGGGTGTCCTGCCCGGACAGGATCCGGTGGTGCGCCTCCTGCAGCTCCGGTCCTGGCTCCACCCCGAGCTCGTCGGCCAGGGCGGCCCGGACCCGCCGGTAGGCGGTCAGCGCCTCCCAGGGGCGGCCGTCCAGCTCCAGGGCGGTCATCAGCTGGGCCCAGAACCGCTCGCGCTCGGGGTGCGCGGTGGTGAGCTCGCGCAGTTCGGCCAGCGCGGCGGTGTGCCGGCCGAGCCGCAGTTCGGCTGCCAGCCGCAGTTCCAGGGCGTCCAGGCGCACTTCGGCCAGCCGCTCGGCCTCCTCGCGGTGCAGTGCGTCGGAGGGCACGTCGGCGAGGGCCGGGCCGCGCCACAGCGCCAGGGCGTCCCGCAGCAGTGCGGCGGCGTCCGGCACGGCGTCGGCGCGCAGCGCCGCCAGTCCGCGGTCGCGCAGCTCGGCGAACCGGTGCAGGTCGACCTCGGCGGGCGCGGCGCGCAGCAGGTAGCCGCCGTCCCGGGTCTCGATCCGCTCGCCGGCCTCGCCGAGCACCTGGCGCAGCCGCATCACGTAGTTGCGCAGCGTGCTGGACGCGCTGCGCGGCGGTCGGCCGTCCCAGACGATCTCCGCGAGCCGCTCTGCGGTCACCGGCTGGCCGGCCCGGACCAGTAGCGCGGCCAGCAGGATGCGCTGCTTGGGCGCAGGAACGGTGCGGGCCCCTGCCGCGTCTTTGATCAGCAGTGGTCCGAGAATCCCGAACTCCACCGAAGTGGCCCCCTCTTTTCGCTGGTGAGGCCATGTGTAGCGCGACGTCGGATTGTTCGGCGAGTCCGGGTGCAATCGGTCAATCAATTCCGTACAACAGAACGTCAGCTCGACCCTTGACGGGCCGAGCTGACGTCTGTGGGACCTACCGGAGTGCCGCGTCAGCCGCAGTGGCTCCAGGGGCTGGTCCAGGAGGTGGTGCCGTAGCCGCCGCCCCACATCACGCAGGCGGTGGGCGCGTTCTCGACGACCGGGCCGGCGTAGTAGGTGAAGCTGCCGGGGTTGCTGCCGGAGCTACCGCCCTGGACGGCGAGGGTGGCGTTCATCGAGACCGCACCGGACGGGTTGTCGGCCAGGGTGGTCACGCAGTTGTTGCCGGTCGCGGAGTTGTAGAGCAGGTAGACGGTGGCGTTGCCGAGGGCGTGGCTGTCGGTCACGGTGTAGCCGCTCCCGCAGACCTGGCCGGCGGTGTACGGGTTGCCGGTGGCCGGGGAGGGCGTCGGCGCGCCGGTGCCGCAGTGGCCCCACGGGCTGGTCCACGAGGTGCCGGCGTAGCTGCCGCCCCACTGCACGCAGGAGTTGGCGGCGGCGGCCGAGACCGGACCGGCGTAGTCGGTGTAGGTGCCGGTGTCAGTGACGGGGCTGCCGCCCTGGACCGTGAGGTTGGCGTTCAGCGCGACCGGACCGGACGGGTTCTTCACCAGGGTGGTGACGCAGTTGCTGCCGGTCGAGCCGTTGTAGAGCAGGAAGACCGTGGCGGAGCCGAGGTCGTGCGAGTCGATGATGCCGTAGCCGCTGCCGCAGACCTGGGGCGCGGTGTACGGGTTGGTGCCGAACGAGCCGCTGCCGGTCACCGGGGTGGTGTAGCCGACGATCTTGTAGCCGTCCTTGGTGTCGACGGTGCTCGGCACGCTGCCGACCGAGGTCTGGCCGGCCGGCAGGGTGATCTTGACGACACTTGAGCTGACCGCGAAGCCGGCCATCGAGCCGGTGCCGGTGGTGCCGCCCCAGTCGCCGTTGACGGTGTCGACCGAGCCGTCCGCGTTCACGGCGGTCACGATGCCCACGTGGTGGATCTCGCTGTCCTGCGTGGAGCCGTACTCCACGGCGTCACCGACCTGCGGCGTGTAGCCGGTGCCGGTGTGCAGGGTGCCGTTGTTCTGGCCGTAGGTGTAGAAGCTGGCCGCACCGGCGTCCAGGCCACCGGTGTAGTAGCCGGCGTTCTGCCAGACCCACATGGCGAAGTCGGCGCACCAGTACTCCGGGGTGCCGTTGTTGCCGTCGCAGCTGTGCTCGAACTCCGAGCCGCCCAGGCTGTTGTAGGTGGGGTTGTTGGCGCAGGTGCCGGCGGTCTTGGTGATGTTGGCGGTGGCCAGGGAGGCCACGTCGGCGCCGGTGGCCGCCGAGGCGGCGGTCACCGGGGCCAGCGAGACGAAGCCGAGCATCAGCAGAACCGCCGCGGCGCCGGATATCCGGTGCAGAAGGCGAGTGACGTTCACCGTGGTCCTTGGGAAGCGGGGACGTGGACGGCCCGCACGCATGGCGCCGGCCCCCGGCCGAGGTGAGGAGCCGGGGCCCGGAGGCTTGCGTGCGGGTGCGCCCACTGTCGTTGGTGGACGTATCGCCGCCGTATCGCGGCGGTCACGGCCCGCTGGTCGCGGGCCGCGACGGCGCTATGCTCTGACAGTCACTCAGCCGTTGACGTCGGGGTACCGGCAGGCGGCGTGCGACGCGGTGATCTGCTCCGCGGCGCTCAGCTTGATCTGCTGTGGGGGGCTCGGCAGCTGCTGCGCGGGGTCGGTGCTGCTGGGGGCCGGCACCAGGCGGACGTCGGTCACATCGGTCGGCCCGTCGCCGCCCAGGCAGGCGACGGCGATCACCGCGATGGCGGTGCCGGGGTTGCCGGGCTGCTCAGTGCCGGACAGCGGGCCCAGGCGCCACGGGTAGCTGAACGCGTTGGTGTCGCTGTTGATCACGTCCAGGTGGTGCCAGGTCGGTGCGGCGGGCGCCGCGTTGCCGGTCGGGGTGGGCTGACCGGTGGTGCCGGCGACCGGACTCGACCCGGCGGTCGACCGGGCGGTCGGGGAGGCGCTGGGAGGGATGCTCGGGGTGACGTAGCGCGCGGCGAAGCCGACGATCCCCAGATTGGTGCCGGTGGCCCACAGCCGCACGGTGTCCGAGGCGTCGGCGGTGCGCATCATGTTGAGCGAGATCGCGTCGGGCATCGGGCGGTCCGCCGGGCACTGCGAGGGCGCCATGGCGTTCGGCGGGTTGCCGTGGATGATCGCCGAGGCGATCACACCGCCGCCGTAGAGCTCGAACCAGCGCATGTCCGCCGAGGCGCCGTGGCTGTCGTAGATGACGTCGCCCAGGCAGTAGCCGGTGAAGTGCAGCTGGCAGCCGGCCGGGATGGTGCGGATGGTGGGGGAGTTGCGGCTGGCGCCGGTGCGGACGTGCGCGCCGTCGCCGTAGGTGATGCCGACGAAGTCCGAGGAGCCGGCACCCGTGGCGGCGGGCGGCGGCACCGGGCCGCAGGCGCTCGGGGTGCTCTCCTGGGCCTTCGCGTCCTCCATGATCGGCGGCCGGGTCACCAGCAGGGTGGCTATCAGGGCGATCACGGCGACGGCGGCGATGGTGACCGGGCGCCGCCACATCGGGCGGGCGGGGGCGCCGGGGTGGCCGTTGGACTCCGGGGAGTCCCCATCGCCGTCGGGTTCGGCGGCGCCGGGTGCGGGGGCCTCGGCTGACGGGGCGTCGGGTTCGGCGGCGCCGGGAGCGGCGGCCGTGGCCGAAGAGGCGTCCGGCGCGGGGGCGTCGGGTGCGAGGGGCTCGGTTGAGGGCGCATCGGTTGAGGGCGCATCGGCTGAGGGTGTGTCGGATCCAGCGGGTGCCGGTTCCCCGGCTTGGGCCTCGGGTTCGTCCGCGTCCTCGTGCTTCGCGCCCGCCCGCTGCTCCTCCAATGTGCGGTTGAGCTCCCGCCAGCGCTGCTCCCAGGCGGCGACGTCACCGCCGCAGGCCCCGACATACGCCAGGGTCACCTCCAGGCTGGGCTGCCGCACTCCGCCGGCGGCGTCACTCAGGGTAGTAGCGCCGAATCCCGCTGTGGTGGCGAGGGCTCGGTAGGTGGGGTTGCCGGCGGCTTCGCGCACGAGCCGCAAATCGTGGGCGAAGGCCTGCAGGGGCCCCTCAGTCGGGTCGATGGGACGTGGTTTGCGGGCCAACGAGTCTCCTGGGCTCTGCCCGAACCGCCGCTGCTAGACGGCCCGGGGCTGTCGTGCGAACGCGCGTTCCTGGTGTTGGTACCTGAAGGCTGGTCGATCTGGCGGTGTGATCGTACTCGCTGCTCAGCGAGCTGAGCGAGGTGCTGCCATCCAGCGAATTGTTACTGCCGCGTTGCCCTGCGACGGCGTTTCAGCTAACGGAGGGTCACTTCCGGCCAACGCCGGTAACCGGAACATTTAATTCGTGCTCACCTCTTGTTGACCTGACCATGACTCATTAGCCTCATCGCCAGTTGGTCGGTCCGAACGAGGATTCGACAACCCCCTCGCACGCCGCCCATGAGCCACCCCACGGCCCATGAGTGGACGCGTCATGCGCAGTGCCCCCGGTTCCCCCACCTCAGGAGGCAGTTCGTTGTTCAGCTCCCCCGCCAGCGCCCGGATCCGTCGCCTCGCCGTCGCCCTCACCGGTACCGCGGCGCTCGCCACCGCGACGCTGGCCGCGACCGCCGCGCCCGCCAACGCGGCCCCCGCGACCGTCTACACCAAGGGCGGGACCTCCTGGATCCGCTCGTGCGCCACCCTCGCGGCCGGTGACACCATGGCGTGCAACGCGCTGAAGGTCACCAACGCCGCCCAGCACGTCCACGCGCTCGGCGTCACCCCCAACGCCACCCCGTCCGGCTTCGGCCCGAGCGACCTGATCAGCGCCTACAACCTGCCGGCCAACGGCGGTGCCGGGCAGACCATCGCCATCGTGGACGCCTACAACGACCCCAACGCGGAGTCCGATCTGGCCGTCTACCGCTCGCAGTTCGGCCTGCCGGCCTGCACCACCGCCAACGGCTGCTTCAAGAAGGTCAGTCAGACCGGCAGCACCAGCAGGCTGCCCGCCAGCAACTCCGGTTGGGCCGGCGAGATATCGCTCGACCTCGACATGGTCTCGGCGATCGCGCCCAATGCCCACATCATCCTGGTCGAGGCCAACACCGCCAGCATGACCAACCTGGGTGCCAGCGTGAACGAGGCCGTCAAGCTGGGCGCCAAGTTCGTCTCCAACAGCTACGGCGGCGGCGAGTCCTCGGCCGACACCTCGTACGACACCACCTACTTCAACCACCCGGGCGTGGCGATCACCGCCTCGGCCGGCGACTCGGCGTACGGCGCGCAGTACCCGGCCTCCTCGCCATACGTCACCGCGGTCGGCGGCACCGCGCTCAAGCGGGACTCCAGCGCCCGCGGTTGGAGCGAGTCGGTGTGGTCCACCAGCTCCACCGAGGGCACCGGCTCCGGCTGCTCGGCCTACGAGAGCAAGCCGACCTGGCAGACCGACAGCGGCTGCGCCAAGCGCACCGTCGCCGACGTCTCGGCCGTCGCCGACCCGGCCACGGGTGTCGCCGTCTACCAGACCTACGGCGCCTCCGGCTGGTCCGTCTACGGCGGCACCAGCGCCTCGTCCCCGATCATCGCGGGCGTCTACGCCGACGCGGGCGCGCCGACCGTCGCCATCCCGGCCGCCGACGCCTACGCCCACCCGGGCGCGCTGAACGACGTGACCAGCGGTAGCAACGGCACCTGCTCGCCGTCCTACCTGTGCACCGCCGGCGCCGGCTACGACGGCCCGACCGGCCTGGGCACCCCGAACGGCCTGGCGGCCTTCACCGGCTGACCTGCCGCCATTCTCCGAGCGGCCGGGGCCGGCACACTCCTGGGGTGTGCCGGCCCCGGCCGTCAATGCACCCCGCCCTGCCGCACACGATGTCTTCGCAAGGGTGTATGAATATCCTCCTCAAGCTCAACCTACGAGGGGGGTTACCTCATCATGCGCAAGCGCATGCTCATGCGTGCTGCCTCGATGCTGGTCGGCGCGGGCCTTGCGGCCGCTGTCGCGCCGGCGGCAGTGGCAGCGCCGGCGGCCCAGAACGTGAAGGCGCCGGTCACCGCGGAGCCGTTCCACCAGCAGGCGTCGCGGACGGCCAAGACGGCCACTCCGAACGTGGGCAACAACGGTGGCGTCCTGAACCCGGGCCAGACCCTGGCCTCGGGTCAGAAGATCGTGGACAACGACACCACGCTGGAGATGCAGTCGGACGGCAACCTCGTCGTCTACATGAACTTCTCCAACGGCCAGCACTTCAAGTCGCTCTGGTCCACCGGCACCTGGGGCAACTGGGGCGCCTACCTGACCATGCAGGCCGACGGCAACCTGGTGCTCTACAAGCAGGGTGGCGGCCCGACCACCGGTGGCGCCCTGTGGAGCTCCGGCACCTGGGGCAAGACCAACAGCTACGCCGAGTTCTACTACGGTGACCTGATGGTCGGCAACGACGCCGCGCAGACGGCGTACTGGGCCAGCCACACCGGCTACCTGGTCAACCAGGTCAACGGCACCTACCCGGACGTCCCGTCGGACACGCTCCACTCCGGCTACGCCCTGACCCCCGGTCACTGGATCGAGTCCGCCAACGCCTGGGTGCTGATGCAGCCGGACGGCAACCTGGTGGTCTACCGCAAGCGGGACGGCCAGGCTCTGTGGAGCTCCGGCACCTGGAACAAGTCCAACGTCGAGACCGTCATGGACGCCACCTACGGTGTGCTCGCCGTGATCGACAAGACCACGGGCAACGCCTACTGGGACAGCAACACCTGGAACAGCCCGGGCGCCACCGCGAAGATCCAGTTCGACCTGAACTTCGTGGTCTACAACACGTCCAACAGCTCGATCTGGAGCTCCGGCACCTACGGCCAGTACTGATCGACCGTAGGGCCCGACAGGGTTCCTAGCAGGGCCTGACGTGCCCGGTGCGACGGCTTCGGCCGCCGCGCCGGGCACGTTCTCTTTACGCCTTCCGCACAGCCGCCGCACCTGCCACGATGCATGCTCCACCGATGTGGCTGATGATCCGTCAGGAGTGCTGAACCGCGCCGGGGGTGGGTGCATGGAGGCGTTGCGGGCCGGTGATCCGGCGGTGGCTCTCGGACCTCTGAGCAGCCCCGGCTGCATCTCCACGCCCACCGTCACGGGGCTCTACCAGTGGGCCGCGGTCGCCGAGAACGAGGGCCACGGGATGTCCAGCGGTTGGAGCGCGAGCCGCTACCTGTTCGTCGAGTCGCAGGGCTCGTCCGCCGACAACCCGGTGGCCGAGGCCCCTGACTCGCCGATGCCGGTCGCCCCGCTCGACCAGGCCACCGAGCCGGTCGGCCAACCGGTCGAGCTCAGCTGGAACGGCACGGGCGACAGTTTCCCGGGTGTCCGTCGAGTCCCCCGACGGCAAGTGGACGGACGGTCCCTGGCAGGCCGACAGCCGCTACAGCTTCACCCCGAAGTTCCCGGGCATCTACGTCTGGCTGGTCTGTGCGGGGGCCGCGGGCAGCTGCGCCGGCGGCACGTGCGAGAGCGGCCCGAGCGAGCAGCGCCTCCTGGTCGCCGTATGGACCGGCCTGACCCGTCGTCATACCCGGCCCATAGGGTCTGGCCCCATGGACGACGTCTACATCCGCGGTATGAACGCCCCCAGGGGCACGGCCGACTTCGAGCTGTACGCCTGGATCCAGGATCTGCACGAGGCGATGGACCTGCTCAACGGCACCTTCAGCTACGACGGTTGGTCGCACACCTATCAGGCGCCCTCGCTGAAGCGCCTGGAGAGGACGCTGCACTGGTTCCTGGACCGCCGACTCGGCGGTGACATGGACACCCTGCTGCTGCGGTCGGTCGCGGGCTACCTGGGCGAGACCCTGCTCAACCAGGCCGGCGGGCGCTGGGGTTGGGACGAGAGCCTGGACGGCGGCATCGGGCTGCCGGTCGTCTTCCCGGACCCGGTGCTGGAGTTGGCGCCGGTCGTCCCCCTGGAGATCGTCGAGCGCGCCGTGGCCGAGAAGACGGGCACGGTCTTCGCCGAGGAGGCCCGCCGGCTGCGCGGCGCGGTGCGAGCCCGCAAACGACGCAAGGGCAACGGGACTTGGGAGCCCGAGCGGCTGCCCACCCCGTGGATAGCGCGGGCGGAGCTGGAGTCGTTCACGATGGCCAAGCGGCTGCTGAACTGGGGCTGGTACCACCGGAATCTGCACCGCTGGAGCTGGGCCGAGGAGGCGGGCGGCGGCGAGGAGCGCTGGAACTACCGGCCGGAGTCGCTGGATGCCCTGGAGGAGCTGCTGGTTGAGCGCTTCGCGTCGGTCGAGGAGTACAACGCGGTTGCCAAGGAGGACTTCTGGATGCACGCCGCCTGGTATGCGGGCGAGTGCGTGGTCATGTGGAAGAAGGCCCGTTGGCAGTATCTGGAGCCCAACCCGGACGCCCTCCCCGGCACTCCCTATGCGGCTGACAACTACTGGACCGGCACCGTCTTCATCCGCCAGCGCTTCCGCTTCGACGGCCACGCCGAGCATCCCACCAACATGCTCCGCGCCGTCTTCGCCGGCCACCGGCTGAGGGAGGTGGCGGAGCGCTTCCCCGACCCCGTCCGCGGCGACTACGGGTACTGACCCCGCCCAGCTGCGCGCCGTCATTTGAACGCGTTCAATTGTGCGCTAGCGTTGGCGGCCACGGTAGGCGCCCAGGACGGGCGTCCACCTCGGTGTGCCCGCAGGAGGTCAGTGCCGGGCGGGCTCGGGACGCGGGGGAGCGAGGGGCATGAGCGAGGACGGGTTCGCCGACTGGGTGGCGGAGTTCGAGGGGGAGCGGGCACGGCGGGCGCGACTGGAGGAGCCGCGGTGGGAGTGGGGCGCGAACCTGCCGGCGACGGTCTGCCGGAGCCTGCAGAAGTTCCAGATCGGCGAGGACGGCGACGGGCGGAACCTGATCGGCAAGGCCGACCTGGCGGGTGGCCCGCACTACGCGGCGGCGGTGCGGCTGTTCATCGGCGAGGAGAGCAACCATGCGCGGCTGCTGGCCCGGCTGCTGGAGACCGCCGGGGTGGCGACGCTGACCGGGCACTGGAGCGACCGGATCTTCATGCGGGTCCGGCGGCTGCTCGGGCTGCGGCTGGAGCTGATGGTGCTGATGACCGCCGAACTGGTCGCCGTGGAGTACTACCGCGACCTGCGCGACGGCGTCGCCGACCCGCTCACCCGCGAGGTCGCCGCCCGGATCCTGCGGGACGAGCAGCGGCACATCCCGTTCCACACCCGCAGGTTGCACGACTCCATCGCCGAGCTGCCCATCGCCCTGCGCCCGTTGGCGGTGACCGGTTGGCGGTTGCTGCTGCTGGCGGCCGCACTGTTCGTGGCGGTGGACCACGGCCCGGCGCTGCACAGCCTGCGGGCCTCCCGCACCGGGTTCGTCCTCGGGGTGCTGCGGAGCTCGGTGCCGGTCGCCGCCGGCCTGCTCGGCGCGGTCGGCACCCCGGGCGCGGCGGCCGCCCACCGCGCACCGGCCTGAGCCCGACCGCTGAGCCCGGCCCCGGCCCCGGCCCCTGAGCCCGGCCCCGGTACTGAGCCCGGCCCCGACTTGAGTCTCCACCAAGGGGAGGCGCCAAGCTGGCGGCATGAACGGCGATGCGCTCTACTCGATCGGCGAGCTGGCCCGGCGGACCGGACTGACGGTCAAGACCGTGCGCTTCTACTCCGACCGCGGGATCGTCTCGCCCACCGATCGCAGCCCGTCGGGCTACCGCCGCTATGACACCCACGCCCTGGCCCGGCTGGAACTCGTGCGCACCCTGCGCGAGTTGGGCCTGGACCTCGCCACCGTCCGCAAGGTGGTGGAGCGGGAGCTCGCCCTCCCCGAGGTGGCCGCGGCACACGTCGCGGCCCTGGAGGTGCAGATCCGCAGCCTGCGGCTGCGCCAGGCGGTGCTGGCGGCAGTGGCCGAACGCGGCGCCGGCACCCAGGAGATGGAACTCATGCACCGACTGGCCACGCTCACCGAGCAGCAGCGCCGACGGCTGATCGACGACTTCCTCACCGCGGTCTTCGGCGGTGTCGACACCGAGGGGGCGTTCCAGGGGATCGCCTGCTCACTGACCCCCGTCCTGCCGGCCGAACCGGAAGCCGCGCAGCTCCAAGCCTGGGTGGAGCTCGCCGAGCTCACCCAGGAGCGGGAGTTCCGCGCCGTGCTCCGCCGGCTGGCCGAGGAACACGCGGTGGAGCGGTCCCCGAACAGCGTCCCGCGCCCCGACCTGGTCACCGTGCTGTGCGACCTGGTGCGCCCGGCGCTCGCCGCCGGCACCGCACCGGACGCACCCGAGGCGGCACCGATCGCCGCAGCACTGGTGTCCCGCTATGCGCGAGCCCGCGGCCGTGCCGACGACCCCGCCCTGCGCGACCGGCTGGCCGAGCGGCTGGCCCAGGCCGCCGACCCCAGGCTGGCGCGCT
The DNA here is from genome assembly GCF_006636205.1 of Kitasatospora acidiphila. Taxonomy (NCBI): domain Bacteria; kingdom Bacillati; phylum Actinomycetota; class Actinomycetes; order Kitasatosporales; family Streptomycetaceae; genus Kitasatospora; species Kitasatospora acidiphila. The sequence continues at coordinate 1,885,306 of NZ_VIGB01000003.1, read as the reverse complement.
ACCGCCGGCTGCTCGCGGTGGTCAACGGCTGGTCGGCACCGGAGCCGCCGGACCCGGCGCTGAGCTGGGCGGTCCGGGCGCTGGCGGCTCAGTAGCGAGCGGCTCAACAGCCGGCGGCTCAGCAGCGCGCGGCTCAACAGCCGGCGGTTCAGTAGGGCGCGGCTCGGAAAGCCGGAGAGGGAGCCGCCGGCGCCGTGGCATGCTGACGGGATGACTGAGTCGATCATGGAAACGCCTGCGGCCGAGGCTCCGCAGTTCTATCTGGACCGGGTGCTGGGCCGCAGGCCCGGGCTGGTCGCCGTGGCCGCGCGGACCTACGCGGAGGTCCGCGAGGGCGACCGGTTCCGCCGCACGACGCCGGACGGGCGGGAGGTGGAGCTGGTGCTGCTCGAGATCCACAAGTACCGCGGGGTGCGGCTGCCGCAGCTGGAGGCAGGGCACGGCTGCGGGTTGGTGCTGAGCGGGCCGGACGCCGACCAGCTGCCCTTCACCGACCGCGAGGTGGTGACGGGCGAACGCCCGGCCTGACGGCTACTCGGCGCGCGGCTGGTTGAACCGCAGCATGTTGCCGGACGGGTCGCGGAACGCGAAGTCGCGCACCCCGTACGGCTGGTCCATCGGCTCCTGGAGCACCTCGGCGCCGCTGGCGCGGATCTTCTCGAAGAGGGCGTCGCAGTCGTCGGTGCGGAAGATGACGCCGCGCAGCTGGCCCTTGGCCATCAGCTCGGCCGCCGCCTGCCGGTCGGCCTCGGTGGCGTGCGGGTCGGCGACCGGCGGTTCGAGGACGATCTCCACGTCCGGCTGGTCCGGGGAGGCGACGGTCACCCAGCGCATCCCCTCGAACCCGATGTCGCTGCGCACCTCCAGGCCGAGCACATCGCGGTAGAAGGCGAGCGCCTTCTCGTGGTCGTCGACGGCGATGAAGCACTGTGCAAGCTTGAGATCCATGATCAGCACCCTAGGGACTGGCGGGGCTTTTCGCCCGCGTTCCGGCCATACCCGCGCTAGCCGTTCCGGACCGGCCTGGTGTGGATCTTGGCGATGCACGCCGGGATGCCCGCGCTGTGCTCGTGGTCGCGGGCCCGGTAGGCGCTCGGGCTCTCGCCGACCAGCTCGGTGAACCGCGAACTGAACGATCCGAGAGACGTACAGCCGACCGCCATGCACACCTCCGTCACCGTCATGTCGCCGCGCCGCAGCAGCGTCTTGGCCCGTTCGATCCGGCGGGTCATGAGATGGCTGTACGGCGTCTCGCCGTAGGCGGCGCGGAAGCTGCGCGAGAAGTGGCCCGGTGACATCAGGGCGTCCCGCGCAAGTGCCGGGACGTCCAGGGGCTCCGCGTAGTCGCGGTCCATCCGGTCCCGGGCCTGGCGCAGGCGGACGAGGTCGGCGATGGGTATGCGGGGCACGGGGCGGCGGTCCTTCTGGTGGTGGGCCGGCCTGCCGGTGGTCGGCCTGCTGGTGGGTCGGCCCCTCAAGAGTCGCGCCCACCGGGCGTGCGGGTCAACCGAGCGGGATCACCGGAGCGGAGAGCACGCCCGGCGGCTCACGCGGATGCGAACTCCACGTACTCGATGACCGCGCCGCCCGGGTGCCGCAGGGTCGCGTTGCGGCCGGTGGGCACCTCGTTGGGGCCGTCGAGCACGGTGCCGCTGTCCAGGATCTCGTCGAGTGAGCCGACGAGCACGGTGGCGTGCGTGTCCCGGTAGGGGGCGAGCGCCTCGGGTGGGCCGGCGATCAGCAAGAAGCCGCCGACGCGGGCCAGCTCCAGGCCGCGGTAGCCGAACCGCAACTGCGGCGGCTCACCGGCGAGGGCGGTGAAGGTGGGCAGGGCGGCGTCCAGGTCATCCACGTAGATCCGGGCGAGGGTGGCGAGTGCGGGCACGGCGAAGCCTCCGGAGGTGCTGGATCGCGGCTGTCGGGAGATCATTTCGACTTTCCCGAAATATCGAAACGATTGGCACACTACTGCCATGGCAGACGATCTGGAACTGGCCGCCGTGCTGCACGCGCTCGGCGACCCGGTGCGCCTCGCGCTGGTGCGCCGGATGGCGGCCGAGGGTGAGAGCGCCTGCAGCCCCGACGGCCTCACGGTGCCGCGGTCGACGCTCACCAATCACTGGCGCATCCTGCGCGAGGCCGGTCTCACCAGTACCCGGCAGGAGGGCAAGAACCGCATCATGTCGCTGCGCCGCGCGGAGCTCGACGCGCGCTTCCCGGGGCTGCTGGCCTCGGTACTCGGGGCCTGCTGAGTCGCTGAGGGACTGGGAAAGCCGGGGGTGCTGGGGCGGAGGCTCGGGGCGCCGGGAGTGCTGGGTATGCGAACTCCGTTGCGGTGGACCGGTGATGACGGTCGGTCCCCTCGTACGAGCAGAGCTGGCGATAGTGAAACGCTATCTTCGGCCAATATGATCAGCCGTCAGTTTTCTGCGATCAGCTGGGGGACGGGATGAGCGGGACGACGGCCGTGCGCGATCTTGAGGGCAAGGTCGCCATCGTGGTGGGCGGCAGCCGGAACCAGGGTGCCGCCTGCGCCGAGGAGTTGGCGGCACGCGGGGCCACCGTGGTGATCAGCTACGTCAATGGCGCCGAGGCGGCCCAGGAGACCGTGGCCGCGCTGCGCAAGCACGGCGTGGCGGCCGAGGCGGTCCGCTCCGACGCGACGGTGTCGGCGGACGTCAATGAGCTGTTCGAGTCGACGGTGCGGCAGCACGGGCGACTTGACATCGTGGTGCACCTGCCCGGCATGGTGCTGAAGAAGCCGCTGGCCGAGGTCACCGACGAGGACTTCGACCGCGTGATCGGCCTCAACACCCGCAGTGCCTTCTACACCCTGCGGGCCGCCGCCCGGCTGCTGGGCGACGGCGGCCGGTACGTGGTCTTCTCCACCACGCTGACCGCCGTGATGACCGGTCCGTACGGCCTCTACTCGGGCAGCAAGGCGGCCGTCGAGCGGATGGTGCTGGCCGCGGCCAAGGAACTGGGCGCGCGCGGCATCACGGTGAACGCGGTCGCGCCCGGCCCGGTGGACACCGACTTCTACCGCAACGCCGAGACGCCGGAGTCGATGGCCGCCGCCGCGCACCACAGCCCGCGCGGTCGGCTCGGGCAGCCCGGCGACATCGCGCCGGTGGTGGGCTGGCTGGTCAGCGAGGAGGCAAGCTGGGTCTCCGGCCAGACCGTGCGCGCCAACGGCGCGATGTTCTGACGCCTCCCGCCATGGTCGACTGGTCCACCATCTCCAACCTCGCCACCGCCGGGGGCACCCTGGTGCTCGCCGGGGCCTCATTCGCCTCGATCCGCTCGGCCGACCGGGCCGCCCTCTCGGCCGAGCGGGCGGTGCTCGCCTCGCTGCGCCCGCTGCTGATCGGCTCCCAACTGGATTCGCCCACGCAGAAGGTGGTCTGGCACGACGCGCACTGGACCCATCTGGACGGCGGCGCGGGCTATGTGATGCTCGTCGACGGCAACGTCTACCTGGCCATCTCGCTGCGCAACGTGGGGCCGGGGCTCGGCGTGATCCACGGCTGGCGCTGGGTGGGGAGCACGTCTTCGTACGGGCCGAGCACCCCGATCCGGCGGACTTCCGACGGCAGGCCCGCGACCTCTATGTGGCGCCCGGGGACACCAGCTTCTGGCACGCGGCGGTCCGCGACGCGGAGGACCCCGACTTCGGCCCGCTGTGGAAGCTGATCGAGAACCGGGAGCGGGTCGACATCGATCTGCTCTACGGCGACTCCGAGGGCGGGCAGCGCACCATCAGCCGTTTCTCGCTGATCCCGGGCGTGCAGACCGAGGCTTGGGTCGGCCTGGTGGTCCGGCACTGGAACCTGGACCGGCCGGACCCGCGCTGACTCCCCGCCGCCCGCTGTCCGAAGGGTGTTGACTCCGGGCGGCGGGCAGTGGGCAACGGGCAGCTGCGGCTTCAGTGGGCGGTCCAACCGCCGTCCAGGGTGAGCGAGGTGCCGGTCATGAAGGCGGCGGCGTCGGAGCTGAGCCAGAGCGCGGCCTGGGCCACCTCGGTCGGCTCGATCAGGCGCTTGATCGCGCTGCGCTCCAGCATCACCCGCTCGACCACCTCCTGCTCGGGGATCTGATGAGCAAGCGCTTGGTCGGCTATCTGGCGCTCCACCAGCGGAGTGCGCACATAGCCGGGGTTGACGCAGTTGCTGGTCACCCCGTGCGGGGCGCCCTCCAGTGCGACCACCTTGCTCAGCCCCTCCAGCCCGTGCTTGGCGGCCACATAGGCGACCTTGAACGGGCTGGCCCGCAAGCCGTGCACCGAGGAGATGTTCACCACCCGTCCCCAGCCCCGCCGGTACATGTGCGGCAGCGTGCGGCGCAGGATCAGGAACGGCGCCTCCACCATCACCCGCTGGATCAGCGCGAACCGCTCCGGTGGGAAGTCCTGCACCGGCGCCACGTGCTGCAGGCCGGCGTTGTTGACCACGATGTCGACCTCGCACGGCAGGGTGTCCACCGCCGCCGGGTCGGACAGGTCGACCACCTGGGCGGTGCCGCCGATCTCGGCCGCCACCGACCTGGCCGCCTCGGCGGCCAGGTCCACCACATGGACCGTGGCGCCCGCCGCCGCGAGCGCATGCGCGCAGGCCCGGCCGATCCCGCCCGCCGCGCCGGTGACCAGCGCGGTGCGGCCGGTCAGGAACTGCCCGGTTGTCCGATAGTTCTCCATGGTCACAAACGGTAGGGATCCGTGACTTGGTCACCCATGTGGCGTACCGCCACATCCGCTCGGTGCGCCGTGGTTGCCGCCGCCATGAGGCCTGACCGGCCGCTGGCGGGATCTGGTTGGCAGGATCTTGATGACGTGTGGCATGACTGCCACTGGCCGGCACCCCGTCACACCGACGATCATGGAGCCATGAGCAACGAAGAGACCGCCGCCATCGTCCCCGACACCAAGGACTGGACCTGGGTGTTGGAGCGGGCCTGCCCCGACTGCGGCCTGGACACCCCCGCCGTCCACCCCGCCGAGGTGCCCGAGCTGGTCCGCGCCAACGCCGCCGGCTGGACCGCGCTGCTGGCCGGCGACCCGGCCGAGCTGCGCCGCCGCCCCGAGCCGGCCATCTGGTCGACGCTGGAGTACGGCTGCCACGTCCGCGACGTCTTCCGGCTCTTCGCCTACCGCCTCGACCTGATGCTCACCCAGGACAGCCCGCTCTTCCCCAATTGGGACCAGGACGAGACCGCGCTCGCCGAGCGCTACTGGGAGCAGGACCCGGCCGTGGTCTGCGGCGAACTGGCCGAGGCGGCCGAGGTGATCGCCGCCGCCTTCGAGCGGGTCACCGGCGAGCAGTGGGACCGCACCGGCAACCGCTCCGACGGCGCCCGCTTCACGGTGAGCAGCTTCGCCCAGTACTTCATCCACGACCCGGTCCACCACCTGTACGACGTGACCGGGCAGCCGGCCGCCTGACCCGGCGGTCAGCCCAACAGCAACTCGGCGGTCGCCCAGGCCGGTTCACTGAGCAGTGGGCGCCACCGGGTGAAGAGCGTCAGCAGCGCGGCTCCGTGGCGAGCTCGGAAATCCTGGCTATGGCGGGCCAGGTCCAGCTCGTTGGCCGCGGTCAGTTCCGCGAAGTCGCGCTGCTGATGAGGTGTCGGCTGGTACGGACGGCCGGTGAACCGGTCGTGGATGCGCGGCGGTTCACCGGTCAGCTCCCGATAGGTGGGGCCCCGCTCGCAGCCGGCGTAGTCATGGACGATCCGTTCGGCGCCCGGCCCGATCACGGCGGCCAGCCGGTCGCGCGAGTCCTGGCGGGCGGCCGGCAGCAGGGCTGCGGGGAAGCCGTCGGTGCCGTAGCAGGCGTGGCACAGGCCGGCCAGTTGCAGCTCGGGGCGGGCACCCCAGTCGGCGAGCAGTTCCCGGACCCGGTGCAGATGGGCGAGCAGGGTGCCGCCGGGGTGGTCGAGTTCGGCGGCCCCGAGCGAGCGGAGCAGGGCGTCGGCCTGCTGGATGGGATCGGGCATCGGGGTTCCTCCGAGTGGGTGGCGTTCCCGAGACCGGCCCCTGTCCCTGCGGTCGTCGTCCGCGTCCGGATCGCCGCCGCCGTCCCTGGACAGGTGCCGTCCCGGGCCACTGACGATCGTTCAGCACCCCGAGATCCAAGTCAATCCTCGGGTTTTCTTCCAGATCTCCAAGGAATAGCTTGGCTGCCTCCCCAGCGGATACCTTGGCTGCCCATGACCTTGGACGACCTCCGTGTCTTCGTCGCCGCCTGCGAGGCGGGCAACCTCAGCGCCGTCGCCCGTGACCTGCAGCGCACCCAGTCGGCGATCAGCCAGCACGTCCGCCGACTGGAGGCCGAGCTCGGGCTGACCCTGCTGGAGCGCCAGTCGCGCGGTGTGGTGCCCACCCAGGCCGGGCGGATCCTGCACCGGGCGGCGGCGCAGGGCATCGGGCAGCTGGACCAGGCGCTGCGCCGGCTGCGGGATCTGCGCGAGGGGGAGAGCGGCACCGTGCGGATCACCACCGGGGCCACCACGGTACGGCACTTCATGGCGGACGCGGTGGTGGCGTTCCGGCGCCGACACCCCGATGTGCACCTGGAGTTCCGCACCGAGACCTCCAGCCGCAGCTGCTTCGACGCACTCGCCGCCAACGAGGCCGACCTCGGCTGGATCACCATCAGCACCCCCGTGCGCGGCATCGAGCAGCGCCCGGTGCTCGAACTGCCCTGGGTGCTCGCCGTGCACGTCAACCACCCGCTGGCCCGGCGGGAGGCCATAGACCCCGGCGAGCTGAGCGGGCTGCAGCCGATCCGGCTGCCGGAGAACTCGGCCGGCCGCGCCCATCTGGACGGCCAGCTCGCCCACCCCGCCACCGAGCCCAACGCCACCACTAGCGTGGCCGATTGGGACACCGCGATGCTGCTGGCCGGGCTGGACGCGGGCACCGCCGTGGTGCCCGCGCTGCCCGGCTGGCAGGCCACCGAGCACCCGTCGCTGCGCCTGATCCCGATCCCCGGCCTGCCCCCGCTGGCGGTCGGCTGGGCGGTCCGCCAGTGGGACGCGCTCAGCCGACCGGCCCTGGAGTTCGCCGAGACCGTGGTGGCGCACCAGCGGCCCTAGCGAGCTACTCCTCGATGGCGCCCCCGATGCCGCGCAGATGGGCGCGGAAGGTCAGCTCGCCATCCCGGTCGCGGGCGGCCAGGTAGTCGGCGAACCGGAGTTGGGCCCGCAGCGTGGTGCCGGAGCGGATCCGCTCGGCCTGCCGGCGCTCGGTGTCGCGGATCGACTCGGCCAGGGTGAGCAGCTCATCCGCCCGGTCGGCGGCGATGACGATCACCCCGTCGTCGTCGCCGAGCACCACGTCGTCCGAGGTGACCCGCCACGGCCCGAGCTCGGCGCCGTGCACGGCATCCGCCGGACGGGCGTCCAGGCGCTGCGGGCCGGTGGCCAGCGCCCCCAGGCTGAACACCGGCAGGCCGATCGCCCGCAGCTCGGCGGTGTCCCGGTGCAGACCCCAGATCACCACCCCGGACAGCCCGGCCGCCGCGGCCTCGAGAACCGCCAGGTCGCCCACGCAGGCCTCGTCCAGCCGGCCTGCGTTGTCGACCACCAGGACGTCGCCGAGGCCGGCATGGCGCTCGAACACCTCCAGGAAGATGTCCACGCTGCCGACGTGCCGGGCCGGCGCCACCCGCCCGGCCACCTTGCTCCCGGGCTCCAGCGGCCGCATCCCCGCCGGTGCGCAGCGCACCGGCAGCTTGGCCCGGATGCAGGCGTCGGCCACATGCGCGGTGCTGAGCGAGGCGAACCGCTGACGCAACGTCTCCTGGTCCATCACATGCTCCTTCACGTGCTGCGTCCGCAGCGGTCAGTCGGTGACGGCCGTGCTGAAGCTGAGCTCGGCGGTGCGGTCCAGGTCGGCACCGACGGCCGCCAGCTTGCCGCGGATCCCGGCCACCGCGTCCGCGCCGAGCACCAGGCGCAGCGGCGGCTCGGGCAGCGCCAGGGCGGTGAGCAGCGCGGCGGCGGCCTTCGCCGGGTCGCCGGGCTGCTGGCCGTGCACCTGAGTCATGACGCCCCGCACCGGCCCGACGGTGTCCTGGTAGTCCTCGATCACGGTCGCGCTCTGCAGCGAAGGACCGTTGAACTCGGTGCGGAACGCGCCCGGTTCGACGATCAGCACCCGGATCCCGAGCGGCGTCACCTCGGCGGCCAGCGCCTCCGAGGCCAGCTCCAGGGCGCCCTTGGCCGCGCTGTAGGCGCTGGCACCGGGGAACGAGAGCATCCCGCCCATGCTGCTGACCTGCACGATGGCGCCGCTGCGCTGCGCCCGCAGGTGCGGCAGCACCAGCCGGGTCAGCCGCATCGCGCCGAAGAACATCACCTCCATGGCGCCCCGCAGTTCGGCCTCGCTGGTCTCCTCCACGGCACCGATGATGGCGAAGCCCGCGTTGTTGACCAGCACATCGATCCGGCCGTGCTCGGCGACGGCCTGCTTCACGGCCTGCTCGCACTGCTCGGCGTCGGTGACGTCCAGTCGCACCGCGAAGACCCGCCCGGGGAATTCGGCGGCCAGCCCCGTCATGGTCTCCGGCCGCCGCACCCCCGCGATCACCACATCGCCCGCCGCCAGCGCAGCCCGGGCGAACGCCGCGCCGAGGCCGCTGTTGGCGCCGGTGATCAGCCAGCGCCGCGCGGTGTCGGAAATCTGACCGTTCGTCATGATGAAGCCCCCTCAACATCCATACGCATGAGAGACCGACACTACACATCCCGCCGAGGAGCTGGTCAGGCCGCCAGTGGCGGTTGCCAGTCGGCGTGGCGCAGGATCGCTCGCAGGGTGGCGCCGGAGGGGGCGAGCCGCAGGGCGGTGTTGCGCAGCCGGACGGCGAGCGGGTGCTCCAACTGGGCGCCGAGGCGTCCGGCTTGGCGGGCGGCGCGGGCCACCGCCTGGCTGCGCGGGCGCCGTTCGGTGTCATAGCGCCGCAGCGCGTCCTCGATGGTGCGGGCGCTGGCCACGGCCGCCGTCAGGGTGGCCGCGTCCTCCAGGGCCTGGCAGGCGCCTTGGCCCAGGTTGGGGGTCATGGCGTGCGCGGCGTCGCCGAGCAGCGCGATCCGGTCGACCGTGAAACTCGGCAGGCCGGGGTTGAGTTCATGGATGTCGTGGTGCAGCACGTCCTGCGGGCGGGTGGCGGCGAGCAGCGCGGGGACCGGCTGGTGCCAGTCGCGGAACCGCTCGGCCAGCACCGCGAGCGGATCCGGATAGCGCACCCCGGACGGGGAGTTGAGCACCGCGTGCCACTCGGCCCGGCCGTCGGGGAAGAGGATGTGCCCGAACTCGGCGCCGTGGCCCCAGGTCAGCTCGAAGTCGGTGCGCACGTCGACCGGCTGCTCGGTGATCGCGCGCAGCACCGTCGAGCCGCTGTACTGCGGGCCGGGGTGGCCGGGGAAGAGCTGGGTGCGGATCCGGCTGCGCACCCCGTCGGCGGCCACCACCAGGTCGGCGGTCAGTGTGGTCGAGCCGAGTCGCACGGCGGGGCGGGCCGGGTCGGAGCGGTCGATCCCGGTCACCTCCTCGCCGATCAGCAGCTGCTGCTCGGGCAGGGCGTCGCGCAGGATCCGGTGCAGGGTGGCGCGCGGGATGCCGACGATCGGCGTGCCGAGGGCGCGCTCCAGGGCCGCGCCGTCCATCCGGGCCAGCCAGCGGCCGTCGGGGGTGCGGGTGCCGCCGGTGTACTGGCCACGGGAGGCCGCCCGTACCGCCGCGCCGACGCCCAGCGCCTCCAGGGCGCGGATCCCGTTGGCGGCGAGCGAGATGCCCGCGCCCGCGTCGTCCAGTTGCTCGGCACGCTCGACGACCGTCACCTGCCAGCCCGCCCGGCGCAGTCCGATCGCGGCGGACAGCCCACCGATGCCGCCGCCGACCACCACCGCAGTGCCGCTGTCCATGCCCAGCTCCTCTCGCCGGTCTTCCACATCCGGCCCCTTCTACGTCTGTAGAAGGGGCGTTCCGGACGGAGCGTACAACGCGCCCTCTACAGGTGTAGAAATGGGGGTGACCACCGAACGCCGCACCCTCCTCGCCGAGGCCGCCATCGACGTCCTCGCCGAGGCCGGGATGCGCGGCCTGACCCACCGCGCCGTGGACCGCGCCGCCGGACTGCCGGCCGGCACCACCTCGGCCTATCTGCGCACCCGCAAGGACCTGCTCACCGCCCTGGTGCGGCAGCTTGTCGCGCTTGACCAGGCCGAGCTGCAGGCGCTCGGCGAGGCCGCGCCACCGCCCCGCTCGGCGGCCGAACTGGCCGACGGGCTGGTCCGGTTCACCGAGCTACGGTTGGCCGGCGCCGGCCGGCGGCGCTCGCTGGCCCGCTACGCCTGCGCGGTGGAGAGTGTCCACCAGCCAGAGCTGCGCGAGATCCTGATGCCGCGTCAGAACGCCGCCAGGGAGGCGGTGCAGGACTTCCTGCGCGCCCAGGGCGTACCGGAGCCGACCGTCGAGGAGCGCACCGACACCCTGCTGGCCTGCGTCGACGGGCTGGTCTTCGACCGGCTGCTGGCGGGCGGCACCGTGCCGCCCGCCCAGCTGCGCGCCCTGGTCGACACCGCGGTGCGCGGGCCGGCCGACTGATCGGCGCCGGGCTGCGGAGGGTTGACTGACCGATCCTCGGAACGGGCCGTTGATCACCAGAACGGGCCGTGCTGATCAGCCCGCTGCCTATACTCCCCGGGTATGGAACTGCGACAGCTTCAGTACTTCGTGGCCGTGGCCGAGGAGCGGAACTTCACCAGGGCGGCGGAGCAGGTGCATGTCGCCCAGCCTGGGGTGAGCGCGCAGATCCGGCGACTGGAACGGGAGTTGGGGCAGGAGCTGTTCGACCGCTCGGGGCGGGCGGTGCAGCTCACCGAGGTGGGGGAAGCCGTCCTGCCGTACGCGCGAGCGGCGCTGGCCGCGGTGGCCGGGGCCCGCCAGGCGGTCGACGAGCTGACCGGCCTGCTCCGCGGCCGGGTCGCGATCGGCATGGTGACCTCGCACAATGTCGACCTGCCTGGCCTGCTGGCCGGGTTCAACCAGGACCACCCGGCGGTCGAGATCACGCTGCGGGAGGGCGACTCCGCCGACCTGCTGGACGGGCTGCATTCGGGCTCCCTCGACCTGGCGATCGTCAGCGTCGGACCGGACGCACCGGAGGGGCTGGCGCTCCAGGTGATCGACGACCAGCCACTGGTCGCGGCCGTCAGCCACGGGCACGAACTCGCCCGGCACACCGTGCTGCCGCTCACCGCGCTGCGCGATGTGCCGCTGATCAGCCTGCCGAACGGCACCGGCCTGCGGACCCGGCTGATGGAGGGCTGCGCCACGGCCGGGTTCGCGCCGCGGATCGCCTTCGAGGCCAGCGACCCGGTGATGCTCGCCCAGTTAGCCGCCCGGGGGCTCGGCGCCGCCATCCTGCCGGGCGGCTATGCGGCCGCCTGTGCCGACCGGCTGCACAGCATCACCATCGACCCGCCCGCGCTGCGCGGCCGATTGGTGCTGGCCTGGCGGGCCGGTCGACCGGGCAGCCCGGCCGGCCGGGCCCTGCTGACCCGCGCCCGGGCCGCCCTGCGTGGCGCCGGCGCAAGGACCGAGCTGCCGCCAAACTGAGCTGCCGCCATGCGGGTGAACTCGTGGCGTGCTGCTTGGCGCGCGCCCGCTGCGATCGGCATGATCGTCCACAGCAGCGCGTCAGTGGTGGAGTGGCCGAGAGGCGAGGCAGCGGCCTGCAGAGCCGTGCACATAGGTTCGAATCCTGTCTCCACCTCGCGATGACAGTGGGGCCGGTGGCCTGGGAGCTCCCCAAGTCACCGGCCCCACCGCCGTGTTCACAGCAGCAAGCTCAACTCAGCTTCCACTGCTGGTTGCTGCCGCCGTTGCACGTCCACAGCTCGGCCAGTGCACCGTTCACCGTGCTGCCGCCCGTGACGTCCAGACAGAGGCCCGACTGCACGCCGGTGATCGTGCCGTTCGAGTTGAGACGCCACTGCTGGTTGGTCTGCCCGTTGCAGTTCCAGATCTCCACTTTGGTGCCGGGCGTGGTCTGGTTGTTGTAGGCGTCCAGGCACATGGTGCTGCCAGCGCCGTAGACGGTCAGTTGGCCGCTCGGGGTCTGGGTCCACACCTGGTTGCCGCCGCCGTTGCAGTCCCAGATCTCCGGCTGGGTGCCGGGGGTGGTCCAGCCCCAGGGGACGTCCAGGCACTTGCCGGCACCGGTCGCGGAGACCACGCCCGACGGGATCGGCCCCGAACTGCCGCCCGCCACCCGGTACATCACCGTGCCGTGGCCGGGCACGGTGGCGCTGATCGCGCCCGTGGTGCGGCCGGTGGCGCCGCTCCACAGATCGGTGAGGGTGTAACCCGCCGCGCCGGTCTTGCCGATGGCCGCCGCCGAGGTGCTGATGGTGGCCGCCGCGGAGTTCTCGTTGAACAGCGCCACCGCGATGTCACCGTTGGCCAGCGGCTTGGCCAGCACGTCCAACCCGCCGTTGTTCGCGATCAGTTGGCCCTGCTTGCCGAGCGGATCCTGGTCCACGGCGATCACACCGCGGTTCGTCAGGATGCCAAGGGTGTCGGCGGAGGCGGTGGTGATGGTGGTGCCGGAGATCAGCGGCGCGGCCATCTCGGCCCACAGGCTGAACTCGGTGCGGTCCTCGGTGGTCGACATGCCGTTGCCGACCTCCAGCATGTCCGGGTCGTTCCAGTGCCCCGGCCCGGCGAAGGCGCCCAGGCCCACATTGGCATGGAAGTTGGCGAGCATGCTGCCGTAACCGGCGCTGATGTCGCCCGTGGTGCGCCAGGAGTCGCCGACCGGCGCACCCCAGGTCCAGACCGACTCCTGGCCCCAGTTGCAGAGGCTGAACAGGATCGGCCGGCCGGTCGCCGCCAGCGCGTCCCGCATCGTGGTGTAGCGGGTGGTCGCGCTGACCCCGGTGTTGTTGCAGTTGTCGTACTTCAGGTAGTCGACACCCCAGGAGGCGAACGAGGCGGCGTCCTGGCGCTCATGGCCGAGGCTGCCCGGATAGCCCGCGCAGGTGGCGGTGCCGCCGTCCTCGTAGATGCCCAGCTTCAGGCCCAGGCCGTGCACATAGGCGGCCGTGCCGGTGATGCCGTCCGGGAACTTGGCCGGGTCCGGCACCAGGTTGCCGTTGGCGTCGCGGGTCGAGGTCATCCAGCAGTCGTCGATGTTGACGTAGTCGTAGCCGGCGGCCTGCATGCCGTTGCTGTGCATCGCGTCGGCGGTCGACTTGATCAGTGCCTCGGAGACGTTGCAGCCGAACGCGTTCCAATCGTTGAACCCCATCTGCGGGGTGGCGGCCAGGCCGTTGTCCAGCGCCGCGGCCGGGGGAGCGGTGGCGGTGAGCATGACGGCCGGTACGCCCGGCAGCAGCAGGGCGAGTACCGCGGCCTTGCCGAGCAGGGCGCGGGTCAGTCGGCGGATCTGCATGAACACTCCCAGGGGGATGGAGGGTCAGCTGAGCCATTCTGTTGGAAGTAGGTTGCTCATGTTCTGTACTGGCGTCAATAACCGCGCCAGAGTCGATTCTTGTGTTGGAATACGTTGATTAGGTGAGATTGCCGGCTCGTTGGCTCGTCAGGTGGCTGGCTCGTCATCTCGTCGGGCGGTCAGCTCGTCAGCTCGTCAGTTCGCGCTCCAGCGGCGTGCGGAAGCGCGGAGTGACCCGGACGGTGCCCAGCCAGCCGGCCAGTCGCTCCGCCTCGGCGGCCACGGCGGCCTCCCCCTCGGCGCCGATGTCGGTGAGCAGCCGCCAGACCAGCTCGCCACCCGCGCGCTGCGCCCAGCCGCCCACCACCCGGCCGTTCCACCAGACGGTGGGGCCGTTGTTGCCGCTCCGGTCGAACAGCGCGGGCACCAGCTCCGGGCTCAGGTACCAGTCGCGCTCGCGCCAGCCCAGCACCGTCGGATCCAGCGCGGGCAGCAGCGCCGCCCACGGCTCGACCGGCGGCAGCTCGGCCTCGTCACCGGGCAGCACCAGGCCGGTCGCACCGCCGTCCAACGCCACCTCGACGGCCCCCAGATCGGCCACCGCGGTGCGCACCTCGCCCAGCGTCCAGCCCGTCCACCACTTGAGGTCGGCCAGGGTGCCCGGGCCGTAGCCCGCCAGCCAGCGGCCGATCACCGCCGCCTTCGCCTCCCGCACCGGCACGTCCGGCCACGGCGGCACCAGCGCCCACGGATAGCTGCTGCTCAACCAGGAACCGCGCGGCTTGCAGCGCCTCATGTGCCCGTCCGAGGCGAGCAGCCGCAGCAGCCGGCTGCCCACGCTCTGGCGCGCCTCGTAGGGCTTGCCCGGCGACATCAGGATGGTCTCCTTCAGTGCGGGCACATCCACGGACAGCTCGGCGGTGGTCGCCTCCCCGCGCTCGGCCAGCGCCGCCAGTACCTCCCGCTCGGTCTCCGCCAACCGCCGCTCGTCCCAGCCCTCGGCGCCCGTGGCCAGGTGCTTGAGCAGGGTGGCCCGCTCCTTGACCGCGATCGCCCGGGCCGCCGCCGCGCTCACCTGCGGGGCCAGCTCGGCGGTGACGGCGAAGATGGTGCGCCGCATCGAGAGCAGCTTCACCAGGGCGACGTCCTGGTACAGCGCCCGCTCCACCTCGGCCGCCGACGGCTCGGCCAGCCGGGCGTTGGCGGAGAGGAAGACGGTGGCGGCATCGGTGGCGTGCAGCCCGACCAGCGCGTCCGCCACCTGCTCCACCCGGGTGGCGCGGGCGGCCGGGTGCAGCAGGTGGCGGTGCGCCAGTCGGATGCGGCGCTGGTCGTCGGTGAGGTGGGTGGCCATGGTCGGGAGGGTAGCCCGACGGTCCGTCATCGCACGGGAGCTCAGCCTTCGGCGGTCATGGTGAGCGCGGCGGTGTGCAGCCGGCCGCCGGTCTGGAACTGCAGGAAGAGCCGCCAGTCACCGGGCTTGGGCAGCTCGGCGTGGAAGGTCAGCTCGGGTCCGCCGTGGTCGCCGTTGACCGCGGTCTGCGGGTGCAGGTGGGCGAACGCCTGGTCGCCCGCGTGGAAGGCGGTCAGATGGGCGTAGGTCTCCAGGTAGGGCTGCAGGTCGGTGACCGGTTTGCCGTCCTTGCTGATGGTGACGGTCAACTGGTGTTCCATCCCCGCCATCAGGTGGCCGCCGGGCGTGCCGGCGGTCACCTGGTAGCCGTCCGGGGTGGTCACGCTGGCCGTCGGCGCGGGCAGCGGGACGGTCTGCTGCTGCCCGCCGACGGTGGCCGTGCCGCTCAGCACATAGCCCTTGCCCGCACCCGGGCCGCTGCTCGGGGTGAAGGTGGTGAAGAACCGCCAACTGCCGGACTGCAGTGCGCTGACCGGCGCCGTCCAGGTGCCGTCGGGGGCCAGGGAGGGGTGCAGGTGCTGGAAGCCGGTCAGGTCGCCGCGGATCGCGTAGAAGTGCAGCTGCTTGGTCTGCTCGGTGGCGAACGCGGTGACCGGCTTGCCGTCCGGGCCGGTGATCCGGAAGGTGACGGCGCTGTCCTGGCCGGCCGGGAGGGTGCCGGGCAGGCCGGTCAGGTGGTAGCCGTCCAGGGTGTCGGAGAGGCCGTCGGTGTCCGGGCCGGACATGTCCATCCCCGGCATGCTTGAACCGGGCAGGCTCGAACCAGGCGCGCTGGGAGTGGAGTTCATCGGCATGGCGTGGCCGGAGGAGCCGCAGGCCGTGAGGGTGAGGGCGAGTGCGGTGGCGGCGGCGGACAGCGTGAGGGTACGGCGAAGGTTCATGGGTCAGGTCTTTCGGAACGGAAGCCGAGCAGGACACCGTGCCGGGCGCTCCTGGTGAGGCCCGGAGGGGTCGGCTCAGTTCCGCGCGACGCAGACCTGGAGCAGCAGCTCGCGCCCGCCGCGCGGTGGCCCGCGGCGGGCCGGCAGCCGGCGCCGCGCCGCGCTGCCCGGGCCCAGGGGCAGCGCGATCGGCAGGGCGGGGAGCAGGCTGAGCAGCGGGAGCGGCAGCGGGCTGCCGTTGCGGGCGGGCAGCGCAAGGCAGTTGACGGTGCTGTGCGCCATTCCGGGGGACTGCTGTGCGGCGGGGTGGGCTGGTGCATGGGCGGGGTGACCTGGTAGGCGGCTGGGCCGGCCTGGTGGGAGGCCTGCTGCGCGGTCGGGGTCATCGCCATCACGTGCCGCGCCGGGGCCGGCGCGTCCGAGTGGCAGCCGGTGCCGGCCGTCATGGGTGCGCCGTGCATCAGGAAGAGCCCGAGCAGCAGGGTGGTGAGCAGCAGCAACCGGGCGGCGAACCGCCGGGGTGTGCTGCTGGGGCTGGGCACCGCTGCTCCTCGTCGCCGACATGACCGGATGGGCGCGGCGAGGCTGCCGCGTCACACCCGAGGTCCGGACCGGAGGACCGGACCCAAGGATCATATACCCCCCGGGGGGATGTGGGATTGCCGCGGTGCTGCTGCCGCTGGCCGGCCGGAAGGTGCCGGCGCTGCCGGTCTGGGGGCTGGCGGCCGGGATCGGCCTCGGGCCGCTGGTCGGCTACGTGCTGTCGCGCGGGCCCGGCCTGCCCGACTACTCGGACGACAAGGGCAACTGGACCGAGCCGCTGGGTCTGCTGAGCCTGGCCGTCGAGGCGGGGCTGATCGTCATCGCGGTCGCGATGTGTGCACGGCGAGCAGCCCGGTCAGAACCGCCGCGCGCACGGCCCGCGTTCCCTCGCCGGAGCGTGCGCGCGGGTAGCCGAGCGGGGGTGGCCGCGGTCCTCGCGGCCACCCCGCTGGGTGCGCCCGGTCGTGCCGCCGGGTGTGTCTGGTCGGCCCGCCGGGGCTGGCTGGCGGTCAGACTGCCGCCTTCTGGCGGGCCACCTCCCGGACGCGTTCGCCGAGGCGGCGGACCTGGCGGTTGCCGACCTGGGCGGCCAGACTGGCGCGCAGTTTGTCGAAGTGCTCGTCGCCGCGCGAGGTGGAGAGGGTGGTGTAGTCGTCCAGGAACTCGCCCCAGGTCGCGGTGGCGGCCTCGATGTGCCCGAGCTCCCACTGGCGGGCGGCGAGCACCCCGTTGGCGTGCAGCCGGCCCTGGCGCTCATTGACCGGACGCGTCCGGTTGGACTGTCGCATCGCCTGGATCGAGCCCGGCAGGTCGCCGAGCGCGTAGAGCACGCTGGAGACGTGGAAGTGGTAGGCGGCCCAGTCGTAGCCGCCCACCGCGTCATTGCGGCCGTCCGCCTTGCTCAGTGCCGCTTCGGTCTCCTGCAGCCGGGTGAAGGCGAGTCGCTGGTCCTTCACCAGGGCGGCGCCGTGCGCCTGCTGGCCGCGCAGGAAGGCGGTCAGCCGGGGGCCGGCGGCGGGGGCGCACTCGGCGGCGGCGTCCGCGTACTCCAGGGCGCGCGGGCCGTAGCCGAGGTTGGCCGCCTGCAGGGACATGCCGCGCAGGGTGCGGCAGTAGGTCACGTGGTCCTGACCGTCCTGGGCCAGTTGCAGGGCCTCGGTGAAGTACTGCTGGCCCAGGCCGTGGGCCCGCTCGTACATCGCCATCCAACCGGTCAGGTAGACCAGGTCGGAGGCGGCGGCGAGCATCGACTTCTTGGTGGCCGGGCTGCCGTCGGCCGACAGCCAGGGCATCACCGTGTTGGCCAGGAACGCCGCGCTCATCGGACGGGCGTGGCCGCCGCCCAACTCGTCCAGGATGGCCGCGATCCGGTCCGTCATGGCGCGCACGGTCTCGACTTCGCTCTCCCCGATCCGGACCGTGCGCCCGGCGCGAACCTCCTGCTGCGCGCCGTCCAGGCGCTGCGCGAGCTCCGTGTAGCCGGGCACCAGCATCGCCGCCGAGTAGAGCCCCGCGGCCAGCATGGTGCGCCGGGACGGGTCCATGTCGTCCCGCACCAGATCGGCCAATCCCCCCAGTCGGTCATTGTCGCGGGCGCCGGTCGGCGCCTTGCCGAAACCGGCTTCCTGCGAGGTCACCGGGCGTCCCAGTCGTCTGGCGAAGGCCTCGGCGATCACTGGTCGAACGACCAGCCTGGGCTTGACGCCTTTGAGCCAGTGCGAGACCGCCGAGTGGTCGTAGGTCAGTTCGAGACCGGTGTCCCGGCCGGTACGGTTGACCGCTCTGGCCAGCTGATCGTTGCCCCAACGGGCCTCCGCCAGTAGGGCTGCGAGCTGTCTGTTCGGTGTGCGGGTCATGGCTCCCCCGTTCTTCGCCCCCGTTAATCGCACCCCCTCGGACACCCCCGCGTCCAGGGTCGCGTCGTGATTCACGTCATTCACGACTGGGTCAAGCATGGCCCGTTCTCATTGCTGGCGTAACCCGGTTGACTGTGTATCAGTCGTGGGGGGACGGCGGCAGCACGTCTGCTCGGCCGTTCTCCGGATGGTCGAGGAGATGCCGTCATGGAGCGCGAGTACCGTCCTATGCGGGACGAATTCCACGTCACCGTCGGTGTGGAAGCGGTGCGGCGGGCCCGGGAACGGGTCGTGGCAGCCGCGGAGCACTGGGGGGTGCCGCTCTCCGCGGACGCATTGTCGGATGTCCGGCTGTGCGCCAGCGAGTTGGTGGCCAATGCGCTTGAACACGCGGGCGGCAGCTGCCTGGTGACGGTCGACTGGGTCGCCGACGAACTGCGGGTGGAGGTGGCCGACGGCTGCCGGCGTCCGCCCGCCGTGCTCGTCGCCGGCGACGAACTGCCGTCGGGGCGTGGCTTAGTGCTGGTGGAGGCGCTGGCCGGCAGGTGGGGCTGGCGGATGGTGCCCGGCGGGAAGGTGGTCTACTTCGCCTTCGCCGCCAAGCGGGCGCCACTCGGACAGCGGGGCGAGCCGGTGAGCGCCTCGGCGGCTTCCTATCGGCGCTGACTGCTTTCCGTGTCCAGCGGCGTCAGCAGGCGGTGCGGCGCGGCCAGCGCCTTGGTGACCGCGTCGGTGCGCGGGTTGGGGCTGGCGTCGGTGGACTGGCGGATGATCACCTCGTCCGGGTGGACCAGCACCCCGCAGGGGACGCAGAAGCCGGACGGACTCAGCCGGTGACCACAGACGTCGTGCGTGAACAGGAACCGCGCGCTGTTCTGGGAGGCGTGCTTCTCGCCCCAGCGGGCCAGCGAGTGCACCGGCAGCCATAGCTCGCGCCCGGCATCGGTGAGGTGGTAGCCGTAGCGCACGGGGGAGTCCTGGTAGGGCTCCTTGCGCAGCACGCCCGCCTCGACCAGGGTCCGCAGCCGCGCGGTGAGCACCGCGCGCGGGATGTCCAAGTGGGCGAGGAAGTCGTTGAACCGGCTCACGCCGTAGAAGGCGTCGCGGACGATGAGCATGCTCCACCGCTCGCCGACCACCTCCAGGGCACGGGCGAGTGAGCAGTCCTGCTGGGCGTAGTCCGTTCCAAGCGCCATGGCGCCAGTCTACTCGGGGTCGGTTCGTTGAACAGACTCTTGAGTTCAATCAACGAATTCGACCCGGATTCGGGCAAGCCGAGTCGGTTCAATGAACAGACTCATGGTGTACCGTGAGGCGGGTAGTAGGTTCATTCACCAGACCTAGCTGAATCCAGGGGGATCCGTCATGGCCATCCGCGAGCTGACGCCGCCTTCGCGGGCCAGCAGCACCACCACCGCACCGACGGCCTCGGCGTTGCCCACGCTGCTGACGGCCTGCTTCGGCACCTTCCTGGTGCTGGTCAACTACACCGTGACCACCACCACGCTGGCGCCCACCGCCGCCTCGCTGCACGCCGGCGCCGCGGCTCAGACCTGGATCCTGACCGCCACCTCGGTCGGCTTGACCGCACTGCTGCTGATCATGGGCGGGGTGGCCGACGACCATGGGCGCAAGCGGGTCTTCGGGCTTGGCGCACTGGCCCTGGCGGTCAGCTCGGTGCTGGGCGCGGTCGCGCCGGACCCCGCGGTCTTCCTGATCGCCCGGGTGCTCCAGGGCGGTGCCTCGGCGGCGATCCTGGCGCCCAGCCTCGGCCTGATCAGCGAGGCCTTCCCGCCCGGCCCGGCCCGGGTGCGAGCCCTCGGCGGCTGGGGTGCGGCGGTCGGCCTCGGCATCGCCGTCGGCCCGGTCTACGCCGCGCTGCTCGTCGACCACGGCGGCTGGCGCACCGTCTACTGGGTGATCGGGGCGCTGGCCCTGCTGCTGTTGGCGCTCTCCACGCGCTGCCTGGCCGAGTCGCGCAGCGAACGGCCGCGCCGGCTCGACGTCTTCGGTGCCCTGACCCTCTCGGTGGCCGTGGCGCTGCTCAACGCGGGCCTCGCCCAGGGCCGCAGCGGCTGGGGCAGCCGTCGGTGGCGATCCTGCTCGGCCTCGGGGTGGTGGGGCTGGCCGGCTTCGCGCTGGTGGAGGCCAAGGTCGCGGAGCCGATGCTCGACCTGGCGCTGTTCCGCACCCCCGGCTTCGTCGCCGCCGGTGCCGGCGCGCTCTTCACCGGCCTCTCACTGGTCGGCCTGATGAGCTGCGTGCCGCTGATCCTGGAGCGCGCTCTCGGTCTCACCCCGCTGGCCGCCGGTCTCGTGCTGGCGATCTGGTCCGGGCTCTCCGTGGTCGCCGCCCTGCAGGCCCGCCACCTGGCCACCCGGCTGGCGCCCGCCTCCCAGCTGGCCATCGGCCTGCTCACCTGCGGGGTGGGCGAGGCCGCCCTCTACGGGCTGAGCTCCGGTGACGGCTGGGTGCGCCTGGCGCCCGGGCTGGTGGTGGCCGGGATCGGCAGCGGCGTGCTCAACGCGGGGCTGGCCCGACTCGCCGTCAGCAGCGTGCCGGCGCACCGGGCCGCGATGGGGTCAGGTGTCAACAACACCGCCCGCTACCTGGGTTCGTCGCTCGGCATTGCGATCTTCCTCGCCGTGATCAACTCCGTCCGGTCCGCTGGGCACCCCGCCGCCGCGGTCGCCACCGGGGCCAACCACGCGATCCTGGTGGCCATTCTGATGTGCGTGCTGGGTGCGGCGGTGGCGCTCTGGGCGCGGGCGGCCGGTGCCCGGCGGGCGGGCGGCGGGGCTGACGCGGGGGCGTGAGGCGGGGCGTGACGTCGTGGGGCGGGGCGTGAGGTGGGAGGTGGTGGGGGCGGGGCGGGGCGTGACGTCGTGGGGCGGGGCGTGAGGTGGGAGGTGGTGGGGGCGGGGCGTGAGTGGGAACCGGGCTCCGTCAACTCCCGTTCAGATCACCATCGGTGGCGACCCGCTCGGCCAGCCGCTCGGCGCGCTGGCGGGCGGCCTGCGGGGTGCCGAGGCCCAGACCGAAGGCGATGTCCTGCCAGGTCAGACCGCGGCCCCGGGCCATCTGCAGCAGACCGCTCTCCAACTCGTCCAACTCGGCCCGGACCAGCGGCAGCAGAGTGAGCGCGGCCATCATGTCGCTGCGGTCCACCGGCGGTTCGTCCTCCTCCGCGAGCGCCGCCCCGCTGAGCAGGAAACTCACCAGCCGAACCGCCTCATGCGGCCCCAGCACATAGGGGTGCACCTGCCGCCGCCGCTGCTCATCGGTGGAGGCGTGCCGCTCGGCGATCCGGAACAGTGCGGCGGGCGCTCGCTCCGCGCGGGCGCGATCCGGGTCGGGAGCGGCAAACGGGTCGTCAATATCCGTGGAAGTCATGGGAATCAGCATCACGGGCGAGTCGTATCGTTGTCAACGGATAATGTTGAACGAGATGTTCAATTGGGAGCTGGCCCGGCTGGTCGACTGGTCGCCCAAGTCCTCGAGCAGGGACAGCTGGAGACCGGCCGGCCGGCCGAGCTGGCCAGCCGGGAGTTGGACGAGCTCCACGGCGTCACCATCGGTTCGGCGATCACCTCGGCCCCGCTACCCGGGCTCGTTCGGTCGCCTCCCGGGCGTTCGGCACCTGGAACGCCACCTGACGGCCCACGGGGGTGACCACCGTGCCCGCGCCACGGGTGAGCAGGCTTCGGCCAGCGGCCAGCGGCCAGCGGCCAGCGGCCAGCGGCCAGCGGGTCGGCCGGCCCGGTTGCCTCGCGCAGCGCCGTTTCGTCCGTGGAATCTGCATGCGCTCGCCGGTGGTTGGCGCGCAACCGCGCTGGCGCATCGAGTGTTGCTGATGACAGGATGATCTCCATGATGACCACCAGAAAGGCTCATGCCGCGTAAGCGTCCCGGCGCGATCCGCGCCGTACGGGAGCGCCAACCGCCCCAGTGGGCGCGTGAGCTGCCCCCCCATCGACCGTCTGTCGCGTGACACGAGTGCCGTGATCCACATGCTGGAGCACGGCGATCACAGCCATGGCTATCACCTCTTTGATCTTCAGTCCGGGCGGACCTCGCAATTCCTTCACAGCTACCGGAAGTTCTTGCGACAGCCCGCTCGGAGGCTGAGGCTGGTCGCCTCGGAGTGCCCGGCCTGTCCGGGGTGCCAGTACGACGACGTCGCGGTGGTCAGGGATGCGCTGGAAGAGATAGTGAGCTTCCTTCCGCTACTGGCGCGCGCCGAGTTGCGACGGCTACTCGTCGACCTCGATGCGGAGTTCGGCCGCAGGACCCTCCACGATCCTGATCCGAGCCACTGGGTGGACTGGAGCGGAAATCCGTATCCGTGGTGGCACCGACGGCTGTACGTGGGCGGTTAGGGGCAGGGGGCCGACACCCTGGGATGCCGCGATGCCGCGATGCCGCGATGCCGCGATGCCGCGATGCCGCGATGCCGCGATGCCGCGATGCCGGGCTCAGGCTTGAGCGGACAAGGCTGGTGTCAAGTCGCGGATGGGGCTCTCAGCGCAGCGGTTGACGGGGCATTGGGAGGACCCGGCGGGATACTCATCGATGTGACCGGCTCCACCGGATCCCATGCCCACCGAGAGATCGTCCGCCAGCAGGTCGACATACGTAGTCTGCGGTTCACCGAGTTCTACTTCACCCCGGCAGGCAGCGACCTGGACTCCATCGCCGCCCTGGTGGAAGAAGCCGGACTGCGGGTGATCGTCGACCAGGCCCTGCCGCTGTAGCACGCCTCCAAGGCCCACGAACTCAGCGAGACCAATCGCGCAAAGGGAAAGATCGTTCTCACGCCCTAGCGCGAGCCCGAGGGTTCAGCCGTTCACCAGACAGCGGCGCGGCCCCTGCGTGATCATGTCTTCTCGCTGAGGTCGACGTTGATCACCGCCGAGGCCGTGAGCTTGAGTGCGCTGAATGACGCCGAAAGCGTCGAGTCCCTGTCCGAGTTGGATCCTGGCCCGTATTGGGCCTTGGCCCGTGTTGGGTCCTGAGGCTCTCGACAACTGCGGGGGACGCTTATTGGGCACACATTCCGGTTGTTCATTCCGGTTGTTCGAGTAGACCCTCGGCTGGACCCGCTCCAAGCTTTGCGCCCCCGAGGCGGCGGCCGACCGCTGGACTGGATCGTCACCGCGGCGCACAGCCACCTCCGCCTCGCGCGCCCCTTGCCGAAGACCTCGTGATCCTGGGAGAAGCCCGCAGCGGCCCCGGGTCGGGCTCATGCCGGCCAGGGCCGCCGCGGGTTCAGGACATCCGCCCGATCAGCGCGCTTTCCGTCAGAGTGCCGAAAACCCGGCAAGCCTGGCCCAGGACGACTGCCCGGTCAGATTCGAGCATCTTCATGCAATCGATCAGCGCGCCAGCGAGCGGAAACGGTCGAGCCGGGTCGTCGGCGGTGACAGAGTGGCGGCACGGGCGAGTTCGGCGGCCACGGCGGTGACGGTACGGGCCAGGAAGTCCCCGGACTCCGGGAGCAGCCGGTCCACCACGCCCTCGCGCAGCAGCTCCGCCGCGCCGATCCGCTGCTGCTCGGCCAGCCGGGGTGCCTGGTCCGGGGTGCGGTGCAGGATCACCGAGGCACCCTCGGGCGGCAGCGGTGACAGCCAGGCATGCTCCGCCGCCAGCGCACGGTCGGCCGGTAGCAGCGCCAGCGCCGCGCCGCCCGCTCCCTCGCCGAGCAGCAGGCTCACCACCGGCACCGGGATGCTGCTCAACTCGGCTGTGCAACGGGCGATTTCACCCGCCAGCGCGCCCTCCTCGGCGGCCTGGCTGAGCAACGCCCCATGGGTGTCGATCACCGTCAGCAGCGGCAGCCGCAGCTCGGTCGCCAGCCGCATGCCGCGCCGCGCGGTGCGCAGTCCGGCCGGCCCGACCGGCCCGTGCCGCTCGGCCGCCGCCCGATCGTGGCCGACCACCACGCAGGAGACCCCTTCGATTCGGGCCAGCGCCAGGCGCAGCGCGTCATCACGCTCGCCCGCCCCGGTGCCCGAGAGCGGCACCACCGCGTCGGCCCGGGCCAGTAGTTCGGCCAGGCCAGGCCGCCCCGGGTCGCGGGTGATTTCGACAGACTCCCAGACTGGGCGGGGGGTTGGGGGGTCGTAATAATGCCCATTATTACTGATTGCCTCGGTGGCCTCGGTGGCCTCGCCGATCTCGCCGGGCTCGCTGGCCGCCGCTCGGGCCGAATAATGGCCATTATTAACGCTGGCGTCGACCCCGTCAGCCGCAGCTCGGCTCGAATAATGGGCAGTATTAATCGCAGCATCGATTACCCGGCCGTCCGGGTAATCGGCATTATTAACCGCCTCACCCACCCGGTCCGCCGCCAGCAGCACGTCCAGGGTCGCCACCAGCCGCTCCCGCAACTGCTCAGGGCCGAGCACCGCATCCACCGTGCCGAACCGCTCCAGATGCTCGGCCTGCTGCACGCCGGCCGGGAACGGTGCACCGTACAGCGCCTCGTAGACGCGCGGCCCGAGGAACCCGATCAGTGCCTCGGGTTCGGCCGTAGTGAGCTGGCCGAGTGAGCCCCATGACGCCAGCACCCCGCCCGTGGTGGGGTGGCGCAGATGGACCAGATAGGGCAGCCCGGCGGCCTTGTGCGCGGTCACCGCGTTGGTGATCGCGATCATCCGGACGAAGGCCGGGGTGCCCTCCTGCATCCGGGTGCCGCCAGAGGCCGGGAAGCCGAGCAGTGGCAGGCCCTCGGCCGTCGCCCGTTCGATGGCGTGCAGCAGGCGGGCAGCGGTGGCGGTACCGATCGAGCCGCCCAGGAACGCGAACTCGCTCAGCACCAGCGCCACCCGGTGGCCGCCGAGCCGCCCCTCACCGGTGAGCGCCGCCTCGTCGGCCCCGCTGCGCTCCCGGGCCCGCGCCAGGTCGGCGAGGTACTCCGGCCCGGCGTCCGCGTACTGCGGCGGGGTGTCCCAGCTACGAAACGAGTCGGGGTCGAGCAACCGCTCGGCGAAGGCCAGCGCGGCCGGGCGGGGCGGCATCGGGTGCACACTGCCAGGTGTCGTGTTCACACCGCCCAGTGTCGGCAGCGGTCGCGCACGGCCACAACGTCGACCAGGTCACACCGCCGGGGACCGGAGGTGCCGCACTGGTACGGGGCCGCCGGTTCACGACGGCGGGGACCGGTCGTGCCGCACCGGTATGGGGTGGCCGTTTCACGTTGGTCGTGGACCGGCCGTGCCACGCCGGTACGGAGCGGCCGTTTCGCATGGGTGTGGATCAGCCGTTTCACCGGTACGGACCCGCCGCTTCACACCGCCCATGGACGGCCGTGCCACACCGGCGCAGGACTGCCGCATCACGACGGCATGGACCAGCTATGCCATACCGGCACGAATCCGCTGTTCCACGATGGTGGGGACCGGTCCTGCCGCACCGGTAGGGAGCGGCCGCCTCACATCGGTTGCGGAGCCGCCGTTGCCCGCCAGCGCGGGCCTGCCGTGTCATGACGGTGCGGGGCCGCCGTCGTGTCCGCGCTCCTCGACCCAGTCGCGGTTCTCGGCCATGGTGATCTCCATGACCCGCTCCAGCAGTGCGTCACCGTTCCGCTCGGCGGGTGGGCGGTGCAGGTAGCGGGTGATCTCGTGGTGCAGCGTCAGCCAGGCTACCGAGGTGCGGGTCCAGCGTTCGTTGGGCTTGAAGATCTGGCGGTAGCCGGTCAGGAAGAGGGTCAGGGCCGCCATCGAGGCGGTGACCGCGGCGGGGGCCCGGAGCGCGGAGACCAGTACGGTGGCCGAGGTGGTCAACAGCGCCAGCAGCTCGCTCGACTGGTGGGCGAGCTTGGCCCGGTTG
The DNA here is from genome assembly GCF_006636205.1 of Kitasatospora acidiphila. Classification (NCBI taxonomy): domain Bacteria; kingdom Bacillati; phylum Actinomycetota; class Actinomycetes; order Kitasatosporales; family Streptomycetaceae; genus Kitasatospora; species Kitasatospora acidiphila. Next base: position 1,859,328 of record NZ_VIGB01000003.1, on the reverse strand, counting down.
CGGGCTTTGCGGTACCAGGCCAGCTGGCGCATCGCCTCGCCCAGCGCGGTGTCCGGCGGCGTGGCGGAGCGGGCGGCCCCCTGCTCGGGCGCCCCAACGCTCTGCTCCGGCACCCCGGCCCCGCGCTCCGGCACCGCGGCGGGCATCAGAGCACCACCGGGCTGCGGCGTTCCACCAGCACCACGTTGCGCCACTGGCCGTGCAGGCGGCCGATCCGTTCCCGGGTGCCGATCACCCGGAAGCCGGCCCGCTCGTGGAGGGCAAGGCTGGCGGTGTTCTCGGGGAAGATCCCGGACTGCACGGTCCAGATGCCGGCCGCATCGGTCGAGTCGATCAGCGCGGTGAGCAGGGCGTAGCCGACCCCGTGGCCCTGCGCATTCGGGTGCACGTAGACGGAGTGCTCGACCACCCCCTCGTAGGCGCGCCGCTCGGAGATCCGGGAGACCGCGGCCCACCCCTGGACGCGCTCCTCCTCGTCCACGGCGACCAGCCGGTGCTCGGGCAGCCGGCCGCTGTTGAACTTGGCCCAACTCGGCGCCTCGGTCTCGAAGGTGGCGTTTCCCCCGGCGATCCCGAGTCGGTAGATGTCGAGCACCTGCCTGCCGTGGTCGGGCCGCATCGATTCGATCCTCATGCGCTCTGAGGGTAGCGGCGTGGAAAGAGTGTTCGAGCCTCGGGCAGTCGACCGTCCGGGCCTGGAGTGCACTGGGCCAGCACGTGGCCTGCGGCATCGGGCAGGAACGGCGTCAGCAACTCGCCGAGCGTGCGGCAGGCGTGCAGCAGAACGGCCAGGTGGCGGGGCGCAGTTGTCGGATCCGACCAGGGCCGGTTCTGATCCAGGTAGCGGTTCGCCGCCGTCGGCAGTTGCCAGAGCGCGGCGGTGGCACGGCGGAAGTCGTAACCGTCGAGCGCTGCGGCGACCTCGGCCGGGACGGTGGCGCACTCGGGCAATGCGGCCGAGTCCGACTCGGGTGCTCGACCGTCGCATTGACGGTGTATCAAAGTGACCACGCGCTTCACCAGGTTGCCGATCCCGCCCGCCAGATCGGCATTGGCGCGCTCCACCAGGCGGTTGACCGTGAAGTCGGTGTCACCGACTTTCGCCACCTCGCGCAGCAGCCACCAGCGCACCGCGTCGGTGCCGTAGTCGTCGACCAGTTGGACCGGGTCGACGGTGTTGCCCGCCGATTTGCTGATCTTCCGGCCGTCGACGGTGAGGTAGTCGTGCACCAGGATGTCGGTGGGCAGCGGCAGGCCGGCGGAGAGCAGCAACGCCGGCCAGTAGACCGCGTGGAAGCGCAGCACGCCCTTTCCGCACAGGTGGATCCGCCGCTCGCTGCCGCGCCACCAGCGGTCGAAGTCGGGGGAGTCGAGGCCGAGACTGGTGATGTAGTTGCCGAGCGCGTCCCACCAGACGTAGATCACCTGGGAGTCGTCGCCGGGCACCGGGATCCCCCAACCGTGCGCGCGCTCACGGGAACGCGACACCGAGAAGTCCGGCAGGCCGGCCGCGAGCAGGCCGAGCACCTCGTTCCGACGCGCGGGCGGGTCGATCCGCAGCCGGCCCTCGGTGATCGCGGCCCGCAACTGCCCGGTGTAGCGCGAGAGTCGGAAGAACCAGTTCTCCTCCTCGACGAACTGCGGCTCGGTGCCGTGCTCCGGGCACCGGCCGTCCGCCAACTCCTCGACCGTGTAGAACTGTTCGCAGCCCACGCAGTACCGGCCGCGGTAGTGCCGTCGGTACAGGTCGCCACTGGCCGCGCAGCGGCGCCAGAGCTCCTCGACGCCGACCGGATGGCGCGGATCGCGGCTGGTGCGGATGAAGTCGTCCAGCCGCAGCGCCAGCGGCTCCTGAAGTGCCTCGAAGGCAGCGGCATTGCGGTCCACCAGCGTGCGCACCTCGACCCCGGCGGCCGCGGCGGCAAGGACGTTCTTGAGTGAGTTCTCATCCGTACCGCTGAGCAGCCGGACGTCCTCGCCACGGGAACGCCGGTGCCGGGCCAGCACATCGGCCTGCACCAGTTCGAGCGCGAAGCCGATGTGCGGGCGGGCGTTGACGTACGGGATGGTGGTGGTCAGGTAGGTGGTCATGAGCGGTCCTCCGGTCACGGAATCGTGGTGGGCAACCGGGGCCGCGAACACGAAACGAGGCCCCGTGGTGGCGGGGCCTCGAACGGTTCTGCGCGTCCGTGAGTGCTACCCCGCGGGGCGGGGCATCAGCTGGCTGGGAGCACGGAACGAGGTCATGGCTCCAGGGTAGCCACAACACCCTTGGCCACGCAGGTGCTTTACGGTCTCTCGGCCCCGGCGGCGCCGAGCAGGGCCTCGGCGACGGGGGTGCGGCGGTTCCAGCGCTGGTGCGACTGCCGGTCGGCGCGGCGCTCGCCCTGGTGGCGGTGGTGGCCGCGCTGACGCCGGTGTCCGGGGCGGCTGGCAGCCGCCCGGTCGCGGCCGAACTCACCGACGACGCCTATGTGGTGGGCCGATCGCTGAACACCATGGCGTAGTCCGGTGCCCAACTGATGGGCCTGGCTGTGCGGGGGCCGTGGTGGGCGCACTCGGACCGTGTGGCGCGCTGCCGGTGAGCGCCTGCGGCTACCTGCTCGCGGCGCTGGCCGTTCGGCTGCGGCTTCCGGACACCGCGGGCCGGGGCAGTCAGGGAGCGGGGGAGCGCGCCGCGCCGGTCCGCAGGAGTTGGTCCGAGCACGCGACCTGCTCGCCGTACGCCGGATACGTACCGTGCTGCTCGCCCAGTGGCTCCCGCCGGCCTTCGCCGCCGGTGCGGAGAGCCTGATCGTCCCCTACACCGGCCAGCGGGGGCTGCCGTTCGGCGATGCGGCCCTGCTGCTCGGCACGCTCCCGTTGGGCATGCTGCTCGGCTACCTGGCGGTCGGCCGGCTGCTGCACCCGGTGACCCGCGAGCGACTGGTCGCACCCCTGACCGCCCTGTTGGGCCTGCCGCTGACCGCGTTCGCACTGCGGCCGGGCCCGGTGGCTGCCGGGGTACTGCTGGCGGTGGCGGGCCTCGGATTCGCCCACGGCCTCGGCCTGCAACGGCCTTTCCTGGCCGCGATCCCGACGGCGGGCCGGGGCCAGGCCTTCAGCCTGCTCGCGGCCGGGATGATGACCGTGCAGGGTGTGGGACCGATGGCCTTCGGGGCGGTTGCCCAACTCGGCTCGGCGGCGGGCGCGATGAGCTGCGTGGGCGTAGCCGTGCTGCTGACTGCGGGTTGGCAGGCCCGCGTGATCAATTCCCGTTATCCGAACGCGGATTGAAGGGGGAGTAGCTCGGCTCACTCCAGCGCAGCGGCAGGGCGGTGACCGACTCCACCACGCCTGTCACGGTGAAGTCCACCAGGCGCTGGGCGCCGGTGACTTGGGCGGCGTGGGAGGGATTCCAGTCGGTCTGGGCGGCGCCGGTCAGTTGCAGGGTGGTGCCGGTGTCCCAGTCGATGAACAGCAGGCCGGCGTTCGGGTTCTCGGCGAGGTTGCCGAGGGTGGCGAACATGGCGTTGCCCGAGTAGTCCGGGAAGCGCAGCCGCCCCGGGCCGGACACCTCGACGAAACCGGGGAGGCCGCCGCGGTGCGAGGTGTCCAGGTCGCCCGCACGGTCCGCGGTGGCGATGAAGAAGGTGTCCGCGGTGTTGACGAAGATCTGCTGGGCGAGGGTCAGTTGAGTGGTGTGGCGGGTGGGGCCCGACTGCTGGGCGACCAGGTCGAAGCCGCGGGCCTGGATGTACTTGGGGCAGTTGGAGAAGACCTGGTCGAGTGCCACCCGGAGTCCGTCGCCCGTCGGGGTGGCGTGCCCGTTCATCCGCATCCGGCGCCGTCTGGCCGGCTCCACGGCGATCATGCCGACCTGGGTGGGCCCGTTCAGGGCAGCCGCCAACGGGTCGTGCGGGGCCGGGCTGGCTGCGATGGTGACGGCGTCGGGCCCGTCGGGTGGGCCCGGTTCGGCGTGCAGGAAGCCGGGCCGGCCGGCGAGCGCGCTCGCCCAGATCCGCCCGTCCGAATCGGCCGCGCCGACCAGCACCATGGGCTGCGCGGTGAGGAACTCGGCGGCCACGGCCGGGACTCGGCGGTGCTTGGTCGGCCCGGAGTAGCCGGGCCGGTCGAACCCGGCCCGGCGGCGGACCAGTTGCTCGCCGCTCTCGACGGGGGCGAGTGGCGGATGCGTGCTCATCGTGTTCCGGGTCCGCCCGTTTAGAAGAAGCCGCAGGTCGGGGTACCGGCGGCGTTGGGCGCATGGGTGTGCTCACCGGCCACGCCGGCGGAGGTGTAGATCTCCAGGCGGATGCCGTCCGGATCGGCGAAGAACACCCCGCCGGAGTCGGAGCCCTCACCGTGCGGGACCACGCCGTCGTAGGCGAACTCGGCGCCCAGGGTGCGCAGCACCTGCTCGACGGCGCGGACCTGCTCCAGGCTCTCGGCCTCGAAGGACAGGTGGTGCAGGCCGGGCGCGGCGGTGTTGAAGCGCCCCTCGCTCTGCTGCCAGAGCGTGATCACCGGTCGGCCGTCCCGCCCCAGGAAGACGAAGCGCCCCTCGGGGTCGGTTCGGACCACCTCGAACCCGAAGACCTGCTGGTAGAAGGCGCGGGAGCGGTCCAAGTCGGTGACGTTCAGGCCGATGTGCCCGGTCTGGAAGGCGGTGGCCGGCGCGGTGGCCACGGGCTGTGCGACTGCCTGAGTCATGGAGAACCCCCTGTCGTGAGGTCCGGAGAGCGGAGCCGGTCCGGACTAACCAGTGAAACGAGTATGGAGGGTTATCTTGGAGAGAGTCAACCGGTGTGGTGGTCGATGCCGGTTAGAATCGTCGGCAGGACACGTCAGGAGAGTCGATGACCGAGGATGCAGTGCCGCAGGACCCTCGCCCGTTGCCGGACGAGCCGCTCGTGGTCGACCTGCTCAACACGCGGTGGAACAACGGCGGCAACCCGCGCGACCTGCTGGCTTCGTCGGACGATCTGGCGCTCTGGCTCCGCGCCAACGGCTTCGCTGACCGGGTGCCCGCCGATGCTGCGACCCGTGATGCCCTGATCCAGACCCGCGAGGTGATCAAGCGCCTGGTCGACGGCGAGGACGGGCCGGAGCTGCGCGCCGAACTGAACTCCGTACTGGCGCATGGCTCGATCCGCCGCTCCCTCGCCGCGGACGGCCCGGCGGAGCGGGTCGAGGTCGACGCCCCGGCCTGGCTGCCCGCCTGGTCCGCCGCCGCCGACTACCTGCGCATGCTCGTCGAGGCGCCGGGCCGGATCCGCTCCTGCGCCCACCCTTCGTGCATCCTGTACTTCTACGACACCTCGAAGAACGGCACCCGCCGCTGGCACTCGATGGCCACCTGCGGAAACCGCGCCAAGGCCTCCCGCCACTACGCGCGCGCGAAGGTCTGACGCTTTTAGGGGCGCCTCGCACGGCGGGCGGCCGTGCGAGGCGTTCCGGCTACGGCCGGGGTGTCTTGTGGCCGTGGACCGCCACGTACTCCGTTGCGAGCCAGGGCCCCAACTCGTCGAGCAGCAGGGCGAGATCAGCGGGATCCGGGCTCCCGGTGCGGGCGATCCCGGCGGCGGCCAGCATCTGCGCCCCGCACTCGGGGTAGTACTGCGCGAACACGGCGGCGGACTCAGCGAGATCGCTGGTCCAGCCCTGCCAGCGCGGCATCACCAGGGTGAAGCCGGTGCGGACGATCTTGCGGGCCGCGCCCCGGGTCAGCGTCGTCAACTCGGCGCCGTTCGCAGCGCGTTCGCGCCAGCGTGGGAGGAAGTCGGCGAGGTCGCCATTGGTCTCCCGGGCCAGCATGCCGTCCAGCCGGTAGCGGGGGAGCCGCTCGGCGAGGTCGGGCCCGAGCAGCGGCGTGCAGAGGCAGGCCAGGAACCACCCCAGGTCGTACCGCTCCAGGTCGCTGAGCAGCCGCTCGGTACTGAACAACAGCACGCTGCCGCCGTTGAGTTGGGGGCAGCGGGCCTCCAGGGTGGCGAGCAGCTCGTTGGCGGTGGCCTGGTCGGTGTCGGTCGGCTCCCGGCGCAGCGCCAGCAGCAGGTCCAGATCCGAACGCCCGGCCACCGCCGTGCCGCGCGGGATGCTGCCGAAGAGGTACGCACTGTGCAGCAGTTCCGGTCCGAACGCGGCGGCGGCCGCCTCCCGGACCGCCGCCACCACCGGCGCGTACTCCGCCGTCACCCGCGACAGCGACCCCTCACGGAGCATCAGCCCATCCTGGTCAAGCCCCTGCCCTTGAATCACGGTTCACCTCTCCTGGTCCGGGGATCAGCGTGGCGGGTGAGGAACGTGCAGGTCAACGGGATTCCGGGTGGGTGGACGGCGACCACGGCCCCGGTTCGGGCCGCGCCTCGTCCGGAGTGTCCGGCCACGGCGGCATGGTGGCGGCGACGATCAGCAGGGCGGCATCGGGACCGGCACGGAACTGGAAGGCGGTGCCCAGCGGAATGCTCACCGTCACGCCGGGACGCAGCACGGTGATCTCCGAGTGTCCGTCGGCGGCTCGGCGGCGCCACAACTCGCCCGAGCCGCCCACCACATGCCACAGCTCCTGCACGGTGGCATGCGAGACGGCCCGGGAGACCGCGCCGGGCGGCAGCTCGAAGCGGGCCATGCTCGCCGCGTCGGGCAGCACGCCCAGCGGCCGCACCGTCGACCCGTCGGGTGCCTCGACCACCGGGGCGTCGGTCAACTGCCAGGTGTCCATGAGCGGTTGGTCCCCTCTCAGCGATTCTCAACGATCCTCAACGATTAGCAAAGGCTCTCAGCGGTTCTCAACGATCGGTCGCCGGTGCCCAGGCGCGCGCGGCCGCGATCCGCCGCGCGGTGCTCGGGTGGGTGGCGAAGAGCAACTCCAGCAGGCGGGGCGGGTCTACGTCGGCCACATTGGTGAGCGCGAGCCGGCGCTGCATCGCGATGAACTGCTCAGGATCCCGGGTCAGATCCAGGGCGTGCTGGTCGGCGCGGGCCTCGATCCGCCGGCTCACCGCGGCCTGCGCCGGCCCACTGAGGGCTCCGAGCAGCGCCGCGCAGGCGGCCAGCAGCGGCAGCGAGCGCGGGTCGGCGACATCGGCCACCCCGGCGGCGTTCAGCAGCGGGTGCAGCGACATCAACCAGCCCAGCACGCCGACCATCACCGCGGCGCCCACCGCGCCCAGCACCGTGCCGCGCGGCACATCGCGGTGCTTGACGTGCCCCAGCTCGTGGGCCACCACCAGCTCCACCTCGCGCGGTGCGGCGGTGCTCAGCAAGGTGTCGTAGGCGACGATCCGGCGAGTGGCGCCGAAGCCGGAGACGTAGGCGTTCAGCGCGGTGGTCCGCCGCGAGGCGTCCGCGACCAGCACCTCCCGCACCCGCACCGCGTCGCGCTCGGCCAGGCCGAGCAGCGCGCTGCGCAACTCACCCTCCGGCATCGGGCGGAACCGGTTGAAGAGCGGCTCGACCACCAGCGGGAAGAGGAAGGAGAGCAGCACGGTGAGCAGCGCCGCCGCGCCCGCCGCCGGGAGCCACCACCAGTTGGTGGACCAGCCGGTGAGGGCGTAGAGCCCGAGGGCGGCGGGCAGCATCAGGGCCAGGGTGAGCAGCAGGCCGCGCAGCAGGTCCACCACCCAGCCGCCCCAGCCCTGGGTGACCAGCCCGTAGCGCGCCCGCACCACCCGCACCCGGGCGTTGAACGGCACCGCGAGCAGCTGCCCCAGCAGGATCAGGGCCGTTGCCCCGGCCAGCACCTGGGCCGCCCAGGAGCCGTCGAACAGCCCGCCCGCCCAGTGCACCAGCCGCGCCCCGGCCGGGGTCAGCCCCAGCACCAGCGACAGCGCCAGCCCGGCCAGCCGGCCGCCGAGCAGCCACGGCAGCTGGGCCCGGCGCAGCGCCCGGCCGCGGGCCAGCTGCTCGGGGGTGAAGTCCGGTTCCGGCGTGAAGTCCGACTCCGCCTGCGCCGCTGTCGTCACCGGTGACCGCCTCCGTCGGGTCGACGCCGTGCCTCGTTCGACGCTCACCGTAGAGCATGGGACTCACCGTGAAGCCTGGAGAGCCCGGGCCGGCCACTTCACCGGCGTCCCGCGTCGGGCATCCGCTCCACGGCCACCATCGCCGCGTCGTCCCCCAGCCGTCCACCCGCGTGCTCCAGCAGATCACGGCGCAGGTGCTGCAGCAGGGCGGCCGGCCGCTCGGTCGTCCAGGCCCGGATCCGCTCGGTCAGCGGGTAGAAGGTCCGCGCCGCGTTCCGGGCCTCGATCACGCCGTCGGTGTAGAGGAGCAACCGGTCGCTGGGCGTGAACTGGAACGAGTCCGCCTGGTACTGCGGCTCCAGCAGCCCGCCCAGGCCCAGCGGCGGCGCCGGACGGCGGACCTCCAGCGTCACCACCCGCCCGTGGTGCAGCAGCAGGGGCGGCGGATGGCCGCAGTTGATGATCTGGATCTGGGAGCCGTCGTCCGGGATGTCCAGGATCACCGCGGTGATGAACGACTCGGCGGCGTCATGGACCACCGGACCGGGCTCCTCGTCATCGTCCGGCGGGTCGCAGGCGGCCGCGGCCAGATCCCAACTGACGCTGCCGTCCAGGTACGCGGCGAGTTCCGGCAGCGAGGCCTGGAGGTGGGCGGCGGCCCGGAACGCCCCGAGCAGCAGGGCGGCCTCGCCCAATGAGGTCAGCCCTTTTCCCCGGACGTCGCCGACGATCAGCCGGGTGCCGTTGACGGTCCGCGAGGCGGCGTACAGGTCCCCGCCGATCTGCGCCTCGGCGTCGGCGGCCAGGTAGACGGAGGCGATCCGCAGCGGGCCGATCCGGGTGGGCAGCGGTCGCAGCAGCACCTGCTGTGCCGTCTCGGAGACAGAGCGCACCTGCACCAGCTCACGGGCGTGCCGGTCGCGCAGTGCTCGGAACGCCACCACCAGCGCCGAGACCACGATCAGCGCCACGATCTGGCTCTCGTGGTTGGACGTGGTCAGGCCGCCGTGCAGGATGCCGATCACGAACAGCGCGGCCACGGCGATGGCGCTCACCAGGGCGGTCAGCCGGGCGCCGGCGAACGAGGCGGTGAGGGCGGGCGCCACCACGAGGAGCGGGCCCAAGTGGATGGACGGCGGGGACAGTATGTCCACCACCGTGATGACCAGGATCAGCCCAAGCGGCAGGAGCACCAGGGCGCGGCCGGGGCGCCGTGGCCGGGCGAGAGCAGCGGATCGCCGCGGGACAGGCACGCTTCCTCTCTACACCCGGGTGGGCCCGGGCGCACCGCGACGCCCCTGGTGGCTCAAGGCCAGCCGCCGGAGCGCTGGCGGTTCAGGCCCGGGCTTCAACCGCCGGAGCCCTGGCGGTTCAGGGCTGGCGTCCAGCCGCCGGAGCCCTGGCGGTTCAGCGAGGCGGCGCGGGCTCAGCCGGGCAGCGTGGTTCCGTGCGGCAGCGTCCAGTCACCGGAGGCGATCAGCGCGGGGCGCTCGCGCAGCCGGGCGGCGGCCGCGGGGCCCGCGAGGTAGACCCAGGCGAGTTCGGCGAGCCCCGTCCCGCGCACCGTGACCGGGAGCCGCTCGCGCACATAGAGGCCGGTGCCGTCCGTCCGGCAGCCCTCCAGTTCGTCCAGCAGGGCCAGCAGCTGCGGGTACTGGGCGGCCCGCAGCGTGAGCAGTTCGCCGACCACCCGGTGCGCCGGGTCGGGGAGCAGGAACGGATACCCGGGACCGTCGTGCAGTGCGGCCCCGGTCAGCACCGCCGGGCGGATCCGGGTGCAGCGGCCGGCCAGGTAGCGGGCGTGGTTGTGCAGCCCGGGGCGGAGCGTGCCGTAGACGAAGAACGGCAGCTGGTCGGACACGGTCGGTGCCTCCTCGGGCGGCGCGCACCCGACGTGCACCCGGCGGGCGCCACCGCCACTGGCACGGTACCCGCCAGCCGTGGCGGTTCGACAGAGGTTCGACAGAGGTATGCACTGGCGGAAGTCGGCTCGGATGCGCTGTCATGGCTCGGATCAGTACAGCACCGAACCTAGGAGATACCCATGACGTCGGTCGGAACCCGGCAGGCCGCCCCAGCGGGGACGGCACCCGTCCGAATATCCGGCGCGGTCTGGACCGCGCTGGCCGTGGTGTATGTGGTGTGGGGTTCCACCTACCTCGGGATCCGGATCGCGGTGGAGAGCATGCCCTCGCTGCTCTCCGGCGCGACGCGGTTCCTGCTCGCCGGCGCACTGCTGCTCGCCGTGCTGGCCTGGCGCCTGGGGCCGGCCGCGCTGCGGGTGACCGGACGTCAGCTGGCGTCGACCGCGGTGGTCGGGGTGCTGCTGCTGGTCGGCGGCAACGGGCTGGTGGTGATCGCCGAGGGCAGCGTCCCGTCCGGGCTGACCGCGCTGCTGGTCGCCGTGGTGCCGATCTGGGTGGTCCTGCTGAAGGTGTCGGTGGGGGAGCGGCCGGGGTGGGCACGGCTGCTCGGGGTGCTGCTGGGCCTGGTGGGGTTGGTGGTGTTGTCGCTGCCCGGGATCACCGGCAAGGTCTCGCTCGGCGGGGTGCTGCTGATCATGGCGGCCTCGCTCAGCTGGGCGGTCGGCTCCTTCATCGGCACCCGGCTGCCGCGGCCCGCCAACGCCCTGGTGGCGAGCGCCTACCAGATGCTGATCGGCGGGTTCGGCTGCCTGCTGGTGGCGCTGGCCCGGGGCGAGCAGCACCAGCTGCACCTGAGCGCGATCACCACCCGCTCCTGGCTGGCGCTGGCCTACCTGGTGGTGGTCGGCTCGCTGGTCGGCTTCACCGCCTATGCCTGGCTGCTGCAGAACGCGCCGCTCGGGCTGGTCGCCACCTACGCCTACGTCAACCCGGTGGTCGCGGTCTTCCTGGGCTGGCTGGTGCTGGCGGAGCGGCTGAGCGTGGCCGAGCTGATCGGCGGCGCGATCGTGGTGGCGGCGGTCTGTGTGGTGGTGAGTACGGAACGGCGGGCGCGGAGCTGACCGGGCGGGGCTGGGTGCACGCGGCTCGGGCCGGTCGTACGGTGGACGAGGGGGTGAGCGAAGGGAGTCCGTGATGCCTGGTTCCGTCACCCTCGGCCACCACATGGAGGCGGCGGCCACCGTGGAGCACTCCGACGCCGAACGGCTCGCCGTGCTGCTCGACGAGTTGGGCCAGCTGCTGGCCATCCAAGGCCCCACCCGGCTGAGCGACGAGCAGGTGAGCGCGCTGCGCGGCGGTGCGGAGGAGGAGCGCACCGAGCTGGCGCACTGGTGCCGGGGGCTCGCGGCGCAGCTGCACGACCGGCTCTGAGCACCGCACCGAACCGTACGCGGAGCAGCGCGACCGGCCCTGAGCACCGCACCGCGAACCGTACGCGGAGCAGCGCGACCGGCCCTGAGCACCGCACCGAACCGCGGCGACGGCGCCCGCGGTCCATCACGGACCGCGGGCACTGACCGTTCTCAGGACCGTCGGAACGTCAACAAGCGGGCATGACACATCCCTTGACAGTGCTCGGCAGTGCGTGAGTACATGCCAGCCGTGCTCATACCATCCTTCCCCCGTCGCCCCCTCGGGCGCGCCGTCACCGCGCTGGCCCTGGCCGCGGCCGCCGCGTTGGGCGTGCCGACCGCCGCCTCCGCCACCACCGTGGCCGCCTCCGCCACCACCGTGGCCGCCTCCGCCGCCACTGCGGCGGCTGGTGCCGCCGCCCAACCCTCCGCCGGGCGGGTCGAGACCAATTACGGCAACCCGGCCACCGCGCTGCCCCCGATCAGCCGCCCGAGCGGCAAGCACTGCACGGTCACCGCCATGCAGCACGACTTCGCCAACAGCTACGGCCAGCCCTTCACCGGCACCCTCACCCCGCCCGCCGACTGCCCCGGGCCGTGGTCCAAGGTGGTCCTCGACTGGTCCGGCAGTGTCGCGGGCCGCCAGTACGACCGGCTGGCCGGCGTCTGGATCGGCGGCGCCGAGGTGCTGCGGACCAGCACGCCGGAGCCCGACCCGGCCGGCATCAGCTGGCACGTGGACCAGGACCTCACCGACTTCATCCCGCTGCTGCGCACCCAGCAGCCGGTGGTGGTCGACCTCGGCAACGTCGTCAACTCGACCTACACCGGCGTCTATCACATGACCATGACGGTCACCTACTACCAGGCCGACCGGGACAACGCGCCGGCCGCCACCGCCGACCAGGTGCTCCCCGTCTCGCAGTCGACGACCGCGCCCGGCTGGTGGACCCTCAACAAGGGCCAGAGCGCCACCGCCACCCTGGCGTTCCCGCGCAACCTGACCAGCGCCCGCCTGCAGGTCTACGCCCGCGGCGGCGGCTGCGAGGAGTTCTGGTACTCCAACGTCCCCGACGACTACGCGGCCGCCCACCCCGACTACGGCATGTGCGGGGGCGGCACCTACCGCGAGGTGCAGGTGCTGGTGGACGGACGGCTCGCCGGCACGGTGCAGCCGTTCCCGGTCATCTACACCGGTGGGATCAGCCCGCTGATGTGGCGGCCGATCCCCAGCATCGACGCGTTCCGCACGCAGCCCTACGACGTGGACCTCACCCCGTTCGCCGGGACCCTGACCGACGGCCGCCAGCACACCGTCACGCTGCTGCCGCCGGCCGGGATCAGCGACTCCTGGACGCTGGACGGCAGCCTCTTCCTGACCACCGACCCGCTGCGCGCGCAGACCGGCGGCGCGGTCACCACCGACACCATCGCCGCCGCGCCGCAGCTGAACACCACCGAGCAGAAGCAGTCCGACGGCAGCGACCTGATCACGGTCACCGCGGGCCGCGACTGGACGGTGGCCGGCTACGTCGACACCTCGCACGGCAGGATCACCACGACGGTCGAGCACCACGGCGACTACCGCAACACAGACACCCTCGCCAACCAGGGCCAGAACCAGGTGACCAGCCAGCGGGACAGCGGCTGGACGGTGGTCAGCACCGACGACGGGCACGGCCAGCCCCGGCAGCACCGCACCACCTGGTCCTACCCGCTCGACGTGACCAGCAGCTACACCCCTGGCAGCGGCTCGGACAGCTTCCTGGCGAGCGGTCAGGTCTCGGTGGCGCGTGAGCTGACCGACCAGACCCGGCACAGCCAGGGGGCGTGGCAGCAGCAGGCGTTCACCGACGACCGGCTGAACTCCCAAGGCGTGCTGGAGCGGCAGAACGGCACCGTGGTGCAGGCCGACGGCAGCTCGAACGAGCACTACCTCGGTAGCACCGCCGACGGCGGGTGCTACGACCACGAGCTGGCGGCCGACCACGGGTATCTGACGCTGGATCGCGTCAACGCCTCGACCAACGGCAAGGACTGCGGCTGACCCCGGCCGCAACGGCAAGGACTGCGGCTGACGCCGAGCGCAACGGCAAAGCCTGCGGCTGACGCCGACCGAAGGCCCTGCGGGAACACGGCCGTGATGGTCGTGTGAAATGTTGGGGAGAAGTCAAGGGCTGGTCCGGACTGTGTTCACACGGTCCCGGCCAGCCCTTTGGCGTTTCGTCAGTTCGCGGATCATCTCCCAAGTGCACCTGATGTGATGTCCGTCACGTCGATTCGTGCGGGGGATTTGTGCTGACTTGCTGTGATGCGTCTGTGACCTGCGGAAACGCGGAGTGTGCGCGGTGTCACCGAGAAAACAGTTAAGGATTCGTGAAAGAGTTGATCTTGTTCTCGAAAGGGTTCTACGCTTCACTCTGCGGGTGTCAGCGGCGGATGGGGGTGCGGCCAGCTGTCCAAGGATGACATCAGGGCCAGGCAAAGGCCGTGATGCTCAAAGCTGGCGAGATTGAGAGCACCGTTGCGTAAGAGGATCGCGCGTCTGAAGCCCGCGCTGCCCGGCCGTTCCGACCGGGTTCCACGTCGCCTCCGCAGAACCATGCTCGTGCTACCCGGGCTGACCACCCTGGCCGGATGCTCCGCCAACTCCGGGGGGACCGAAGCCTGGACGGTCAGTGTGGCCGTGGTGCTGCTCGGCGGCACCGCGGTGGCGGTCCGCCGGATCACCGCCCGCCCGCTGGAGCGGGCCCGCGACCAGGCCGCCCGCCACCTCTCCCAAGTGCTCGACGAGCGAGCCGGGTTGATGGCGGAGCGCACCAGAATGGATGGCGAGCGCGAGGCCCAGCAGCGCCAACTCCAGGCGCAGGCCGCCGAAAACCAGCGACTGCTTCGCAGTTACGAGGATCTCCAGCGGCAGCAGCACGACCTGACCGAGCAGTGGAGCGAGGCCGCCGCCGCCCACGCCGGCACCGTCGAGCGGCTGAAGAGCCTCCGGCAGGAGCACAGCCAGCTGCTCTCCCAGCGGGACGGCCTGGAGAAGGAACGCGACGACCTGCAGGGCAGCGTGGACGCGACCTTCGTCAACCTCGCGATGCGCACCCTGACCCTGGTCGAGCGTCAACTGGTGCTGATCGAGACGCTGGAGGGTCGGGAAACCGACGCCACGCAGCTGGACAACCTGTTCCGGCTCGACCACCTGGCCACCCGGATGCGCCGCAACAGCGAGAACATGCTGCTGCTCGCCGGCCTGGAGAACAGCCAGCGCAGCCGCAAGACGGTGACCCTGCTCGATGTGGTGCGCGCCGCGGTCTCCGAGATCGAGCGCTATGAGCGGGTCAAGCTCGGCTTCCTGGCCGCTGTCCGACTCACCGGCGCGGTCGCCGACGACACCAGCCACCTGCTCGCCGAACTGCTGGAGAACGCCACCGCGTTCTCGCCGCCGCAGGAGCAAGTCGAGATCGGCGGCTGGCTGTTGGACAACGGCGAACTGATGATCTCGGTCAACGACCGGGGCATCGGCCTGCCGCCGGACCGGATGCGCGCCCTCAACGAGCAACTCGCCGAGCAGCTGCCCAGCGACCCGACCGAGCGGCGGGACGCGCTGATGGCCGGCGCGTTGACCGGGCGCAGCATGGGCCTCTTCGTGGTCGCCAGGCTGGCCGCGCGGCACGGGTTGCGGGTGCAGCTGCGCGAGAACGGGCAGGGCGGCGGGGTGACCGCCATGGTGGTGCTGCCGCGTGAGGCGCTGCAGCAGGACGACCTCAGCACCGCCGACCTCGACGACCAGCGGCAGGCCGAGCGCAGTGCGGCCGCGGCCGCGGCGCAGGTGCGGGCGGTGGAGACGCGGGCCGCCGAGGCGGCCGCTGCCGCTACCGCAGCCACCGTGCCCGCGCCGGCTGCCCCCGCACCGGCGGCCGCGCCCGCGCCGGGGGGCGGCGAGCTGCCCGCGCTGCCCCGGCGGCGGCCTGCGCACGCTGCCCGGGCTGTTGCGGCGGAGGGCGGCGGCGCTGACGCAACGGGCGTGGCCGAGGTCCCAGCTGCGGAGCCGGCTTCCTCCGAGGTCCCAGCTGCGGAGCCGGCTGCCTCCGTGGCCCCGGCTGCGGAGCCGGCTGTCTCCGAGGCCCCAGTTGCAGAGCCCGCCGTTGCTTCCGAGGCCTCTGCTGCTTTCGAGGCCTCCGCTGCTGAGCCGGGTGCCGCTGAGCCGGGTGCCGCCGCGTCGGGTGCCGCCGAGCCGGGTGTGGCTGAGCCGGTCAGCGTGGACAGCAACCCGTTGGACCAGCCCACGCAGCAACTGATGATCCGTCATATCCACGCCCAGGGCGAGCAGCTGACCGAGTTCGGCCTGCCGCGCCGAGTGCCGCGCCCGACCGGCCTGCCGGGCACGGGTGAGGCCCCGGCCTCCGGGCTGCGCAGGGTCACCGGTGCCTCCGGTCCGGCGCACGCCAGGCCGGAGGCGACGGGCGGCGGCGCGAGCCCCGCCGACGCGCAGGCCTTGTCGGCCCGTTCGCGCACCTCCGCCGAAGAGCTGCGCCGCCGACTGGGCGGCTTCCAGAGCGGGCTGCGTCAGGCAGCCCGAGAGTCCGCTCCCGAGGGATCCGAGGGACAGAACCGATGAGCGACTTCGACTACCAGCTCGCCCCCGCCCAGTCCGCCCCGCCACCGCACGGCGCGATGCCCCAATCCTTGGTCAGCCAGGCCGCGATGAACGTCCACTGGCTGCTCGGCGACTTCCTCGGCCAGGTGCCGGGGGTGGCCGAGGCCGTCGTCGTCTCCGCCGACGGGCTGCTGCTCGCCGACTCCCAGCAGGGCCGCAAGGCCGACGAACTCTCGGCCATCGTCTCGGCGTTGACCAGCCTGGCCGGCGGACTGGCCCGGGCCATCGAGTTCGGCGCGGTCAAGCAGACCATGGTCACCATGGACGAGGGCCATGTGGTGGTGATGGCCATCAGCGACGGCTCCTGCCTCGGGGTGTACGCCTCACTCCAGTGCGATCTGGGCGTGCTGGCCTACCAGATGTCGCTGCTGGTCGAGCGCGCCGGCCACGCCCTTACTCCCCAGGTGCGCAGCGAGCTCCGCCGGGCGTTGGCGGTCCGATGAGCAACAGTTCCCAGGAGGTGGGAAGCATGTCCGGCACCGCCCACAGCGGTATCCCCGTGAGTACGGTCGGCCCGGGTGCCGGGCGCAGCCTGCGCGCCGACACCGGCCGTACCGGCCAAGGGCGTTCCTCCCGGGTGCGGCCGTACACCATCACCCGCGGCCGGACCCGGCTCGGGCGGGTGCTGCTGGTCGAGACCTTGGTGTCGGCGCTCAACCGCCCGGCGGACCCGGCCGACCGCAGCCTGCCGGAGCTGGCCGCCATCTGCGATCTGACGAGGGGTCAGATGCGCTCGATCGCGGAGATCTCGGCGCTGCTGCAGATCCCGCTCGGCGTGGTGAAGGTGCTGGTCAGCGATCTCGCCGAGCAGGGCCGGGTGCGGGTGCACGGCGACGACTCGGCCCAACCGCTCGACACCGAGGCGGCGTTGTCGGGCAAGCGCGACTTGCTGGAAAGGGTGCTCGGTGGACTTCGCAAGCTCTGACGCGCCGTTCGACGTGCCCCAGCCGGGCGCGCTGCCACCCGGCGTGCCGCTGGTGGCCGGTTCGGCCACCTCCACCAAGATCGTGGTGGCGGGCGGCTTCGGCGTCGGCAAGACCACCTTCGTCACCTCGGTCTCCGAGATCCCGCCGCTCACCACCGAGGCGGTGATGACCGAGGCCAGCGTCGGCGTCGACGACACCGCGGCCGTTCCGAACAAGACGTCCACCACCGTGGCCATGGACTTCGGTCGGATCAGCCTGGAATCCGACCTGGTGCTCTACCTGTTCGGCACGCCGGGGCAGGGCCGGTTCTGGTTCATGTGGGACGACCTGGTCCGTGGTGCGGTCGGCGCCGTGGTGCTGGCGGACACCCGCCGACTGGCCGACTCCTTCCCGGCGTTGGACTACTTCGAGGGCAGCGGCCTGCCGTTCGTGGTTGCGGTCAACCAGTTCGAGGGTGCCCCCGTGTATTCGCCGGAGGCGGTGCGCGACTCGCTCGCCATCCCCGACCACGTGCCGGTGCTGATCTTCGACGCACGTCAACGCGCTTCCGTCGTCGACGTGTTGATCCAGCTGATGGTGCACGCCCTGGCCGCCGAGCCGGCCCCCGTAAGCTGACGGCCTTCAGCTCACCTTCCTCACAACCCTCAGCAACACTTCGCAAGAAGGCAGGCAGCTTTGCGCAAGATACTTATCGTCGGCGCCGGTCAGGCCGGACTCCAGCTCGCTCTGGGCCTCCAGGCCAACGGCTACGACGTCACGGTGATGACCAACCGCACCGCCGGTGAGGTGCGCGACGGCCGAGTGCTCTCCACCCAGTGCATGTTCAACACCGCGCTCGGCCATGAGCGCGCACTCGGCCTCAACTTCTGGGAGGAGGCCGCGCCGAGAGTCGAGGGCCTCGGCGTCTCGGTGGCCGGCCCCGAGTCCCAGCGCGTCATCGACTGGGTCGGCAAGCTGGACGGCTACGCCCAGTCGGTGGACCAGCGGATCAAGATGGCCGGCTGGCTGGAGGCCTTCGAGCAGCGTGGCGGCAAGGTCGTGGTGCACGGCGTCACCGTCTCCGACCTGGACTACTTCAGCCGCCGCTACGACCTGGTGGTGGTCGCCGCCGGCAAGGGCGAGCTGGTCTCCATGTTCGGTCGCGACGACTCCCGTTCGCCGTACTCCACCCCGCAGCGCGCCCTCGCCGTCGCCTATGTGCACGGCCTTGGCCCGCGCCCGGAGCACGACTTCAAGGCGGTGCGCTGCAACCTGGTCCCGGGTGTCGGCGAGCTGTTCATGATTCCGGCGCTCACCGTGTCCGGCCCCTGCGACATCATCTTCTGGGAGGGCATCCCCGGTGGCCCGCTGGACGTCTTCGGTGACGTCAAGGACCCGGGCGAGCACCTGCGGCTGACCCTGGAGCTGATGAAGACCTTCACGCCCTGGGAGTACGAGCGCACCCTCGGCGGCGTCGAGCTGACCGACGCCGGTGCCACCCTGGCCGGCCGCTATGCCCCCGTGGTGCGCAACCCGATCGCCGAACTGCCCAGCGGTGGCCTGGCGTTGGGAGTCGCCGACGTGGTGGTGGCCAACGACCCGATTACCGGCCAGGGCTCCAACAACGCCGCCAAGTGCGCCGCCGTCTACCTGGACGCGATCCTCGCCCATGGCGACCGCCCGTTCGACCGTGACTTCATGCAGGGCGCCTTCGACCGCTACTGGGTGAGCGCCGGTCCGGTCACCAAGTGGACCAACGCGATGCTCGCCCCGCCGCCGGAGCACGTGCTCAACCTGATCGGCGCCGCCGGTCAGCTCCAGCCGGTCGCCGACCGGTTCGCCAACGGCTTCGACAACGCGACCGACTTCGAGAACTGGTTCTTCGACCCGGAGAAGGCGGGCGCCTACCTCGCGTCGCTCAGCTGACGGTCGTCGGCTGGTCCTTCATCGCGCCCACCCCCGTCTTGGAGGGTGGGCGCGGTCATGGTGCGCAGCGGTGACAGGAAGGCGGGCAGGAAGCTCAGCGTCATGCCGACTGTGCCGATCCACAAGGTGGTTGGCGCACCGAACGCGGTGCCCGAGGCGCCTCCCAGGACGCCGCCCAGCGGCAGGCCGCCCCAGGACACGAACCGGGCCGTCGCGCTCATCCGGCCCAGCAGCCGGTCAGGTGTGAGGGCCTGCTGCAGACTCGACTGGGCCACCACGCGGACGACTCCGCCCAGCGACAGCGCCGCGAGGCCGACCGCAGCCGCGTACAGGACCATGTCTCCACCGGGCCGGGTCAACGGCATCAGGCCCGTCAGCGGACAAGTAACCAGCGGTGCAAGCCAGATGGCCGGCCCTTGCCCGATCCGCCGCGCGACCTTCGCGGCCACCAGCGCGCCCAGCAGGGCGCCGCAGCCCATTCCCGACAGGATCAGGCCGACACCCAGGGCGCCGAGGCGCAACTCCCGTTCCAGGAAGACCAGCAGCATGGTCTGATACATCACCAGGGAGAGGCTGAAGACCGCGTCCCCGAGGACGGTCGCGCGCAACACGGGGTGTCGAGCGACGAACTTCAGCCCCTCTGTGACCTCAAGACGCAGTCGGGGGCGCTCGGTCGGTGTCGGCCGCCGCCCCTCGCGTCTGCGGATGGTGGCCGCGAGCAAGCCGGACAGGGCCATTCCGGCCGAACTCGCCAGCAGCGTTGCGGGGGCACCGACCGCGCCCACCAGCGGGCCCGCCACCACCGGGCCGCTGATGCTGGTCACCGAGCGGATCGCCGAGAGCCGTGCGTTCCCTTCGACCAGGCTGCCGCGACCCACCAGATGCGGCAGATAGCTGACGTACGCGACATCGAAGAAGACGGTCAGCACGCCATGGACCAGCGCGACCGCGTAGAGCCACCAGACCGTCAGGCGGCCCGCCCACCAAGCCAGCGGTATCGTCGACAGGACCAGCGCCCGCACCAGATCGGTGCCGATCATCACCGTTCGCTTCCGTACCCGGTCCACCCAGGCACCGGCCGGCAGTCCTACCAGCAGCGAGCCCGCCGTGGTCGTCGCCGTCAGCAGCCCGACCTGGAACGCCTCGGCCTTCAAGGCCACGATCGCCACCAGCGGCAGCGCCAAGAAGATGATGCGGTCGCCGAGTTGACCCAGCGCGGTGGCGGCGAACAGCCGACCGAAATCCGGGTCGCGGAGCAGTCCGAACCGGGAGGGCTGTGGCATGCGAGTCACGTCCATCCGTGAAGTACCGTTTCAGCAAGTAGGGATGGAACAGGTTGGAACAGGTTGGCCTAGGGTTGGTCGATTCCGAACTCGTAGACCACCGCTCGGCGCCCGTCCGGAACGACCATGTCGGCGGTCTCCACCGGACGTCCGTCGCTGTCGTAGATGGTCCGCTCGATCAGGAGCACCAGATCCCCGGCGCCGACCCCCAGCAGGTGCGCCTGCGCCGGGGTGGCACGGGCCGGGCGCGGCAGCTCCACCACGGTCTCGACCGCCACCCCGATGGCGCGCATCCGCTCGACCACGCCCTTGCCCGCGAACGGGCCCTGCTCGGGCAGGACGATCGGGGTTCCGGAGGTGATGGCCATGGGCTCCCAGGAGTGGGAGAGTTGCACGGGTTGCCCGTCGGCGAGGAACTCGTAGTGCGTGGTGACGCAGAGCTCCCCGGGCCTGATGGCGAGCCGCTCGGCGATCGCCTCCGGGGCCGGCACGCGCACCTGGCTGTGCGAGTCCCAGGAGTTGGCCCGCCCCCGCTCGGTCAGTCCCCGCTCGGTCAGGCCCGTGCGGGAGCCGTCGCGGTGCCGCGAGCGGACCATCCGCAGGCGCTCGCGCGGCGTGCGGACATAGGTGCCCGAGCCCGCCCGCCCTTCGAGGAGGCCCTCGACGATCAAGCGCTCCACGGCCCGCTGGGTGACGTTCCGCCCGATCCCGAACTCCTCGGCCAGTCGCGCCCGGGACGGCAGGGGCTCGCCAACTGACCACTCTCCCAAGAGAATCCGTGCTCGCAGGGCATCGGCCACGGCCAGGTACGGTGCCTCTCGGGGCATGTGCGACTCTCCCTGCGGGTTCTGGGCGATGTCAGCACGCTAGTGCAGGGGCGGAAAGCTACTGGAGTAGAAACGGCCCTGGGCGTTCGGTTGCGGGCGTGGTGCGTTAGAGTCCCGGGTCGATTCGATGGATCCTGGGCGAGGGCACGGTGAGGGAACGATGACTGCGGACGGCGCGGACGCTTCGGAGGGTTCGAACGGTTCGAAGGCGCCGGATGCTTCGCTGGGTTCGGAGGGTTCGGACGGTTCGAAGGCGCCGGATGCTTCGAAGGGGCCGGACGGTTCGGAGAGTCCGGAGCCCAGGGACCCGTGGGCGCCGCCGGGTGATGCGGTGCCGCCGCCGGTCACCGATCGGATCCCGGCACCGCCGGGTGCCCTCGGTGTGCAGTTCCCCGGGCGCGCGTACCCAGGGCCGTTCAGTCCGCAGCCCGCTCGCCCCCGCACCAACGGCCTGGCGGTCACCTCCCTGGTCACCGGCATCCTCTGTTGCCTGTGGCCGGCCGCGATCGCCTTCGGCATCAGCGGCCTGGTGCAACTGCGCAGGCGCGCCCGGGCCGGATACCCCCAGGCCGGCCAGGGGCTGGCGGTGGCCGGCCTGGTGCTCGGTGTGGTGGGGATGCTGCTCACCGCCCTGGGCATCGTCGGTCTGGTGAACGGCCACTCTTCCCCCGAACTGGTCCAGTTGAAGGTCGGAGACTGCTTCCGCAACCAGCCGTCCATTCTCGACAAGCGGGTCAAGCTGACGCCGTGCACCACACTGCACGACGGTGAGGTGTCCGGCGTGGTGACGCTGACCGAGACCGAGTTCCCCGGGGCCGGCCCCGCCCAGGCGGAGGCGGATCGGCTCTGCGGAATCTCCAAGAACGCCTACGTCTACGACTTCTGGGCGCAGTCCTCGACGCTGCTCGAGTACCACCAGGCCCCCACCACCCGCACTGAGTGGGACCTCGGCCGTCACCACGCCGTCTGCTACCTGCGCGACATCGCTCCCGACGCCGTTCCCCGCTCCGTGCGCTGTGACGCCCGCACCCTCACCGCCGACCAGCTCTCATTCCTCTCATCGATCCGCGAACTCGACTGGGACGCCCGCAAGCCCGCCGACCGGGCCCGCCTGCAACAGACCGCCAAGGATCTGCTGGTGATCCGCAGCGGTCTGATCCTGAAGACCTGGCCGCCGGCGGCGCAGGGTTCGACCGCGATGCTCGAATGGGAGTTGGCGGCCGACCAGCCCTTCTGGCGGACGGCCGCGGCGGACACCACGACGCCGGTCGACCAGCTGTACGCCGGGCTTGCGGGGCACGATCCGACGCAGGCGGAGTCACGGGTGCGGGCCGCGCTGGGGTTGACCGTGCAGGACCCGACCGCGGCGAAGCCGTCAGCGGAGGCGTGAGGGGAAGGCGTGAGCGGAGGCCTGAGGAGAGCAGCGGCCGGAGGACACGCCACCGCGGCGGATGACCTCAGGCCCCGACCTGTGCAGCGGGGTCGCTCATGGCGGCGAGCTGACGGTGGAGCAGGTCCTGCGCCCCGGCCTTGTCAGGGTTGGCAGCCGTGAAGTAGATGGTGCGGATGAGGGTGTTGTCCTGCACCGCCATGACCTTGGCGTAGGCGTTTCCGTACTTGTCGAGCTTGGTGACGCTCAGGCCGGTCGCATGGTCGGCCGAGTCGGTGAAGACGGTTCCCTGGTCCGGATTCTGCTTCCAGCCCTCGGAGATGCTGTCGTAAAGGCTCTGAGCGCCTGCCGCGTTGGCGAACTGGACGAGGAAGACGAAGGACTGGCTGCCGTCCGTGGCACGCCAGCCGCGGCGCGCGGCCGTGACGAACCCCCGCTCCTTGGACAGGGATGTCTCCTCAGTCCAGGCGTCGGAGGTGAAGAACTCGTGCACGAAGCCATCGAGATCCAGTACGCCGGTCTGGTCGGTCCACTCGTGCGCACCGCCCGGCAACGGCATCACCTGGGCCATCAACTGCGCTCCCGGCCCGGAGGTCGGCATCGACGGCGTCACTGACGCCGTGGCCGAATCGGACGGCGACGGCGGGGTGGACGAAGTGCCCGAGCCCGGCGAGGCGGTCGCGGGGGAGGCGGGTGCGGAGGCCGGCAGGGACTTCCAGGCGGTCGCCTGCGGCTCCGTGCCCAATGGGGAGCAGCTCGCCAGGACCGTGATCAGAACCGCCGCGGCGGCGGTTGAGTGAAGGGATCTCGGTATGTTCACCGGGAGAGCATGGCGCAGGCACATTCGCTGCGTCCAATGCGTTCGGTGGCTGAGGCCGAGGTGCCGCCGAAACCGTGCCGCGCCTGAGACGCGGCGGCCCGTCGGCACCGTCGGCGTCCTCGCTACTCGCCCGCCACTCGCAGGAGCAACTTGCCTGTGGTGGTGCGTGATTCGATCAGGCGGTGTGCCTCGGCCGCGTCCGTGAGCGGGAGTTCGGCGCTGATCAGCGGGTCGACGGAGCCGCCGGCGACCAGGGCGAAGGCGCGGTCGGTGAGGGTGCGCAGCTCGGCGGGAGCGCGGTGGGAGAGCTCCAGGATGGACAACCCGGCGACGGTGCGGCCCGGTGTGAGGTCGTTCTGGCCGAGCTGCCACGGGGCCTCTCCGCTGGCGTTGCCGAAGGAGACCAGGCGGCCGAAGGCGGTGAGGGCGGCCAGGCTCTCGCGGAAGGTGTCGCCGCCGACCGCGTCCAGCGCGAGGTCGACGCCCTGGCCGCCAGTGCGTTCGCGCACGGCTTCGGCGGTGAACTCGGCGCCGACGAAGACATGGTCGTAGCCGGTCTTCAGCGCGTATTCCGCCTTCGCCGGGCTGGAGACCACGCCCAGGACCTGGCCGGCCCCGGCCAGCTTCGCCAACTGGCCGACGACACCGCCGACTCCGCCCGCCGCACCCTGCACGAGGACCGACTCGCCGGCCCGCAGCCGCCCGATCTCGTGCAGCAGTGCGTGCGCTGTCGGCAGCACGGTCGGCAGTGCGGCGGCGGTGCGCAGGGAGACGCCCTCGGGAACGGCGAAGACGGTGTCGGCGTCGGCCACCGCGATGTCGGCGTAGCCGCCGAACCGGGTGAGCGCGGCAACCGGCAGGCCGGGGCGCAGACCGTAGGCCTCCGGCACGCCCTCGCCGACGGCGCGGATCCGACCGGAGACCTCCAGGCCCGGCTGGAACGGCAGCGCTGGAACCCGGTAGCCGTTGCTACGGGCCTTCAGCTCGGCGAAGTTGACGCCCGCGTAGGCGACATCGATGCTCACCTGTCCGGGACCCGGCTCGGGCACCGGCAGCTCGGTGAGCTGCAGAACCTCGGGGCCGCCGAACTCCTCCACCACGATCGCGCGCATCAGGCTCTTCCCTCCGTTATGAGCAGCCGCCATTGAGGACAGGCCGCCCCTGGTGTTCAATGAGGATCGAACACCTTGAGTGTATGGAGTTGATCGAACACTCGGCAAGAGGGAACGGCCACGAGGGAAAGCCCCAGGGAGGAGAGTCATGGGTCACCGTGCGGAACCGGAACACACCCACCCCGATGACGTCCCGGTGCAGGCCGTGTTCGCGGCGCTCGCGGATCCGGTGCGGTTGGGGATCGTGCGTGAGCTGGCCGGGTCGCCGGAGTGGGAACGGGCTTGCGGTAGCTTCGACGTGCCGGTCGGGAAGGCCGCGCTCAGTCATCACTTCGCAGTGCTGCGGTCGGCCGGACTGATCGAGCAGCGGGACGACGGCGCCAAGCGGGTCAACCGGCTGCGGCGGGCCGAGCTCGAGGCCCGCTTCCCGGGGCTGCTGGACCTTGCCGTGATTGGCTGACGGCAACGTCAATGGCTGACGGCAAGTCAATGGCTGGGCGATAAGTGAATGGCTGACGGCGAGTTGGAGACGGGGGAGAGCGGGAGCATGAGGGAGCGCGAATACCGGATACGGCGCCGCGAGTCGGCCGACCTGGACGGCTGTGTGCGGGCGCTTGCCGAGGTGCACAAGGCCGACGGGTACCCGATGGTGTGGCCCGACCGGCCGGCCGACTGGCTGGCCGACGCCGACCAACTGGCCTGCTGGGTGGCGATCGCACCGGACGGCGCGGTGGTCGGCCATGCCGCACTGGCGCCGGGGTCCGACTCCTCGGCGGCGCACGTCTGGGCCGAGCGGACCGGTCGGGCGCCGGACCGGACCGTGGCGCTCAGCCGCCTCTATGTCGCCCCGGTGGCCCGCGGTCACGGCCTGGGTGCCGAACTCCTCGCCGTGGCCGCCGACTACGCCCGCTCGGCCGGGCTCTGGCCGGTCCTCGATGTGGTGACGGAGAACGGCGCGGCCGTGGGGCTCTATGAACGCCAGGGCTGGACAAGGATGCTGACGGTTGATCAGCAATGGCCGGACGGCCAGGTGGTGGCGGTGCACTGCTACGCAATGGGGGAGGGCGGGGGCACCGCGCACACTGGAGACTGACTGGCTCGGACTTTGACTCGCCCGGAGCCTGACGGGAAACCGGTTCGCGGCCGGAATGCGCAGGGTTGTACCGTTCCCGCCATGACTGATGATCATGATGTGTTGAGTCGAGCGGCCGCGGACCTTGAAGCCGCGGTGCGGGCGGCGGTCGGGGCGCTGGCTCCGGCCTCGGCGGCCGACTGGTCGGTACCGGCGGGGGAGTTGAGCTGGGACTGCTGGGAGGCGATCGAGCACCTGGCTGACGCGCTGTTCGCCTATGCGCTGCAACTGGGCCCGAAGCGACCGCCATTGGACGACTTCGTGCAGCTGAGCTGGCGACGGGAACGGCCTGACAGCCCGACGCTGGCTATCTCGGTGGACCGGGAGGCGGGTCCGGCGGCGCTGCTGGAGGCAGTGGAGGCCGCCGGTGCGGTGCTGACGGCGATGGTGCGCACCGCTGCGCCGGCAACGCGGGCCTTCCATGCCTATGGTGTCTCCGACCCGGAGGGGTTCGCGGCGATGGGCGTGGTGGAGACTCTGGTGCATGCGGACGACGTGGCGCGTGGTCTCGGCGTCGAGTGGGCGCCGCCGGCGGACCCCTGCGCACGCGCGCTCGCCCGCCTCTTCCCGGAGGTCGAGGTGGGTGACGACCCATGGGCCACCCTCCGCTGGGCCACCGGCCGCGCCGAACTCCCGGACCGGCAGGGGCAGGGGCGCCGGGAGTTCGAGCGCTGGCACAGTGCGCCGCTGGGGTAATGGGGCCCATTAATGTGGCCCACTAATACTGCCCATTAATGCTGGCCATTGCTAACTCGGTTACAGGAAAAGGGTGTTGCCTGTCCGACCAGAGCGGGGCGAGACTGCTTGCTCGCAGAGAGAAGGTGCGCCGTGGCAGCAGCCGATCCTGAGCATGTCGCCTGGCTGAGCGAGAGGCAGCTGGCCCGAGCCTGGCCGACCATCCGGGCGAGCTGCCTGCACGCCACCGCGAATGCCAATGGAGTCCGCAACAACCTCCATGCGTCGCACTCCACTTGGGGCGAGAGCAAGTGGCGCACGTACCACCCCGCGGACGTCGCCCGGGTGGCCGGGGCGATCGCCGACGGCACTGCGGAGCTTCAGCCCCACTGGCGGAACGACACCTCCGAGGCGAAGCTGCTCGATCAGCGCCTCCGCAGGAAGAACCTGCCCGGTGCCATCGGGTGCGCCCTGCTTGCCGCCGTCCCGTTGGCGATCATCGTCGTTCTCCTGGCCATCCGCGCCTTCTGCTGACGGACGCACTAATAATGGGCAGCATTAATCGCCGGCGCCAACCAGCCCCTCAGCTGCCCTGGTACACCGTGTCGTGCTCGGGCCCGTCGCTCAGGAAGGCGGCGACCGCGCGGCGGTGGTCGGTCGTGCCGGTGACCTGGGCGGCGAGTGCGGGCAGCACAGCGTCGGCCGCGGCCACGCCGCCGTCGAGCTGGGCCCGCACGATCCGCTTGGTCGCGCGGTGGGCCTGGGTGGGCCCGGCGGCCAGGCGCCTCGCGTACGCAAGGGACTCGGCCTTGAACTCGGCGGGCGGGAACACCGCGTTGACCACGCCCCAGTCCAGCAGCGTCGAGGCGCGGTACAGGCCGCCGGTCATCACGAGTTCGCGCGCCCGCGCCGGTCCGGCCCGCTCCGCGAGCCGCTGGGTCCCTCCCATCGCCGGCGTGAAGCCCACCTTCCGCTCGACCAGGCCGAACCGCGCGGGCCCGGTGGCCACGATCAGATCGCAGGCCAGCGCGAGCTCGAACGCGGCGGTGAGGGTCAGCGAGTGCGCGGCGAAGACCGTCGGGCAGGGCAGCCGCTCCAGCGCCTGGGTCAGCGCCAACTGGTCGGCCCAGAAGGACTCGGCCTCGCCAGGGTCGAGCTCGGCGAAGACCTTGACGTCCACCCCGGCGCTGACCACCCGACCCTCGGCCCGGATCAGCAGGCCGCGCGGCGGGTGCGCGGTCAGCCAGTCCAGCGCCGCCGACCAGGCCTGCCACATCGGCAGGTCGAAGAGGTTCATCGGCTCGCTGTCCATGGTGAGGACGGCCAGCGGACCGTCCTCACTCAGCCGCAGCGGCGCGGCCGGGTCGACCAGGGCGGACGGCACTGCTGCGAGGCTCACCGGACGCTCCGGAAGATGCTGATCGCGTTGTTGCCGCCGAACCCGAAGGCGTTGCTCTGCACATGGCGCAGGCCCGGGACGGCGCGGGCGGCCCCGGTCACCAGGTTCAGGCCGGGCTCCACCTCCTCGGTGGGCACCGCGGTCGGCGGCACCAGCTCGTGCCGCAGCGCCAGGCAGGACGCCACCGCGCCCGCCGCCCCGGCCGCACCCATCAGGTGGCCGACGGTGCCCTTGATGGCGGTGACCGCCGCCTGCGGGTAGCGCTCGCGGAAGAGCCCGCCCTCGATGGTGTCGTTGGCCCGGCTACCGGTGCCGTGCGCGAAGATCACTTCGATCTGGTCGGCGGTCAGGCCGGCCTCGTCCAGGGCCCGCTGGTGGCAGGCCGCCACCCCGTCGAGGTCCGGGGCGGTCGGGTGGCTGGCGTCGTTGCTCACCGCGGTGGCGAGCACCTCGGCGTACGGCCGCTGACCGGCACGCAGCGAGCGTTCGGTCTGCAGCACCAGGATGCCCGCCCCCTCCGAGGGGGTGACGTAGCGCCGGTTCACCGAGAACGGCCGGCAGGCCGTCGGCCCGATCGCCTGCAGGGTGCTGAAGCCGATGATGTTCTTCTCCGAGTACGGGTCGCAGCCGCCGACCACGGCGATGTCGGCGACACCGGACCAGAGCATCTCCAGCGCGCAGGAGAGCGCCACATTGGCCGACGCGCAGGTGCTCTGCACCGTGAAGGCGGGGCCGGTCGAGCCGACGGCGCGGGCGACCTCCTCGGCGATGGACGAGCCGCAGAAGCCACCGCTCTCCTTGAGCCCGCGGCGGCCCGCGACCTCGTCCTCCAGCGCGTCGGCCTGGCCGTCGCTGCTGCCGACGCAGACCACGGCGGTGCGCAGCGCCGGATCGCCGGGCTCCAGCCCCGCGTCGCCGAGCGCCTCCAGCGCCGCGAACTCGGCGAACACCGAGGCCGCGCGCGGCTGGGCCCGGGTCTCTGGGCTCACCCTGGCGAGCGCGGTCTCGCGCGCCGCCTGCGGTACCCGGCCGCCGAGGACGCCCGACTTCATGCCCGGGTAGAGCGGGGTCAGCTCCTCGAAGCGGCTGCGGCCGGCGCACAGGTCGGCCCAGAAGGCGTCCACCCCGGCTCCGGCCGGCGAGATGATGCCGAGCCCGGTCACGAACACCGGCTGGGCGCCGCTGGGCGCAGCGGATCCCCGGTCAGTCATTGCTCTCCTCCTGCCTGGTGACGGTCACGGTGGCGCTGCGCCGGCGGTCCCGGCAGCTGAGCCGGGCCTGCTCGCCCGGCTGGAGGCCGCGCACCAGGTGCAGGAAGTCGGCGGTGATGAAGGCCGTGTTGCGTCCGTAGGGCTGGTCCGGCTGCTGGAGCTCGGCCTCCCGGCCCGGCCGGAGCAGCTCGATCGAGCCCCCGTCGGCCTGGCCGTCACCCACCCCGGCACCCTCCTGGCCGCCGTGGAGGTCGAACTCGGCGCGGTACTCGCGACCGGCCGCGAAGGTGGCGTGCGTCAGACCGGAGCGGCAGGCCAGGTCGGGCGTGTCGAGGCCGGCGTCCAGCAGCGCCTCGGGCGAGTAGACGTCGCCGACCAGCACCCGGCTGCCGGCCGAGCGGCCGCGGTCGAGTGCCACCAGCGCCTGCCACAGGGTCAGCACCGGGGTGAGCCTGGCGGCGTTGAGCGTCATGTTGCGGCCGGTCGCACCGATGCTCATGTTGACGAACGCGGAGGCGGAGCTGGAGGTCGCATTGGGGAAGTACTGGGCGGAGAGCCGCCTCCCCTGGGTGGCGGCCTCCCGCTGCAGCCTGGCGAGCGCGGCGGTGTTGCCGTACTCGGTGCCGAGCACCACGGTCTCGTCGGTGCGCTCGGCCGGCACCGGGCCGGCGGTGCGCACCAGGTAGAGGCAGACGCGGGTGAACCAGTCCCGGAACTGGTCGGAGGTGGTCCCGATGACCTCGTACAGGTCGGTCGGCAGACCGCCGGGTTCACCCGCGTCGTTGACGTGATCCAGCGCGCACAGCGCGATCTGGGTCAGGTTGAACTCGAACACACGGCCCTCCGGGCGGGTCAGCCGCGAACCAGTTCGCCGACGTGGCGCTGCAGGTCCGCCACGGTGATCAGGTCGCGGGAGAACTCGTCACCGAGCTCGATGTCGAGCTCGGCCTCCAGCTGGACCACCACGTCGATCAGCTTGAGCGAGTCGATCGCCAGGTCCGCGTTGAGCTCCTGCTCGCCGGTGATCTCGGCGTCGCCCGACAGCTCGGCGACCTGCCGCAGGACGGCGCAAATCTTCTCGTCGACCGATGCCGACATCTCTCCCCCTGAATGTTTGGAAAAGCACGAAAGTGCTTGGAAAAGTCCTCGAAGTGGCCCGCGATATCTCTGAATAGCTCTGCGGAAGCCCGAGGTAATAGTCCCGTGATGTCCAGACGGGACAACGCCGCCACGCTATCTGCCTGGCAAAGTCCATGTCAACGATGGGAGCTGTCCGGCGAATCGCCCAGTACGGGCGAAATCCCTCCAATGGTTCACCGGTAGCTCCGCGGGCACGCTCGGTGGGCGCCGCGACACGCCGGTGGGGCTGCTCTGGCCTGGGATTTTCACTCCAGAGTGACCATCCGGACGCGGAAAGATCTTGACGGACCCCGATCAGTGCTGTTCTGATGGCGTCGTGACGTTGACCAGATGACTTCGGTGTTGCTCGGGCAACCCCGCCGCATCGTCCGGGTGTTCCCGCGTTTCCGGAGGGCGTCTTCGCCAGGCCTTATGGCCGAGCCCGCAGCGGATCGCTCGCTGCCAGCGCGCTCCGCGCTCCATTCCATTGCCGTTCACCTTTGCCGTCGGTATTGCACAGGCAAAGTCCTGGTGAACTACTTCTGTATCTGATCTGACCTGGGGGAAGTCGTATGCAGCTCGAACCGTCGGAGCTGGCCAAGAACGGGTACGACCGGTGGGGTCTGGCCGAGCACTTCGGCATCACCGAGGACGACGCGAACTACCAGGCGCTGCGCGCCGCCTACGCGGACCTGCCGCCGGACCCGTACGCCCCCGGCTCCGGCCGACACCGGCGCTACGCCCGCGGCATGTTCCTGCCGTGGTCCAAGGAGTTCATCTGGATGCCGGCCACCGAGAGCCAGCGGCGCGAGGGGATGAACGGCTACTACCAGGGCGACCACAACCCCGAGTACCCGAACGTGGTCCGCAACCTCCCGGCCATCACCCAGGAGACCTGCGACAACCCGCTGGTGCTGGACATGATCAAGTTCGCCTTCGAGCAGACCCGCTGGAGCGAGGACGACTCGGTGTGGCCGCTGTTCGTCGGGGTCCACCTGATCAAGCTGCACATCGAGGACGACGGTGAGGCCGTCTCCTCGCCCAACGAGCTGCACCAGGACGGCGAGCCCTACGTCTTCGCCCACCTGATCTACCGCGACAACATGGTCGGCGGCGGCAACGTCATCGCCACCCCCGCCTACCGCGGCAAGCAGCCCGCGGACGTGCCGCCCGAGGACACCCTGGCCGCGTTCGACCTCGAGAAGCCGCTCGACTCGTACGCGATCACCGACGACCTGGTCAGCCACTACGTCGCGCCGATCCGCAAGGGCGAGGCCGAGCGCCCCGGCGAGCGCGCCATCATGCTCTCCGACTGGGTGCCCATGCGGCACCGCATCTGAGGGGCGGGGACATGGACCGGGTGACCTATCAGCACCCCCGTCCGATCGGCCCCGGGAGCGCCGACGAGCTCCGCAAGGCCCTGGCCTTCTACTACGGCCGGGCCGAGGTCACCGAGCTGTCCCCGGGCGTGGCGGTCGCCGTCCCGGCCCAGGCCGGGCTGACCGAGCAGGAACTGGCCGACATCGTGCGGCACTTCCTGCGCGGGCACCGCGAGGTGTCGACCACCGTCGTCGCCGAGCACACGCCGCAGCTGTCCTGCGCCCTGCCGGACGACGACCGGATCGCGGTCGCGGGCGGCACCTACCTGCACGGGCCCGAGTGGGGCGCCGCGATGGCCGGCACCCGCCGGCTGGTGTACGAGCGCTTCGCCGCCGAGTTCGAGGCGCCCCGGCTGACCGGCTCGGCGCAGATCCAGCGGGACACCCTGGTGCGGGCCGGCTACTACAAGAAGTTCCCCAACCTGGTCAACGCGGTCTCCCGGATCCGCGCCGACTATTGGGACGGGGTCTCGGTGGCCCGGCTGCGACCGGGTCAACTGGCCGCGCTGGACTCCTACTACGCGCCGTCCGAGATGGTGCTCAACCCGGTCACCTGCTACCACGTCTACTCCAACGCCCGTCTGCTGCACGAGCGTTACGGGTCCGGCGGCCGATACGCCATCGAGGGGCCGGTGTTCCGGCACGAGTCGCACAACCACGGTCCGACCCGGCTCGCCGAGTTCTCCATGTTCGAGCTGGTCCGGCTCGGCGGCGCTGACGAGGTGCGCGGTGAATTCGAGCGGCTGCTCAAGGCGTTCGAGTCCTTCTTCGCCGGACTCGGGGTGCCGCACCGGATCATCAGCGCCAGCGACGCCTTCTTCGGCGACGACCCGTCGATGACCCGCGACGCCCAGCTGCTGAACGGCAGCAAGTTCGAGGTGCGGGTCCCGCTGGAGGCCGGCGAGCTGTCGGTGGCCAGCGTCAACCTGCACGGCGAGGTCTTCGCGGACGCCTTCGCACTGCGGGACCTGGGCGTCGAAGCCACCTGCTGCGCGGGCATCGGCCTGGACCGGCTCGCCTACGCCCTGCTCTCGTACGGCCTGCTGCCGGCAGAGCAGTCCTGACCCGCGGACGCCTCGCGCGGACGCCCCGCGCGAGTGCGCCCGTGCGCCCACTCACGAAAGAAGTGCCATGGAAGACATCACCGTTGTGGTGGCCGAGCTGCTCGAGCAGCTGGCGTCGGCCCGCGACGTGGCCCCGGACGCCGAGCCGTCCCAGATCATCGTCAGCTCGCTCGACCAGATGCGGTTCCTGGTCGGCCTGGAGGAGCGCCTGGACGTGATGCTCGACATCGGCGACGTCCTGCCGTTCGACCTGTCCGGCCGGGACGCGCTGGTGGCCAGCGTGCGGGAGCTGCTGGCCGAGTCCGGCGTCCTGTCGTGAGCACCGGCATCGAGGCCCGGCCGACCGGCCTGGCCACCGTCCGTGAAGTCGTCCGCGTCTCGGTGCCGTTGATGTTCGGCATGGCCGGCAACCTGGTGCTGATGCTGGTCGACCGGATCTCGCTCGCCCGGTATTCGGCGAACACCCTGGAGGCCTCCGGGCCGGCCGTGTTCACCGCCACCACGCTCATCATGCTCACCACCGGCATCGTGGGCATCACCCGCTCCTACGTGGCCCAGGCCAAGGGCCGCGACGACCAGCAGGGCACCCTGGACGAGGGTGCCAACGGCCTGCTGCTGGCCGCGGTGCTCTGCGTGCTGCTGCTGCTCGCCACCCCGCTGGTGGCGAAGGTCCCCGAGCTGAGCGGCCAGCAGCCGGCCGTGGAGGCGCTGGAGGCGCAGTTCCTGCGGCTGTCCACGCTCTACGGCTCGGTGATGACGCTCAACATGGCGCTCTCCTCGTACTTCAACGGGATGGGCCGCACCCGGGTGCCGATGACGGTCGGCCTGATCGGCCAGGTGGTCGGCATGGTGATGACCGTCGGCCTGGTCTTCGGGAAGTTCGGGCTGCCGGAGCTCGGCATGCGCGGCTCCGCGCTGGGCACCCTGAGCGCAGTCTCGGTGATGTTCATCGGGTACCTGGTCTGCCTGCCCAGGGGCTACGCCGCCGGGGTCGGCCGACTGCTGCGCCGCGGTCCGGCGCGGGTGGCCGAGACCCTGTGGCAGCGGCTCGGCAAGGGGGCGCCGGCCGGCGGTTCGATGTGCCTGGAGGAGCTGGGGCAGACGGCGTTCGTCTGGCTGGCCGGCGGGCTCGGCACGCTGGCGCTGGCCGCCAACAACGTCGCGCTGTCGGTGAACTACACCGCCGTCATCCCGCTGATCGGCCTGGGCATCGGCTGCAACATCCTGTGCGGCAACGCCGTCGGCGCCGAGGAGTTCGCCAAGGTGCCGCACATCATCAAGGCCACCCTGGCGGTCTGCGGCAGCTACGTCGCCGTGGTCGCCTTCTGCCAGGTGCTGCTGCCCAAGGTGCTGCTGGCGCCGTTCGGCCTGCACGAGGCCGGGCCGCAGGTGGTGGCGAGCGCGGTGGACACCTCTCGCGTGCTGTGGACCTACTCGGCGGCGTTCATGTTCTCCATGGTCGGCTCCTCGGTCCTGGAGTGCTTCGGCCTGGCCCGGTACGGCTTCCTGACCCGGGTGGTGCTGATGTGGGTGCTGTGCATCCCGATCATCGCCGTGATCGTGCTGACCCACCACGGCCACGCCGGCCTGCTGCCGGTGATCTGGGTGGTCTTCTCCTTCTTCGAGGCCGTGATGGCCGTCGTGTGCTTCCGGCGGATCCGCCAGGCGGTGGCGAGCCGGGAGAACCAGCTGGTCCCGTCCGTAACTTCCGTGTAGAGAAAGTCCGATACTTCGTGAACGTGCTGATCCTCGGGCATGAGGAAAACTGCCGCGACTACCTGGCCTACGCCAAGGAGAACGGACACACCGTCAGCTTCTTCGCGCCCCCGGCGCTCGCCCCGGGCGACCGGGACAGCTGGCAGCCCACGGTGCTGGACGCCGTCCGCGCCGAGTTCGACCTGGCCTCCTTCGACGACATCATCTCCTTCCACGACAGCTACCAGATCCAGCTGGACCTGGTGCGCGCCGAGGCCGGGATGACCAGCCGCCGGATCGACACCCTGCTGTGCCTGTCCGACAAGACCCGCTTCAAGGCGCACCCGGCGGTCCGCGAGCACATCACCCGGCACCTCCAGCTCGACGCCTCGCTGAAGGCCCCGGCCGCCCTGGAGCTGGTCCAGGAGGCCGGCCTCTCGTTCCCGATCGTGCTCAAGCCCTCCAACGGCTTCTACAGCGCGGGCGTGGTCAAGGTCGACGCCCCCGAGGCGTTCGCCAAGGCTTTCGTGCAGGTCAAGCGGGTCTGCACGGTGCTGCGCGAGAGCATCGGGCAGTCCGCCATGCTGGCCGAGGAGTACCTCGACGGCAACGAGTACGCGGTCGACGGCATGGTCAGCGACGGTCAGGTGATCTCGCTCCAGGTGCACCGCAAGTGGCCGCCGCTGGTGGGCCCGCTCTTCCACGAGATCGCCTACTACACCGAGCCGTTCGACCCCGAGCAGGGCACCGGCTTCACCGCCCTGCTGGAGAGCGTCATCCCGGGCGTCGGCCTGGACAACTCCCCGTTCCACGCGGAGTTCCGCTTCGACGCCGAGGGCCGGCTGCGGATCCTCGAACTGGCCCCCCGGCTCTGCGGCGGCGGCACCACCACCTACCAGCAGCTGCGGATCTGCACCGGCATGGACGCCTACGGCATGCTGCACCAGCTCGGCCGCTCGCCGATCGAGCCCAAGCCCACCCACCACCGGGTCGCCCTGGAATTCGACGCGCCGATCGAGCGCAGCGGCATCCTGCGCAACACCGCCCACGCGGTCGAGGTGTGCGAGAAGAACGACGTCACCACGGTGGTGCTGCACAAGAACGACGGCGACTTCGTGCTCGCCCCGCCGCTCAACTTCGAGACCGTCCTGTGCGCCTACTTCGCCCGCGACACCCGCGAAGAGGCCGAGGCGCTGCTGGACCACCTGCTCACCCACTGCACCATCGAGACCGAAACGGACAAGCAGTCATGAGGCCCGAAATCACGCGCGCCCAGGCGGTCATCCCGGTGGGCACCAGCTCCCCGCTGCGCGCCTGCCGCAACGTCGAGGCGGACCCGATCGTGGTCCGCGAAGCCCACGGCCAGTACCTGCACGACGTCGACGGCACCCGCTACGTGGACTTCATGTACGGCTTCGGTCCGCTGATCCTCGGCCACGCGCCCGAGGTGGTCGCCCAGGCGATCGCCGAACAGGCCGGCAACGGCACCCTGTTCGGCACCTACTGCCCGCTGGAGGTCGAGCTCGCCGAGCGGATCTGCGCCACCGCGGACCACCTGGAGCAGCTGCGCTTCGTCTGCAGCGGCACCGAGGCCGTGATGTCCGCCCTGCGGGTGGCCCGGGCCCACACCGGCCGCACCAACATCGTGCGGTTCAACGGCGGTTACCACGGCCACTTCGACCTGGTGCAGAACAAGGGCGAGACCGTGATGCGCGAGGCCGGCCTGGACCCGGTCGCGATGCGCTCCAACCTCTTCGCCGACTACAACGACATCGCCAGCGTCGAGAAGCTGTTCGCCGAGCACCCCGGTGAGATCGCCGCCGTGGTGATCGAGCCGATCGCCTGCAACATGTCGCTGGTGCTGCCGGAGGGCGACTTCCTCCAGCAGCTGCGCGAACTGTGCACCCGCGAGGGCGCGTTGCTGATCTTCGACGAGGTCATCACCGGCTTCCGGCTCACCAACGGCCCGGCGAGCAACCTGCTCGGCGTCTCCCCGGACCTGACCGTCTTCGGCAAGATCATCGGCGGTGGCACGCCGGTCGGCGCCTACGGCGGCCGGGCCGACGTGATGCGCCTGCTGGACGAGGAGCGGGTGCTCCAGGGCGGCACGCTGGCCGGCAACCCGCTGACCATGGCGGCCGGCCTGGCCACCCTGGGCGAGCTGGGCAAGCCCGGCTTCTACGAGGAGCTGGAGCGCAAGGGCGCACTGCTCCAGGCCGCGGTGGAGCGCCACCGCACCGCCGCCGGGCTGGACTTCACCTTCACCCGGACCGGCTCCATCTTCGCCTTCATCTTCGTGCCCAACGGCAGCCCGATCCGCCGCAAGGAGGACGTGGCCCGCCAGGAGCACCAGCCGTACACCACGCTGTACGCCGGGATGCGCGAGGCCGGCTACCACCTGGCCCCCGACATCGAAGAGCCGATGTACATCAGCGCGGCCACCCCGGACGAGACCCTGGAGGACTTCGCCGCCAAGGTCTGCGCCATCCTCGCCGCGTAACCCCGCGGCACCACCAGGCCCAGCCGGTCGGTCGGGCGCTCCGCCCGCGACTCGCGAAGCGGAGCGCCCGCCGCCATCCGCCCGCCCGAACGGCTCCTACAGGACAGGTCATGCGCAACGAGGACAGGCAACTCCCGCTCCTGCCCGCCCAAGAGGGCGTGCTGTTCGTCGAGCGGATGCACGGCGGACCCGGCACCCACAACCTGGCGCTGGCGCTCGGCCTGGACGGCCCGCTCGACCGGGCCGCGCTGGACGCCACCCTGCGGGCCCTGACGGACCGTCACCCCGCACTGCGGACGGCGTTCGTGGAGCAGGACGGCGCGCTGCGGCAGCAGATCGCCGACCAGGTCGAACTCACCCTGCGGACCGCCGACTTCAGCCAGGAGTCGGAAACCGACCAGCTGCTGGCCGAGCACTTCACGGCCGCCCAGCAGGAGCCGTTCCCGCTCGACCAGGCCCCGCTGCTGCGGCCCACCCTGCTGCGGCTGGCCGAACAGCGGCACGTGCTGCTGCTGGTGATGCACCACAGCGTCTCCGACGGCGTCTCCGCGGACGTCCTCGCCGGCGAGTTCGAGCTGCTGTACGCGGCCTGCGCGACCGGACAGCCCGACCCGCTGCCCCAACTCTCCCTCGCATACCCGGACTTCGTGCGCGGCCACGCCGGCTCGCCGAACCGCCTGGCCCGCTCGCTCGACTACTGGCGCAGCGAACTGGCCGGCGCCCCGGCCACCCTCGACCTGCCGCGAGCCCGGACCGCCGGCCCGACCGAGCGCCGCGCGGCCACCCTGCGCCAGGACATCCCCCGCCCGGTGGCGGCCCGGTTGCGCGAACTCGCCCGGCAGAACCGCTGCTCGCTCTTCTCCGTGCTGGCGACCGGCGCCTTCGCGGTGCTCATGCGGCACACCGGCGAGCGCGACCTGGTGCTCGGCGTCCCCATGTCGAGCCGGCTCCAGCCCGGCTCCGAGGGCCTGGTCGGACTGACCGTCAACACCATGCCGCTGCGGGTGCGCGCCGACGCCGACCAGGAGCCCACCTTCACCCAACTGCTGCACCAGGTCCAGGCCAAGACCCTCCAGGGGCTGCGGCACCAGCACCTGTCGTTCAGCCAGCTGGTGCACGCCGTCAACCCGCCGCGCAGCTCCGGCCGCCAGCCGGTCTTCCAGCTCGGGCTGAACCACGCCGTCGGCCCGGCCGCCCCGGTCCGGCGCGCCGGCCTGCTGGTCGAGCGGCTGCCGATCCCCAACGCCACCGCGGCGTTCGAGCTGATGCTGACCTTCATGGAGGACGACCAGGACGCCTGGGTCTACTGCGAGTACGACGTCGACCGGCTCGACCAGGACACCGTGACCGAGCTGGCCCGCCACCTGGTGCGACTGCTCGAAGGCGCCGCCGCCGACCCCGAGAGCCCGCTGTCGGCACTGGAGTTGATGGGCGAGACCGAACGCGAGCGAGTGCTGCGCAGCTGGAACGACACGGCAGCTCCTCGGATCACCGCGGCCGTCTCGGAGCTCTTCGCCGAGCAGGTCCGCCGCCACCCCGACCGGATCGCCACCGTCTGGCGCGAAGAAGAGCTCAGCTACCGCGAGTTGGACGAAAGGGCCAGCCGGCTGGCCCGAGTGCTGCGCCAACACGGAGTGGGCGACGGCGACTTCGTGGGCATCGCGCTGCCCAGGTCCAACGCGATACCGGTCGCGCTGCTCGCCGTGCACAAGGCCGGCGCCGCCTACGTCTCCCTGGACCCGAGCTACCCGCGCGACCGCCTGGCGTACATGATGGCCGACGCCGAGCCGACGCTGGTGATCACCGACTCGGCCACCGACTTCGAGGTGCCGGCCGAACTCGACCTGCCGCTGCTGCGCCTGGACGACCCTGCGGTGATCGCCGAGTCGGCCGAACTGCCCGCGGCGAGCTACGCCGTGCCGGTCGACGCCGAGCAACTCGCCTACATCATCTACACCTCCGGCTCCACCGGGCGCCCCAAGGGCGTCATGGTCAGCCACGCCAACCTGGCCAACCTCGCCGCCTGGGCCGCCGAGACCTTCGGCGACGGCCTGCGCCGGGTGCTGGCCGCCACCTCGATCAACTTCGACGTCTCGGTCTTCGAGATCTTCGGGCCGCTGCTGTCCGGCGGCAGCATCGAGATCGTCCGCGACCTGCTGGAACTGGGCGAACGCGGTTCGTGGGACGGCACCTTGGTCAGCGGCGTCCCCTCGGTGCTCGCCCGGCTGATCGAGGACGGCGGCCTGCGGGTGCGCGCCGACTACCTGGTGCTGGCCGGCGAGGCGCTCTCCCCGCACGTGGCCCGCCGACTGCGGGCGGCCCTGCCCGGCATCCGACTGGTCAACGCCTACGGGCCCACCGAGACCACCGTGTACGCCAGCGCCTCGGCCACCGCCGACCCGGACGAGGGGGCGCCGCCGATCGGCCGGCCGCTGCGCAATACCCAGCTCTATGTGCTGGACGAGCGGAAGCGGCCGGTGCCGGCCGGCGTGGCGGGCGAACTGTTCATCGCCGGCGACGGCCTGGCCCGCGGCTACCTCAACCAGCCCGAGCTGACCGCGGCCCGCTTCGTCCCCAACCCGTTCGGGCCGGCCGACGCGCTGATGTACCGCACCGGCGACCTGGTCCGCTGGCGCCCCGACGGCCAACTCGACTTCCTGGGACGCTCCGACGACCAGGTGAAGCTGCGCGGGTTCCGGATCGAGCTGGGCGAGGTGGAGAGCGTGCTCGCCGGGCTGCCCGACGTGGCGCAGGCGGCCGTGCTGGTCCACGAGGACGAGCGCGGCGAGCGCCGGCTGGTCGGCTACGTCACCGCGGCGGGCGGCGGCGAACCCGACCTGGCCCGGATCACCACCGCCGCCAGCCGGTTGCTGCCCGGCTACATGATGCCCACCTTGGTCCCGCTGCCCGAACTGCCGCTGACCCCCAGCGGAAAGCTCGACCGGTCCAGGCTGCCCCAGCCCGACTTCGCGGCCACCGAGGGCCGTGCCCCGCAGACCCCCGAGGAGCAGGCGCTCGCCGAACTCTTCGGTCAGGCGCTCGGTCTGCCGCAGGTCGCGGCCACCGACAGCTTCTTCGACCTCGGCGGGCACTCGCTGATGGCGATCAGGCTGGTCAGCCGGATCCGCGAGGAACTCGGCGCCGCGCTCACCGTCCGCGACCTCTTCGAGGCGCCCACGGTCGAGCACTTGGCCGGCCGGCTCACCAAGTCGGCCGCCGGCGACGACTTCTCGGTGCTGCTCTCACTGCGGCCCGGCGGCGACCAGGCCCCGCTGTTCTGCGTGCACCCGGGATTCGGGCTGAGCTGGGCCTACGCCGCGCTGCTCCGCCGCCTCGGGCCCGACCAGCCGGTCTATGGTCTGCAGGCCCGCGGCGTCGGGGGAGCAGAACAACTCCCGGCCAGCCTCGACGAGTTGGTGACGGACTACCTGGCACAGATCCGCGCCGTCCGCCCGCACGGCCCGTACCGGCTGCTCGGCTGGTCGTTCGGCGGGGTCGTCGCCCACGCGCTGGCCACCCGGCTGCAGGACGCCGGCGAGCAGGTCGACCTGGTCGCCCTGCTCGACACGGTGATGGTCACCGCCGAGGACCAGGACGACGACGAGCTGGTGCCCGAGGACGACGAGCAACTCCAGCGCGAGATCGCCTCGGTGCTCGCCGTGGTGCCCGACGGCGACCAGCTGATCGCCGTGGTCCAGAACCTGATCCGGCTCCGCTACCAGTTCGAACCCGGCCACTGCCGCGGCGACTTGGTCTTCTTCACGGCCGCCGAGGAACCGGACCGGGACAGCTCGGTGATCGCCGACCGCTGGCGGCCGCACGTCAGCGGCCGACTCACCGAGCACATCGTCTCCTGCGCCCACCTGGACATGATGAGCGCGCCCTACGCCGACCAGATCGGCGACCTGCTGGCCAAGACCCTGCGCGAGAACGCCCAGGCCCGGTGACCCCAAGGACGGACAACATGCCACGCACGTCACTGGTGCTCGGCGGCAACCGCGGCATCGGCCTGGCGGTCGCCCGCCACCTGGCCGACCGCGGTGACCGGGTCGCCGTCAGCTACCGCGGCGGGGAGCCGCCCGCGGGCTTCTTCGCGGTGCGCTGCGACGTCACCGAACCCGAGCAGCTCAAGTCGGCCTTCGCCGAGGTGAACGCCGAACTCGGGCCGGTGGAGGTGCTGGTGGTCAACGCCGGCATCACCCGGGACCGGCCGCTGTTCACCATGAGCCAGGAGGACTTCGACGAGGTCCTGCGCACCAACCTGAGCAGCGCCTTCCTGGCCTGCAAGCTCGCCACCCGGGGCATGCTGCGCCGCGGTTGGGGCCGGATCGTGCTGGTCTCCTCGACCGTCGCCATGGCCGGCGCGGTGGGGCAGACCAACTACGCCGCCTCCAAGGCCGGCCAGATCGGCTTCGCCCGCTCGCTGGCCCGGGAGGTGGCCGGCCGGGGCATCACGGTCAACGCGGTCGCCCCCGGGTTCACCGACACCGACATGGTCGCCGCGATGCCCGAGGACCGCCGCAACGAGCTGCTCGCCCAGGTGCCGGTCGGGCGGATGGCCGACCCGGCCGAAGTGGCCGCCGCCGTGGGCTTCTTGACCAGCGAGGACGCCGGCTACATCACGGGCGCGGTGCTGCCGGTCGACGGCGGCGCCGGCATGGGGCACTGACGCTGCTTCGGCAACGGGCCGGAGCACGGGGGAACACGGGGGAGAGATGGACCGAACACGGGGAACGGCCGTGCTGGACCGGCCGCCCACCGCAGGGGCGCGGCCGCTGGCCGTCGTCCGGCGCACCGCCGAAGTGCTGCCGCTGGCACGGACGGTGGCCCTCACTGCGGTGGAGACCGCGCGCGCCGAGCAGATCGCCGACCCGGCACGGCGGGACGACTACGTCGCCGCGCACGTCCTGGTCCGCTGGTGCGCCGCCCGCTGGCTCGGCGTGCCGCCCGACCGCCTGGTGATCACCCAGAGCTGCCCGGACTGCGGGGCCGACGACCACGGCCGGCCTGCGCTGGAGGGCTACCCGGAGCTGGGCGTCAGCCTCTCGCACACCGGCGGAGCGGTTGCGGCCGCTGCCGGACCCGGGCCGGTCGGCATCGACGTGGAGCACGCCGCCGAGCGGCCGCTGGACCTGCGGGTGGCCCGACGGGTGCTCAGCGAGCGGGAGTTGGCGGCGGTCCTGGAGTCCGACGACCCGGCCCGGGACTTCCTGCGGCACTGGGTGCGCAAGGAGGCGCTGGTCAAGGTGGGTGCCACCGCGCTGGGCCGGCTGCGCCAGGTCGACCTGGGCGGGCTGCCCGGACCGGGCGGTACCGGCGCGGTGCCGGCCGGTCGGTGGGAGGGCTGGCACCTGCTGGACTGGACCAGCCCGGACGGCCGGCTGCTCGCCGCCGCGGCCGCCCGCACCCCGCCGGCCGCCGCGCCCGCTACCGGGCTCGCTGCCACGACCGCTGCTGGTTCGTGAACTCCCTTTGCCCCTGCCCGGTTTCATCCCGAACACGACGGAAGACGGAAGAGATCCCATGACCGAGTCCCAGTCCGCCAGCATCAGCCGCACCCGGACCGCCGTGCCACGCCGGTTCCTGATGTGCCGCCCGCGCCACTTCGACGTCAACTACTCGATCAACCCGTGGATGAACCCGGAGAAGCCGGTCGACAACTCCCTCGCCGTCCGGCAGTGGGAGGGCCTGCGCGACCTGTACCGCGAACTCGGCCACACCGTGCTGGAGATCGAGCCGATCGACGGGCTGCCGGACATGGTCTTCGCGGCCAACGGCGCCACGGTGGTGGACGGCAAGGTGCTCGGCGCCCGGTTCCGGCACGTGGAGCGCACCGCCGAAGGGCCCGCCTACCTGACCTGGTTCGTGCAGCAGGGCTACGAGGACATCTACTGGCCGGAGTTCATCAACGAGGGCGAGGGCGACTACCTCACCATCGGCCGCCGGCTGCTGGCCGGCACCGGCTTCCGCACCGACCCGCGCTCGCACTTCGAGGCGCAGGAGTACTTCGGCCTGCCGGTCACCAGCCTCAAGCTCGTCAACCCGAACTTCTACCACCTGGACACCGCGATCGCCGTGCTCTCGGACGACGAGGTGATGTACTACCCGCCGGCCTTCAGCCCGGGCAGCCAGGCGGTCCTCAAGGAGATGTTCCCGGACGCCATCCTGGCCACCGACGAGGACGCGGCGGTCTTCGGCCTCAACGCGCTCTCCGACGGCCGCCACGTGCTGCTGCCGAAGGCCGCGACCAACCTCCAGGAGCGGCTGCGCGAGCGCGGCTTCGAGCCGATCGGCGTGGACCTCACCGAACTCCTCAAGGCCGGCGGCAGCGTCAAGTGCTGCACGCTCGAGCTGCGGGACTGACGAGCGGACGGAGCGGGACGGTGGAGAGCGAAATCCTGGAGAGCGAGATCCTGGAGCGCTACGACGACGTGGCGGTCAACTGCCTGACCGGCTGCTACTCGGCGCTCGCCGGCATGCTGGGCCGTCCGGTCCCGGAGCAGGCGGTGTTCGAACGCGGTGGCGGCTACCTCTTCCAGGCGGGCCTGGACGAGGCCGGCTACCCGGAGTACATCTTCCCGGTGGAGGAGGTCGGTTCGCTGGGCATGACCCGGTCCGGCTTCGGGATGCACAAGGAGCCGATCGACTTCACCGATCCGGGGCGGCAACTGGCGGACCTGCTGGCCAGGTTCCGCGGTGTGGTGGTCTGGGTGAACACGGCGCACCTGCGGTACGCCGAGGTCTACCGGGACAACGCCCCCTATCTGCACGCCGTGCTGATCGAGGACATCGCGGCGGACCGCAGCCACGTCACGCTGCTGGACACCCTGGTCGTCGGGGCGAATCCGTTCGCCTGCCGGGCCCGGCTGACGCTGACCGACCTGGTCGGGGCCGCCGGCGACCGGATCAAGAGCGACGCCCATGACGGCATGGGGTACTTCTACGCGGCGGCGGACGAGGGGCCGCGGCCGGCCGGCCAGGTGCCGGGGGCAGAGCCGGGGTCAGCGCCGAGGTCGCAGTCGCACGGGGGACCGGGCGCGGGCAGCGGCCCCGGGCAGCTCGAACTGGGCAGCCAACTCGCCGACCAGGCCGAGCGGTTCTTCGCCGAGGAGCGCTTCCACGGTGCGATCCGCCGCTATCAGGAGCTGTGCGAGGCCTGCTTCGCGGACGGTCCGGAGCGCGCGGCCGTCGGCGCCCGCCGCCTCTTCCACCACGCCAACGTGCTCTACGCGGTGCCCAGCCTGGCCCTGATGGGCCGTTCGCTCCAGGTCGCCGGCGCCCGTGCAGGCAGTCTCGCGCTGCACGAGGAGGCGGTGCGCCACTGGCACGCCATGGGCGTCCTCGCACTGCGCTTCGAGGCCACCGGGGCGGCGTCGGTCCTCAGCCGGATCACCCAGCGCTTCGCCCAGCTCGATGACGTCACCGGCCGCCTCTGGGAGTCGCTGCGGCGAGCCTGACACCCACGGCGCCGAAGGCGGGTGACCACGCCGCCGAGTACAGCGCCGAGCACCCCGCTGACGCGGACCCCACTTGACCGCCGCCGGGCTGAGCAGCAGCCCGGCGGCGGTCTTGGCATTTATTAATGCTCGCCATTATTAACACGCAGAACCCGGGGCGAGATGCCCATGCGCACCATCAGGACTCGATGCGCAATTGTGCAACAGTGAGTTGCACTTGATTACTCCAACCCCGTACGCAACATTCGAGATTTCCCTTGCGGCGGCTGACGAGCGGGCGGTAGCTTTCGTCGCGGGAAGCAAAGGGTGCTGCCGAGTGGCGGGAACATCGCTTGGAACGGCCCCGTCTCATGATGCTTCAAAATAGCTTTGTGCCGTCCAGTGAAAAGCTGCCGCGGGGCTCACTGCCGGAGAGCATCTGCATCGCGCGCTTCCTGGGAAAACACGGGGGTAGGGGGCAAAAGGGGGTGCATTCCTTAGTGGCGCGATTTTGGGAAATACGTCGACTCGGGCACTTGATCCAGAGTGGGCGCGACCTGCCCATCGCCCCTGCTCCGCAGCCCACTCGGCGCTCCCGGTGGTTCCCGCGCACGGCTGGGACGCGCTCGGCGCCAAGCCATTCGATCCGCGCGACTGCGGCGCCGATCCGATCCGTTGAATCCGCTCGCGAGATTACGGGGTTCAGTCATGACCGATTCCATCAGCACGCCTGAAATGCCCGCCCGCACGAACCGGTCCGCCGACATTTCCCAGGCCCGAACGAATGTCCGGAAAACCATTTCTCCGGGTGCGGTCGATCTGCCGTCGCTCGTGCCGATCATGTACACGTTCATGTTCCGGAACATCGCCAGTGACGGATTCGTCTTCAGCGATCCGCAGTCGCCGGGCGACATTTCCCGGGATTCGAAGCCGGGCTGCATCATCGCCGCGCCGTCGTTCCCGGCCGACACCCCCGGCATCGACGAGGACTACGTCTTCAAC
This sequence comes from Kitasatospora acidiphila, assembly GCF_006636205.1. NCBI lineage: Bacteria > Bacillati > Actinomycetota > Actinomycetes > Kitasatosporales > Streptomycetaceae > Kitasatospora > Kitasatospora acidiphila. The sequence continues at coordinate 1,814,573 of NZ_VIGB01000003.1, read as the reverse complement.
TGGGTGCGCGACGGGGCCATCACGGCCATGGAGGTGGCCAAGGCCGCCATGCCCACCCGCCCGGGCGGGACGGTGCAGACGCTCAACGACTACGTGCAGTTCGCCGACCTCTGCCACTCCAACGCCCAGCCGCCGCTGACCAAGGGTCACGCCTGCTTCAACATCGCCGGCGACGCCCGCCCGTGGACCGAGCAGAACGACGGTCCGGCCCTGCAGTCGATCACCATCCTGGCCGCCTACGACCAGCTCGACCTCGACACCCAGAAGCGTGCGGTCGACCTGGTGAACGCGAACGTCGCCTACCTCCTCGGCGTCTACCAGGACGCCACCACGAACCTGTGGGAGGAGCACAACGGGTTCAGCTTCTTCGCCCGGGCCGCCCAGCTGCGCTGCTTCGAGGAGATCCACGCCTCGACCGTCGTCGGGATCGACAAGCCGGTCGGACTGCGGCCCGCCATCGATTGGCTGCGCCAGGCCCTCGCCGGCCACTGGGACGGCAGCAAGTACGTGAGCATGATGGCCGACCCCGGTCATGGAGCCCAGCCGTCGCCCGAGAACCCGGTCGTCAGCGGCTACGACCCGAACATCGACATCGTCCAGTCGGCCGTCTACGGCGCCGTTCCCGTCACCGACACCAAGCTGCTGGCCACCGCGGCCCAGCTGCGCTCGCAGTGGGAGGAAGGCGGCATCGCCTGCTACCCGGTGAACAAGGCGGACCGGGAGGAGTTCGGCATCGGGCCGCTGTTCGGCCGCTACCCGGGCGACGTCTACGACGGTGACACCTCGCACCCGGTGCTCGGCGGTCACCCCTGGGCCCTCTCCACGTGCAACGTCGCCGAACTGCACTACAAGCTGGCCGCCGAGATCAAGTCGAGCGGCAAGGTGCCCCTGGACGACCTGTCCGCACCCTTCTTCGCCCAGTCCGGCATCGACGCGTCGACGGCCCCGGCGGCAGCAGCCGCCGCCTTGACGGCGACCGGTGACGCCATGGTGCGGGCCGTCGTCTACCACAGCGACAACCTGGAGCTCTCCGAGCAGTTCGACGGCGCCACCGGCTTCGAGCGCAGTGTCCACAACCTGACGTGGAGCTTCGCCGCCTACCTGTCCGCGATGCGCGCCCGGGCCGAGGCCGTGTGACCCCGTCGCCGACCGACCCGAATCCCGATCACCACTGCGGTCCCGGCTGCGCCCGGGACCTGGCAGAGGAGTGACTGCCCGATGTACGCGAAATTCCCCGACGGGGCGGCGAAGCGCACCGACCCCGCGGCGGCGGCCGAAATCCTCTACGACGCCGTGATCGTCGGTGGCGGGATCGCCGGCGCCATCATCGCCTCGCGGCTGGGAGACGCCGGCAAGCGAGTGCTGGTGCTCGAAGCCGGCCCGGCCGAGGACCTCACCCTGCGGGGCTACGAGGCCTACCTCGACCGCTTCTACTCGGCGACCGGCAAGGACAACCAGGCGCCCTACCCGGTCGTCGCCAACGCCCCGATGCCCCGCGGCACCGACGCACGGCGCATCCTCCCAGGTGCGCCCGACAGCTCGGCCTACCTCGTCCAGAGCGGGCCGTTCGCCACCGACACCACCTACACGAGGGTCCTCGGCGGCACCACCATGCACTGGGAGGCCAAGACGCTGCGGATGCTTCCCGAGGACTTCCGGATGCGCACGCTCTACGGCGAGGGCGTCGACTGGCCGCTCGGCTACGAGGACCTCGCCCCGTACTACAACGAGGCCGAACGCGAGATCGGCGTCTCCGCCGACGTGGCGGACCAGGCCTACCTCGGGATCGCCTTCGACGAGGGCTACGTGTTCCCCATGAAGGGGCTGCCGCTGTCCTACCTGGACCGGGTGGTGGCCGCGGACATCGACGGCATGCCGGTCGAACTCGACGGTGAGCAGCGGGAGTTGCGGGTCCGTCCGTTCCCCAGGGGCGGAACGGGATACCGAACCCGGCCTACGACGGAGGGAAGGGCTACGTGCCGCGAGGAGCGGTGAGCACCTACCAGGTCGAGGTCGGCGGGCGGTGCCAGGGCAACAACAACTGCGTGCCCATCTGCCCGGTGCAGGCCAAGTACAACGCCGGCAAGACCCTCGCCGCGGCCCTGCGGAGCGGCCGGGTCGACCTGGTGGCCCAGGCGGTGGCCCACAAGGTGCACATCGACGAGCAGACCGGCCGGGTGACCGAGATCGAGTACCGCCGCTACGACCGGCCCGACAGCCCCGGCTTCACCACCCTGAGAGCCCGGGGCCGGCTGTTCATCCTGGCCGCCAACGCGGTGGAGAACCCCGGCTGATGCTGGCCTCGGGCCTGCGCAGTTCGAGCGGCCTGATGGGGCGGAACTTCATGGACCACGCCTACCTGCTGGCCTGGGCTCTGCTGCCGGAGGTGGCCGGCACCTTCCGGGGCACCAACTGCACCGGCGGCATCACCGACCTGCGCGGGGGCCGCTTCCGCCGCCGCCAGGCGGCGTTCAGCGTCGACATCCACAACGACGGCTGGGGCTGGGCCCGCGGGGCGCCGATGACCGACCTGGTCGACCTGGTGGACGCCGGTGGCCGCTACGGCGAGTCGCTGCGCCAGGGCCTGGTGGACCGGGTGTCCCGCCAGCTGCAGTTGGCGTTCATGGTCGAGGTCCCGGCCAACCCGAGCAACCGGGTCACCGTGGACCCGGCCGTCACCGACAGCCTGGGGAACATGCGGCCCATCCTTAGCTACGACATCCCCGACTACACGATGCGGGGGGTGGCGTACGCCCGGCAGCTGTCGAAGCGGATCTTCGCCCGCCTCGGGGCCGAGGACCACACCGAGTACGACCCGAACTTCTGGGGCTACGCCGTCCACGCCGGCGAGGGGTACGAGATCCGCGGCGGCAACCACCTCGCCGGCACCCATGTGATGGGCCGCGACCCGTCGACCTCGGTGGTCAACGCGGACCAGCGGTCCTGGGACCACCAGAACCTCTACCTGGTCGGCGGGGGAAGCATGCCCACCGTGGGCACGTCGAACGTGACGCTCACCATCGCCGCCCTGTGCTTGCGCAGCGTCCGGGCCATGCTGGCCCAGCTCGACTCCGAGACCGCACCGATCCACGTCACCTCGAACGGCGCCACCCGGGGCCGAGCTCAGGAGGCGGCCCAGTGACCGCGTCGACCATCGACAGCCGTGACGACCTGATCAGTTACCTGCACGCGGCGATGGCGCTTGAACACGCGACCATCCCGACCTACCTGACCGCGTACTACTCCATCCACTCCGCCACCAACTCCGATGCCGCCCACATCATCCGGGTGGTCGCGGTGGAGGAGATGCTGCACCTGACCCTCGCCGCCAACGTCCTGAACGCCATCGGCGGGACACCCGACCTGACCGCCCCCGGCTTCGTCCCGTCCTACCCGGCCTATCTGCCCGACGGGGAGGACGACTTCACCGTCGACCTGCGGCCCTTCTCCCCGGAGGCGGTGGAGACGTTCTGCAAGATCGAGCGGCCGGGCAAGGCTCCCAGCGGCAGCTCACGACTGGTGCGCGCTTCTGACAACGGGAGGCCGCTCCTGGCCGCCAGCCCGACGGCCAAGGGGATGCGCTTCTACAGCATCGGCGAGTTCTACGAGGAGATCATCGAAGGGCTCGAGAAGGTGGCGGCCGACGACCCCGGGCTCTTCTGCGGGCACCCGGCCCTGCAGGTGGGGCCCGAGTACTTCTACTCCGGCGGCGGCACGGTGATCACCGTCTCCGACCTGGACTCGGCCCGGCGGGCGCTGCGCTTCATCGCCGCTCAGGGCGAGGGCCTCGATTCGGGCATCCACGACGCGGACGGGGAGCTGGCCCACTACTACCGGTTCCGGCAGCTGCAGCTCGGCCGCTACTACCAGGTGGGCGACCACCCCGACGCGCCCTCGGGGCCGCCGCTCAGCGTCAGTTGGGACGACGTGTACCGGCTGAAGGTGAGCGCCCGGCTGGCCGACTATCCGGCGGGATCGGAACTCGCCGGTGCCGCACGGAAGTTCAACGCCGACTACGAAGCCTTCCTGGCCCTGCTCACCAAGGCGTTCAACGGGAAGCCGGACCTTCTGCAGGACGCCGTCTGGTACATGTTCCGCCTGCGCGACGGGTTCAACCGGCTGGTGCGCAACCCCCTGCCGGGCAGCGACGGTCTGCACGCCGCTCCGACCTTCGAGATCCCGAACGCGGTCGGGCCCGGTCCGGACGCCGCCCGGACCGCCGGCGGCACAGCCCAGGCGGTGACGCGGTGACCTCCCAGTCGTTCGAGGAGTTCCTCGTCCTGTCGGTCGACCTCACCGCCTTCGAGGAGACCGACCTGCTCGGCACGGGTCTGGCCCACCAGTACCTGGCCAAAGTGCGGGACGCCTGCGGCGACGAGGTCGTCACCGCGCTCCTGGACGCCCACCGGGCGGCCCGGGCCGACGCAGGCGACGGCGCGGGAAGCCATGACCGGGCCCTGCTTGACCGGGCCCTGCGCCACCGGATCTTCAGCGACGACCGCCTCGGCCCGGTGGCCCGCAATGTGGTCAAGCTCTGGTACTCCGGGACGTGGTACGGCCTGCCGCCCGAGTGGACCGACCGCTACGGGGCCCGGACGGCGGCCGAAACGTCCACGGTCACCGCCGCCTCCTACCAGGAGGGTCTGCTGTGGCCGGCCATCGGGGCCAACCCTCCCGGTGCCAGGGCACCCGGCTACGGCTCCTGGGCCCAGCCACCCCGCATCGAGGACCGCTACCTGAGAGGGGAAGGAAAATGACCGAACTGGGCGACCGCCTCAGCCCGGACAAGGTGAAGCTCGGCGTCTGCTGCACCCTGTGGTGGAACGACGACTTCCCCGCCATCGACGCCGACATCTCCTTCGGCCAGGCCGTCAGCGAGATGGCGCTCGCCGGCTTCCAGGGCTGCAGCATCGGGCACAAGTACCCCTCGGACGCTGCCGAGCTCAAGGCCGCTCTCGAACTGCGCGGCCTGCGGGTGTCCGAGCCCTGGACGAGCACGTACTTCACGGTCGGCAGGATGCGGCAGAAGACGATCGAGGCCTTCGAGCAGACGCTGCGCCACGTCAAGGCGCTGGGTGGCACCGAGTTGGTGGTGGCCGAGTTCGGAGCCTCCTCGCACCTGCTCCCCGTCGATGTGTTCGCCAACCGCCCGGTCTTCACCGACGCCCAGTGGGACGACTTGACGTCGGGCCTGGAAGAGCTCGGCAAGATAGCCAACTCGGCTGGTATGAAGCTCAGTTACCACCACCACATGGGTACCGGCGTGATGACCCGGGCCGACGTCGACCGGCTGCTGGCCTCGACCGATCCGGAGCTGGTCCATCTGCTGCTCGACACCGCCCACATCGCCTTCGCCGGCGACGATCCGCTGGACCTGGCCCGGGCCCACGCCGACCGCATCGGTCATGTCCACCTGAAGAGCATCCGGCCCGAGGTCGTGCGCCGGGTGCGCGGCGAAGGCCTGTCGTTCCAGGAGGGCGTCGAGCTGGGCGTCTTCACCGTGCCCGGAGACGGCGCGATCGACTTCCGGCCGATCCTCGAAGTGCTGGCCGATGCCGACTACCAGGGGTGGCTCGTCGTGGAAGCCGAGCAGGACCCGAACAAGGCCGTCCCGCTCGAATACGCCAAGAAGGCCCGCGCCCACCTCGCCGACCTCCTCGGCTGGTAGCCCAACAGCGGGGACACAGTGACGAGGACACCGGGAGCGAGGACACCAGGAATGAACGCGGCACCCAGGCGGGACGTATTCTTCAGCTTCTTCATGTTCACGGCCGATCTGCGGCCGCAGGACTCGGACTACACCCAGGTTCTGATCAGTCATCTGAAAGCCCTGACCGACATGGGCTACGACGGCTTCGACCTGCACATCGCCCCCAGCCCGCGACCGTCGACCATCGGATCGAGGTCGAGAGCTACGTCGGTCTCAAGAAGGCGTTCGACGAGGCGGGGCTGCGGGAGGTGAAGTTCACCACCAACGTCGGGACCACGCGGACCTTCGACCCGACGTCGCCCTACCAGGAGCAGCGCAGGCAGGCCCTGTCCTACCTGAAGTCGCGGGTCGACATCACCCGGGTCCTGGGCGGCGACTCGATCATGTCGGGGCCGTTCCTCTACCCCTACGGGGCCTTCCCGGTCACGGACGACGGTGAGCCGCTCTGGAGCGACGCCCTCCAGGACTGGATGAAGTCGCGCTACCACGCGGCGCGTTCCGTCTTCGAGGAGCTGGCGGAGTACGCCGCAGCGCAGGAGGTGAAGCTCGCCATCGAGCCCGTCAAGAGCTGGGAGACGCCCCCGCCCAACTCGGTCTCGGAGGTGCTGGACTTCCTCGACGGCCTCGGGCCCTCGCAGGGCGGCGTGACGGTCGACACCGCGCAGGTCGTGATGGAGAGCCAGGGGCCGTCGGTCTTCAGGGCCGATGTCGCCCGGGCCGCGCGGCAGGACCGGCTCACTTACGTCCACCTCTCCGCACCCGACCGCGGTGCGGTGCGGGACAGCTGGATCCCGTGGGACGTCGTCCTGACGGAGATCGAGCCGGTCTACCGCGGGCCGTACCTGGTCGAGGTGTTCAACGCGATTCCGCCGTTCGACAGTTCGATGCGCATGGCGCGCCGGCGCTTCTGGCGGCCCGGCGAGGACGACCCGGTGCGCGGCGTCGACAGCGCCTATGACGTCGCCTCGGCCGCGCTGGAGGAAGTGCGGGCACAACTCCCGTCCACCTGACGTCGATCCATCACAGCAGGGAGGTCCCCGAATGCCGACTCAGGTGTCGGATCCCATCATCATGGTCGTGAAGCGGGCGGGTCATGTCCGCATCCACACCTTCGTCGCGTCCTTCGCGTACAACAACATCGCGAACGCCACGCACATCATCGAAACCGAGAACCAACTGGTGCTCGTCGACGGGCAGTTCCTGGTGCCTTACGCCAAGGCGTTCAGGGAGTACGCGGACAGCCTCGGCAAGCCGATCGAGAGACTGTACATCTCCCACCGGCACCCCGACCACTGGTTCGGCACGGGGACCGCGTTCGGCGACGTCACGATCCACGCGCTGCCCGAGACCATGAGCTTCATCGAGGAACACGGCGAGGACTCGCGGAGCGACCACTGGAAACTCGGCGACCTCGCGCCGGACCGGATCGTCGTCCCCCAGAAACTCGCCGGCCCCGGTGAGGAGATGATCGACGGGGTCAGGTACGTCTTCGACCGGGTGACGGACACCGAGATCGACTACCACCTCACCATCAAGCTTCCCGAGCTGGGCGTGTACGTCGCCCAGGACCTGCTCTACAGCGGAACCCATCTGTATCTGACGAAGCACATGGACCACTGGATCCGGGTGCTGGAAGAAATGCTGGTGGAGGACTACGAGTTGTTCCTGCCGGGCCACGGCCTGCCGGCCGACAGGAACGAAGTCGCCCGCAACATCGAGTACCTCTCGGCCGCCCGGCAGGCCATCGGCAACGGCTTGGCGGACGACGCCTTCAAGGACTTCATGCTCCAGCGGTATCCCGAGCGCAAGTGTCCGGGCATCTTCGACATCTACCTGCCCCGGTTGTTCGGCGGCGCGAGCGACTACTGATGACGGAGGCCACCATGAACAAGCGCTACTCGGTGGGGCAGTACCTGGTGGACCGGCTCCACCAGCTGGGCCTGGAGCACCTGTTCGCCATCGCGGGTGACTATTCGATCGAGTGGTTGAACCAGTACGTCACACCGAGCAGCATCGAAATCGTCGAAGAAGTCAACGAGGTGAACGCCGGCTACGCGGCGGACGGCTACGCGAGACTGAAGGGCATCGGAGCCCTCTGCGTCACCTACTCCGCAGGTGCGCTGTGTGCCGTGAACGCCGTCGCCGGTGCCTACGTCGAGAAGGTGCCGATCGTGCTGATCAACGGCACGCCGAGCATCAAGAAGACCCTGACCTTCGAGCAGACCGGGTTCAGCGCCCACCACTTCATCAGCGGGCGCGAAACGGACCTCCAGTCGTTCGAGCACATCACGGTCGCGGCCGTCCGGATCGAGAATCCCGACCTCGCACCGATGCTGATCGATTACGCACTGACCCGTTGCATCAGCGAACGGCGCCCGGTATACCTCGAACTCCTCCAGGACATGGTCGACTTGGAGTGCGAGCCACCCCAGGGCGTGCTGACGCCGGCCAGGATCCTGTCGGACCAGACCAGCCTGGAAGAGTCGGTCGAGAAGATCTGCGCCAAGCTCGAAAGCGCCGAGAACCCACTGATCTGGATCGGTGTGGAAATCGACCGGCTCGGCCTCCAGGAGAAGGCCTTGAGGCTGATCCGGCAACTGGAGATCCCCTTCGTCACGGAACTCCTGAGCAAGGCCGTCCTCTCCGAGGACGATGCGCTGTTCGTCGGAGTGCTCGACGGCCAGGCGTCCGCAACCGCCGTCACGGAGTTGGTCGATTCGTCCGACTTCGTGCTGGCCCTCGGCGTGTGGCTGACGGACATCAACTCGCTGGGCTGGAACCCGGATTTCGACAAGACCGCATTCGCATCGCTGGACGCGGTCAAGCTCGGCACCTACTTCGGCGGGCAGGTCGCGCTGGAGCACCTGATCGACGGGATCCTCGCGGCGAAGCAGCTCGCGCCCAACGCGCGGAAACGGCCCAAGGGCCGGCCCGGAGCGTGTCGGCGGTGGGCTCGACCGAGGTGATCACGTATCAGGGGTTCTACAACTTCGTGCAGCAGTACATCGATCGGGACACCATCGTCGGCAGTGACGCGAGCATGAACTACTTCGGCAGTCTGCTGCTCGATGTGCCCGCTCCGGGCGGGTTCATCGTTCAGTCGTCCTACTCGTCGATCGGTTACATCGCGGCGGCCGCGACCGGTCTCTGCCTGGCGAAGAGGGACGATCAGCGGGTCATGGTCTTCTCGGGTGACGGCGGCTTCCAGATGACCGCCCAGTGCCTCTCGACGCAGACCCGCTTCGGACTCAACCCGATCATCTTCGTCATCGACAACGGCGTCTACGGCGTGGAGCAGTGGCTCGCCGATTCATCGGTCTTCCACACCGACAAGTCGTTCTACCGGCCATGCGTCCTGCACCGGTGGAACTACAGCAAGTTGTCGGAGGTGTTCGGTTGCCAGGGGTGGGAAGTCAGCACGTACGGGGAACTGGACGATGCCGTGACGGCTGCTCTGAAGAACGCGAGCAGCCCGTCCATCATCCAGGTCCGGGTGCCCGACAAGTCGATCCCTGACAACGCGAATTGGAAGACCCGGTAGCAGGACGAACATCGAGGGCAACACCGGAGAAAGGACGAGAACCATGACCACGAAGATCACCGCAATCTTCGAGAACCCGCAGGACCCCGACGTCTTCGAGGCCGGTCACGACGACCAGATCGCGCTGGCGAAGAAGATCCCCGGAGTCCAGCGGGTCGAGAGCGCGAAGGTCTGGCCGAAGGAGGACGGCAGCCCGACCCCGGCCTATCGCGTGCTCGACCTGTACTTCACCGACTACGACGCGGCCAGCAGGGCCGTGACGACCGAAGAGGCCGGGGCGTTCGTCGCCAAGCTCCGCGAGTTGGCGACCGGCGGTGTGCGGCTCCTCTTCACGGACGTCGAAGAGGTCTGAGCGCAGACGCTGTCATAGCCTCGCGAGGCTGAGCGCCGCGCAGGGCTTCGGCGATGTCGTCGAGGGGGCCCGGGGTCACTCACCCTGGGCCCCGGCCCCCGGCCGCCGGTGGCTCGGGGGCCCCGGGTGGCCTACCTGAGCCCGGGTGGCCTACCTGGGTCCCGGGCCGAAACGCCGCCGGTAGGCCGAGGGGGCCAGGCCGGTCTCCCGGCGCATCAGGATGCGCAGGTTGGCGGCGGTGCCGAGGCCGCTGCGGCGCGCGACGACCTCCATTCGCGCCTCGCCGCGCTCGATCAACCGGCAGGCCAGCGAGAGGCGTTCGCGGTTGAGCCAGGCCAGCGGGGTGGTGCCCAGCTGGGCCCGGAAGCGCCGGTGCAGGGTCGCGGGGCTGACCCGGGCGCGGGCTGCCAGGTCGGCGACGGTCAGCGGCAGGTGCAGGCGCTCCTCGGTCCAGGCGAGCACCGGGGCGAGGGACTCGTCCGGGGTGTCCGGCACCGGGCGCTGGATGAACTGCCGCTGCCCGCCGTCCCGGTGGGCGGCGAAGACCAGCCGCCGGCTGACGGCGTTGGCGATCTCGGCACCGTGGTCGCGGCGCACCAGGTGCAGCCCGAGGTCGAGTGCGGCCGCGCTGCCGGCTGCCGTGAGGATGTCGCCGTCGTCGACGAAGAGCACGTCCTCCGCCAACCGGACGGTCGGGAAGCGGGCCCGGAAGGCGTCGGCCCACTGCCAGTGCGCGGTCGCCCGGCGCCCGTCGAGCACTCCGGCCTCGGCGAGGGTGAAGGCGCCGCTGCAGAAGCCCACCAGGCGTGCGCCGCGGGCGTGCGCGCGGCGGACGGCGTCCAGCACGGCCGGGCGGCGGGGCACCTCGGTGTCGGGCCGGTTCGGGACGATCAGGGTGTCCGCGGTGTCGGCCGCCGCCAGGTCGGCGACCCCGCCGAGGGTGAAGAAGCCGTCCCGCATCAGGGTGGTCGGCTCCGGCGAGCAGAGCCGGAAGTCGTACAGCTCGCGGCCGAGTTCGGGCCTGCGCAGGCCGAACACCTCGGTCGCGCAGCCGAGTTCGAACGGATTCGAGTTCTGGTCCACGATCACCACGACCCGGTGCGGGCCGGCGGCCGGGCGCCGCTGCGAGGATTCTTGCGACATGTGCGATTCCTAGCACTCGTTCGGGCCGGGACCAAGCCGCGATGATCCACTCATGACTGACGAACCCATCTCTCTCGACACCGCCCTGGCCTCCTTCGACGCCCTGTGGAGCCCGCGCATCGTTACCAGCGTCAACGACTACGACGTGCGCATCGCCAAGGTCCGGGGCGAGCACATCTGGCACGTCCATGACGACACCGACGAGTTCTTCCTGGTGCTGGAGGGCGAGCTGGCCATCTCGCTGCGCGGGCCGGCGGGCGAACGCACGGTGCACCTGCCCCGGGGCTCGGTCTACACCGTTCCCCGGGGCACGGAGCACAAGCCCGCCTCCGCCGCCGGTGCCGCCATCCTGATGTTCGAGCCCGCGGGCACCCCGACGGTCGGCGACCGCCACGAGGAGGTCCCCGCGCACGTGGACGCGACCACCGGGCATCCACTCCGCAGCTGAGCCGGTCCTGGTCCAGGTGAACGGCCTGGGGTCTTCGTGCGGGGCGTGCTCTGGACAGTTACCTCTCACTGAGAGATAAACTGTAGATATGACTACTCCTCGCGCCGCGTCCGCCCGGCCTGACATGGAGCTGGCCGACGACTTCAGCGCGCTGCTCGTCGGCATACAGCGCCTGGTGCGGCGCAAGCTGCGCCAGGGGCAGACCGAGCCGCGGTTGCGCGGTGCCCATGTCGAGCTGCTCCGGCTGGTGATGGACAGCCCGGGGCTGCGGGTCTCGGACGCCGCCAAGGAGCTCTGCCTCGCCGGGAACTCGGTCTCCACCCTGGTCAACCAGCTGGTCACGCAGGGTCTGCTCCACCGCCAGGTCGACCCGGCCGAC